>DATDGL010000163.1:0-12443 GCA_036522115.1 Candidatus Angelobacter sp.
TTCACCAGCCGGGGACGAGTCTGCAACCACCACCCAAGAGAAGGAAACTAAATCTCAGTGAACAGCAAAGTGTCACAATCGAACTTGTCTCATGATGTGGTGGCACCCCAGTGCTGTCACTCTGACAGCATTGTGACAGCACTTGATTGACTCCCCATCCGCCCTGTGCAATTCTGGAAGTGTAGTTCACAGCTGTTCCCAACAGTGAACGGGGATAACGTTCGCGTCTGATGTGGGAGTAGTGTCTCCTGATCTCCACAATACAATATGGATTCCCACATCCTGCATTCATTTTGTCAGCTTTTGGGACACATTGGGCCAAAATCCAAAACAAAAAATCGCTTTTGTATACTCTATCCCTATTCCATCCTCATTCCATCCTGCATTTGCCAGACGAAGCGCGGATGGGAACGGAACTGTAGCGCTACGAAAACCCCTCCCGCTACGTCGACCGCTACAGAATTCTCGTTGATGACAAAGGAGTTAGAGGGACTGTAGCGGCAAAAGGCAATGCTTTTATCAGTGGAGATCAGCCAGATCCGTCATCATCAGCCTGCCCCGGCGTGCCGTGGGTGGTAAAGGGTTTCCAAGCGGCTAGGAATTGCGTTCCGCGAGCCTTCCGTGAGCGGTTTTCGCTCATTTGGCATAGGTTCTAGCGGAATCGCGGAACCAGGCCAGTTTCTTGAAATCTCGGTACTTTGGAGTTTTAGGAGACTTTAGCGCGAATATATACTCTAGGATTCGCTCTCTCGTAAGGGTCACATGGCTGCAAACACTCGAAGGTCCGCGCGCTTTCACGTAAGTCTAAAGGTGACGGTCAGCTATCAGTTGAACTGCCAACGCCATCCTCCGCAGGAAGGGACTCTGCTGGATATAAGTGAAACCGGGCTGAAATTGAAGACGGACAACGTGCTGCCCAAAGACGCGGTGGTCTTCATCGATCTCGAGATCCCTGAAACTGAGGAGAAGACCCGCGCCATCGGGAAGGTTGTCTGGAACAACTCCAGGGGTGAGGCCGGAGTGGAATTGGGATACATCCCTGCCAAGCAATTCAGGTTTCTCGTTCCCTACCTGCAGTCAAAGCGTTCGATGAAATCGGAAGTGGGTGTGCTTCCGGACAAGAAGTCCGAGTAGGAGCATCGCTCACATGTCGAGCACAGCCGAAACAAAGAAATCAGAAGAGCACGCAGAGCCGGTCAAGTCCAAATGTCGTAAGTTGTGGCATGTCCTCAATAGCCAATTCATTCTTTGGGTGTTAGGGAGTGTGGTGCTGGGCGGTATCACTGCATACTGGAACTATCGCAATGACCTGCGTCTGGAAGATCAAAAGAACGCGGAGGCCAAGAGCAATCAACAAAGAGCGGATTCGGAGTTCCTGGTGGCGCTCCTGCCCTACCTGACAAAAGACAGAAATCCGCTACTTCAATGACTCTGACAAAGCGGCTGCTGACAAAGTGGTGGAGACCTGGGTTCAAAATGGACTTAAAGATGCGGAATCGCGTCGCGTCCAGATGAAAGCCCGGCTGGGCACGATAGAGGTTTGGTTTGGCAAGCCAGACTAGGTTGGTCCAGCGCTCTGCCGTCCCGCCAACTGCCTATTTACAATCACTTGCATGCGCTTAGCCAACAAAGTAGCCATCATCACCGGCGGAGGAAGCGGTATCGGATGCGGCATTGCCCTTGCCTTTACGCGTGAGGGAGCGAAGGTAGTCATCGCCGGACGTGATTCACGAAAGCTGGATGCAGTCGCAAAAGAAATTGGCCCTGCTTGCCTGCCCCAGCCCGCGGACGTCAGCAACCACGAAGACATTCACAAGCTCGTGGCCGCAACGGTCAAGAAGTTCGGCGCAATTCATATTCTGGTCAACAATGCCGGGCTGCTGCTACCCGGCACCGCCGAGTCGCTGACAGAAGAAGAGTGGGACCAGACTTTCAATGTAAACGTGCGCGGCCTGTGGCTGCTTTCGCGCGCCGTGCTGCCGCACCTGCGCTCCGCTGGCGGTGGCGCCATTGTCAACATTGGCTCGGTGCTCAGCCTGGTTTCCGCCAGAAATCGCGTTGCCTATGCGGCCTCCAAGGGCGCGGTGCTGGCCATGACTCGCGCCATGGCGCTGGACCATGCGCCGGAGAAGATCCGTGTGAACTGCCTCTGTCCGGGAATTGTGGAAACGGAGATGGTCGCCCGTTTCAATATGGACGAAGCTGCCCGTCGCCAGCGCGTCGCCATGCATCCCGCTGGAAGATTTGGGCAGCCTGAAGATATTGCTCAGGCCGCCGTCTTTCTGGCCAGCGACGAATCTGCGTGGATTACCGGCGCTGCCTTCCCTGTCGACGGCGGCTATACCGCGCAATGAAAGAAATAACTTGGGGAGCACAGCCGCCCCCGGCTGCGTCTTAAAAACCCAAAATGAAATCCAAACAAAAATAGATCAAACCCGCAGCCTAGTTCCCATCATCAGCGGATGGTGGGGGCGGCGGTGGCAGCTCCTTCTCAACCGGTTTACGCGGGAACATCTGATCGCGCATGGCCGCGTTATAGACAAATGACGCCACAATCACTGCCATCTGTTTCAGGTCGTCCGCTTGCAGGCGATCGTATACGTCCATATTGGAGTGATGTGTCCGGGTTTCGTAATCCAGCGGGTCCTGAATGAATTGGAAACCAGGGATGCCCGCGGCATCAAAGGAAAGATGGTCTGTGCCGCCGGTATTGCGCATGGCCAGCGTTTCCATTCCCAGATCGTGAAACGGCTTCATCCATTCCTTGAAGATAGGCGCTACAGCGGCATTCTCCTGGAGGAAGACGCCGCGAATCTTTCCGCTGCCATTATCCACGTTGAAATAGACTGAAACCTTTGCCTGTTCCGGCTTGATGGTCATGGGCCCAGTGTCCCGCCGCATGACCGTAGGATCTCCCTCCCGGTCCGGATCTTTCGACGCCGGCCGAGAACCGAAATGGTGGGCCACGTACCATTGCGACCCCAGAAGACCCTGCTCTTCTCCGGTCCAAAGCCCGATGCGAATGGTGCGCCGAGGCTTGACTCCCAACGCCTTGAGAATTCGCACTGCCTCCATCATGACAACCGTGCCCGCGCCATTATCGGTAGCGCCCGTGCCGCTCCACCAGGAATCTAAATGAGCTCCCAGCATCACGATTTCATCTTTCTTGTCAGTGCCGGGAATCTCCGCAATGGTGTCATATTGGGTCATGGCGTCGTCGTAAAACGTGTTCTTCACGTTCACTTCCAGTTGCACGTCTTTCTTCTGCCGCAGAAGCCGGGCGATCCGGTTCCAATGCTCGGGGGCCATGATGAGCCAGGGCACGCCCGTGGTTTGACCGACCTTATAGGCGCCGCCATCCACGTAAACCGTTCCACCGCCAATCGATCCCCGGCTGTGCTCAATCACCGCTGCTGCCTTCTCATCGGCAAAAAACTTGGCGATCGTCCGCAGCAGGCGGCCTCGGCGTTGGAACTCGCGGATGCGTTGGTCGTTGCGCTCGCTGGGAATGGGATAATGTTCGATGTCCGCCAGGGCTTTGGCGTCCAGCCTCTCTCCCAGCGGCTCCGTGGGCAGCTTGATCTCCGGATCATCTCCATACAAGACGATCTTTCCGGCCAGCTTCCCCTTGTATTTGGCCATGTCTTTGGCCATCTCGCCCGGCGTGGGATGTATTTCTACCCGCACCACCTGGGCTTGAATGGCGTCGTTGGTGCCAGGCGTCCACGCTCTGGGATAAGCAATCAGGGTAGCGATGTCCGGGCCCATCATGCGCACATTCACATACTGATTGGCCCAGCCGCGTCCGAACGGGCTCCATCCCTCCAGGTGTGCGCTGGAGAGTCCGAATTCCGTGAGCTCATCGCGTGTCCACTCGTTCGCGCGCTTCACGTTGGGTGAACCGGTCAGCCGCTGGCCAATGCCATCCATGAGCCCGCTGGCAATCTCCATGATCTTGGAATTGTGAAATCCTTCGTAGCGGATCTTGGAGACCATGTCCAGATCAACTTTTTCATCCTGGGCTGCGCAACTGACAGACAGCAGAAAACAGCCAAGTACAAATCGAACAGTAAGCCGCCGGTTCAACATTGTGATTGCTCCTCTAGACAGCAGGGAAATTGCAGGCAGAGAAGTTTAAACGCAGGGCAAAATGCGGTCAAACCCTACCCTCAACGGCTCTTAGCAAGTTTTGAGGAGATGCCATAGGATTTGAAACGGGTGAGTGTAATTGCCCGGAATTGGAACCACGGCGTCAATTTGCGCCGGAATCAGCCGAGTGGCTGCGTATGGCACGCACCAGGCTGATGGTGAAACCGGTCAGCGCGGCCAGCAGGGCCACCGGAGCGGCTGCTTTGTAGGTCAACGTCATGTCAGGATTAGTGTGGCTCAACGCTCTGATGATGAGCAGCAGAAAGCAGAGAAAGGCTACCGATATGAAGAAACAAATGATTCCAGTGACCAGACCAATAACCGCGCTTAATACTAATTTACCCATGAGGACCTGTTCGGAGGGCAGCCATGACCGCCTACGATAGAATAATACCGTGACTCAGGCCGCCCATGCAGAGCTGCGCACGGCTCTGGAGGTAATTCGCGACGCTCGCGTCAATCAATCGTCCAACGGCATTCTGTATACCACTGCCGGCGAAATCAACCTGCCGGCGACGGATCTGGAAAACATGATCGCGGCGGTGCCGCGCAGCATAGCTGCCGCCCTCAATCGCAAAGCCTTCTACTTCGTCCCCCTGACTGTGAGTGAAGGGGATAAGACGCTGGTTGCGGAGCGCTTTGACAACGCCCTGAAAGACCAGGCCATCTGTCATCGCAATATTGATGCCGGAGACTCGCAATGCGTGTTTATCTCGACCCGGCTGCTGGATGACAAGTTCTCGGTCGCTTTCGAGTTTTACATCAACGTGGGTCACGCCTTCGTGGAGAAGGCCGGTACGTCACCGGAATTTGCCGATCTGGTGTGGACGCAGGCCTCCAGCGGGGTGCGGGGAGAAACCAGCATGGACGCCTTCGAGTTCCGCAAGCAGGCTACGAGCGGCCCTTCCGGCCGGGTGGACGAAAAGGCCAAGTCAGACTACTCGGCAGCGGCGTTTTCAGATGCCATCGCCATTTACCTGCTCTCGCTCTGCCTGGACGTCGATTATTACGAGCTGCGCGAGCGCGAATATCCCCTGCTCATTCCTTCGGCCCTGGGTGACGGCCTGAAGAAAGTAGCGGAGATCTTTCCACCCAATCCCGGCTTTCAGTTCAACATCTTCTACAAGCGCCGTAGCTGATTTTCTTGTCGCGGACGGCACGCTGATAGTAGTGTAGGAAGGGCGCGGCCGGCTTGCGCGCGTGCCCCTTGCAACAGGTGCAGCGGAATTTAGAGGGGACGAACCTCTCCAGCGGTTTGGAGCACAGCGACAAAATAAAATGATTGCCCACCTTCGTGGAAGACTACTTTCCAAGCACCCCAACCACGCCATAGTCGAGGCCGCGGGCGTGGGCTATGAAGTCAATATCAGTATTCCTACGTTCTCCGGACTTCCGGCCCTGGGATCTGAGGTGGCGCTGTTCATCTACACCCATGTGCGCGAAGATGCGCTTGCCCTGTTTGGTTTTTTGCGCGCTCAAGACAAACAACTCTTTGAAAAACTGTTGAGCGTGAGCGGCATTGGTCCCAAGCTGGCCATCACCATCCTCAGCGGCATGCCGGCGGATACCATGGTGGCGGCGATCAAAGGAAACAACCTTGCGGCCCTGACCCGCATTCCCGGTATCGGCAAGAAGACTGCGGAAAGACTGGTGCTGGAGCTTCGCGACAAACTTGACTCCTTTAGTGCCGCGGAAGCTGTGGCTGCTGCCTCACCTGTAGAAGAAGACGTGATCTCAGCCCTGGTAAACCTTGGCTATCAGAGAGGCCTGGTGGAAAAAACCCTGGCTCAACTGGGAAGAGGCTCTGTTGAATCGTTCGATGCTCTTTTCCGGAAATCACTGGCCGCATTAGCAAAGTAACCTTGCGCGTGCCCCAAACGGCGGTACACTGGGCCTGATATGCGATCACTCCGGGCAACCGTTCTTGCTGTCCTGCTTCTGGCTGGGCTGGTTCAAGCGGGGGACAGGAAGAACGGGCAGCTTTACTCCAAGCCTGGCCAAACCGCCGACCTGGAGATCAAGAGGCTGGTTACCGCCCGGCAAAACTGCGAAAACTGGGCCATAGCGGCAGGCCTGGAGACCATGCTTAAGCAGCAGGACGTCGCCCTCGACCAGAATTTCTGGGTGGTCCGCATCAGCGGTGGCGAGATCTGCGCTCCCGGCCTTCCCTCGCTGGATGTTGTGAGTGACGTAGTCAACCGGGAGTTCGTGCTTGACGATGGCCGTCGTGTCCGGCTGGAGTGGCATTACATTCCCGGCGCTCCCGTCGATGTAGATGCGGTGCTCGCGGGACTGAAGCGTCAGCAACTGTCGCTGCTCCTCTTTCGCGGGCATCCTTACTACTTGACCGGAGTGACTTACGATGAATCCGTCAATCGCGACGGCTCGCGCCTTTTTGTGATCAACGAATTGCGCCTGGCGGATACTTACTCTCATCAGCCGGGGCTGGTCTTTACCAAAGGCCGTGACAACATGGACGACATCGGCGGAATGGTTACCGTGAGCGTCACACCACTCAGCCAGCGCTAAGCGCTATTTCCCAATACAAAAGCTGCTGAATATCAAATTCAGAATATCGTCTGCCGTAGTCTCGCCGGTGATGGCATCCAAAGGACGCAGGGCGCCATAAAGATCAATCATGATCATCTCGTGCGGAACTTTGCCCTGGACAGCGCGCCGCGCCGCCGCCAGCCCCGACAACGACTCTTCCACCAGCCGCTCGTGCCGCATGTTCGTCAGAAATCCAGTCTCCTGCTCGCCCGCAGGATGGCCGGAGACAGCATTCAGAATTTCAGCTCGGAGTTGCTCAATGCCTTCTCCGGCCACCGCGGATGTTCTTATAGACTTGAAGCCATCGGAGCGGATGATGGGTCCGGCGACCAGGTCGGATTTGTTCACAGCCACCAGCGCGCGCCTGCTCTTGACTGCCTCCAGCAGTGTCTCATCGTCAGGCAGCACGCCCGCCGAGCCGTCCAGCACCACCACCACCATGTCCGCCTCGCTCAGCGCCTCATACGATTTGCGGATGCCGATGCTCTCCGCCTCTTCCGTAGAATGGCGGATCCCCGCCGTGTCAATCAGCTTGAGAGGAATGCCGCCCAGGGCCACAGTTTCCGTCACCAGGTCGCGCGTGGTTCCCGGCGTGGCCGTCACGATGGCCCGCTCGCGTTCCACCAGGCGGTTGAACAGGCTGGACTTACCGACATTGGGCCGGCCCACTATGGCCAGCGTGAATCCTTCATGGACGATCTTGCCGTAGGCGAATGAAGCCTTGAGCTTCTTGAGCGGCTCCTCGACCTCCGCGATGCGGTCCAGGATTTGCGTAGACGGCAGCACTGCCACGTCATCTTCCGCAAAATCAATTCCTGCTTCCATCACAGCGATCAGGTCAACCAGCGTCTTCTTGATTGGCTGCAGACGATGAGAGAGCGCCCCATCGAGTTGCTGCGCCGCAACCTTGGCCTGGTAGAGAGTTTGCGACTCAATCAAGTCACGCACTGCTTCGGCCTGGGTCAGGTCGAGCCGGCCATTCAGGAAAGCACGCATGGTAAATTCCCCGGGTTCGGCCAACCGCGCGCCACGCGCCACCGCCATCTCCACCACATGGCGGAGCACTACAGGCGATCCATGCGCGGATATTTCAACTACGTCATCTGTAGTGTAGGAGTGAGGCTTGGCGAAGAACGTGACGATCGCCTCATCGATGCGATCGCCGGATTCAGGCTCGATCAGTTCGGCCAATAATGCTCGCCCTGCTGCCATCTCGTGCTTCAGGCGAAGCAGGGAATTTGCGATCTGGCGCGAGTCCGGACCGGACAGACGAACAACGCCGATGCCTCCGCGACCGGGCGGAGTGGCTATGGCGACAATTGTATCGTCGAGTTCCACACCTTCAGTTTAGTGGTGGGCCGGAAATACCGGGACCATGGTTGTTGGATTCCAGACGGCAGAGATGCGCTTCCAGGCGCTCGTACATGCGGTCCATCTTGCGGTGCAGATGAGCAACCTCCAGTTCCGCCTTGAAATTGACCTGGTAGTCCAGATCGGATTTCAGTCGGTCCTTAGACGCCTGCCGATTCTGCGACATCATGATCACCGGCGCCTGGATGGCCGCAATCATGGAGAGCGCCAGGTTCAGCAGAATGTAGGGATAAGGATCGAAATGATCGCGCAGCAGTGCAGTGGAATTCGCCACTACCCACACCAGCATAACGGCAAAAAAGATGAGTATGAAAGTCCACGAACCTCCAAAAGCAGCCACCTTGTCCGCAATGCGTTGTGACAGAGTCGACCTTTCCTGTTCCTCGGCGTTCACATTGCGTGAAACCTGGGTGCGCAGAAGTTCATGTGTTGTGCGCAGCCGCCGGCCGACAACCGTCAGCAGGTCGAGCGCGGCATGCGGGTGCTCATCAATGAATTCGAGCAGGCGCTCGCGATGCAGGGAGAGCATCTGCGCCTCTTCCACGGCGATCGCAGTGGCGGTTCTAGGCCCGTTATCGAGAAAGGAGAGTTCGCCGATAACGTCGCCGTGCTCGTTCTCTCCCAATACAACCTTTTCTCCGTCCGGATTCTCGACGTAAATTTCCACCCGCCCGCTGCGTACGATGTAGATTTCCGCGCCGGGATCACCTATCTCAAAAATCATCTCGCCCTGTTTGAAGTTGCGGCTGTCCATCAACCGGGCCAGGGCTTCACGCTCCTCGTCGTCCATCAGTTCGAAGATTGGGACCTCGCCGATCATCTTCACATCAGCCGACATACGCAAGTCTCCGGAGAAAGTGGCTTTCGCACGCCGGCAATGGCTTCGCCGGGATGCGCGTGCTCAGAGTAACACTGTTGATTGCAGGTCTGATAGCTAAACTAACGTCTCGCCGGCTGGGCAGGTTTGTGGTCTCGAGGATAGAGCACCACGTATCTGCGGCCTCCCTCGCCTTCGCTCTGGGTGATGAGCGATTGATGATCGCGGAAGGCCAGATGGAGAAGCCGGCGCTCGCGTGATGACATGGGAGCAAACGAATAAGGAGTGCCGGTCTTGAGGACGCGCTCGGCCGCCACTTGCGCGGCCAGTCTCAATTCCTGCTGGCGGGCAGCCCGATAGCCACGGCAATCGAAGCTGATCTTGTCGTGATCGTCACCCCCGAGCCGGAGCGACTCGTGAATGATGGTTTCTACAGCGCGGAGCATTTCTCCGTTGCGCTCCAACAGCAAGCTGCTGTCCGGCCCCGCCAGCTCCACCAGGATCTCTGGTTGCTCCAGGTTTTCTCCGCCCGGAGCAGCGGGAGGGTTGACCGTAATGCGGTATTTCAGCTTGAACCCGCCTGTGCCGATCATCATGGTCAGCAGCGACTCTATTTTCCTGGCTACTGCTACTTTGTCCTGAAGCATATTTGAAAATCCAAATCGCGGATTGTATATTCCCCAAAGACTAGCGCTTGCGCACTGCACGCTTTTCCAGCGTCTTGCGAACCTGCTTGCCGAACTCCGTCCGGTTGATGGCTATCTGTTGCACCCATGCCATCAAATTGCTGATCGCCCAGTAGATTCCCAGGCCGGCAGGAAGACCCCAACTGATCAATCCCAGCATGAGGGGCATGACCACCTGCATCATCTTCTGCTGCGTCGGCTCCATCCCGCCCTGGGGCATGGTTTTCTGGCTGAAATACATGGTGATCATGATGCCGATCGGCAGAATGTGCAGTGGATCGGCGCCGGAAAGATCACGGATCCAGAGCCAGTTCGCCTGTCGCAGATCAATGGCATTACCCAAAACGGAATAGAACGCGTAAAGGAACGGCAACTGCAATAACATGGGGAAGCAGCCGCCCACCGGATTCACGCCTTCTTTCTTGTAAAGCGCTGACATTTCCTGCTGCATTTGCGCTCGCCGCGGATCGGTCAGGCCGTAGCGCTTGTACTTCTCTTGGATTGCCTTGAGCTGCGGCTGGACCTTCTGCATCTTCAGCTGAGATTTCATGCCTGAGAGGCGCAACGGCAGCAGCACTCCGTTAATCACGATCGTAAGGAATGCAATGGCCCATCCCCAGTTGGGAATCATGTGATGGTAGGTCCACTTGAGCCACACAAATAATGGGCGCGAGATAAATCCGAACCAGCCGAAATCAATCAGACCGCGCAAGTCCGGACCACTGGGCTGCGGCTGGATGCTTTCCAGCACTTCTACTTCTTTGGGTCCGACAAACAGATGCTCCTTCGTAATGCCATTTGCCTCGCCCACGCCAATTCCCAGTACTGCAACTTTGTCTTTCGCTCCCTCCGCCGGCTTCTCTATATTTCTGGGAACGTCGACTAGCGAGTGAAGAGTGACCAGGTTAGTATCCTTGGGCGACTCAGGCATGAAGACAGCGGCAAAGTAGGCATCAACCAAACCCACCCACTCAAAGGGGCCGTTGATGGTCTGGCCGCCCACCACCCAGGACTTGCCGGTGAGAAACCAGCCGGACTGCGGAGGTTTGCGCGTGACCTTGCCCTCTTGCTCCCACACAATCTCGTTGTGCCCGTAGTAGGTTGACGCGATCTGGTCACCGAATCCTCCCGGCCACTGCGGAAACGCCTGGACAGGGTTCCCGTTTTCAGTGACCGCGGTTTCAATGCCAATTGCATAGGAACCGGGAGTGAACGTGAATGTTTTGGAGACCGCCAGGGACCCGCCAGGATACTCAGAGTCGGTATATCGGAAGGTGATGGAAGCGGGCGCAGACTTAATTCCCACGCTATCGGCCGCGAACATGGCATCGTTCAGCTTCTTCTCCAGACCTTGGTCATAGGTGAGAAGCGACAAAGGAGATCCAAGCGCGGCGACGGTGACAGGGTTCACCAGGTCAAGACATCCATCCAGGTTCTGCTCGTTACAGGGTTTCCCCCTATCGTTCTTGTATTTCTTCAAGACCCACGAGGTAACCATGCCTCCGTGGTTAGTGAACGCAATGCGATAGAGCGAACTGTCAATGATCGTCTTTGTCTCGCTATCGCCTCGAATGTCAGGAGTAGTCGCTGGCGATGCCGTTGAGGGCTTCTTCTTGGAATTTGATGGGCCTTGCTTATGGGACTGAGTTGGAGTCGGAGCCGGTGGCTTCTTGGGGGTTGGAGCGGAAGCGGGAGGGGGCGCCGGCTGCTCCGCTGGAGGCTCAGGTTTCGGCTGGGAGGCTGGCTTAGGTATCAGGTACTGCATCACGGCAATGCCAACAAACACCAGCAGAAAAGCCATCAGCAGCTTCTTCTCGCCGCCCGGTTCGTTTTTGGGATCGTAGTATTGGGTCAATTTCTTCTCAATCAATCTTTGGGGACTGGATCGTGGCCGCCCCGCACAAAAGGATTGCAACGCAGAAGCCGCCAGCCCGCCAGAACCACGCCCCTGAAAAATCCATGCCTGGCCACTGCCTCTGCCGCGTACTCGGAACAACTCGGGACGTAACGGCAGGAAGCAGGAAGGACCGGCGAAATAACGCCCTTATAGAATCTGAGAGCGGTCTCGGCCAACGTCTTCATTTCGTCCTCCCCTTCTGGATGATTGCCAGCACCTGCTCCACTTCCGCATCCAGACGGTCAAAATCCATGTTTAAAACCGATTTGCGCGGGTGCATCACAACATCGAGAGGCAGAGAAATCCCGGAGAGATGCCGTTGCACTGCCGCCCGCATTCGCCGCCGGATACGGTTGCGTTGCACCGAGCCGCCCAAGACCTTGCCCACAGTAAAGCCCACTCGTGGACCCGTCCCTTGCGCCCGCCGGCAGTAAAAGACTGTGATGTTTCCAGAAAAATGTTTCCTGCCTTCCTTGTAGACTGCCTGAAAGTCTGCGTGCCTGAGCAATCGCAAACTCTTCGGGAACTTTTGCAGAGGTTGGGTGTGGTTACCGCTCACCGCTCACCTGACCCGCGGCCCGATGCTGGCTGGCCGGATTCAATCACGAAAACCAGGTTTCACTGAAACCCGCTTGCGTCCTTTGGCGCGGCGGCGCGACAGCACAGCTTGCCCGCCTTTGGTCTTCATTCTGGTTCGAAAACCGTGCGTCTTGGATCGGTGGCGACGGTTAGGTTGAAATGTGCGCTTGGGCATGAATGATGGGGCTCCCTGCCTGGAATCTTTTGCTTAAAGGCAAACAAAAAGTATAAAGGAACCCAGGCCATTCATGCTACAGCACCTGAAAGCCGTCCTGCTTGCGGCAGTTTAGGGCTTCTTTCACCGCGCCGATGGCTCAATATCCGCTGAGCTTGCCAGTGATCGCCAGGAACTTGCCCTGGTTCTGATTTTTTGCTTCTCACCAAATAAAAAACG
>DATDGL010000164.1:0-52312 GCA_036522115.1 Candidatus Angelobacter sp.
AAGTCAAACCGCATGCACTTTCAGGGAGTGAGATGAATACGTCGAACGCTGCTTGATTCCTGGATGCTGTGTGGGGATTCTTCCCCTTCGCTACGCTTCGGCTCAGAATGACCAGGAGAAGCTCCAGTTCTAAAATTTCAAATATTTTTGGCTAGGAGTCCCAACGAGAACAAAATCCTCGTAATCGCGTGCATAACGGCGTAATCATTGCTCAACGAATTTTCTTGAGAATCATGCGGTGGCCAAAATTTTCCTTTAGTTCTATTCCTGGGCCCCAATTATGAATCTGCAGTGTTAACTCCTGGCTGACCTGGTCAATGAGGGTTATGTTTTCTTCTCCCCACTCCCCCTGGCCCGAATATCTTCTGGCTGGATGCAGCAACACTTCCTGATCTTGCACGGTGAAGGTCCCGTCCTTGAATTCGGCGCCGGCGGAAGCCCAGCCGCTGTCTCTGCATTTCAGCACGAAGCAGCCTGCCTGACCAGCTTTCTGCGAGAGCTTGAGCGAACAGTACGCACCGGAGAATGGACCGGCAGGGTAGTGATATTCTCCGTGATACTCTCCCAACAAGTTAAAGATAGTCGAATGGTTTTTACCTTGGCGCGCCTGGAGAACGGCCAGCCACCCCGCAAACAGGAGCAGCAACGGGGCCGTCCCTGCGCCAGGGAAATAGCCTCCTCGCAACAAGGCAAAAAACAAGTGGCTCACGCCGTTGCCCAGCTCCAGAACCGTCCAGAACCAAGCCACCCCGCGAGCGGACCGCCAGCCGGAACGCACCGGAACAGCCCAGCACCACAGGCCCACCGCCACCAGCACCACGTTGGCCACCAGAAAGCCCCGAGCCAGATCGTTGCTGATCAGGCTGCTTATAAACCGGGCCGAAGCAAGCATGTCATACAATCTGGTGACATACTCCTCCACGGAATGTGCCGCCTGGCTGAGAATCAGGCACAAGAAGACGAGTTGGACTCTGCGCTCCACGATCACCCTGGGAACAATCCCTCTTGCGTTTCCACTGCCGCCAGTTGGATTTCCTGCGCGCATTGCGGGTCATCGTTCTTGACGGAGTTTACGCGCTTACTGACCGGGTATTTCTTCATCTGCCGGGGGTCGAAGGGCGCGAGCAAATCCACTACTTTGGCGGGATCTGTGATTCCCGGATCGAGCCAGAGATCGTAATCCTGGCGCCGAAGGATCGCCGGCATGCGGTTATGGACCTCCGCCACCAGCGTATTGGGACGGGTTGTGAGAATGGTGCAGGAGAGGATGGGATTGCCTCTATCATCAGCCCGGTCCTTCCATCGGTCCCAGAGTCCGGCAAAGGCAAACAGGGAATCATCTGCCATTCCGAAATTGTAGGGCTGTTTTTCCTTCGGACCGGTCCGCAGCCACTCGTAGAATCCATCCGCCGGAATGAGGCATCGCTGGGTCTGCATGGCCTGGCGGAAGGCAGGCTTGCCGGCCGCCGTTTCCGACATTCCATTGATCGTCTTCAAGGCGATGGAACGGTCCCTGGCCCAGAACGGAATCAATCCCCATCGCATTAGCGTGCAGTGACGGACGGGGTTCTTAGGGTCCTGGCGAACGGTGAGAACCGGGTCAGTGGGCGCGATGTTATAGCGAGGCGACCACTCCACCTCTCCTTCAACGGCAAAATCTTCGACAACCTGCTTCCCATCGCGAGACAGTCTGTAGCGGCCACACATGCGTTACAGCATAACTCAAAGCGGTTTGCGCTTGGGAGCGCAGACGCCCACGGCTGCGCGGGCCAGCGCGCATGCGCCTTACGGCGTGGATTTTTGCTCTCTACGCGAAGAGCGATTCAGTGGCTCTTGGCATTATCTGCGCGCGACAGCGAGATCTGCGGCAATTTAGATTTTGCTGGATCAATCATGAACACATGGCGCAAGCTGAAGATGGTGCTCCGCACCAGCGCGTTGTGCCAGTGCCAGTGTTCAGTGTTGCTGCTCACTGGGACGAGAATTTATAACTTGGTAATTTTGTAAGTTGAAAACTGAAAGTCAAAGGCCAAGATCTTTCTCGAAAAATCACCGCTACCTAATTCTTTGCAATTCCGGCGATTTTGGCAATTCTGGCAATCCGTTCAGGGTACTTCCGTAATTAAGTCTCAACAAGTTTTACCGATTAGACTTAGGCGTAGCCCAGGGTTGAAGCACGCCCGGGCGCCCGTCAGCAATGAAGCTGCCACTGCCGTCCAAAGTTCGGATTCTTTATCTCATCATCGCCGTGCTCATTGCGGTGGCCGTGGTGCCACTCTACTTTTACGCCCAAAAAGTAGTGGACATGAACCAGGAAGCGCTGTCGCGAAATGAGAAGCTGCTGCAAAACACGGTGACGAGTTCGCTGGCGCAGGACGTAGCCCAGCGGCAGAAGGACATTCTTTCCACTCTTGCCAGCCTGACGTATTCGGTGCAGGTGACCAGCGGTGGCGACCTGGCCGGAACCAAAGTGGAAGCGCCCGAAGTGCGGGCGCTTCTCCAGAATTACATTGAGAACCCGGATTCAATCGTGCCCTACGCGCGGCTGATCAACATTGAAGGCCATTTCATGTCCGTGGGCACGCTGGCGCCTGACGCTTTTGTGGAAAAGGAGCTGGAGCACGGTTTGGCGGCCTCCCGTGATGGACGCCAGTATATTGGAGAGGCACTCTCCATCGGGTCGGGCAAGGAAACGCGCACGGTCATGATCGTAAGCCGGCCGGTGGGCAATCATGATCTCTACCTGGGCGCATTGGAACTGGTGGTTGATCTGCAATACCTGCTCCGGAAGCTGCAAGCGGTAAGGAGCCAGGAAGGCCTGGAAACCTTCATGGTAGACCACTCAGGAAGACTGGTGGCTTCGTCCGACGGAAAATATGCAACCGGCCAGGACATGTCCACCAATGAGCTGGTTAAGAGCTTTGTGGAGCAGAGCAGCAATGCGCAGATTTCGGTGACCAAAGAATTCACCTGGGTTCCGGACGGCAAGAGCAAAATTGAGATGCTCGGGACCTATGACCCTGTGCCCGGCCTGGGTTGGGCCGTGGTGGCGCAGAGGACGCAGGCGGCCGCCTACAGTGACATCTTTCAGATGCAGCATGCGGCGCTCTTTTTCCTTTGTATTGCTATCGCCTTCAGTATTTGCGTCGGTATCCTGGCAGCGCGGCGCCTCACTACGCCTTTGCAGACGTTGACTCAATCCAGCCGCGCGATTGCCGGTGGAGACTTTTCCAAGCGCGTGCATTTGAAGAGCCGCACGGAGATCGGGGAGCTCGCCCAGACGTTCAACAGCATGACGGACGACCTGGAGCGCTTTGTCTACGATCTGCGCAAAGCCGCAGACGAGAACCTGGCGCTGTTCCTGAGTTCCATTCAGATGCTGGCCGGGGCGGTCGACGAAAAAGATCCCTACACCAAGGGCCATTCCGACCGCGTGACGCGCTACTCGGTGATTATTGCCAAGCAAATGGGACTGACACAGGAGGACATAGAAAAGATCCGCATCTCAGCGCAGCTTCATGACGTAGGCAAGATCGGAATTGAAGACCGCATCCTGAAGAAACCGGGAGCACTGACACCGGAAGAATTTGAGATCATGAAGACCCATACCACCAAGGGAGCCGCTATTCTGCGTCCCGTGGAAAAGTTGAGAGACATGCTGCCGGGCATCGAGCTGCATCACGAATCGCTGGACGGCCGTGGATATCCCTTTGGACTCAAGGGCGATCAGATTCCGTTGATGCCGCGCATCATCATGGTGGCGGATACGTTTGACGCCATGACTACCAATCGTCCGTATCAGGCAGCCATGGATCCTGAATATGTGGTTCGCATTATCAACTCACTCGCCAATACCAAGTTCGATCCCACGGTTGTGGCCGCCATGACCAAGGTATTCGAATCAGGCAGGCTGCGCATCCAACGCGCCGCCACGGTAACGGCCGAACAGGTCGAAGCCAAAGCCAACGGAAGCCTCGCAGCGGCCGCCAGGCCTTAATAAAGCCGCAACGCGAATAACCAGCGAACCCGTTTCCCGATCGTGCGACCACCCCGCGGCCAGCCGCCCAGTTCATCTCCCTTTATAATCAATCTTTACGCCTTTCTCATGATTCAGACACTGTTTGGAAAGACCGAACCGACCTTCCTGGAGAAGATGAAGCAGGCGGTCACGCGCACGCGTGAGAACCTGAGCGACAAGATTGATCAGATTACCGCCTTTACCAAAGAGATTGACCGGCAGACGCTGGATGACCTGGAAGCCATTCTGATCAGCGCCGACCTGGGGACCAAGACCACAGAACAGATCCTTAAGAACCTGCGTGAGCGGGCCGACCGGAAGCAGATCAAAGACGTAGGGGAACTGAAGCGGCTGATTAAAGAACAGGTGCTGGAGATTCTAAATGCTACGCCTCCGCGGACGGGGAAGCCGGCGGCGGGTGAACCCGAAGTCGTCATGGTAGTGGGGGTGAACGGGACCGGAAAAACTACGACCATCGGCAAGCTGGCGCACGCGTTGCGAGCGGAAGGCAGGTCAGTCCTGCTTTGCGCGGCAGATACATTCCGCGCCGCGGCCATCGAGCAGCTTGAAGTGTGGGGTTCGCGCACGGGCGTTGACGTGATCAAGACCAAGCCCGGGGGCGATCCGGCCGCGGTACTGTTCGATGCGCTGAGCGCTGCCAAGGCGCGGCACGCTGACAGCGTGATTGTGGACACTGCCGGACGCCTTCACAACAAATCCAACCTGATGGCCGAACTGGAAAAAATGAAGCGCACAGCGCAGCGTATTATTCCGGGATCGCCGCACGAGGTGTTGCTGGTGATGGACGCCACCACGGGACAAAATGGCCTCCAGCAGGCGCGGCAATTTACGGAATCTGCCGGAGTGACCGGGATCGTTCTGGCCAAACTGGATGGGACGGCCAAGGGTGGCGTGGTGGTGGCCATCTCCCGCGAACTGGGACTGCCCGTCCGCTATGTCGGCGTGGGCGAGAAGGCCGGCGACCTGCTGCCTTTCGATGCCCGGAATTTTGTTGAATCTCTGTTTGCGGTGGAATGAATTTCAACTCGCAAGACGAGCAGTTCATGCGTCAGGCACTGGATCTGGCGCGGCAAGGCACAGCGCTGGCCTCTCCTAACCCGCGCGTGGGCGCAGTGGTGGTGGATGCAAGCGGCCAGATCGCCGGTAGCGGCTTCCACACGTATGAAGGCGTGAAGCACGCTGAGGTCCTGGCGCTTGAGCGCGCGGGCGCAAAGGCCAGGGGAGCAACACTCTATCTGAATCTGGAACCCTGTGCTCATCAGGGACGCACCGGCCCGTGCGCGGATGCGGTGATTGCCGCCGGGATCAAGCGTGTGATCGCCGCCATGACCGATCCCAACCCGCAAGTTGCCGGAAAAGGACTGGAAAAGCTGCGCGTGGCGGGAATCACCGCGGACACCGGATTGCTGCAGAATGAGGCGCGCAAGCTGAATGAAGCTTTCGCGAAATATATTCTTCATCAACAGCCGCTGGTCACGATCAAATCTGCCATGACCCTGGACGGCAAGATTGCGCCGCCGCCGGGTGAATCGTTCAATCCGTCCGCTCTGGGCGCTGGAGGCGCGACCGGAGGATGGATCACCAGCATGGAGGCACGCGCCCATGTGCAGGAGTTGCGCCATGAATCGGACGCCATCCTGGTGGGAGTAGGGACGGTAATCGCCGATGATCCGCTGTTGACGGACCGTACAGGACTGCCACGAAGGCGTCCGCTGTTGCGTGCGGTGTTGGATTCGCGCCTGCGGCTGCCGCTGGAATCCAGGCTGGTAAAGACTTTTCACGATGACGTTGTGATCTTCTGTTCCTTTGCCGAGGAGAAAAAGAGGAGCGAGTTGGAGGCCCGCGGCCTGCGCGTGGAACAGGTCCCAATCGGCCTGGGCGACGGACGTCCTGACCTGCTCAAGATTGCGCAACGCCTGGGCGAGTGGGAGATTACCAGCCTGATGATTGAAGGGGGAGCGCTGGTGAACTGGATGGCGTTGGCCACCGGCATTGTTGACAAAGTCTTTCTGTATTACGCCCCCAAGATTCTTGCCGGAACCGGATCAGTGCCCTTTGCCGGTGGACCCGGGTTTAAGAAAGTGGCAGAGGCTGCCCTGGTGAAGGACATCTCCATCCACCGTTTTGGCGAAGACTTTGCCGTGGAAGGCTATCTGCATAATCCCTACGATCCGCCGGTCCCTCAGTCCGCTTCCAGGGCCGCCACGCATTCCATCCCCGCCGCGCCCATAACAAAGGAACCTGCCTGAATGTTTACCGGTCTGATTGCAGAAACCGGGCGCGTAGCGGATGTTCAACGCAGCGATGGCAAAACCCGCATCACGATCAGCGCAGAAGGTATTCCCCCTGAGTTGAAGCTGGGTGACAGCGTCGCGGTGAGTGGAGTGTGCCTTACGGTTGTGGCGTGCAGCCGCCGCCGGTTTTCGGCTGACCTGGCACAAGAGACGCTGGAGCGGACCTCTCTGGGAGGCCTGAGAAGAGGCTCCATGATCAATCTGGAACTTCCGGCGCGCGCGCAAGACCGTTTGGGTGGTCATGTGGTCCAGGGGCATGTAGATGGCGTGGGCAAGCTGCTGGGCCTGGAAAAAATCAAAGGCGCGGAAGACTGGCGGCTTACTCTTTCAATCCCGGTTGAACTGGAGCGATATGTTGTTCCCCAGGGTTCCATTACTGTGGAGGGCATCAGCCTGACTGTGGCCAGGATCAGGAACAACAAAAGTGAAATTGCGATCATTCCCCACACCTACAAAACCACGAACCTGCACAGCCTGGAGGCAGGCAGTCGGCTGAATATTGAAGTGGATGTTCTGGCGAAGTATGCGGAGAAGGGCCGAACATCCACCACGGAGTCTCTGGGTCACGAAGAAAAGCAGAGGGGAAGATTGAGCGTGGAAGAACTCGTGCGCCGGGGCTTTTGATTTCAATTTTGGCGATTCCGGCGATATCTCATGAGCCATTTACGCTTCCGATTGGTATCCCGGTGGAGGCTCGACACCGGGCAGAACCAACTGATCCAGCCGGAGAAATTCCTGCACTACTTCCTCCCGGCTTTTTTCCATCTCCTGCACTGTACCGAAAAAGATCACCTTGCCTTCGTGCAGGAAGACGATACGGTCTCCCAGCTTTTTTGCCAGCCTCATGTCATGAGTCACTACCACGCTGGTGAGCTTAAGCTGGTGCTTGAGCTTCTGGATGAGGTCTCCCAGCAAGGCAGCCATGAGGGGATCGACCATGGTAGTGGGTTCGTCGTACAGAATGCATTCAGGCTGGGCGGCCAGGGCGCGCGCGATGGCCACGCTACGCTTCATCCCGGTAGAAAGATCGGAGGGCAGCAGGTCCCGCATGGCTTTAACGCCTACCATGTCCAGCAGACCATCGACGATCTGGTAAATCTGCTCTTCTTCCAGATCATGCCTTTCACGCAGTGGAAAAGCTACGTTCTCGCCTACCGTCAATGAATCGAAGAGCGCTCCGTTCTGAAAGACCATGGTTACTTTCTTGCGGATGCGCTCCAGATCCTCTTCGCGGGAGTTGGTCGTATCTTCAAACGCGACCGATATTCCGCCCGAGTCCGGTTTAAGGAAGCCCATGATGAGTTGCAAGGAGACAGATTTGCCCACGCCGCTGCGTCCGAGAATGCAGACAGTCTCGCCCGGCATGACCCGGAAGCTCACATCAAAGAGCACATGGTGGCTTCCGAACGACTTGAACACCTGGCGAAATTCGATGTACGGCTGATGCGCGTGCGGATCCTGATGATGATGCGAATGATGGTTCATGGCTGCCGGCCGGAAGCGCGCTTCTGTGCCCGCTCAAAGTCTTCCGGTGTATTCAGATTCTCGAACATCTCTCCCGGCTTGGCAAATTGGGCCAGATCCTCCTCCGTGAGCAAGAGGGTCTGTCCGCGGGGAAAGGTGGGCTCAACCTTATATTTGCCGGATTTGAGGGCTGCTTCAGCCAGAGGAAGAAAACTGCGCGAAAAAAGCGCACACGCCGGCTGGACTACGCCGCCGATGCGCGGCGCTGTGACCAAGGCAGAGGAATTCAGCGCCCGATCGATCATGTAGTTGAAGAATTCTGCGCTGACAAAGGGAGTATCTACGGCGGTAATCAGGCTGTAAGGAGTGGCGGATTTCAAGAGCGCCGCGTGAATGCCGCCTAGCGGACCGCAGTCAGGATAGACGTCCTCACAGCACTCGCCCAAGCGCCCGTAAAGCCGGTGCGGGCCGAGAATCAAGGCCTTCCTGCAAACCTGCTCCAGCACCGACTTGACCTGCTCCACCAGCGTGCGGCCGTTCAAGGCGAGAAAGGCCTTGTCCGTCCCCATGCGGGAACTCTTGCCGCCGGCCAGGACAAATCCGGTTACGTTGTGATGTTTCTGCAAAATCTAAACCAAGCACTGCAAATCTTACTTGGCTTTTTGTTCCGCGATCCATTTGTCCGTGCGGGCCTCGAGCAAATCAAGGGGCAGGGTTCCAGCGTTTAGCATCTCATCGTGGAAGCTGCGGAGGTCAAACTTGGGCCCCAAATCTTTCTTGGCCTTTTCACGAAGCTCACGGAACTTGAGCTGTCCGAGTTTATAACTGAGGGCCTGCGCCGGCCATGAGATATAGCGGTCCGTCTCCGACTGGATGGTGGGCTCGTCCACAGCGCCCGATTTGCGCATGAACTCTACCACCTGATCGCGCGTCCATCCCTTGGCGTGGATTCCGGTATCCACCACCAGGCGGACGGCGCGGAAGAGCTCAGATGACAAGCGGCCGTAATCGGAGACCGGGTCCTGATAGAAGCCGATCTCCTTGCCCAGTTGCTCTGCGTACAGGGCCCAACCTTCGATGTAAGCATTAAAGCCCAGGCCGTGCAGACGGAACTTGGGCAGTCCAGTGAGTTGCTGCTGAACGGACAGTTGCATGTGATGTCCGGGAACACCCTCGTGATACGCAACTGCCTCATCGTTAATCAACGAACGCTGAGCGAAGTTAGAGGTAGCAACCACAACGCGACCGGGCCGTTTGCCATCCGGCGTGCCCGTGACGTAATGAGTTGCGGCAGAGGACTGGAAAGCCGGTATCGCTTCTACTGTAACCGGCGACTTGGGAAGAAGATGAAAGAGCTCTGGCAGCCTGGGTTCCATTTGCGCGATGTAGTGGCGAAAATCGTCCAGAATCTGCTCCGCTGAGGCAGGCCTGTACTTGGGATTGCTCTTGAGAGAAGCACGGAAAGAAGCGAGATCGGAAAAGCCCTGTTGTTTGGCAATCACCAGCATTTCAGCCTGGATGCGATCCATCTCGCGCAAACCAATCTGGTGTATCTCATCTGCCGTCAGGTGCGTGGTGGTGCGGCCGTAGATGTCGTTTTGATAGCGTTTCTGCCCTTCTGCCAGCGAGGTAATAGCCAGTGAGGCGCGACCCTGTGGAGCGTATTCCGTCTGTACGAAATCGGCGAAAGTTTTGTAGGCGGGAACCACGTCATGATTGATGGCGTCTGTGATCTGCTGAGTCAGGAGCTTCTGATCTTCAGCAGAGATGCTGGCCGGATATTTCCTGGCCGGCAGGAGAAAGGGATTTGCATCAATGATGCCCTGGCACTGGACAGGAAGTTTCTCCAGCAGAAACTTGACCGGCATCAGCTTGTCTTTCATGCCGGCGCGCAGAACTTCAGTGGTCTGGCTCAGAACGCGGGGAACCTGGTGGAGGCGCGCAATGTAGTCTTTATAATGCTTGACCGAGTCAAGAGGAACCGAGAGCGGCAGGTCAGCAAGACTGGTATGGATGCCATTCTGCTGGTTGATTGGCATCTCGTACTCTTTCAGGTCGAAGTCGGCGATGCGCTGCGTGAGGACGCGCACCAGCAAATCGTGAGAGAGCTGGTCCTGGTCAGAAAATCCCGTGGTTGGAATGGCCTCAAGCCGTTTCAGGAAAGTCTGGTCAGTTTTGTGACGACGGACAATCGCCGCCATGGAGTAGTCCGCGAGCTTGTCGTTGTAGCGATAGTCGCCGAAGCTGGTAGCCCGCTCGGGGAAATTCTGCAGATCGGATTCATACTGCTCATCAAAAAGCGCGTTCTGCTCGGCGAGGCGGCCGGCAACCGGCTTGAGGTTTTGGGAGAAGGCGGAAAGGGCTGCTGTAAGCAAGAGAAAAAGGGTCAGGTGAAGGCGCATAATCGGTATGTAGCGTACCAGAGGAAGGAGCGGAAGATCAGTTAATTTCGAGGCCGATGATCCGCCCGGCGCCATCGAGTTCCAGTTTGGCTGTGGCTTCAAAGACTGAATCGCCGTTCAGGCCTGGGACTGTGACGAACACGCGCTCATCAATCACGCTGGCCGAGTCCGTTTTCTGGACGAACAGCAGTGAATCTTTATTTTTGCAGCAGGGTTGGGGCAGCTCAAACGCCAGGTCGGCCAGTTCGCCAGTTTCAGTCACGGAGAGTGCCACATCTACGGGAAAAGACCTTTCCACACCCCGCTGCTCCGCTGTGGGATCCAGCGTGGGTTTGAAGGCCACGTAGAAATGAAACCGTCCCTTTTCCGGGTTGAAGGTTCCGCGCGCTACACTCAAAGACATATATTCAAGACCGAAATTTTTATCACATTCAGGGCTTCCTTCCAATAGTACGAAAGGCCAGCGGGGATGGATTCATTGCGAGCAGCGATTTTTCATGGTTAAACGGTAGAGAGATCACCAAGCAGCAATAGTAGCCAGCAATCCTCTAAAATTCGTTTGCATGGTGGTTTTCCTCACTGGCGCTACAGGCTTTGTAGGCGGCCATGTTCTCAAGCAGTTGCTGGCGGAAGGCCATGCTGTGCGCGCCCTGGTGCGCGATCCGGCAAAAGCAAAGTTACCTGCCAACAATCGGATTGAATTGGTGCAGGGCGAGGTGGCTGGAGGCCCCGGCCTGAACGACGGAATGAAGAGTTGCAATGCCGTCATCCATCTGGTCGGGATCATTGCTGAAACCGGAAAGAACTCCTTCGAGCGCGTTCATCACATCGGCACGCGCAATGTAGTGGAGGCGGCCAAAGGAAATGGGATTTCGCGCTTCATTCAAATGTCTGCGCTGGGCGTCCGCGCTGACGGAGTGAGCGAATATCAGACCAGCAAGTGGAAGGGCGAAGAGGCAGTCCGGCAGAGCGGAATCAGTTATTGCATCTTGCGGCCATCGCTGATCTTTGGTCCGGGCGGCGGCTTTGTGGAGCAGATGCTGGACGTGATGCGCAAAGCGCCGCTCTTCCGACCCGTGCCGGGAAATGGCAGGCCGCGCTTCCGGCCAATTTTTGTTGAAGATGTGTCCGCCTGCTTCGTCCAGGCCCTTACCAATCCGAAGGTTACCAACAAAGTGATTGAACTGGGCGGCGGCGACGAACTTTCACTGGACGAGATCCTGAAGACTATTGCCGACTGGGCCTCGATCCGCAAACCTGCGATCCACATACCTATGCCACTGATGTTTATGGTTGCAGCGGTGGCGCAGGCTCTGTTACCGCATCCTCCGGTCACCATGGGCCAGCTACGAATGCTAAAGGAGGGATCAACATGCGACATCGGCCCCATGATGGAGGCGTTTAAGATTCAACCTGCGGGCTTCCAGATTGGCCTGAAAAAATATATGGGCGCGGCTGCGGCAGAATAAAGCGACAGAGCCCTATTCAGGGTAAGCAAAGGGTTTAATATATAGGCAAGTGCAGCACTGTATTTTCCGGTGAAAACCGCTAAGGCTCGAATTACGAAGAGTTTACAAGCTGTGCAGTAAAATCCAGCAGCTCTGCATCTAAGGATGCATCAGCCACTGGTACAGGAGCAGATATGACAAACATGAGGAGACACCTTTGGGTCGCCCTGGTTTTCCTGGCGCTGGTTGCGCTGGGCTGCAACAAGAAAAGCGATCGAACGGATGCGCAAATTACATCCGACATTCAAAGCAAGATTTTGTCTGACAACAATGTTCCAGAAAAGCAGTTCACGATCAGCTCCAACAAGGGAGTTGTAACGCTGACTGGAACGGTGAGCAACGATGCCGCCCGGACATCGGCGGCCGGCGATGCCGCGCAGGTGGACGGCGTGAAGACTGTGGTCAACAACCTTGAAGTAGCGTCCGCCAGCAACACGCCACCGCCGGTAACACCTCCGCCGGTCGACACCGCGCAGCCAGCTCAGCAGCCAACGCAGACGGCTGACACATCAACCCCGGCCAGGACGAGAGAGCCGCGGCAGAGGTCCCCTCGCGTTTCCGGCAACGGCGATAACGGGTTGCGAACGACTGTGCCCGATAACAGTTCTAACACCGTCGCAGATAACACGCCGCCCCCTCCGCCACCCCCTCCGCCGCCGCCGAAGAAGGTCACGATTCCAGCGGGAACGCAGTTCAGCATTCGCATGGGCGACGAAGTGGACTCGGAGAAGGCCCAGGTTGGCGATGTATTCCACGGGGCAATTTCCGCGCCCATCACAGTGGATGATGAGACGGTGGTTCCCACGACTGCTGACGTTGAAGGCCGGGTGGTGGACGTAAAGTCCGCTGGCCGCTTTGCCGGAGGATCACTTCTGACGCTGCAATTGACCAAGCTGGTCATGAACGGCAAGTCTTATAGCATCCAAACGGACCAGTGGTCGCAACAAGGGAAAGGCAAAGGTAAAGGTACCGCGGCCAAGGTCGGAGGCGGCGCCGCAGTGGGTGCTGTACTCGGCGGAATTTTTGGCGGCGGCAAGGGCGCAGCCATTGGAACTGCTGCCGGGGCCGGCGCCGGAACGGCGGGGTCAGCGATTGGCAAGGGCCAGCAGATCGACCTGAAACCGGAAGCGGTGATCACTTTCACCCTGCAAAATTCGCTGACCGTGACTCCGGGTGGCAGACGCCAGTCCATGGAATAGATACACATTCCTTTGATTTTTCAGAGACGCCGTCGCCTACAAGCGACGGCTTTTTTTTTAGAGATTGCCCTAAATCGATATGCTCCGGATCACCGGCCTGATTCACGTCTGCAACCACGAGCGTCAAGTCGGTCGTGCCCTGTTATCACTTCGTCCATGTGACGAGGTGCTGGTGGTAGATCACGGCTCCACAGATGCGACCCGGAGGGTCGCCCGCGAACACGGAGCACGGATCATTCAGGCTGCCAGCAGCGCAGATCACGGCAGTTATGCGCAACGCGCCGGCAATGACTGGATCTTCTGTCTGCTGCCGTGTGAGGCAATCGCAGAGGACCTTGAGGCGTCTCTGCTGGAATGGAAGGTAGCTTCTGCCGGCGATGATCACGTTGGATACAACATCGGCATTCGTGAGCAGACTGGAACAGAATGGAAACTTCTAAAACCAGAGCTGCGGCTGGTAAAGCGGACGAAGGTCAACTGGGCCGAGAATGTTCCTGCACTGGAGGCCAACGCTCCTACCCTTGCTGGATATATCTTGCGGATTCAGAATCGGGACGAGTAGAGGTCGCTTTTAGCTTCACAATCGGTGAAATTGTGACTAGACTTTAAGACTACTTGCCCATCGAAGAAGTCTCGGAGGAAAGCTATGAGCATCTCCCAGCCAGTGGGTCGGAACGCAGCCAACCAAAAAGATGATGTCAGAATGGTTCAAGCGTTGCTCAATCTCAATCTTTCCCGCATCTCAGGCGTACCTTTTCTGGCCGAAGATGGCTCTTATGGCCCGCACACGCAGTCTGTAATCGAAGAGTTCCAGAATCAAGTGGCGACTCCGGGGTCGGCTTCCGGAGTGATCGAGCCGGATGATGCTACCTATACTGCGCTCTGTTCCGCAGCCACGGGGCAGCTTGATGCTAATGTCCTGTGCATTCTTATGCCATTATCAACCGATGCGCAGGCGAATAAGTACCTGTCTGCGTTGGTGGCAGCGATGACCGCGAATCAGATCAACACTCCACTGCGGCAGGCGCACTTTCTGGCCCAATTGGGCCACGAAAGCGGGAGCCTGATTTACTCGGAAGAGATCGCGAGCGGCAAAGCCTATGAAGGACGGGCCGATCTGGGCAACACCCAACCCGGTGATGGACCAAAATTCAAAGGCCGTGGCCTGATCCAGATTACCGGCAGGACCAATTACACGGCTTACGGACAGGCCCGCAACCGCGACTTTATCACTGGCGACAATCCCAAGCTACTGGCCACCGACCCCAACCTGGCCGCTGATTGTTCAGGATGGTACTGGGCCACCCGGAAGCTGAATGATCTTGCCGACAAGGATGACGTATTGAGCATCACCAAGAGAATCAACGGTGGCACAAACGGACTGGATGATCGCAAGAGCCGCCTGCAACTGGCTAAGTGCTTGCTTATGGCGCCCTGACCGTGTCCAGGATTCAGGACATCGTCTATGAGATTGCGCTCGTCTAAGCGAGAGGCGGCTCCATGAAAAAACCGAAGGCGAAGAAAGCTGTTGCTAAAAAAACTCGGGCGAGGGCAGGCTCTTCCAAACGCCCGGTTGCTGCTAAGACTCGGGGCGTCAAGGCTCCAGTCGATGGGGAAACCGGCGGCAAGCTCACTTTCAATCATGCCATGATCTATGCAAAAGACGTGGAGCGAGGTCTGGGCTTCTATCGGGACCTGCTGGGTTTCAAGCTCATAGAGGATTTCCGCTATGAGGGCAAATCGGTCTATGCCAGATTGCGCGCGCCTGGGGGCGATTGCACCATCGCGCTACACCAGGCAGAACAAAATGCTTCACTGGCCAGCGATGGGGTGCGACTCTATTTTGAAGTGCGCGATCTGGACAATTTCTGCCGTAAACTCCAGCAAAAGAATTTCTACATCACGCAATTGCCGCGCATGATGCCCTGGGGCTGGCGGCATGCTTACCTGAATGACCCTGACGGCCACGAGATCAGCCTCTACTGGGCGGGCGAAAATCGCATGAAGAAAACCGTGATGAAGGCAGCACAAAAAGCCCTTGATCAGAAACCCAGGTAACCTCTTCGCCGCCCCGCTTATGGTTACCATCCATGCACCGGGGTAACGGGCATAGTTGATCGCCCTCTTCGTATAATTTGCTTTATCCATCGGGAGCCATGGAGTAGAAACTGCACGCTTTGGCCATTGCCGGTTTTTTTGTTTTCGGACTGATATTTGGCAGTTTTCTGAACGTGTGCATTTACCGCATGCCGCGGGGCCTTTCCGTAGTTCGCCCGCGCTCTGCCTGCCCAGCTTGCAATTCAACTATCGCCGGATACGACAACATTCCGGTATTGAGTTGGCTCCTCCTGGGCGGCAAATGCCGCAAATGCAAGGCCCGTATCTCTCCGCGTTACGCGGCTGTGGAATTGCTCACGGGCGGCCTCTTTGTGGTTTCATACTATGTTTCGCTGACGTCAATCGAACCACTTGTCTACAGTATTAAATTGTGCGTTCTTTCGTTTCTTCTTGTGGGTTTGGTTTTCACCGATGCGGAAACCAGGTTACTGCCAGATCTTTTGACGTGGCCGGGAATCTTCCTGGGGTTATTGTTCAGTATTTTTGTCGATTTTGACCCAAATGGGTTGGCGCAGGCATTGTTAGGGCGAGACCTTGATTGGCGTCTCCTCTCCTTTATTAACTCTCTCGCGGGGGCGATCTTTGGGGCCGCCTTCATTCTGGGAGTGGCTTTCCTTTACCAGGCGCTACGGGGAGTGGAGGGCATGGGCATGGGCGATGCCAAGTTGATGGCCCTGATTGGGGCCTTCCTGGGCATCAAGCTGACCTTGGTCGTCCTGCTTCTGGCCACCCTGACCGGCAGCTTGTTTGGTATGCTGCTGATGTTGATCGTGTGGCGAAAACGGATTGCCCGGCGCAAGAAACGCAGCTCCGAACCCGCCCGCGTGGTGCGCTCCAAGGCCTGGCATTCAGCGAAGCTGATCTTCCGCAACTTTGAGATACCGTTTGGGGTGTTTTTGGGCGTAGCCGCCGCCTTCGCCGCATTTTTGGGTACGCCGCTGGTGCAGTGGTATCTGAGTCTGTATCAATGACGCAAAAGCTGTTGCAAAACCCGCTCTTCTTCAAGCTGGCGCTGCTGACCACCGGTTGCATTGCTCTGTTGCTCCTGGCCATCGTGGCGGTCCGGCGGATACGCAAGAGCATTCAAGCTGAGGCAGAGTCGGTGCGCCTGGCGCAGGGGAATGCAGGCTTCGCCCTGGCTGCTTATGAAGGTCTGGGTCGGCAGCTACGGGAGCAGGAAAAGGAATTGCAACGGTTGCGTGAGCAGCGCCAGGATGAGGCCGTGATCAGCGGCAACATCAATGGCGCGGTGCTGTCCAACCTGAGTTGCGGCGTGCTCTTTTTTGATCGCATGGCCACCGTCCGGCAGGCGAATCGGGCCTGCAAGGTGCTACTGGGCTACGCTTCGCCCTTCTCCTTTCATGCGCGTGATCTATTCCGCAGCGTTACCAGGATCAAGTGGCCGGAAAGCGGCGAAGAAGCACAATCTTCTGTTCCATTGCTTCAGGCCATACAAGAGAGCATACGGAGCGGTGCCCCGTTTCGCAGAGCAATTGTTGACTACCGCACTCCTGGCGGCCAGAAGCGGGTACTGGCGCTCATGGCCTCCGCCGTCCGGGGCAAAGGAGGAGAGGTTCTGGGGCTCTCCTGCGTGTTGGACGACCTTACGGAGATCACAGAACTCTCGCAGCAAGTCCACCGGGATGAAGACTTTGCCTCGTTGGGCGAGATATCTGCCGGCCTGGCCAATGATTTCAAGAAGTCCCTGGCCACGGTGCTGACCCACGCGCAAGCACTGTTGAGAGAGGATTCCGATGCTGCCACCCGCTACTATGCAGAGAAGGTCATCGCCGAGCTCGATTCCCTGGCCAGCCTGGTAGATGAATTTTTGGAGTTCGCCGGCTCAATCAAACCTCACCACGGGTAAACCGATTACTTTGGTTCTAGCGCTTCAGCTAAGGGGTTACCCACTCGTTTCTGCCCCCTAAATGCGCAAAATTCATAGGGTTCGGCGGTAAAATGAAGGCAGTAATTTCTGCTCGGTGTTTTTCTATGAAAAAAACTCTTCCCTTGTTGATGGTGTGTGTTGCGATTTTTGTGGCTGCAGCCGGGGCCCAGTCCGTGGCGGACATCGCCAAGCAAAGCCGTGCCCGGCAAAAAGCCAATCCCAACGCCAAAGTCATTGACAATGACATCATCCCGTCTGCCCTTGATAGTGCTCCAGCCGCTCCTCCAGCCGCTGCTCCTGCCACGCCAGCTTCTCCAGAACCTGCAGCACCCTCTGAAGGCAGGAAGGACGAAGTCAGCGACAAGCAGAACGCCGGAAAAGACGAGAACAAGGCTGCGCCTGACCAGGCGGCATCTTCTGAGGAAGACCGGAAGAATATAGACGCCTGGAAAAAGCAGATTAACGAAGAGAAAAGAGAGGTGAGCCAACTGGAGCGCGAACTCAATGTGGCCCAACGTGAAGCCGGGCTGCACTCCGCCGTTTATTACGCCGATGCAGGCTCCATGCTGCGCGACTCCGCCAAATTTGCCGACGACAGCCGCAAACTTCAGACCGAGATCGACACCAAGAGCCAGGCCTTGGCTGCGGCCAAACAGAAACTCGGAGATTTGCAGGAAGGGGCCCGCAAGGCAGGAGTTCCGGCCAACCAGATTGATTGAGTCGTAATCGCGGCCAATTCTCTTGCATCCAAGAAAATGCGCTACCCCAGTTCACTTGTGCAGGGCCGCCGCTAGCTTCGTCGAATAGGAATCCGAAAAATCAAGATGAAGAAGATCAGTACGTTGCTTTTTTTGGTCCTGGCTAGCTTCCTGCTGGGCTGTGAATCCGAAAAAACTCAGCCAAGCGCCCAACCGACCGCGCCCGAATCTCAGACGGGCCGCTTCGCTCTGCAAAAGATGATCCCTCCGGCTCGTTTGTGGGCGGCGGATGCCAAGCCGGTGAGCGTGAAATCCACTGCCGGGAAAGACAATCTGGGGCATGACGGCAAGCCTGCGTTCTGGCAGGCCGTGTTCGTTTCCGCCTTCAAACAGCAATCGGAAGGTTTCACCTGGTCGGGTCTGGTTGGTAACGATGCCCCGCCCCAGGGCGTGGACCACGGCGTTCCCGATAGTTACAATCCGTCCAACCGCACCATGCAGCCCTTCGACCTGAACTTTCTCAAAGTAGACAGCGACAAGGCTTTTGAGGTGGCGCAGGAGCATGGCGGGAAACATCTGCTGGCCAAAAATCCCAATCAGGAAGTGCTTTATATTCTGGATTGGAGCGAGCCGGAAAGCGTGCTTCGCTGGCACGTGATCTACGGCAGCAGCGCCAATAACGCACAGCTTAGCGTGATTGTGAATGCCTCCAATGGCGAGTTCATTCACAAAGAGTAGCTCTCAGTATTTCGCTTCTTTCCCCAGAATAAAATTGATGTCGTTGATCTGCCGTTTGGCGTCAGCGGCCATTTTGCCATTGGGTTGAAGGCTGAGATATTTCCTGTAGAAGATGCGGGCTTCATCCAAGCGCTGCAGTCCCTGCAGGCTCTCTGCCAGGCGGAAGTTGGCCACGGGATCATCGGGAACAATCTGCAAAGCCTTGACGAAGCTGGTATGTGCTGACTCAAAGTCATTTCGCGCCAGGAAAGTCTCGCCTTCCTGAATTATCTCGCGCGCGTCGGTTGCCTGCTGCTGTAAAGGCTGGGCCTTTTGCAGGCGCGGCTCCAGCCGCTTCATTGCATCCTGAGATTCCCGCGCATACGGGCCCTCAGGGATGAGTGCCAGGTAGTCACGGTAGTTCTGATAGGCACGATTGTAAAGTTCCAATTTCTCCTGGGTTTGGGCCAGAAAGAACGTGGCCTCCGCGTCTTTGGGCTTATACAGCAGGGCCTCATTCAAGCGGTCGAGCGCGGCACGGTAGTTCTTGCTCTTCAGATAAAAGCGGCCGACTTCAACATCTTTAGCGGACTTGTGCGGATCGTACGGATACATCTGTTGTACGCCGCTGTCGTCCGGGACTTTCCTCGGTGGTTCCAGGTTGATCTGCGAGTCCTGACTGGAACTCTCTCCTTGCTTCGCGTCTTTGGGTGGTTGAGGTTCCTCTTTGGGCTGGGGAAGCTTATTCGGCTGAATATGCGGTTGATCGTCCTGCGACCGCTCCTGCGCCGGAGCAAAACTCACGGCCGCAAGCAGAAAAAGGCCTACGATAAATGCGGACTTCATGTTGATATTTTAGAGCATTTGTCCCAGCCTGGCAGACCCAAGATTCTGCCAACAACCAAGGGGGCGCGATTTGTGGATTTATGCCCACAATATTAAAGGCCGCCTCGGAAGGCGGCCTTTAAGCTGCGCATATCTCTGGGGGAGGAGAGATGTCTACTGGCTCGAACTAGGAGCAGTATTTTGCGCAGAAGCTGGACTTTCCTGGCCGGCGACATTGGTCATCAAACGAACATCCACGCGGCGATTCTTGGCTCGGCCTTCAGCCGTGTGGTTCGATTCCACTGCCTTGTCCTTGCCCAGGCCGATCACATAAATCTTGTGCGGAGGAACGTTGTTGGTAGAGAGATATTGCACCACAGCGGAGGCTCGGCGTTCGCTCAATCCGTAGTTGTAAGTAGAGCTGCCCACAGAATCGGTGTCGCCTTCCACCACCACAATGTAGCCCTTGGTGTTGGGAACATCGGCAATCAACTGGTCCAGGGCGGTTTTGGCCTTCTCGGTCAGATTGGCTTTATCAAATCTAAAGTGGACTGAGGTCTCAACCACCGGACGGTAGTTATCCAGATTGGCCACCTGATTACCAATTGCATCCGCGCGGCTGACAGCCTGGGAAGCCAGGGTCTGGGCCTGGTCGGCGTGGCTACGGGCGTCTGACGCTTTCTGATCGGCGGCCGTCGCCTTCTGGTTCACGCCCTGAATGCCGGATTGGGCGCGAGTATCCACGTCCTTAATGGCATTGGTATTCTTGGCAGTTAGCGCATCGAGCTCATTGGACTTATCAATAATGGGTTCGGACTGTTTTCTTACGTAATTCTTGGTGGCGCAGCCCGAGCTGAAAGCCAGAACTGCACCGGCTAGCAGGACTGTAAGACTGGATTTCACGTTCATAGGGGAAAACTCCTTAGGGCCTACGCGGCTCATTGCCGCTCAGATAGTCGCTTTCTCAATGAGCAAGCCTGTTGCCATCCTTGGCAGCACCAGCGTGAGGTGTAAGACTAATCGATTCAAGCGTTTACCCGGGCGATTCAGCAATCCGGCAGGGCCGGCCACCGATCCGCAGTAGAATTTTTACGCACCTGAGACGCTGTTACCATAATCACTAGAAGTACACCTGACCGCAGTCAGCCTCCCGTGTTCAAATGGACCTGATCGAAAAAATCCGGACCCTGCCGACCCAACCAGGGGTGTACCTCTACAAAAATGCTGCTGGTGAGGTCATTTATGTGGGGAAGGCCAAGAGCCTGCGGGCTCGGGTGCGCTCCTACTTTCAGGAAGGGGTGGGGGAGGCCAACGCCAAGACCGGGTCCCTGCTGCGAGATGCGGTGGACGTCGAGTACATCGTGGTGGCCAATGAAAAGGAGGCACTAGCCCTCGAGAACAACCTCATCAAGCTGAAGCAGCCGCGCTTCAACATCCTGCTCCGCGACGATAAAACATACCCTTACATCAAGCTCACGTTGGGCGAACGCTTTCCCCGCGTCTACGTGACCCGGCGCCTGAAGAAAGATGGCAGCATCTATTACGGGCCGTATTTCCCCGGCAACCTGGCACACCGCATCGTGGACCTGATTCACCGCCATTTCATGGTCCCGTCATGCAAAGTGGACCTAACTCGTTATCATCCTCGGCCCTGCCTTCAGTTCTACATCAAGCGTTGCCTGGGCCCATGCGTGAAGGACTTGACGACTTTGGATGCCTATACGGAGGCAGTCCGGGACGTTCAACTGCTTCTGGAAGGTCGGCAGACAGATCTTTCCCGCTCCTTGCGACGGCGCATGGAACAGGCCGCAGAAGACCAGGAATATGAACGCGCGGCGCGCTATCGCGATCTGCTGTCCACGGTGGAACAGCTTCAGGAAAAACAGCGCATCGCCGCCGCTGAAGGTGACGATGTGGACGTCTTTGGCTATCACTTTGAAAACCAGATGCTGGCCGTCAACGTCTTCCACATGCGTGGCGGAAAAGTTCTCGACCGCCGCGAGTTTTTCTGGGAAGAGCTGCCAGCGCACGAAGTTGGAGAAACCTTCAATCCCGGTGATTTCTTTTCCGCGTTGCTCAAGCAGGTCTACATTGATCAGCAATATGTGCCCCACACTGTATTGGCCCCGGTAGATTTTGAAGACCGTCCGGCGCTGGAAGAGCTGCTTGCGGAAAAACGCCATGCCAAGGTGGAAATTCTGGTGCCGCAACGCGGAGAGAAACGCTCGTTGATCGACCTGGTGGCCCAGAACGCCAAGCAGTCCTACGATCAACGCTTTCGTGTAATGAAGCCTGCTGCCAAAGCCATCCAGGAATCGCTTCAGGACGCGCTCACCCTGCCGGAGATACCGCAGCGCATCGAGTGCTTTGATATCTCCCACATTCAGGGCGCGGAAACGGTTGCCTCCATGGTGGTGTGGGAAGACGGCAAGATGAACAAGAGCGAATACCGCAAGTTCATCGTCCGCACTGTGGAGGGAGTGGATGATTTTGCCGCGATGCGCGAAGTAGTCACCCGGCGCTACAAGCGCCTGCGTGACGAGAAGAAATCCTTCCCCAGCCTGGTCCTGGTGGATGGCGGCCTGGGACAACTGCACGCGGCAGCCGAAGCCCTGGAATGCCTGGAGATCACCAACCAGCCACTCGCCGCAATCGCCAAGCGTGAAGAAATCATCTACGTGGCCGGACAGGAAGATGAGCCGGTGGTGCTGGATCGCCATTCACCCGTGCTGCACCTGGTGCAGATGATCCGTGATGAATCCCACCGCTTTGCCGTAACGTTTCATCGCAAGCGCCGCCAGATGCGCGACCGCCAATCCGAACTGCTGGAGATCCCCGGCATCGGGGAACGAACGCGGCAACGATTGCTGCAACACTTTGGCAGCGTGCGGGCCGTGCAAGACGCGGACGCCGTAGCTTTGGGCGCCATTCTAACGAAGTCACAAACGGAAGCGGTGCTGAAGCATTTTACGAAAGAACCTCGAATTGGTTACAAGAACCGGACCACTGCGTAAAGAGTCAGCAAGTCCAGTCAAGTACGGCGCAATCGTTATAATGAGAATCAATGAGTTTCCGTGCTCTTATCTTGGGCGTTAGCTGCGCCTGCTTGTGCGTCATCGCCCAAAGCCAACAGCCGCCGGCCTCTTCTACTGACAACAATCAATCCACGCCCCCCAAAATTACCACTCAAGTGGACGTGGTCAATGTGGTGTTTACCGTCATGGACGATGAGGGCAGGTTCATCAAAGACCTTTCTCTGAACCAGTTCAGGATTCTCGATGACAAAAAACCGCCCAAGGAGATAACCAGCTTCGAAGCCCAGACCGGATTGCCCCTGCGAGTCGGGCTGCTGGTGGATGCCAGCAACTCCATTCGCGACCGCTTCAAGTTTGAGCAGCAGGCGGCGATTGAATTTGTGCAGCAGAGCCTGATTCCCGACTCCGACAAAGCCATGGTGCTGGCCTTTGATGAGATCTACGAAGTCATGCAGGACTTTACCAATGACCTGGACAAGCTCTCCACCGGCATCCGCAAGATCAGTCCCGGGGGAAGCACCGCGTTGTGGGATGCGGTCTATTACGCTTGCCGGGAAAAACTCATGAAAGAAGGCAGCGCCAGCCCGGTGCGCAGGGTAATCATCCTTATCTCAGACGGCAACGATACGCAAAGCCGCGTTTATCGCCAGGAAGCCATTGACATGGCCCAGCGCGCGGAGGTGGCCATTTTCACCATCAGCACCAGCCTGGGTACGTCCAACGAAGAAGGCGATCACAACCTGAGGTTGATGGCTGATGCCACCGGCGGCCGGTCCTTCTTTCCCGTGACACTCCAGGAAGTAGAAACTGCTTTCGTCACCATTCAACACGAGTTGCGCTCCCAGTATTCGGTCTCCTACAAACCCCAGGATTTCGTGCCGAATGGTCAGTTCCGGACCATCTCCATCAAGACCATTCACAAAGACTACAAAATCAGGGCGAAAAAGGGCTATTACGCCAGGAAGACCAATCCTTAGAATCATATGAGTCCTGTTGCCAGCCTGGAAGACTTAATGGCCTACATGGAGACATCAATAGAGCTGGAAAATTACCGCGCCTATTTTGATCGGCAGAGCGCCAGAATTGTCACTTTGGACGAATCCACCATAAAGGCAGTAGAGAAAGGCCACAGTGAACCAGCGGGCGGATATTGAGGATTGGGAGAAGGAAGAAATGGAAACAGCCAGGGAAATTATGGATGATAAAACTGGCAGGTTCATTCAGCCGCCGGATAAATCCTTGTTTGGAGGACCTCTATGGCAACAAATGGGACCTGCTGCAACCTAAGGTGAATGCAAGTCAGGCATTGATCGTAAGAATCAACAGCGACAAACTACAATAAGCATGAAAGTGTTCTGAAAGCTGAACCATCGATTTCTTCTCCACACTCCGCGTGGCCTTCCGGGCGCTCATGCGCAACCGCATGCGCTCGGTGCTGACCATGCTGGGAATCATCATCGGCGTGGGCGCGGTAATTGCCATGGTGGGCATCGGCCAGGGTGCGGACCAGACGATCCAGAAGCAACTGGCGAACCTGGGTTCCAACATCGTGTTTGTCAGCTCCGGCTCCAGGAATTTTGGCGGCCTCAGGATTGGCTGGGGCGCCACCAAGACGCTGGTCAGAGATGATGTCACCGCCATTCTGAAAGAATGTCCCGCAGTCGGCTCCGCAGCGCCGGGCACACAAACCTCAGCCCAGGTCGTTTATGAAAATGACAACTGGGGCACGCGCATCACGGGTACTACGCCGGAATATTTCGACATCCGCGCGTGGCCGTTTCAAAGCGGCGCAAGTTTCAACCAGGATGATGTGACTACAGCCGCCAACGTGGCTGTGATCGGCGATACCGTGCGTAAGAATCTTTTTGCCGCCACCGAGCCGGTGGGCAAGACCATCCGCATTGGTACTCTGCCGTTTCTGGTGGTGGGCGTGCTTGAGGCCAAAGGGCAATCCCCGGCCATGAGCGAAGATCAGGACGATAACATTGTGGTTCCGTTGACCACCTTGCAGAAGAAAATTACCGGACAGCCATGGCTGCGCTTCGTGATGATTTCCGCCAAATCTCGTTCCGCCAGCTACGCGGCCCGGGAGCAGATTGAGTTGCTCTTGCGCGACCGCCATCGCATTCGTCCGGGCACAGACGATGACTTCACCGTCCGGAATCTGGCTGACATGGCCGACCTGGCCAAGGAAAGCAGCCAGGTAATGACCGCGCTTCTGGGCACTATTGCCGGCATATCTCTGCTTGTAGGCGGCGTGATCATTATGAATGTCATGCTGGTCTCGGTGACGGAGCGCACGCGCGAGATCGGCATCCGCATGGCCATCGGCGCAACTGAAGGTGACGTGCAGCGCCAATTCCTGATTGAAGCTCTGGTCATGAGCATGATCGGCGGAGCCATCGGCATTATCTTCGGCATGGGACTGGCCTACGTCATCGCTCTCATGGTGGGCTGGCCAATCCTGATTTCTCCGGGAGCCATTGCCGGAGCAGCAGCGGTGGCCATGGCGGTCGGCATCTTTTTCGGCTACTATCCTGCCCAAAAAGCCGCGCAGTTGGACCCAATCGAGGCTTTGCGTTACGAATGAGCTGGGAAAACATCCTCCGCGAAGTCTTCAAAGCCCTGGTGCGAAACCGGGTTCGCAGCCTCCTGACCATGGTGGGAATCATCATGGGCGTGGGGTCGTTCATCTGCGTGGTCGGAGTGGGCAATGCCGGTTCCAGCCGGGTGGAAGACCAGCTTAGCAAGGTGGGCGATAACCTGATTTGGGTGGAGGCCGGAAGCCGCGCCCGCAGTGGCGTTCGCATCGGTTCGCGCGGCACCAAAACGCTGACTTACGGAGACGCCCAGGCAGTCCTGGAACAGGTGCCGACCATCAAAGCCGCCTCGCCCAACGTGGACGGACACATTCAGGCGGTCTATGGAAACATGAACTGGGGAACGCAGTATCGGGGCGTGAGTCCGGACTACTTCAGCATCCGCAAGTGGGACATTGGGCGCGGAGTCCCGTTCACCCAGGACGATATGGAGCATAATGCCGCCGTTTGTGTTATTGGCGCAACCGTGGCTACCAATTTGTTTGGTGACGAAGATCCCATCAGCAAGACCATCAACGTCAACGCCGTCCCCTTCAAAGTGATTGGAGTGCTCCAGGCCAAGGGATACTCTGCCACCGGCCAGGACCAGGACGACTTTGTGGTCATGCCGATGACCACGGCGCAGAAAAGAATCACCGGCCAGGAGTGGCTGGACGACATCTACTTCTCTGCCAATTCCAGAATGGAAATTCCGGAGGCTACCCGGCAGATCATCGGTGTGATGAGGGAGCGGCACCACCTGCGCGCGGGTGAAGACGACGACTTCAACATCCGCACGCCTGAAGAACTCATTCGCACGCAACTGGCAGCAGCCAACATTTTTATGTGGTTTCTGGGGCTGGTGGCGTCGTTGTCGCTGCTGGTTGGCGGAATCGGCATTATGAACATCATGCTGATCTCGGTGACGGAGCGCACGCGCGAGATCGGCATCCGCCTGGCCGTGGGCGCCACCGAACAAGACATTCAGTTGCAATTCATCAGCGAAGCCATGGTCATGAGCCTGATCGGCGGCGCTTTGGGTGTCCTCGCCGGAGTGCTGGGCGCGTTTGTCCTGCACAATACCCTTCAGTGGGACATCGAACTCTCAGCCCGCATCATGACCATCGCCGGACTTTTTTCCGCCGGCGTGGGCGTCTTCTTCGGCTACTACCCCGCCCGCAAAGCATCTCAACTCGATCCTATTGAAGGCCTGCGCTACGAGTGAGCCGCTATTTCCGCCGATAGTCCTCGATCAGTCCTTGGTTCGTCAGGCTGTGATGTGAGTTTTATCAGGAATGGAGCAAGCTTCTGCCAGGCGCAGGAGTTCCCGGCAGAGGCGCCCGGTGGCGTGGCGGGCAACATGGTGTTCTTCCACGAAGTCTCCAGCAATGCACTTAACACCGAGGGCCTCAATGGCGGCGCAGTCACATTCCACCTGGCGGGCGTGCTCCTCGGCATATCTTTCCAACATGCTGGGAGAGACGGGGGTGGAATTAACGAGCGCGTAATCAAAAATCCGGCAGCGGGCGTGGTTGAAGATTGCCTGAATGTGCTGGGAGGCAGCCATGTTCAAGCTTTCGTTGGCCTCGGTCATCAGGTTGCAAATGAAAACTTTGATCGCGCGGGCGGAGGCTATGGCTTCCGGGATGCCGTGAACAATCACGTTGGGAATCAGGCTGGTGAACAGAGAGCCGGGCCCAATGGTGATGACGTCTGCCTGAGCGATCGCTTCCAGGGTTTGGGCCAGCGGCCTAGCGTTTGGAGGAACCATGTGCAGTTCGACAACCCGCTTTTGACTGGCTGTGATGTTGGTTTCACCGCAGACGCGAGAGCCATCGTGCATGAGGGCCTCCAGTTCGACGTTGGAGGCGGTGGCGGGAAGAATGTGGCCTCGGGTAGCCAGGATTTCCGAGGCGAGCTTGATAGCGTCAGGAAAATCTCCGGTGATGGCGGTGAGCGCGGCCAGAAATAAATTGCCGAAGCTGTGGCCTTCCAGATCGCCGGGAGAAGAAAAACGATACTGAAAGAGCTTGGAGATCAAGTTTTCGTCTTCGGAGACCGCGACCAGGCAGTTGCGGATGTCGCCCGGAGGAAGCATGTTCAACTCGCGGCGCAGTCTTCCGCTGGAACCGCCATCATCGCTCACCGTGACAACGGCGGTGAGGTCGGAGATGCAGAGTCCCGGGAGCGGCGCTTCTCCGGGAAGCACGGTGTAACTTTTTAGTCCTTTGAGAAGGGTGGAGAGTCCAGTCCCTCCGCCGATGGCCACCACGCGAAAGCCGGGACGGCCGGCCCGGCGCTCAGTTTTTTTCTCTGCCGACATCTGGTTCTGCACTACCGCTTCTTATTCGCAGGATTTGCAGGCGCCGGGTCTGTAGGTTCTGGGTATAGCAACTCGGTGAAGCGGGGATCGTCCGCCATGTTCTGGAAGTCAGAATCGTTCCGCGCCTGAAAACGGTTCTGCGGATTCAGGCGGATGGCCTCGCTCAAATTCTTCAGTGACCCCTCAATTTGTCCGGTAAGGCAGTCCAGCACAGCCAGGCCGTAAAGAGCAAAATCTGCTTTGGAGTTCTGCTTCAGGATTTTTTCCATGTGAACGCGGGACTGCTCGTATTGTCCGGAATTCATGAGGGAGACGGCATAATCAAAGTGCTCATCCTGGCTCTTAAAGGTGGTTGCGCCGGCGGCAAGCTGCTGGTTGCAGCTGCTCAGATGGAGCCGGGCGCGGTCTGCGAGCTCCCGGTGGCCGCTGGCGACAGTTTTCTCCAGCAAGGACTTGGCCTTCTCAAATTTATGCTCTTGCATGGCCTTGAGACCGGCCTCGTAATTTTGCACAGCCTGTGCAAAACCTGGATCCTCTTTGAAGGTAGGTTTGGGCTGCGGGACGGGTGATTTCTTCGCAGTCATGGTCTTGGTCGTTTTAAGGCCCTTCTTTTTGTTAGGTTTAGGACTCGAACGTTTAACGCTTGCTGCCACTTTCTTCTTCATTTTATTGTGTCCTTGCGACCAATATATGGATAGCGGCAAACCAAGGCTGTGGAAATTGGATTAAATGGCTATCCCAAAGCATTCGAGCTGCCAAGGGGATGCAGCCCTTTATACGGCACAGGCTTTGGATGCGTCAACTGCACCAGGAAGGGTGCGAACACAAGCTGCTTCGAGTCTATCCCGACTGGCAGGGAACCTACCTTTAGGAAGTATGCTTTGGGCATCTGCCCTGAGACAGATGTTGAAGCGGGCCCTCTCGCTTTGCTTCGAGATAAACTTCAAAAAACCAAAAGCTAATTCACCGGATCGGGATGCTGCAAATCCATGACCTTCCAGTCGCCGCGTATGATGCCGTCGCGGACCATTTTGGGAGTCCAGCCTTGCTTGGTCATCTTGTAGGCATAGAGTGCTTCGGCCGCACAGGTACCACAATTTGCGCCATGCGTTCCCTCAAAGCAGGAATGGAGACTGGTGTGGCCGTAGCCGCGATCGCAGTAGCAATAGCAAGGCAACTGATACATCACCGAGGGCAGTTTGGCGACAGCTCTGTACGAAGCCGTTTGCACCGGCTGGGTAAAGCCCTGCATGGCGAGCTGCTTTTCCGTGAGGACCGGAGGGAGTACCTCACCTTTGGCCGGAGCCTGGGCATGGAACGCGGGAACTGGAGTCTCTTCAGTAGCCCAGTGGGCCTGAGTGATGGCGGCAGCGCACAACAACGCAGCAACAGCTAAAAAAGTTTTCATAGCGGGGGATATTTTACAACAATTCAGCAGTTAGTTCTTGGCAAGACCCAAACCCAAGACCAACCCCAAGACAAGACCATTCGAAACAGAGGAAATGAGGACGCAGAGGAAAAGAGGAGCATGGCGGCTCAGAGGGCGAGGTGACAGGGCAGGCCAAAACCACGTCCAAGGAGAGATCCTGCAGGTTCGTACAGGTATAATGAGCAGGAACCAAGATGCTTGAGGATCAGCCACAGGCAGAACCAGTCGCCGCGGAAGAGCCGGTTGCGGCGGTCAGTGAAGACCGCAACTTGCGGGTGCTGAACACCTGGGTCCGAGATCTTTTCTTGTCCCTCGGCATCTCGCTATTCATCATCCTTTTCGTTTATCAGCCGGTAAAAGTTGAGGGCGGCAGCATGGAGCCGGGGCTGCAAGACCAGGAACGGATCTTCATCAACAAACTGGCTTATAAGCTGGAGGACATCCAGCGGGGCGATATTGTGGTGTTCCGCTATCCCCGGGATACGCGCAAGAGTTTCATCAAGCGGGTGATCGGGCTGCCCGGCGACCGGGTGCGAGTATTTGACGGCCGGGTCTATCTCAACGGCCAGCTCACGTCAGAGCCTTACGTTCCGGAAGAGTACCTGGATTCGCGCTCGTATCCTGAAGTCAAAGTCCCAGCCGATTCTTACTATGTTCTTGGCGACCATCGCTCCATGTCCAATGACAGTCGCGATTTTGGCGCTGTGCAGCGCAACTACATCTATGGGAAAGCTGTGTTTGGTTATTGGCCCGTGGACAAGATGGGAGTACTGCACTGATTTCCACAGACGCGGAGCAACGCGCATCCGTAATCATCGTGCTAGAATCGATAAAATCTACTCCCCGGAGAAGCAATGCAAGCTATCCTTGCGTTGGAAGATGGGCGGATCTTCCGCGGTAAAGGTTACGGCGCGAAAGGTGAATGCTACGGGGAAGTCGTTTTTAATACATCCCTCACCGGCTACCAGGAAATTTTCACTGATCCTTCTTATGCCGGGCAGATTGTTGTCCTCACCAATCCTGAAATAGGCAATTACGGCACTAATCCTGACGATAATGAGGCCACGCATCCTTACATTGAAGGATTGGCCGTGCGGGAATTCTCGCCCATCAGCTCGAACTGGCGCTCACAGCAGGTGACGGACGAATACCTGGAGAAATTCAAAATTCCGGTGATTGCGGATATTGACACGCGGGCGCTGGTGCGTCACCTGCGCACCAAGGGCGTGATGCGCGGGGTGATTTCCTCGATTGAAACGGATGCGGAAAAGCTGGCGGCGAAGGCGCGATCCATCCCCAGGATGGATGGCACCGATCTGGCCAAGGTAGTGACAACCAAGCAGCGGTACGAGTGGGCCACGGGCACGCGTTCGCACGAGCCTACGGAGATTGTCGGCGTGAAGGACGAGCCGTCGCAGAAGCATGTAGTGGCCTACGATTACGGCATCAAGCAGAACATCCTGCGCATGCTGGTGGACCAGGGATGCCGAGTGACGGTGGTTCCGGCGATGACCAGCGCGGAAGATGTTCTGGCGATGAGTCCTGACGGTGTGTTTCTTTCCAATGGCCCTGGTGATCCTGAACCCTGCAATTATGCATATGAAAACATCAGGAGGCTCATGGGGAAGACGCCGGTGTTCGGCATCTGCCTGGGACACCAGTTGGTGGGGCTGGCGCTGCGAGGAAAGACTTACAAGCTCAGGTTCGGCCATCACGGCGGCAATCATCCGGTTAAGCAGATGGAGACAGGAAAGATTGAGATTACTGCGCACAATCACAACTTTGCCGTTGATCCGGATTCGCTGAAAGAATCAGAGGTCATCAAGACCCACATTGACCTGAACGACAACACGCTGGAAGGGTTGCGGCATCGCAGTCTGCCGCTGTTTAGCGTGCAGTACCATCCGGAGGCGTCGCCGGGACCGCATGACTCGCATTATCTGTTCAAGGATTTTTTGAAACTCATGGATGACTGGAAAAGATGAAGCTTTGAAAGGGCACGGCTTCAGCCGTGCCGTTTGGACCCAATCAAAAGAGCTAGATGCCACGCAGAAATGACATCTCGAAGATCCTGATCATCGGCTCGGGGCCGATTGTGATTGGGCAGTCGGCGGAGTTCGACTATTCCGGCACGCAGGCTTGCAAGGCGCTCAAGGCTGAAGGCTATGAGGTGGTGCTGTGCAACTCGAATCCCGCCACCATCATGACTGACCCGGAAATGGCGGACCGCACTTACATCGAGCCGCTGACGCGGACTTACCTGGAAGAGATCATCCGGCAGGAAGCGGAGATGTTGTTAGAGGAAGGCGGCTCTCGCGCTCCAGGACAATTTGCGTTGCTGCCTACCGTTGGCGGGCAGACGGCGCTGAATCTGGCGGTAGAGCTGGCGGACAGCGGGGTGCTGGAAAAGTATGGAGTGGAGCTGATTGGCGCGCAGCTTCAGGCCATCAAGATGGCCGAGGACAGGCTGTTGTTCAAAGACGCCATGATCAAGATCGGCCTGGATGTCCCGCGGTCCGCACTGATCAACAATCTGAAAGATGGGATGGAGTTTTCCGGCAAGATCGGATTTCCGGTGATTATTCGTCCATCCTTTACGCTGGGCGGGACCGGCGGCGGCATTGCTTACAACCGGGAAGAGTTGCTGGAGATTGTGGCGCGCGGGCTCGATTTGTCTCCGGTGCATGAGGTGCTGATTGAAGAATCGGTGCTGGGATGGAAGGAGTATGAGCTGGAGGTGATGCGCGATCTGGCGGACAACGTCATCATTGTCTGCTCGATTGAGAACTTCGATCCCATGGGCGTACACACCGGCGACTCCATCACGGTGGCCCCGGCGCAGACGCTGACGGACCGCGAATACCAGCGCATGCGCGATGCGGCCATCAAGGTGATCCGGCAGGTGGGCGTGGAGACGGGCGGGTCAAACATACAGTTTGCCGTGAATCCGGCGAACGGGCGCATGGTGGTGATTGAGATGAACCCGCGGGTTTCACGCTCGTCTGCATTGGCGTCCAAGGCGACGGGGTTCCCCATCGCGAAGATTGCCGCAAAACTGGCCGTGGGTTACACGCTCGATGAGATACCCAACGACATCACGCGCAAGACGCCGGCGTGTTTTGAGCCGACCATTGATTATGTGGTGGTGAAGATTCCTAAATGGCAGTTCGAAAAGTTTGCTGGAGCCGATGAGGGCCTGGGGCCGCAGATGAAATCGGTGGGCGAAGCCATGGCCATTGGGCGGACGTTCAAAGAAGCGCTGATGAAGGGCGTGCGGTCGCTGGAGACGGGAAAGCGGGTGGGCGCGGAGAAAATCGAGCCGCGCATCCTGACGCAGCGGCTGGTGACGCCGCATCCGGAGCGGCTTACCTATCTGCGGTACGCGCTGGTGCAGGGAATGACGCCCAAAGAGCTGAATAAGATGACCAGCATCGATCCGTGGTTCTTGTATCAGTTGAAGGAAATCACGACTGCGCTGGTAGAACTGGAAAAGTTTTCCGCGGTGGCGCCGGAGATGCTGCGTGAAGCCAAGCGCTTGGGCCTCTCCGATGAACGGATAGCAATCGCGTTGAAGACACTGCCGCAAGATGTTTTGTATTTACGACAAAAACATGGCATCCGGCCGGTATATAAGCTGGTGGACACCTGCGCGGCCGAATTCGAGAGCTACACTCCGTATCTTTATTCCACGTATGAGGAAGAAGATGAGGCGCCGCCCACGAGCAGGAAGAAGGTGATGATTCTGGGCAGCGGGCCCAACCGCATCGGGCAGGGAATTGAGTTTGATTATTGCTGTTGCCACGCAGCCTTTGCCTTGCGTGAGGATGGCTATGAGGCCATCATGGTCAACTGCAATCCGGAAACCGTATCCACGGATTACGATACCAGCGACCGGCTGTACTTTGAGCCACTCACGTTTGAAGATGTGTTCTCCGTTTACGAGCATGAAGCGCAGGCCGGCGCGCCGGTGGGAGTGATCGTCCAGTTCGGAGGACAGACCCCGCTGAATCTGGCGCTTCCGTTGAAGGCGGCAGGCGTGCCCATTATCGGTACTACACCGGAATCGATTGACCTGGCGGAGGACCGCAAGCGTTTTGGCAAGCTGCTGGACGAGTTAGAGATCCCGCAACCTCCGGGAGCGATTGCCACCAGCGTGGAAGAAGCTGTAGCGGGGGCGCGTCAAGTGCAATATCCGGTGCTGGTGCGGCCTTCCTATGTGCTGGGCGGACGGGCCATGGTGATTGCCTACGATGATGAGAGCGTGATCCGCTACATGCGGGAGGCAGTGGAGTATTCGCAGGAGCGTCCGGTGCTGGTGGACCATTTTCTGGAAAGCGCGATTGAAGTGGATGTAGATGCGCTTTCTGACGGTGAAGATGTGGTCATTGCCGGGATCATGCAGCACATTGAGGAAGCAGGAATCCATTCGGGCGATTCCTCCTGCGTTCTGCCGGCCGTCGATTTGCCCGAACGGGAATTGGCTACCATCCGCGAGTACACCTTCAAACTGGCGCGGTCGCTGAAGGTGATTGGCCTGATGAACGTCCAGTTTGCAGTACAAAACCATAAGGTGTTTGTGATTGAAGTGAATCCACGCGCGTCGCGGACTGTGCCTTATGTCTCCAAAGCCACGGGCGTGCCGCTGGCCAAGATTGCGGCACGGCTAATGACCGGACGGAAGCTGCGGGAGTTTCTGCCTGAGAACGTTGAGCGCGCCATGGATCTGGCTACAGGAGCGGGCTACTTTGTGAAGTCGCCAGTCTTCCCGTGGTCGAAGTTTACGGGAGTCGATCCGGTGCTGGGGCCGGAGATGAAATCTACCGGCGAGGTGATGGGTTCGGCAGAAACTTTTGGTGAAGCCTTTGCCAAAGCGCAGCTTTCTGCCGGACAGACTCTGCCCACAACCGGCACGGTGTTTATCAGCGTGAACGACCGTGATAAGGCGCAGGCGGTGGAACTGGGCAAACGTTTTGTCGAGCTGGGCTTCAGGATCGTGGCTACGCATGGGACGGCGAATCGCCTGGAAGCGGCAGGATTGCAGGTAGAGCGCGTGTACAAGGTGAAAGAGGGGCGTCCGCATGTGGTGGACTTGATCAAAGGCGACCGCGTGCAGCTTGTGATCAATACACCCCAGGGCCTGGAGCCGTGGTTCGATGAGAAAGCTATTCGCCGCGCCACCGTAATGAATCGCATTCCCACGATTACTACCATCGCGGCCGCCTGGGCCGCCGCTGACGGCATCTCCGCCCTGCAGCGCAATGAGATAAATGTGCGGCCCTTGCAGGAGTGGAATGAGGGGAAGAAGGCAGTATTTAGTCCGCGTCAGTCTTTGACCAGCCAGCCCAGTGCTTCCTGACGGGTGGAAAAGAGGGGAATGCTGCGCTGGGAGAACTTCTGCACTGCTTCGTAGATCAAGCCTTGCAAACCGGTGATTCCGATGACGGCGGCACGTCTGACATAGGGAGCGTTGGCAGCTACCTTGGACTTGAGCACGGCGACGGACTCGCTGTCGAAGCTGGTGCCGGTGACGTCGTTCAAGGTGAGCACTGATTTCGGCGGCTCTTTCGAGATCACGCGATGCATTTCCTCAGCCACAGCTTTGAGCATAGCGATATCGCATTCTGAATAGTTGATGAACAGGACCCGTCGTCCCATATGTTCTATGAACTGCACTCGCGCAGCAATGTTCGGCGGAGTGATTGGGGGCTGGGCGACAGCGGTCTGGTTCGAAGCCATAAGGTAAAGATTCTACCGAGCGCCTGGGGCCGGCGAAAAGATGACAAAAGTAAGGGCGGTGTGCTCGCAGGTACGCACACTCTCTATTCCGTTGTGGTTAACCAGGCTCGATTTCGGCAGGAAGTTGGTAACTTGGTAATTTGGTAATTTAAAGTCAAAGGCAAACTTCAACACGAAAAGGGCGAAGTCGATTTACGTCCTGCGCATGATGGCGCGGATTGGTTCGTTGTCGGCATAGACTTGCCAGACAGCGATTTTGTCGTCTCTTACCACGGCCCTCCACGCTGCCGGAGTCTTCCAGAAGTTTTCTTTCTCCGGCTCTGTGCCGCCGGAGAATGTCCCTTGGGCCGTTCCAAACATGGCAACAGTCTCACCCATGGCAAATATTTCTTCATGGGAGATGCTGTAGTCGGGGACCATTTTGAAGTAGCCCTGCCAGGCGGAGAGCAGGCGGGCGCGTCCTTCGATGCGGTTGCCCAGCGAATCGATGAAGATGGATTCTTCCGTGAGCAGCGAGCAGACAGCCTCGGCATTTCTGCCGTTGATAAGCTGCTCAAACTTGAGGACTACCGCAATAGCCGTGTCCGATGACAACATTCACCTCCTGCGCGACTTAAGAAAACAACAGCAGCTTACCACCTTAAGGAACCTCATCAGGTGCCGGATGAGTTTCACAGTGAAGAAAACTCTTGTGCGATTGAGAGCAAAGCGACAGAATTGAGTAGTGTTTACCTATAAAGGCTTCGACCATATTGCGCTGGTTACCAAGAACCTGGCAGCGATGAAGAAGTTTTACAGCGAATGCCTGGGCCTTCCGGTGGAGAGCGAGGGAAAATCGAAGGCCGGATATCATATTGTCACCTTACGCGCAGGCGATGCCGTGCTCGATCTTTTTGAGGCAGGGCCGACCAATCCGGCTCCTTCGGCCAACCTGAGCGAAGAACATTTCTGCCTGCGGGCCACCGGTTCCAGCATCTACGATGTAATTGCCACGCTAAAGCGCAAAGGCGTGGAACCCACGCAGGCGGAGGTCAACAGCGGTGCGGCGGGCAAGGGACTTTCGACGTTTGTCCGCGACCCAGACGGCAATAAGATAGAAGTTAAAGTTGACTGATCGTTTCGCCGCAGATTCTTAAGATATGCGCTGCGGGTTCGCCCAGAGCCACGCAAAACCAATACAGGCACGAAAGTAGCATGCACTCCCGCCCGTACACTGTCCTCCTTCGACATTGCGATGCCCTTCCTAACGCGTTGTAATCATTAAGTCTTAATGAGTCTTCGACGATCAAGAGACCAGAGGCGCGCGAATCCCTTCTCGCCGGCGGCGCCAATAGTTTGAGGAGAAACATAATGCAAATCGGAGTTTATGGCTGCGGATACCTGGGAACGGTAGTAGCGGCTTGCCTGGCTGACTTCGGAGTACCAGTCATTGCCTATGGCAGCGATTCGGTCAACACCACGCTGCTAGCCAGCGGAATCCTTCCCTTCCATGAGAAGAACCTGAGTGACATTGTGCGCCGTGGCGTCCGTGCCGGCAGGCTGATGTATTCCACGCATCTGGAATCCATGGTCCAGCGCGCGGAAATCATTTATCTGGCCGAGGACTCATGCAAAAATATTGAGGAGATGGCCAAGGAAATCGGCAACTTTTGCGATCACAACCAAATCCTGGTGCTGGTAACGCCGATGCCGGTGGGCACCGCGCGCAGAATCGAGGAGTACTTCCGCACCTCCAACAAGCAGGCGATTGTGGTTTCCCACCCTATCTTTCTTTCCGAGGGCTGCGCCGTGGAAGACTTCAATTGGCCGGACCGCATTGTTTTAGGAACAAATTCGACGCAGGCAGTTTCCTCTTTGAAATCACTCTATCGCCCGCTGGTGATGCGCGGGGTCCCGGTGATTGTCACCAACCATGAGACTGCGGAACTGGTGCGCGAAGCCTCAACCGCTTTTCTGGCCACCAAGGTTTCATTTATCAACGAGCTTTCCAGTTTGTGCGAGCACGTAAGCGCTGACGCTGTTGACCTGGCGTTGGCGCTCGGGCTCGACAAACGCATTGCTCCGCGTTGTCTACAGCCGGGATCGCTGGGAGGAACTTTTGCCGAGTCGGACATGGACTCTCTGGCCAATCTGGCTGCCGGTTCAGGGGTTTCGCTCAAGATCCTGACTGCCGCCCGCGAAGTAAACCGCGAATTTTGCGACCGCATCATGAACAAAATTTCCAGCGTGCTGGAGACGGTCTGCGGGAAACAGGTGGGTCTACTGGGGCTGGCGTTTAAGCCTAATACCAATTCCGTGGCCAGTTCGGCTTCGATTCGCCTGGCGAGGGAGCTGATGCATCGCGGAGCGCACGTGAAAGCTTACGATCCAATCGCCATGCCCGACGCTCAGCTTGAGCTTACCGGAAATGTCCGCTATTGCGATTCAGCCTACAGCGTGGCCGAAGGCGCGGACGCTCTGGTGCTGAGCACCGGATGGCCGGAGTTCCGGGCCCTGGATTTTGACCGCATTCGCCGCATTATCCGTCGGCCGTTTATGGTGGACACAAAGAACCTGCTGGATAGCGCGCGCATGAAGGCCCTGGGATTTGAGTATTTGGGCGTAGGCCGCGCCTAAGATTCACAAGCACCTCTATCTCTGGCTTCCACGAAAATTGTGGAAGCCTTTTTATTCGACCGCTGATCCATGACACGCTGGGTCCGATTTGCGCAGATTCTCCCAGCATAGCGGAGCCACAACCAAAATCATTGTTGAGTAGATGAACGCCGGTTGCTGACGTCCGATTGCTATAATCAGTTCATCCATGAAAGCCTACGTCACGGTGATGTTGAAGACTACCGTCCTCGATCCGCAGGGGAAGACCATTCAGGGCGCCCTCAAGAAGATGGGCTACAAGGGGGTAGATGCGGTCCGGCAGGGAAAATTTTTTGAACTGGTGCTCGATGGCGGGCTGGACAAAGCATCGGCCTCCACGGAAGTCGAGCGGATTGCCAAGGAAGTGCTGACCAATCCTGTAATTGAAGAATTCAGCTACCGGCTGGAAGAGTGAAAAGAATCAAGCGATCATCGTGATCTCTACCCCAACTCGCGCAAAAGCGGCGCGGTTCGAGGCTCCAGCGTGATCCGAACCTAAAGACTGGATGGCAACTGACGGCTCCTACAAAAAACCAAAGTTTTGCATGGGAAGTCTTTCCCAGGGCAGCAATTGGCGCATTCCAGAGTAGAATGAAATCAGAATCGTGGGCAGAGTCCAGGCATCCAAAGCAAGCAAGGGAATTTAATTAATACTAACTCCAAGTATTCAATATTGTTTTTATGTGCGGAATTGTTGGCTACGTAGGGAAAAAGCGGGTGGTTCCGGTAATTATCGACGGTCTCCGGCGTTTGGAGTACCGCGGTTACGATTCGGCCGGCATTGCGGTGGCGGGCAATGGCAACGGCCAGGCGCTGCAAATACGCAGGGCCGAAGGCAAACTGCGCAATCTGGAAGAGACGATCCGCCTGAAGCCGCTGAATGGCACCTACGGAATCGGACATACCCGCTGGGCCACGCACGGACGTCCTACGGAAGAAAATGCGCATCCGCATCGCGACTGCACCGGCAAAATTGTGGTGGTGCACAACGGAATCATCGAGAACTATCTTTCGCTCAAGAAAAAGCTGATTGAGGAAGGACACAAGTTTTCCACGGAGACGGATACCGAGGTCATTGCGCACCTGGTGGAAAAGAATTTCTTCCACAAAGGAAACGGACATAAGCCTAGCCTGGAAGAGGCCGTGCGCAAGACGGTGAAAGTGCTGACCGGGGTCTTTGCGCTGGCGGTGATCTCCGTGGAGGAACCGGACAAGATTGTTGCTGCCCGCAATGGGCCTCCGGCGGTGATCGGACTTGGCAACGACGAGTATTTCGTGGCGTCCGACGTTCCCGCCATCCTTTCGCACACGCGTGATCTCTTTTTCCTGCACGATGGCGACCTGGCAGTGATTACTCCGGCGGGCGTGCAACTGATGGATTTTGAGGGCAAACCGGTGGTGCGCGAGGTGCAGCACATCACCTGGGACCCGATCATGGCGGAAAAGGGCGGCTTCAAGCATTTCATGTTGAAGGAAATTTATGAGCAGCCCCGCGCCGTGCGTGAAACCGCGCTGGGAAGAATCTCAATCGATACAGGCAAGATTTTTCTCGAGGAAATGGAGATTACGGAAGCGGAATTCCGTAACACGCAGAAGCTCAACATAGCCGCTTGCGGCACAAGCTGGCATGCGGCCCTGGCCGGCAAGTTCATGATCGAGCGGCTGGCACGCATTCCGGTGGAGGTCGACTATGCCAGCGAGTGGCGCTACCGGAATCCCATTATCTCCAGCAATGAACTCACGTTGCTGATCACGCAGTCGGGAGAGACGGCGGACACCATTGCTGCGCAACGCGAGGCCAAGGCGAAAGGTTCCAAGACGCTGGCCATCTGCAACGTAGTGGGAGCCATGATTGCCCGCGAAGCTGCCGGCACCGTTTACACCCATGCTGGCCCGGAGATTGGGGTGGCGTCCACCAAGACGTTCACCGCGCAACTTACGGCATTATTCCTGCTGGCCCTTTATCTGGGCGAGCTGCGCGGCGTGACTCCCAAGGATGAGGCGAAGTACTTCATCAATGAGCTGGTGAAAATTCCCGGCAAGCTGGAGGCCCTGCTCACGCGCGACGAAGAATGCGAAGACCTGGCGAAACAGTATTCGCGCTCCCAGGATTTTCTGTTTCTTGGCCGGGGAATCCACTATCCCATAGCACTGGAAGGCGCGCTCAAGCTAAAGGAAGTTTCTTACATCCATGCGGAAGGTTATCCGGCGGGCGAGATGAAGCACGGCCCCAACGCATTAATTGACGAAGACCTGCCGGTGGTGATTCTGTCGCCCAAAGACGCCAATGATCCTGATTCCGTCCTTCGGTATGAGAAGACGCTTTCCAACATGAAAGAAGTGAAGGCGCGCGAAGGCAAAGTAATCGCCGTGGCGGTTGAAGGCGATGAGGAGATCCAGGAAGCTGCCGACCATGTAATCTATGTGCCGCAGGCGCCGGAACTGCTGCTGCCCATTTTGGAAGTTGTGCCCATGCAATTGCTGGCCTATCACATTGCGGTTCGCCGGGGCTGCGATGTCGACCAACCTCGCAACCTGGCAAAATCCGTCACCGTGGAATAAGGCATTTCTCTGATCAGCGACCGGAAATCTATTCTTAACGTTCGGAAGTGTTAAGACGATAGCTGTAAAATGTCGGGTTAAGATTTGTCAACCCGTCTTTTCCCGCGATTTTTTGAGTTATGCTTGACTTCGTTGTGAAGCATAGTCTTTCCTCTTTGCGTTTGTTTTGGGTCCGCCAGTCTGGCTTGCTCTCGCTAATCGTCATTGCAATGGTCACAGCATTGGGCTTTTTGTTGAATGTCTTGCTGTTGCACGAGGGCATTCCTCGCATGGACTTAATGCTGCTGAGCAGCTTGATTACGGGCATAGCCGCGGGATGGCTTTTCTATCAGTTTCTTCGCAATGAGCGGACAAAGCAGGAAGCTTTGCAGCAAAGAATCCAAACTGTGGCCGAGTTGAACCATCATATCCGCAACGCACTTCAGGTGATCCGTTATGCGGGAGGCTCCAAATCCACCTCTGACGCCATGCAGCTGCAACTCATCAATGAAGCTGTGGCCCGAATTGACTGGGCGCTGCGGGAAGTCCTTTCCAAATATCTCCCGGGCGCAGTCAACGCCAGGACTCAGGGCGACTCGAATGTCTCGTGCTTTTCATCAACGGTTGTTGATGATTTTGTTCTCCGCCACAAAGAGACACACACACTGTGATCTCACGTCCGCATCGGACAAGCTCTGGCTTGGGCGATAACAGCCGCTTCTTTATACTAAATTCATCGTGGTCGAACGCCAGATCCATACAGCGCAGTTGACACGCGCCATTCACCTTTCACATCAGACCAGGCACATGGAGTTCAAGGTGCAGGACGCGCCACAGTTCAGCTTTGCTCCGGGGCAATTCTTATCGCTGCTGGCCAACAAAGAAGGAAGCGAGATTACGCGGGCCTATTCCCTTGCCTCCGCGCCTGGCGGCCTGCAATTCGATCTGTGCCTGAATCGAGTTGAAAGCGGTTACTTTTCCAACCTGTTGTGCGACATGCAGGAAGGCAAAACCATCCGCTTTCATGGGCCTCATGGGCTTTTCACTTTGCGTAATCCGCTGAAGGATTCCCTGTTCATCTGCACCGGAACCGGAGTGGCGCCCTTTCGCAGCTATGTGCAGTGGTTGCTCAGCGATCCGCAACGCGTCGCGGGCCGCGAGTTCTGGCTGATCTATGGAACACGCCATGAGGAGACGATTTACTATCGTGATGAGTTTGAAAAGGTGGCGGCCAGCCAACCTCAGTTTCACTACCTGCCTACTCTCAGCCGGGGCCGAGAGGACTGGATGGGGTTGCGAGGCTACGTCCAGGACCATGCGCGCCGGATCATCGTGAACTTGCCCGAAGAACGGAGGTCAGGGCTGCAAGCCTACATCTGCGGGTTGAACATGATGGTCAAGGCAAATCGAGTCGCGCTGGCGGAGCTCGGCATGGAGAAGAAGAACATTCTCTACGAGCGATACGACTGAGAACATGCGCTGAACCCGCGTAAATTCAGCTCCAACAGGCCTATCCTTTCCTGCAACCTCCTGAATCGGCGGGCATCTAATACTTGACAGCAAGTCACTCAACTCTGATAATGGGGCTGTTGTCAGCAGGGTTCCGTATTATTTTTAAGCACTTATGAGCAGGAGGAAGCGAGATGGGCAAGATTATTGGAATTGATTTGGGTACCACGAACTCCGTGGTAGCCGTGATGGAGGGCGGTGAGCCCAAGGTAATCGAGAACGAGGAGGGTGGGCGGACGACTCCGTCCATCGTCGGATTTACCTCTGCAGGCGAGCGCCTGGTTGGACAGGTGGCGAAGCGCCAAGCCATTACCAATCCGGAAAACACGATTTATTCGATTAAGCGGTTCATGGGGCGCCGCTACGAGGAAGTCAATGACGAAATGAAGATGGTGCCCTACAAGGTGGTGCGGCAGGGAGACCATGTGGCTGTGGTGGCGCAGGGCAAGGAGTACACTCCACCCCAGGTTTCGGCCATGATTCTGCAAAAGCTGAGGAAGGCGGCAGAGAACTATCTTGGCCAGACGGTCACAGAAGCCGTCATTACCGTTCCGGCGTACTTCAACGATGCACAGCGCCAGGCCACCAAAGATGCAGGCAAGATTGCCGGGCTGGATGTCAAGCGCATCGTGAACGAGCCCACGGCAGCGGCGCTGGCTTACGGTCTGGACAAGAAGAAAGACGAAACCATTGCCGTTTATGACTTCGGCGGCGGAACCTTTGACATTTCCATTCTGGAAGTAGGCGAGGGCGTGATTGAAGTGAAGTCCACCAATGGCGACACGCACCTGGGCGGCGACAATATCGACCAGCGCATTGTGGAGTGGCTGGTGGACGAATTCAAGAAGAATGAAGGGCTGGACCTGCGCAGCAAGGGCAATGAAATGGCCTTGCAACGACTCCGCGATGCCGCAGAAAAAGCCAAGATCGAGCTTTCCACCACCATGGAAACCGAGATTAACCTGCCGTTCATTACGGCAGATGCGAGCGGCCCCAAGCATCTGGTGAAGAAGCTGAGCCGGGCCAAGCTGGAGCAGATGGTGGAAGACATTATCCAGCGCTCCATGACGCCCAGCAGGCAGGCGCTGAAGGATGCAGGCGTTGAGCCCAAGGACATCGATGAGGTGGTGCTGGTGGGCGGACAGACGCGCATGCCGCGCATCCAGGCACTGGTGAAAGAGTTGTTCGGCAAGGAACCGCACAAAGGCGTGAATCCGGATGAAGTGGTTGCCATTGGAGCGGCGGTGCAAGCGGGAGTGCTGGCGGGCGATGTGAAAGACCTGCTGCTGCTGGATGTGACTCCGCTGACGCTCTCGATTGAGACGCTGGGCGGCGTGGCAACTTCGATGATCCCGCGCAACACCACGATTCCGACGCGGAAGACGGAGAAGTTTTCTACCGCTGCTGACAGCCAGACCTCGGTCGAAGTTCATGTGCTGCAAGGGGAGCGTCCCATGGCCCGGGACAACCGGACGCTGGGCAAGTTCCACCTGACCGGCATTCCACCGGCACCGCGCGGAGTGCCACAGATTGAGGTGACGTTTGACATTGACGCGAACGGTATTCTCAATGTGACGGCGAAAGACATGGCTACGAGCAAAGACCAGAAGATCACGATTACGTCCTCTTCCGGCCTGAGCAAGGAAGAAGTCGACCGGATGGCCAAGGAAGCCGATGCGCATGCGGCGGAAGACAAAGCCAAGCGCGAGGAGATTGAGACCCGCAACCAGCTCGACAACATGGTATATGGCGTCGAGAAGATGCTGAAGGAACATGGGGACAAGATCTCCGGCGACGAGAAGAGCAATGTTGAGTCGGCGCTGGCGGACGCCAAGAAGGCGCTTGAAGGCAGCGACGCAGCAGCGATGAAGTCGGCGAGTGAGCGGCTGACCCAGGCCTCCCACAAGCTGGCGGAGGTGATGTACAAGGCATCCCAGGCGCAGGCAAATGGCGCTTCCGGGGCCGGCCCGACGGCGGGGCCCTCCGGTGACGGCGACGGCCAGCAGCAGCAACAGAAAAAAGACGAAGGCGTAATTGATGCCGAGTACGTCGACGTTGAAGACAAGAAGTGAGCGGACGCGTAGCGTGGCCGGGATTGTCAAGGCACATTCCGGTATGTAAGAGCAGGGCGGCTGGTAGCAGCCGCCTTCTGCGTAATTGAGGGATGTATGAAACAGTATTTAATCGTGAAATTGGCCGAAGGCTTGAACCAGGTGGCAAACTGGATTGCGACGCCCGGCCTGTACACGCGAGAGGCAGCGGAGCAAATTGTGCATCAAGCGACCGCGGCCGAGCCGGGATCCAAGTTCATGATCCAGGAAGTTGGAGCAGCATAACGTCCTGAAAAAAGGGGTGTTGCTTGAAATTCATGAAGCGGCGTAATTTGCGGCTGTTTGCGGTAGCGGCTGTACTTCCTTTCATGGCTTCAAATCTTCCTGCCCAGCCAGACAGGTTCGCGGCCAGGACAAACGTTGCCGAAGCGGCGATTTCCCGGCAACTCACTCAGATGGTACGTGATTTTCTGGCCGCGGTACCCAGAGGAGACCGGCAGGCCTTCGATACATTTTTTGCCGACGACGTGATCTATACGCGGTCGGCCGGCGTGACCGTGGACAAGAGTGAAATCCTGAAAAACATTGGCGTGCGCGCCACAAATGAGCCGAATGCCACTTATGAAGCCGACGATTTTACGGTGCATCCTTACGGGAACATGGCAATCGTGAATTTCAGGCTGATCCAGCACAACCAGCAGGATGGAAAAAAAGAAACAAACTACTTTCGCAATACCGGTACGTTCCTGAAGCGCAATGGAAAATGGCAGGTGGTGGCCTGGCAGGCGACCAAGGCGCCTCCGAGCAGCGAACAGAAGTAAACATACATGGCGACAGCACAACAAAAAGATTATTACGGACTCCTGGGCGTGAAGAAGAACGCCTCGCAGGAGGAGATCCGTAAGGCGTTTCGCAAGCTGGCGAGAAAGTACCATCCGGACGTCAATCCAGGCGACAAAAAAGCCGAAGAAAAGTTCAAGGAGATGTCCGAGGCCAATGACGTACTAAGCGACCCCAAGAAGCGCAAGATCTACGACCAGCTCGGCTTCTACTCTGACAACATCGATCCCGCGACTGCGGAGACCTATGCGCGCGGCGGAGGCTTTGGCGCGGGCGCTGGTGGTGGAAGCCGCACCGGGGGAGCGCCGTTTGATTTTGAAGGCTTCGATTTTTCCGATCTGGGCGGACGGTCGGGCAGTGGAGGAGGGTTCAGAGACATCTTCTCCAGCATGTTCGGCGGCGGGCGAGGTACAGTGGTGGAACGCGAGCCGGAGCTGGGCAGCGACCTGGAATACCAGGTCAATATTGGGTTCTGGGACGCGATCCGGGGCACGGTCATGCGGTTGAACATCACCCGACAGGATGCCTGCTCCAACTGCGGAGGCAAGGGCCTGGTAGGCAAACCGGGAACTTGCCTGAGGTGCGGAGGCAGTGGCCAGGTAAACCAGACCTCCGGACGCATGAAATTCAACGTCGCCTGCCCGGATTGCGGCGGTACAGGCAAGGCGCAGGACCGCTGCTCGGCTTGCCTTGGAGCGGGATCGGTGAGCCGCACGGAGCCTCTGGAAATACGCATCAAGCCGGGAACGCGTGATGGCCAGCGCATCCGACTGGCGGGCAAGGGCAATGCCGGCACTAACGGCGGGCCGGCCGGCGATCTGTACATCATCATTCGCATTGGAGAACACCCGGTCTTCCGGCGGGACGGCGATGACATCTACGTAACCGTACCTGTGGCGGCATGGGAAGCCGCTTCTGGGGCGAAGATTGAGGTGCCAACGATTGACGGCCGCTCGCAACTGCGCGTGCCACCGGGAACGCAGAGCGGCCAGAAGCTGCGTCTGCGGGAGAAGGGCGTATTTTCCGCCACCAGAGAAGGCGACCGCGGCGACGAGATTGTTGAAGTCAAGGTCGTGGTGCCGGAGGCCCGTGATTTGCGCGTGCGCGAGTTGTGGCAGGAGCTGCAAAAGCTGAATCCCGACGATCCAAGAGCAGAGCTGTGGGCGAAGCTCTAGTGCTGGAAACCGAGCGCCTGCTGCTGCGTCAATTTGTGCCTGCTGATGCCGCTTCCCTGGAAGCGGTTTTGGGCGATCCGGCGGCAATGGAATGGTATCCGGCGCCGCTGGACCGCGAAGGCGTCGAAGTGTGGATCGAACGCAATCGTGAGAGGTACCAGCGAGACGGTCACGCGCTCTGGGCCATGATCCTGAAGTCCTCCCGAGAGCTGATTGGAGATTGCGGATGCATCCTGCAGGAAGTAGAGGGAAGGCAACAGATGGAGATTGGCTATCATGTCCGCCGCGATCTGTGGGGCAATGGCTACGCTCCGGAAGCGGCCCGGGCCTGCATGGATTACGCATTTACCAGGCTTGGAGCCCAGCGTGTGATTTCCATGATCCGTCCGAAAAACCGGAATTCGATCAGGGTGGCCGAGAAAAATGGATTGACGCGTGAGAAGGTGGTCTTCTGGCGCGGCTATAACACTTGCATTTATGCAAAGCAGAAGTCATGACGGCTAAACGCAAATCCCGGGGCGCGTACATGATCTCCGCGGTGGCGGAGATGTACGGTATTCATCCGCAGACGCTGCGCCTGTACGAGCGGGAAGGGCTGCTCAAGCCCTCGCGCACGGACGGCAATACCCGGCTGTACACAGAAGAGGACTTGCAGCGGCTGGAATTTATCCTGTCACTGGCCCGCGATCTGGGCGTGAACATTGCCGGAATCGCCATCATTCTGCAGATGCGGGAACGCATGGAAGAGATGAACCGGCAGATGCAGGAGTTTGTCAGGTTTGTTCAGCAGGAAGTCACTACTCGCGTCAGCCAGGCGCATGCCGATCCCAGCCAAGGCGCGATCATACCGTTGCGAAAGCCTGCGATTCCTGTAGCTCGCGAAAAGAGAAAATCGTGATGCAGCCTGGTCGGCTGTGGATCCGGTGTTGATCTGTTTGCGAAAGAAACAAAGATAGCCGGTGACAGTGAGGTCCACCCGACTACCTTTCGCAAGAGCGACTACGCAGCCGGATGATCGAGTTCATCGTCCTTGATATCACGGCCATGGACGGAGACGATCGGCCTGAGAGTTTCCGTTGTTGCCAGTGGTTCCTGGGCTGGAATATCAGGGTGTAATTCAACCGGCGAATAGGCTGCTGCCACGACATTCTGCCTTGATTTCTGGGGATAAATGCGCATTCGCTGGCGAATGCGACGCTCCACATCTCCCCACTCGTCGCGTGCACGCGCCATTCCCTGGCGCATCATCTTTACACCTTTCTGCTCAGCACTGCGCAAATTTTCGAACAGACGCATGGTGCTTCCCCCTTTCGGCCCCTCAACTATCTGAGATTAGACGGGTCGTTTGTTTAAGATGCACTGGGTGAAGGATTGGAAACTGCTGCTGGATAAACAAGTATTGGTAATTAGTAAATTAGTAGTTAGTCAAAATCAAAGGCAAAACCAACGCCAAAGAGCAATCGGTCCAACAACTTGAGCTACGAATGACGATTGCTGCTGAGATAATGTGAGTATGCCTGAGCTGCCGGAAGTTGAAACTATTGCCCGAGGATTGGACAAGCGGGTCTCCGGGGACCGGATCGAGTCTGTGTGGATCGGGAATAAGCCGGAGCCGCTGAAGTCTCCGGCAGCAGTGATTGCCAAGACCCTGGAGCGGACGCGGATCGAGCAGGTACGACGCGTCGGCAAGCACATTGTGTTTGACCTGAAGGCGGCAAAAGCCAAAGAGGCACGACAGTGGATTGTGCATCTGGGCATGACGGGGCGAATGCTGGTGGCGCCTCCGGAAGCAGAATTGGCCAACCATACCCATCTCATTGCCAGGCTGGCATCAGGAAGAGAGCTGCGGTTTGTGGACCCCAGACGCTTTGGGCGGCTGGAGGTTCGGGTGGGCAGCTTTGCCGGACCGGGGACGGAGCCGCTCCAAGTCTCGGCCGAAGAATTTCTGGAACTTTTCCGAGGGCGCAAAGCCCCCATCAAGGCGGCGCTGCTGAACCAGAAGCTGCTGCATGGAGTGGGAAACATCTACGCTGACGAAAGCCTGTTCCGCGCCGGAATTCGGCCCCGGCGGCGGGCGACGTCCATCACGCGCGCGGAATACGCCAAGCTGCACCATGCTTTGCAGCAGGTGTTGAAGGAGGCCATTACCGCCGGAGGGTCATCGGTTTCCGACTACGTAGACGCCGACGGAGAAGAGGGCTTCTTCCAGCTTCAGCATCGGGTCTACGGGCGAGAAGGTGAGCCTTGCCTGATGTGCAAGCGGCCAATCAAGAAAATTGTGGTGGGCGGGCGAGGGACGCATTATTGTCCGAGGTGTCAACGCTGAGGCGGCAAGATCGGAATGATCGCCGTGATCTGTGATCGGGGGCCTTGTGATTTGAGGCTTGGCGATCCGAAGAATTCAGCCTCAGCAGTTTTAGAAATAGCGTGACCTTTCAAAATCGCGGCCCGATGAGATTTAAAGGCGATAGGGACCTCTCGCTTCGCTACGAGGTAAACTAAATATTATGTTTGAGAATCTTCAGGAAAAGCTACAACGCGCCTTCAAGAACTTGCGCGGCCAGGGCGCGCTGACGGCTGACAACATCCAGGAAGCGTTGCGGGAAATCCGCATGGCACTGCTGGAAGCGGACGTCAACTTCAAAGTGGTCAAACAGTTCATTGACCGCGTGGCCGAAAAAGCTGTGGGCCAGGAAGTGATGACCGCACTTTCTCCAGCGCAGCAGGTGGTCAAAATCGTCAATGAAGAGCTGATTGAGATCCTGGGCCAGGACACGGCGAAACTCAAATTTGCTTCCCAGCCGCCTACGGTGGTCCTGATGGCCGGCCTTCAGGGTTCAGGAAAGACCACCACGTCAGGCAAGCTGGCTTCCTGGCTCAAGAAGGGCGGGCACCGGCCTATGCTGGTCTCCGTGGACGTCTATCGCCCCGCCGCGCGCCAGCAGCTCAAGGTAGTGGCTGAGGCCATCAAGGCCCACATTTATGAAGGCAAGGTGGAAAAGGCGGACACCTCCACGGTCGAGCGTCTGGCAAAAGAGGCGCGCAAAGAGGCCGTGAACAGCGGCTGCGACGTGCTGATTGTGGATACCGCCGGGCGCCTGCATATTGACGATGATCTGATGGCGGAGATGCAGTCGCTCAAGAAGCTGCTCAGCCCGCAGGAGATCCTGTTCGTGGCTGACGCCATGACCGGACAGGACGCGGTCCGATCCGCAGACGAATTTCACAAAAAACTTGCACTGACCGGCGTGGTACTGACCAAAATGGACGGCGATGCCCGGGGAGGCGCTGCGCTCTCCATCCGCCAGGTCACCGGACAGCCGATCAAGTTCATTGGCGTGGGCGAGAAATACGATGCGCTGGAGCCATTCCATCCTGACCGCATCGTCGGCCGCATTCTGGGCATGGGCGATGTAATGACCCTGATCGAGCAGGCGCAGGACAAGATTGACTCCAAGAAGGCGGAAGAGTTTGCGCAGAAGGCCCTCTCCGGCGATGCTTTTTCCCTGGAGGATTTCCGCGACCAGCTTCGCCAAGTGAAAAAGCTGGGGTCTCTACAGAGCATCATCAAGATGCTGCCCAGCATCGGACCGTTCGCAGGAATGCAGAAAGCGGCCGACAAAGTGGATGACAAGCAGATCACCCGAGTCGAGGCGATCATTAACTCCATGACCCAGAAAGAGCGCACGCACCACGAAATCATCAATGGCAGCCGGCGCAAGCGCATCGCCCGGGGCTCCGGAACCAGCGTCCAGGAGGTCAACCAGCTCCTGCGACAGTACGCCCAGATGCGCAAGATGTTCAAGGACATGGGCAAGGCCAGCTTCGCCCGGAAACTAGCGGGAATGAAGTTTCCGGGAATGTGACAAATCCTTATCACTGATTCAACTGATGCACTGATTTTTCGCTGATGAAGCTTGTCTCTGCAAAAACAACTCGAAGACCTGACGGTTAAATTGCGGGCGCTGGTTCCGGCGGACCGGCTGGCTACGGTAGATCGCACCATCGAGGAGCTTAAGAAATCGGGCATTGCCGGCCACGCGCTCCAGCAGGGAGCAAAGTACCCGGAGTTCGAGCTTCCGGATGGTGATGGCCGCCTCTGGCGTTCGAAAGACCTGCTGGCCGACGGACCGCTGGTCATTGTGTTCTATCGGGGACGCTGGTGCGCCTACTGCAATAGCCAGCTTGTTGCGCTACAGGAGATTCATAAGCAGTTCGCCGCTGCCGGAGCTTCCCTGGCGGCCATCTCACCGCAGACGCAAAAGCACACTTACATGACGCGCGACATGCACAAGCTGCGCTTTCCGGTTCTGAGCGATGCCGGCAATGCAGTGGCGCGCAGATTTGGCCTGGTGTATCGCTTGTCATCCGACTTGCAGGCGATGTACGAAAGCATCTACACCAAGCTGCCCGGCTACAACGGAGACCAGAGCTGGGAACTGCCTATGCCGGCAACCTACATCGTGCAGCCGGATGGAACCATCTCTTACTCCAGAGTGGATGAGAACTGGAGACAAAGACCGGAACCGGAGGAAGGGCTGAGCCAATTGAAAGCGTCGAGGCGACAGGGTTTCCTCTCCCGCTCATTCTTGAAACCTCCGTTCTAAGAGACCATGTCATCGAAAGGGCAAGATTAGAGGTAACTAAAAAAGCATAATAATCTGACTCAGTGCCGGCTGGCTGGCGGCACGATGCCGTTCATGCGTAGATACTCGACCATCTGTCCGTATTCATCGCCGTCATGAATCACGCCAAATGTCGCCACGAAAAGGCGCGTCGAGTTTCCACCGCGGAAAGGAATTGGTTCCAGCATGTTCTCGGAGGTCAGACTTTTGGCAGCGCGATGCCCAGCGGCGAATGAGTCTTTCAGGAACTGGATGATTTCGGCCTTGCTCTTCAGTTCGTCAGGACCATTTGTGCCTTTGATATTGTCCGGCATCTTATCGCCGCTCACGTTTGTCCATAAGCGGTAGTTAGCGGCAGCGGTGTGCTTGATCAGTTGAGCAAACGTGCGCACATCCTTGTATGCACTGCCTGGGATGTTCAGGCCGGCTGGAGTGAAATTGAATTTATCTTCGGGCATGGCATCGGCGGCTTCCACCATCAACTTTTCATAAATACTCACTTCGCCATCCACAGAGGAAGCGACTGTGGGCGCGGGCTGAGACGATTGCTGCGCCGAGGGCGCACTGGCCGGAGTGCCGGAGACACCCGAACTTTGGCCCAGAGTGCAAATAGAAAAAGTGAGAACAGCCAACAGGCAGAACATGCGGATCGATTTCATTTCCGGGAATCTCCTCTGACTCAGGAGGAGAGTTTAACTCATTTTTCAGATAGGTCGAGACAGCGCGCCAAATTGAAACCAAATCGCAGCAAATGCCCCGAATCTGGTGCAATTTTGGAAAAATGCGGCAGGAAGGCTTCTAAGTGCGATAAAACAATAGTAGCTGGCGGGGAGTCGCGAACGACTTTCGAACTTTTACATTTCTTAACACAGGAGGCCTGGCGCGTTTTGTAACGATTTAGAGGAATCATTCACTATTTATCAAGAGGCTTTTTTGCGCTAACTGGTTTGTATCGCATTGGCCAGCAGAGGTTTTGGGAGGAGGCGCAGTTATATGATAAACATGAGAACACCCAGGCGGTTCGGCGTGGCTTTGTTACTCTTACTCCCCGCCGGGCTTTATGGCCAGGCGACCACCTACACCTACACGGGGAATCCTTTCACAAATGCGATGCTTCCCTGGACAACATCGAATTCGATATCTGGTCATTTCACCACTCCGGTGCCGTTGGGGCCTTCGTCGGGTATCCAGGCCAATTGGGAATCTAATCCTTTAACCAATCAAATCTTGAACTTCTCCTTCACCGATGGCGTCAATACCTACTCCAATAATTTGTCCAATCCGGGTTTATTTTGGTTTATAGAAGCTAATACCGACGCACATGGGAACATCACAAGTTGGTTCGTCAAAATTGGAATAATCGGCGGCTTTGCCGCAGGCGATTACCTGGTCACTTGCAATGGTTTCGGAGATTGTGGAATATTCGCGGACGCATTACCACCCGTGCTACCTGCCCCATCCGTATCCGATACGGCGCAGATTATTACGGTATCGTCGGGTGGCGGGCAAGTGAGCGTGCCCGGATTTGGGCAAAATCAATTCGATTCCGGCACCTGGACGCAGGGCGCCTCTTGCAATTTGAAGGTCGTAATAAAGCCGTTTGCCAGCGGGCCTAACAGCTTTGATGGAAAACCTACATCCATGAATGCCATATTTGCGCCGTTGGATGCGAACGGCCTGCCAGAGAGTTTAGACGCTGCCGCTGACGACTGTCAGTTTGAGGATTTTAACTGGGAACAAACCGTTACGTCGGTGGCCGCCAGTCTCTGGGTGCCGGCCGATCTCTCAGCTGTAGACCCGAAGAATCTGGCCCCGGATAATACCTTGATAGCCCCTCCTGCGTTTATTGATCCTCCGCGAGGTGGATACGCTCAACCAGATCTACCGGAGGCTCCTTCTACGTTTCCTTTCCTTTGGTCGGCGAATGACTTTGACAACCTTCTCCCCTGCACAAAGGATTTCCCAATTCGCACCGACAACCAGCTTCGTTTTCAAGATTGCCCGGCCAATCTAATAAATTTCCCCTTTGCGGCTCCCACTACGAGTTTTACAACCAGCCTCGTCGGCGTTGTCGGTTCCGGTGTTGCCAGCATGCCGCTCTTTACGTGGAAATGGCAAAGCAACTTCAGCGGAAAACTCTTCGGCATAAACGGTAAGGGAGGTGTATTTGGGCAAACAAAAAGCTTCTCCCCAGTTGACTCGAATAGTGGAACCGGCGGCATAACCATCACGGAGATCAATGGTGTTCCACAGACGCCGCCCGCGACCACATGTACAGCAACCCCGAGCATCCTTTGGCCGCCCAACGGCAAACCGGTTGATGTGACCGTGTCAGGCTCCGTCACGGCGGGCACGTCCCCGCTAAGCTTCGCCAGTTACTTAGTACGCGATGAATATGGCCAGGACCAACCGAGCGGCAGCTTCACCATTGATGCGGCCGGTAATTACTCCTTTACGGTCGCGTTGATTGCGGCGCGAGACGGAAACGACTTGGATGGCCGAACCTACACGTTCGTGGTGAGCGCGGGGGACAGGATCGGGAACGTCGGTTCCTGCACTGCTGTCGTCACTGTACCTCACGATCAAGGCAACTGAGGCAACGAAAAGGCCCGTCCAAAAAACGAAGGAATAGATGTAACCGTAACTCTATGAATCAAAACGCTTAAGTTTCTGGCGGGGATTC
>DATDGL010000165.1:0-5579 GCA_036522115.1 Candidatus Angelobacter sp.
GAGTATTTTGTTGAGTGTCCTACAAACTTGTCACCAACAAAACCGGCCCGTGCTACCGGTTCTAGAACAACTGCTCTGTTCACCTCAACCGACTATCATTGATTTGCTTGCCCCACGATCCATTTCACGGTAAACAAATACAAAGATTTTTGCGCTCAGATTGCCTATTCATAACAGAGTAATGTTGTTGAGCATGGTTCAACTTCTATAGCTGAGAAGCCTTTTGGCAATCAAAATCAAACCTCCCAGATCTTGAAACCGCCATTTAACCGCTCGAAAATCAAGCTTTTGGGTGCCAAAAGTTATCGTGCGATTACCCTACCAGGGTACCGGTTAGAATGATCCATATTTCACAATACTGTGGACCCTGTGGACCATATTCAAAAAGTAATCTCACTAGCTTAATGGGTTCAACGCAGGTGAATGTCGATCAGGGAGTAAAGTGATGGGATGGTTGATGCCTCAGCTTAGGCATATTCTACGGCGGCTCTGGCGTGCACCGGTATTCACGGCGGTTACATTGGTGATCCTGGCCGTGGGAATCGGAGCAACCACGGCCATTTTCAGCATCGTTAATAGCATTCTGCTGCACCCTCTTCCGTATGCGCACCCGGACGAACTCGTCGACGTAAGACTTACGGCCGCCGGCCTTCGGGTTCCGGTTCTACCCCTATCGACGGGAGCCTACTTTACGTTTCAGGAAGAGAATCATGTGTTCCAGGATATCGGGCTCTATGCTCCAGGAATAAACTCCGATGGAGAACGAGTGAGCATTACCGGGCTCAGTGAACCAATGCGCGTGCCAGCTCTCCCTGTAACAGCTAGTGTGCTCCGCATCCTGGAGATTACGCCTCTGTCTGGACGACTCTTCACCCAGGCGGACGAGTTACCCGGCAGCGCGGACACGGCGATCCTGACCTACGGCTATTGGCGTAGCCAATTCGGTAATCGTCCCGTGATAGGAAAAACCATCGACGTGGACGGCAAGCCGCACACGATCATCGGCGTGTTACCACAGAGCTTTCGTTTCCTGGACAATTCTGAGTTGGCCATGCTCTTGCCAATGAAGCCAGAGCGCGCAGGGCGGGCCACTTACAACTGGGACTATGCGGGCATCGCCCGACTCAAGCCGGGTGTGACACTGGCGGAGGCGAACGCGGACGTCGCGCGAATGGTCGACATCGTAGGCAGGCGCTTATTCCCGTCTGACTTCAATAAGTGGAGTCAAGCTCAGATCGGGCCGAATCTGCAGTCTCTGAAGCAGGCGGTGATTGGGGGCGTGAGCAAAATCTTGTGGATTGTGATGGCTGGCATTGGCCTCCTGCTGGTGATCGCTTGCGCCAATCTGGCCAACTTGCTTCTGGTGCGTGCCGAGGGGCGAAAGGAGGAGATGGCCATCCGCGTTGCGCTAGGAGCAAGCAGCCGCCGCATTGCCACGGAATTTTTCTCGGAGAGTCTCGTTTTGGCGGTACTTGGTAGTTTGTTGGGCCTGGGACTGGCTTACGGAGCTTTGCGAATCCTGATCGTGGTAGCGCCCGCGGGTCTACCTCGGCTTAATGAGGTTGGGATCGATGGAAAGGCTATCTGGTTCACACTGGCAGTGACCGTCGCTGCTCTCCTGTTTTTTGGTTCTGCCCCAGCTCTTCAATACGCGGGTGCTGGTTCTGCAAGCGGATTGTGGAAAGGTGGACGGTCTATGAGCGATAGCCGCGCGCGGAAACGTTTGCGCAGCCTGCTTGTCATCATCCAGGTGGCGCTGGCTCTCGTCTTGCTGGTGAGCTCAGGGCTGATGATTCGCACATTTCGCGCCCTGATCAGAGTCAGTCCGGGATTCCTAGGTCCTTCGGAGGTCCAGACATTCCGCGTCTACATCCCCGATACGCTGGTGAAAAACCCCGTGGATGTGGTTCGCCTTGACGAGGAGATTTCGCATAAGCTTGAGGCTATTCCGGGCGTATCGTCAGTGGGTATTTCCAGAAATCTTCCAATGGATGAGAGTCGTTGGGGGGGGCCGATCTCGGTCGAGGGTCGTGTCTATGCTTCCGGCGAAAATCCCCCGCGCATCCGGTTCGGGTTCTTTGCACCGGGTTTTCTCAAGACCCTGGGGATACCGCTAGTCGCAGGTCGCGATTTCACTTGGAGTGACATCTATAATGAGCCTCCGGTAGTTATGGTATCCGAGAACTTCGCACGCCAGTACTGGGCCAATCCTGCGAATGCACTGGGCAAGCACATTCGCGAGGTGAAAGATTGGCGAGAGATTATCGGTGTTGTGGCAGACGTTCGTCAGGACGGTGTCGATAAGGAGGCACCTGAATCGGTGTATTGGCCGATCTTGACGTTTGAGATCGACGGCAACCCAGCTGCGGGAGTGCGGCGCCAGCTCGCTTTCGCCATTCGCTGTCAGCGCTCGGGCTCGGAGAGTTTCGAGAACGAGGTGCGGTACGCAGTGCGATCCGTAGCTCCCGACCTTCCGTTCTTCGAGATGCACACACTGAATTATTACTACACCAGATCAATGGCGCGTACTTCCTTCACGCTAATGATTCTCGCTGTAGCAGCGGGCATAGCACTGTTTCTTGGGGCTGTCGGACTTCATGGCGTGATCGCATACTCGGTAGTGCTGCGCAGACATGAGATTGGTATTCGCATGGCATTGGGCGCACAGAAGCGTGACGCGCTGAAGCTCGTGGTGGGCGATGGGTTGATTTTAACATTTGTGGGCATCGGCATAGGAATTGTTGCGGCTCTGGGTCTTACACGGTTCCTGTCTAGTCTGCTGTATGGCGTTAAGCCCGCCGATCCTCTTACATTTGCTGCCGTCAGCTTTTTTGTGATGTCAGTGGCCTTTTTTGCAAGCTACGCGCCCGGACGCGCGGCCGCCAAAGTAGATCCGGCAAAAACGCTCAGAGATGAATAGCTTTGCTGTTGCCACCTAGTTCCCGATTTTGTTGCAGCAGCGTCTCTGGCCGGGCCTGATGTCCGTTGCCACGGCCACGAAATCTTTGGCTTTGATGAACATGGAGTTCGTCGAAATCCAAGAGAATACGTAAGCCATGCGCCTTCGCGAAGTAGTAAATGGCTGCGCACCGCGTTCTCGGCTAAGCCGATTTCTCCCTCGAAGCAACCGACGGTTGCATTGTGCCAGCGTCGCGACATCTTTCCAAACTGCGCGAGCTTAAATGCATCGAGGAACCTGCAGCGCGCGGAGGGTGATTTGCAGCGTATTCGGCGGACCTGCCGAGTACGGCCACGGTGCACTTCTAAAGGGCATACATGTATTTTTCTCTTCGTGACATAACACTGCGCAGGCCCAAGCGATGAGTGATTCTACAATTGCGCGCCCGATGGCTGGATCCGGGACCAGTCCCCGCCCGGGTGGCCAGTTATCGACAACAGCTGCAATCCCGAAGGTTGAATGTAGAAGAGATTTACCGTTGTCGTTTGCGCAGGAGCGGTTGTGGTTTTTGGCGCAGATCGAGGGTGGTCGTAAGGCGTATCAGAACCTGCACGGTCTCCAGTTGCGGGGAGAATTGGACCGGGCCGCCCTTCGCCGAGCGTTGAATCAGATCGTGGCACGGCATGAGGCATTGCGCACAGTTTTCGCGCTCGTCGATGGGAAGCCTTTACAACGGATTGTGGACAAGGGTAACAGTCAGTTTCACCTGATAGAGCATGATCTTCGGGAATGCGACGGGGCTGCGGCAGAGCTCGAACGCCTTATAGCGGAAGAAGCCGGCACATCCATGGACCTGCATGCAGGTCCGCTGATTCGTGGACGGCTGATCCGGCAAGGTAATGAAGAGTACGTATTACTCATAACCATTCATCATATTGTCTCGGACGCGTGGTCATTCGGTATTTTCAGCAAAGAGTTAAGCGCTTTGTACGCCGCCTATGTGAGAGGGGAAGAGGATGGTCTGCCGGAGTTGGGAGTGCAGTATGCCGATTACGCGGTATGGCAGCGGAGGTGGATGGGAGGGGAAGTTCTAGGGAAGCAGGCGGAATACTGGGAAAGGGCTTTAGCCGGAGCGCCGGAAGTACTGCAATTACCGACAGATCATGTAAGGCCTGAGCAACAAAGTTATAGCGGGGCCGCAGCGAAGCTGGTGCTGGATGAAGAGTTGACAGCGGGGTTGAGAGGACTGAGCCGGAAGCACAGGGCAACGCTGTACATGACCATGCTGGCGGGCTGGGCAGCGCTGCTGGCGCGATTGTCGGGGCAGGACGATGTAGTGATAGGCACGCCGTCGGCCAATCGCAATCGAGTGGAGATCGAAGGGCTGATTGGATTTTTCGTCAACACGCTGGCATTGCGACTGGGTGTTTCGGATTCGTTCAACGTTGGCGAACTCGTGGCTCACGTGAGATCGCAAGCTGTTGCCGCGCAGAAGCATCAAAGCATTCCGTTTGAGCAGGTGGTGGAGATCGTTCGGCCGCCACGGAGTCTGGCGCACAACCCGGTGTTCCAGGTGATGTTCGCCTGGCAGAACGCTCCTAAAGGAACGATCGATCTTCCTGGGGTGCAGGTCAGCCCCTTCACTGCCGTTCCGCATGCCATATCGAAATTCGATTTGACGCTGTCGTTACAGCAAGAGGGCAATCAGATTGTGGGCGAGTTGGAGTATTCGACGGCGCTGTACGAGCAATCGACGATCGAGCGATATTTAGGATACTTCCGCACACTGTTGGGAGTTATGGTGGCTGACGACAGCCAGAAGGTGGATCGTTTGCCCATGCTGTCGCAGGAGGAGCGGCAGCAGCTTCTGTATGAGTGGAACGCGACGGAAGTGGAGTATCCGCGAGACAAGTGCGTGCACGAGTTGTTCGAGAAGCAGGTGGAGAAGGCGCCCAAGGCTACGGCGGTGGTGTCCGAGGAAGAAGAACTCAGCTACGGCGAGTTGAACGCCAGAGCCAACCGGCTGGCGCATTACTTAAGAGAGCTGGGTGTGAGGGCGGATGAGCGGGTGGCCATCTGCGCGGAACGCAGTCTGGAGATGGTGGTGGGACTGCTGGGGGTGCTCAAGGCCGGGGGCGCGTATGTGCCGCTGGATCCCGCGTATCCAGCAGAGCGGCTGCGCTTCATGATCGAAGATAGCGAGCCCGTGGCGCTGCTCACCCAAAGCCATCTCGCAAAGTTGTTTGTGGGCATCGACGACAGTCTGCCGGTGCTTGATCTGGCAGCGGCAACTCCACCATGGCAGGAGCATCCTGAGACCAACCCAGCCGCGGATGCCATCGGAGTGGGCCCCCAGCAGCTTGCCTATGTCATCTACACATCGGGATCGACAGGAACGCCGAAGGGTGTGCTGGTTACGCACTTGAATGTGGTTCGTCTGGTGCAGAACAGCAACTATGTTGATTTCACCCCGCCCCTGACGATCGGGCATATGTCCAACGTGTCCTTTGATGCAGCAACCTTCGAAGTGTGGGGTGCGCTTTTAAATGGCTGCCGACTGGCTGTGATCCCGAGATTCGATGTGCTGGCGCCGGAAAGCCTGGCGTTGCAATTAGAGAATCTGCAGGTATCAACGCTATTCCTGACAACAGCCCTGTTTAACGAATGCATACGCATACAG
>DATDGL010000166.1:0-6812 GCA_036522115.1 Candidatus Angelobacter sp.
CCGTCCCCGCTCATCCAAAACAGGTGATAATTCCGCATAACGCTGCCGAATCTGCCGAATGCCTGCCGCAGACATCACCATGCACGAACGCTATCATATTGTAATCTTCAGTTGAAGTACTTATTTATGCACAGCACCTAATTTGTCTTACCGTTAATTGTCTTTAGCTGGGCCTCGGTGGCCCTGCGCATTTGGGCGTAATGCTGCCGGTCTTCGACTTCACGCTTATGGAGTTCGTTGAGGATCATGGTGTTGAGTCCTGAGCGAACCTCCTCGACGACCTCCGTTTTCTTTTGAACATATTCGAACGAGAGAAGCCCTTGCTCACGCAGGGTCTTGAGAGACTCCAGGACCACGTCAAAACTGCGGTTCAGGCCGGCCAGTGCGTTGTAGATCTCAGTTTTCATGTGCATTCCTCGCTGTTGACGTTAAGAGCGGGCCCGGAGAGGAGGCAAATGTCGGCATTTCTTGCCGCGCAAGGACCGCACATTCCAGCCTCCCACCCCCCGGACGCCTTCTCCTCAGTGATTTACATCTTACCAGTTACTACAAGGCCTATTATATACCACATATGGTGGTAACACTTGTGGGGTAGATTTCTATAAAAAGTACCGAAAAACTTATGTGGTGGAACGGGACCGGGTGCTATTTGGCAAGCAAGTCCGTGCTCTCCGTGAAGAGCGGAAGCTCTCCCAGGAGAAACTGGCAGAATTGTGCCGCGTGCATAGGAACTATCCCGGACGCGTCGAGCGGGCCGAGGTCAACATCCGCTTTGATTACGTCCTGGCGCTGGCCTACGGACTACAAGTCAGGCCGGAGAAGCTTTTCCACCTGATCCCGGCGCCCAAGACTCCTCCCAGGCTCAGCAAACCGAAGAAGAAGGCGACTGAGCCGAAGTAGGCAAAGAGTTCGCGCCTTAGGAATACACGTTCGCTGGAATATAAAAAGAACTCCGCTCATCATAAGCAAGGTACGTAATAAGTACGTGAGAAAAAGACTACTGATAAGCACTTGAAAACAAAGTGGAAGGGCTGGTGCCGGGAGGGGGAGTTGAACCCCCACGAGGGGTAAACCTCGGCGGATTTTGTCCGCTGCGTCTGCCAGTTCCGCCATCCCGGCCCAGATGAGATAACCACTTGCACCAAAAGCATTTACTGGATTCTTCCTGAGAGACTTTCGATTGTCTGGGAAATGCTGGTGCTAGTTTTGGTGTCAGTTGGTGCGTTCTGACTGCTGCCATTATCGCACAGCACTTGGACTGCGGCCAATTGATGCTGTGGCGCAAGATGGGCATACCTGCACGTCATCGAAAGCGTTTTGTGTCCCATAGCTTCCTGCACAGCGCGAATACCGACGCCTTTCATAGTCAAACGGCTTGCGAAGGTATGCCGCAGGCAATGCCAGGTAAAGTTTTTCAGCCCTGCTTCCTTTACGCATGGCTCAAACCATTCACGAGGCCTCAAGAGTCTTTCGCCAAAGCGGTTCAGGAACACGGCAGGCTTGCCATTGCTCTGAGAGCGAACTGTAAGCAGAGCAGCCAGAGCAGCGTCGTTCAAGTAAACATGCCGCGACCCTCCATGCTTGCTCTTATGAACCACTGCTTGACGTAGCTCAAAGTTGATGTCTGACCAGTTCAATCCGTACTGTTCGCTCATTCGCATTCCCGTGTTTAGCGCAAAATCAAGTTCGGGCAGGTGATGCGGGTATCTCTCCTGCACAACTGCGCGAAGTTTGGTTTCCTCGTCGGATAACAGATAGCGTTCCACAGCGTTGTTCTCCCGCTTCTGGCGCACCAATCGCGCTGGATTGCTGGTGACCTTGCCGTTCTCAATAGCAAGACGGTACGTCAGACACAGCAGAGCGCGGTAACGGTTGAAAGTGGCAGGTGTTTTTGTATGCTTTTCCAAAAAGCGTTGTATGTCTTGGGGGGTGATGGAATCTGCTGCTCTGTCGCCAAATGTCGCCAGCAGTGGTTTCATGCGGATGGTATCGTCTTCCCAACTCCGTTTGTGAACCTTGGAGTATTCCAGCGTGTCTGCGGCCAAAACGGAGAACGTAACTGCTTTTGCGCGAAGCGTCTCAGGCAATTTCTTACCTTCCAGTACCTGTGTTTTGCGCTTGCGGTACAGCTTAATCGCTGCTCCCTTGTTGCCCACCTTTTCGCGCCTCATCTTGCTATTCGCATCTGCATAGCGAATCCACCATTCGCCCGAACCCGGAATCTTCTCAAATATGCCGCGTGGATTTTTCATTGTGATTTCCTTTTGGCCTGTTGCTTTTTGGGCCTGCCGCCCTTCTTAGCCCATTTGCTGAGTGTGGCCCTATCGTACTTTTTGGCACGCGCCTTGCCGCCTTTCTTGGCAAGCTGCGCTAGGTAGCGGCGGACTTCCTCTGGCATCCTGTTTGCCATAACTTGCCGGGCAAGTTTTACTCGACCATAATGGGAAGTCAAGAGAAAAATGCTTCATGATGTCTCCAATTTGTCCTTGATCGGAATGGGTGTTCCGATGAAGCCCCATTCGCCCTTTGCAATAGCGTCGAATTTTCCTATACGCGGGAAAGCGTCTTTGCAGATGTAGAACGGTGCTGCACCTTCAGGATTAAAAAGACCAACCTTTGCCTTGCCAGAGCGCCAGAGATGAACGCCACAGGCAGGCACACAGAAGCCTAAACGAGAACCACAGAACGCAGTGAGGGTTCCGATATTGCCGATTAACCCGTGTGCATGTAGATTGCTGCCTGTTGTGCCTCGTTCCACGGTCCAGAACATGTTTACATTCGTCCGGCTGACGTGTTCTAACGCTTGCACGTATTGACCGAGAACGTATCGAGCGCCGTTCGTGCTTACTGGCTTTGCAAACGTCCCCGTAAAATACCAGTTCCAGGCGAATGTTCGCAGCCATCCGCCCATTTCTTCGATTAAGGTTGAGGTTGGTGTTGAGGTTGGTGTTGATGATGGATTACTTGTGAGCATTTGGTACTAGGTTTCTCCATATGTGTAGACACACCGGCTCCTTCAAGGGGCGAACATGTTGAAAAAATCATCCCTGATAGATTTAGCGGTGCTGTCTAAAGTTGGCTAGAACGCCAATAGCAACAGAGAGTCTGTTGTTTCGTTCACTGGATTTGTGTTTGGTGGTCGCGCCTGATGAACTGCATTAAGGCGTCATGCGTAATGAGTACAGTTCGCGGACCGCTGCGAGATTCACCGCGGACACATGGGACAGATCGAGCGCGGGGAGAAGAACGTGAGCATCGCGACGCTCGTGAAGATCGGCAAAGGCCTAGGGATGACCGTATCAGCCATCCTGAACGGGGTCGTCTAACGATTTGTTCAACGTGGAGCGAATTTCAAGGCAGGGTTCATTCTGCTGTGCTCCGCGCAAGGCTCGGCAAATCACGCAGAACAGAATATCCACGCAGTACCGCACCGGCGCGCTCGAAGTATTCGCTCCAGAATGTCCTGAGCGTTTGCCAGTAGGCTATTGGCTTCCCTGCGCCGTCAACACCCAGTGCGTATACCTCCACGCCCCGTAGTGATGCAACCGGCATTGCCCTTCTGCGTCCTTCCAACCTGCGGAAGGCCGATACGGAAGACCCCGACTCCAAATCCAGTTCCCGCGTGTGGTGCCGCATGTCGGAAAAGATAATGAGCATTTTCCGGCTGGCCTTTGGGGATTCATCGAACATCTGGTTGGCGACAAGCAATACGCCCACGATGTCGGTAGATTTGAAATTCGGCTGTAGGTTGGTGCTGAGGCGTCTCCAGACGGCGATCAATTTGCGGCGGGCCGCTTGCAAGCGCTCGCCGAAATAGCCGGCATTGTCTCCGACGCGGGCCGACAGCAATATATACGGTTCGGCAAAGCTCTTGTCCGTAATGCCGAGGACCACGACCCGCGAAGAAAGCGGCACCTGTCCCAGGAGCTTCGTGATACCTGCGACGTTCTTCTCGAAATCCGTCTTTGCGTCCGGCCCGGCACCCGCGACGGATCGGCTGAGATCGATCACGGCCACAATCGTTGTTTTTTCTTCGGCGGCCGCCCGTCCATGCAAAACAGGGGCCATCACGAGCAATATGCCGAGAAGCAGCTTCGCCATCGCGTTCCGCACCGTGTGCGTGAGCATCGCGTGGTAAAAGTTGCGCCAGAAGCGGGCGGCGAAGACCGCTGGTTCATTTTGGAGCACCGCCATTTCGGTTGCGAGCGCGACCATCTGCTCCCGCACGGAACGCAATTCGCCGCGCAATGCCTTCCAGTCTTCCCCACTGTCTTCGGTCGTGCGCCATGCCCGATGGAGCGCGAGTCCCGCGCCCAACTCCATCGCGATGGCAAGGAGCGCCATTGCAAGCCGAAGCAGCGCAACGGTCTCTTTATAAAAGTCGTGCGGCGGCTCGGACGGTGGGGCGCTCTCCGCGTCATCCGTGACCACGGCCTCATTGGAGGTATCGACCTCATGCGCGAGAAGGTCGCCGCGAATGATCGCGAGGAAGACAAGGCTCAGGATCGCCGCGATTCCGGCCACGGTCGCAAGCGTTTTCACGATTCCAGCCAGGTTCCAGCGTTCGATGACTTCCTCAATGAGAAACGGCGTGACAATCGCGATACCGAGGCAATAGAGATAACTCTTCCAGCCGAGGTGGTACGGATCGAACGCCAAGACCGAAAAGACAAATGCAGCGATGGCAAGCAGGACCGTAACGGTCCAGTAATAGGCAGCCTTGCGGCGGCGATTACGGACATCACACGGCGGCTGCGCGTTTCTGATCCGCTCTTCGAGCGTGTGTTCCTCATCTTGAAGAATGGCAATCTCCGCCTGGAGCGAGAGAATATTGGGTTCGTTCGCAAGCGTGATGCGGCGTTCCTCGTGGGCGCAGTATTCCTCGACTTTGTTCACGACGCTGCCGACGCCTTCAAAGCCGAGCGTCTGGCCGATGTTTTCAGCATTCAATTCCGGGATCATTGGGTCGGTCCTCATATATATGTCTGCGGTTCCACCAATAAAAAGGAGCGTCTGCACGGTGGCATCGCTCCAGAGGCATTAATCGGTCGCCTCCAGGACCTTTTTCGCTTGCTGCAGTTTTTGCAGTTCGCGGGAGGGGAGAGCGGGTGACCGTTCCCCCTATCCCGATGAAGGTCAGAAGAAAAGACTCCGCCCTCAATCCCGCCCACAGGCGCGTTTGCGCACAGATGCGCAAACGATCAAAAATCATTGAACAAGTCTTCCGCCCCGTGGAGCGGTTGGATGTAACGAAGTTTTGTAAATCGATTAAAGCGCGGGAGGGGGTGGTGGGGCGGGATGCAACGGCTCCCAGTTTGTTGGTGGCTTTGTGGCTGTATGCCTGCATACGGGGGATGGGGTCGGCGCGGGAGTTGGCGCGACGGTGCCAGGAGAGCATACCGTTCCGCTGGTTGTGCGGGGGAGTAAGCGTGAATCATCGTTTGTTGTCGGACTTTCGCACCGACCAGGGAGAGGCTTTGGATGATTTGTTGACGCAGGTGATCGCGTCGTTGGTGGAGCAAGGGTTGGTGAAGGTGAGCCGGATCAGCCAGGATGGAGTGCGCGTACGAGTGGGAGCGGGAGCGGCGAGCTTTCGGCGAGAAGAGCGACTGCACAAGCTGCTGGAGGAGAGCCAACAACACGTAGAGGAGTTGCGACGCCAGTTAGATGCGCCGGAGAAGTTGGCGGTGGAGAAAGCCAAGAAGGTGAAGGCGGAACAACGGCGAGCGGAGGAGAAGCAGAAGCGGGTGGAGCGGGCGCTGCAGCAGTTGCCGGAGTTGAAGGAGAAGCAAGAGAAAGCGGCGCGGCGTGCAGGCAAGGGCAAGTATGGAGACAAGATCCGGAGCAAGGAAGTGCGGGTAAGCACGACCGATCCCGAAGCGCGGGTGATGAAAATGCCGAACGGGGGATATAACCCTGCGGTGAATGTGCAGATCGCAACCGACACGGAGAGCCGTGTCATTGTTGGGGTGGAGGTGAGTAAGGAAGGATATGACTCGGCGGGGTTGAGCGCGCCCATGCGGGAACAAGTGCAGGAACGGACGGGGAAGAAGGTGGAGGAGCAATTGTTGGATGGGGGATATCTGCGGACGCAGGACATCGAGGATGCACACCGGGAGAAGGTGAAGTTGTTGGTGCCTGTCAAAGGAGCCCGGACGGCCGAGAACCGGGGGCGGGAACTGGAGATCAAGGCGGGCGATAGCGAAGCGATGCGGGCCTGGAAGGAGCGCATGGGAAGCAAGGAGGGCAAGGAAATCTATAAAAGGGCGGCGAGCAGTGAAACCGTGAACGCCGACTTGCGCACCTACCGTGGCCTTACGCAAATCTTGGTTCGAGGATTAGACAAGGGCCGATGTGTAGCGCTGTGGTGCGCCCTGGCCTATAACGTAATGCACTTCGGTGCGAAGCTGTTGCCGTAGCGAGCTGCAGCGGGGAACCACCCTGAAGGGTGAGACAAGGAATCTGCTATGAGGGGGCATGGGTAACATGCGACAGATTTAGCCGACTCCAGAGCTTTGCGGGCGGATGACGAAAACCCATTCTTGAGGCAGCTTCGGCGGCGGAGTCTCATGGAAAAACTGAAAAAGTCACAGCCTCTGAGCCGAAGCGGTTGTGTGCCGAGCGAAGAAACTGGATCTCTTTCTCCGTTTCAGCACGCGCGTGTCACGGCGGTCATTCTGGCCGAAGCGAGCAGTGTCGCTGAGGAAGGGCCTAAACCCCTCTTCCTCTTTGTGGGCGGCGGAAGGAGAAGTGTGTCCCTTGCCTGCGTGGAACAAAGACCGTTTGTAGCGCAGGAGTTTGACTCATTTTTT
>DATDGL010000167.1:0-12670 GCA_036522115.1 Candidatus Angelobacter sp.
GCCTGCTTAGAGGGGATGCTCCGTTTCGTCTTCCCTGACCTGCATACCCTTCCTGTGGGGAAGGTAGCGCAGATCGTTTCAGCGAGGTATGCCCTGCCAGCGGATGGAATCCTCGGGCAATCTTTATTTACAGCTCACAAATCAAAAGGCCAGCTAACCTGCACTCGCAGAACACCTTAAATATACCAAGCGGTTGCTTCCTTCGTCAACTCATCCGCGGTCCTTTAGACTGTTGGCTACATGGATAACCGGCAGAAATTTCCCGTAGTCCGGGGGGATTAAGCGGACCCGCCTGAAAAATCCTGCAAGTTAGGCCGGCCTCCAGCGTTCTGAGCGAAGAAGTTGCGGGGAGAGGTCTGTCTGGAGTGAGTCGCCACGGTCCCAGCCTTGAACAATATCGCGCGAAAAACTACACTCAATGTTTATCTCAACTTTCACCAAACTTCATTTAAATCCGCATGGTTCAAGAACCGGCGGGGAGGTCGCATGAGGCGGTTTGCCGTCATTCCGGGAAGTGTTTTGTCGATCATCGCGGTCTTGGCTGGATGCGGAGGGGGTGGCTCATCCAGCAAGGTCACCCAGGTAATCATTTCACCTACATCACTCTCCATGAACGCCGGCGATGTGGTCCAAATCACGGCCACGGCTGAAGATGCATCGAATAACTCACAGACCGCAAATTTTACCTTCAATTCTTCCAATACCGGCATTGCTACCATCGCCAATACGAATGGAGCTTCATCGGCGCTGATTTGTGCCGGAGTTTGGGACACTAGCTTTATCGTTTGCAATGGCAGTTCTGCCGGCGCTCCTCTTACGGGAACCGCCAACATCACTGCGTCCGCGAACGGCGCGACCAGCGGCCCGCTCGTGATCACCGTGCATCCCAAGGTCAGCTCAGTTGGCGTCACGCCTGCGGTTGCCGGCTGTACCTCGCGCACCCAGACTCAACAATTCACGGCCCATGTGTGCTCTACTCTCGTGACGCCACCTGCCGCCTCCGGTCCGTGCGCCCCAAATGCCGCCGAGATTACCAGTTCCGCGGGCCCAGTCACCTGGGCCAGCACAGATAGTACCGTCGCGACCCTGGACGTGAACGGTCTGGCCACAGCCGTGAACCCCGGCTTGGCCGGCATTTTTGCCAGCATCTCCAACGTCAGTTCCAGTCCCATTAACTCACAATTCAGGACTTGCATGCCGGTGGTCATCAGACTGCATTTGCAGGGTGATCCCGCGGGCTCGCCAACCACGTCGGCTAACATGACGCAGAACCAGACGCTCACCCTGGAATCCGACATGGTGGACGAAAATGGGGTGACCGCCAACAGCGTGCCCACCATCATTGCCAGTGATGCTGTGGCTGTCGCCAACGTGAGCAGCCTCACTTTGACCGCCAGCTCTTTTGGCGGCGCCGGGCTTGTTGCCGGTTGCACTCCTCCCACCTGCGGCAACGGCCTCAACACTCCCATCTATAGCAACCTGTTTAAAGTGACCGTGGCCGGAACCAGCCCTGCCAGCACGGTGTACGCCACCAGTTCCTTTACTCCTCCCAGCGGTACATCGCCCACGCTGGTGCCGATTACCACCAGCACGGCAACTGCTGGAACTGCAATCACCCTCCCGGGCACGCCGAATTCACTGGTTTTTGGAAGTTCAGGAATCATGGGGTATCTGGGAACCAACGCCGGATTAGTGTCCTTAACCACAGCGACAAATGTTGTGTCGGTCGTGGACCCGGCCGTCATCGGAAAAGTGCTTGCAGTCTCGGCGAATGGCACCAAAGTTATTGTTTCTAATGCGGCCATGGATCCGCAGGGAAATGTCATCGAGCCCAATCCGGCAAACCAGCGTGTGTGGGTATTTGACCAGTCGAGCAATTCCACGCAAGCATTTGTGCTTCGAGGAGCGATAGCGGCGGCCATAGATAACGATGGGTTCAGAGATTACATCGTTACCGGCAACGGCAGTGGTAACGTCTACGTGTTCTCGCCTGCTTTGACTTTACAGACGGTGACGGTTGCCGGGACTCACGCGGATGTGGCGTCTTTGCCCTCCGACGGGTTTGTCTATGTTGCAACCGGCCCTGGCCTGTCGCCCATCGGGACCTGCAACAATGCTCCGCAGCCTGCCATCACTACCACCAGCGCGGTTCAATTTGTCCAGCCGGTCGCCAATGCCGATGTAATTGTTGCCGCCAACCAAACCGGTCTTGATATCCAGACGGCCACAGTCACGCCCCTCACTGCGCCAACCGTCATATCCCCGGCGAACTGCACGCCCAATGTGAGCTACAGCAATCAATTCATTGATTTCGGATTAGGCGCATTTACCGCGCGCCAACTGCTGGTTTCCAGCAATGGCACGAATGTGGCTGTCTTGCCGAACGGCATAAATCAGGTGCTGGCTGCGGTGATCGGCGGAGGAATAAAAAATGTTGCCTTGCCCGCGGGTGCGACCGGGCCGCTCAGCGGCGGGATGACGCCGGATGGCAACACAGTGTGGATCGGCGTTGCCGGAACCAACACCGTGGACCAGATAGATCTCGCCGGGTTGGCTGATACACATCAGGTCGCAACCAGCTTCAAGAAATCGGATGGTTCTGCGGCCCCGCCCGACATCGTGGCGCTCCTGCCCAAATAGCAGCGCGATTAGAATCTGAGCGCAATAACTTCTATGCGCAAGGAACCGTTGAAAATTGGTTTCATCGGAGTTGGCGCCATGGGCGCGATGCTGGTTCGGGCGCTGGTGCGCTCGGATAGCGTTTCCGCCGGCAACATTTGGATTGCAAACCGCAGCCCGGCAAAATTGGAAGCCCTGGCCGCGGAATGTCCGGGTCTGAATTACGCAGATGCAGAGGCCATCGCGGCAGAAACGCAAATCCTGTTTCTATGTGTTAAACCAGGCGATACGCGTACGCTCCTGGAACAGATTGAAACCCGATTGCGCCACGATCACATATGCGTCTTTCTCACCAACGTATTCAGCTTCCAGCAGCTTGAGGCCCGGGTTGCGTGCCGGGTGGCCAAGCTCATTCCCAGCGTCACCCAGGAACTGAATCGAGGTGTCGCTCTGCTCGCGTGTGGCACGCGGCTTGGAGCGGCAGATTCGGCTACGTTGCAAAACTTGCTGGGCCGGATTTGCACGCTCCGGGTTGTATTGGAAGATCAACTCCGGGCTCTTGCGGATGTGGCCTCTTGCGGTCCGGCATTCGTATCCGCTTGCATCGAGGAAATCTGCCGCCAGGCAGCAGGGAGAACCAGGAATCTCTCCGCTCGCCAGTTGCAGGAAACGGCGATCGAGACTTTGACAGCAACGGCTGAACTCCTGCGGTCCGGAATAAGCCCACAGGAACTGGTGCGGCAGGTAGCAGTGCCTGGCGGGATGACGGATGCCGGCCTTCAGGTTTTGCGCGGGCGTCTGCCGGAAATGATCGCGGCCGTTTTTGAAGCAACGGATCAAGCCGAGCGGAAGAAGAAAGTGGCCATCTCGCTGGACCACGGATCATGAGCAACTATCGCGGACGGCTGGCGCCTTCTCCCACGGGATACCTGCACCTGGGACATGCTCGCACTTTCTGGATGGCGCATCACCGTGCCCGGTCCACTGGCGGCAAACTGGTCTTTCGCAACGAGGACCTGGACTTCCAGCGGTGCAAGCCGGATTTCGTCCAGGCCACGTATGACGACCTGCACTGGCTGGGACTGGATTGGGACGAAGGTCCGGACAGCGGCGGCCTATTCGCTCCTTACTCCCAAAGCGGGCGCCGGAACATCTATCTCCAATGCTGGCGCCGGTTGCGTGACGGCGGGTTCATCTATCCCTGCTCCTGCTCGCGCAAAGATTTGGAACGTGCGCTTCAGGCCCCTCACGAAGAAGAGGATGATGAAATTCCCTATCCCGGCACGTGTCGCGCAAAAATCATCACCGCGAAGCAGTGGGACTCGCCCGCCGGAATCAGTTGGAGGTTTCGCGTACCGGATCACGAGGAAATTTCATTTCATGACCTCTGCTTCGGCCCGCAACAGTTCACCGCCGGCCGGGATTTTTCTGATTTCCTGGTTTGGCGGCGCGATGATGTCCCTGCTTACCAGTTGGCGGTTGTGGCGGATGATGAAGCCATGCAAATCACTGAGGTCGTCCGTGGTGCTGATCTGCTGAAAAGCACGGCGCGGCAGCTATTACTGCTTCGCGCACTGGAGTGTTCCGAGCCTGCATACTTTCACTGCCGTCTCCTTCGCGACCAAAACAATCTGCGCCTGGCCAAGCGTCATGATGCCTTGAGCCTGCGTACGATGCGGTCCCAAGGCGCCGACCCCGCAGCGCTGAGAAAAAAGTTTGTGGAGGAGCTGGGATCGTCACAATATTGGGCGACAGCGCGGCAACCCGCAACGAAAACGTACTGCTAAAAGGGAAACAGGCTGTACTGCCAAAGATGTTGGCTTCGTCGTCGCGCTCATTAACCTAAACGCTCTGTTGACACGACTCAAATGCTAGGCAGTAATCAGTGACTCGGCGTAGCGATGCTACGGCGTTAAATTCCCTAGCTGAGCATTCAGCTTGGCCGCTACATCCAGACGCGCCTGCGCGCGCTCCAGAGCGCCTTGCGCATCAGGACTGCCATCCGAACCTGACTTCTTCAATACATCTTCGGCCTTCTGCTTTGCCGCTTGTGCGCGGGCCACATCTATTTCTTCAGCCTTCTCGGCCACTTCAGCCAGGATCGTGACCTTGTCCGGCAAAACCTCGGCGAATCCCCAGGCCACTGCCAGTCGCTTGACCTGGCCCTCGGCGCGATAAGAAATTTCGCCCACGGCAAGCTCCGTAATCAAGGGCGCATGGCCGGGCAGCACCCCCAGATGGCCCGACTTCCCGGGCATCTCAAGTTCTTCAATCGCGGCCTTCACCACCAGCCGCTCGGGCGTAACAATCTCGAGTTGGAGAGTCTCTGCCATTTGATTCTGCTGCCAAAATCACAAATCAGAAATCACAAATCAAAATCCCTATGGCCTTTGCCCGGCCTGGATCATGCTGCTGCTCCCGCCTTCATCTTCTCCGCTTCCTGCAGCACCTCTTCAATGCCGCCTTTCAGGTGGAAGGCCTGCTCGGGAACGTCGTCATGCTTGCCGTCAATGATCTCCTTGAAATCGCGGACCGTGTCCTGGATCTTCATGTACTTGCCTTCGCGTCCTGTGAACTGCGAAGCTACAAAGAAAGGTTGGGAGAGGAATTTCTGCACCTTCCGCGCGCGTGTCACGGTGATCTTGTCATCCTCGCTCAGTTCCTCAAGGCCTAGAATGGCAATGATGTCCTGCAGGTTTTTGTAGCGCTGCAGGATCCGTTTCACGCCCTGCGCCACGTCATAATGCTCCTGGCCCACGATCCGAGGATCGAGGATGCGCGATGTGGAAGCCAGAGGATCCACCGCCGGATAAATCCCGATCTCAGTCAAAGCGCGGGAGAGCACCGTGGTCGCGTCCAGGTGGGCAAACGTCGTCGCCGGGGCCGGATCGGTGAGATCGTCCGCCGGCACATAGATCGCCTGCACAGAGGTCACGGAACCGCGCTTGGTCGAGGTAATCCTCTCCTGCAGCTCGCCCATCTCAGTTGCCAGGTTTGGCTGGTATCCCACGGCTGAAGGCATGCGGCCCAACAGAGCGGAAACCTCAGACCCGGCCTGGGTAAAGCGGAAGATGTTGTCAATGAACAGCAGTGTGTCCGCGCCTTCTTCGTCGCGGAAGTACTCCGCCACCGTGAGTCCGGTCAGCGCCACACGCAACCGCGCTCCGGGCGGCTCGGTCATCTGGCCGTAGATCAATGCTGCTTTCGATTCTTCGGGAACGCCGGGCTTGATCACTCCTGATTCTGTCATTTCCAGCCACAGGTCATTGCCTTCGCGGGTCCGCTCGCCCACCCCGGCAAATACCGAGTAACCGCCGTGCTGCTTGGCCACGTTGTTGATCAATTCCTGGATGATGACCGTCTTGCCTACGCCTGCTCCGCCGAACAACCCGATCTTGCCACCCTTCATGAACGGCTGGATCAAGTCGATTACCTTCACTCCAGTCTCAAACATCTCCGCCTTGGTCGATTGCTCGTCGAACGCCGGAGCTGGACGATGGATGGGCATTCTCTTTTTCGCCGTGATGGCGCCGAGTTGGTCCACCGGCTCGCCAATCACGTTCATCACCCGGCCCAGGGTGCCCTTGCCTACAGGCACGGTGATCGGCCCGCCCAGATCGATGGCCTTCATGCTCCGCACCATTCCCTCGGTTGCCTCCATGGCAATGCAACGGGCACGGCCTTCACCCAGGTGCTGTTGCACCTCCACAATCACGTTTAAGGGTTGGGGAATATCAAATCCTTCACTGGTAATGCGCAACGCCTGATAAATGGGCGGCAGGCTGCCCTGCTCAAACTGAACGTCAATGGCAGGTCCGGTGATTTGCACGACTCTTCCGATATTTTCTGGCATTTGAACCCCAGTATTGAGTACTTAGTATTTAGTACTTAGCCAAGAATGCCGCTTGCGGCGAATGGTTTTGCTAACTACTAACCACTAACTACAATACTGTTCACTTAACCAGGACGCGAAAAAAAGTTTGTCATCCCGAGGGCTTACCCACGCGTTAGCGGGGGTAAATCGGAGGGACCTTGCGTTCAGCCGTTAACTAAAAAGGTTCCGAAATCTCCTAAGTGAACAGTATTGCCACTAACTACTGCTGTTCTCACAGCGCCGCCGCTCCGCTTACGATTTCAATAATCTCCCGCGTAATCTTCGCTTGTCTCACGCGGTTCATGTCCAGCGTCAGGGAATCAATCATATCTCCGGCGTTATTGGTGGCTGCATCCATGGCTGTCATGCGTGCCGCATGTTCTGCGGCTTCGGATTCCAGCATCGCCCGGTAGAGTTGAACGGCCACGTATCGGGGCAACAAACCAGCGAACAATTGCGCCGGCTGCTGCTCGTAAATGTAGTCCACCTGGGCGGTTCCAAAGGCGGCAGCTTTTTCATCGATGGCCCTGGTGTCCGTGGGGCGCACGCCGACCCCGGCGCGCATGGCGGCTTCCAGGCGGCGTTTGCGCTCCTCTTCCGTAGCTTCTTCCGCGGCCTCGCGGATCGTTTCGCCAATCTTTTCCACCGGCAGCACGCGGTCTACCACCAGGCGCTGTGAAATCACTGACTTGAATTCGTTGAAAGCCAGGTAAACCGCGTCCGTCGTCGCCGCTGCATAGCTGGCGATAACTGCTTCCGCCACCTTTTGCGCGCTGGCAAACTGTACCCGGTTCAGCAGTCCCACATCTTCGCTCACAATCTGGATTGCCGCCTTGCGTTCTCCGCCCTCTGCCGCAACCGGAAAGCGCCGGCGGAAATAGTCGCGGGACTTCTTCCCTACCCCCACAATGTCAATATTCTTGCCCTGCTTGGAGGAAATGAAGGACATGGCGGCGCGCAAAATATTGGAGTTGAACGCTCCTGCCAGCCCTTTTTCACCTGAAACCACGAGGATGGTGATGTTGTTTTCGGGGCGCCGCACCAGCAGTGGATGGCGCAACTCGCCTGTCTCGGGATCGTAAACCTCCACCCGCTCCACCAGTGATTTGAGCACGTTGCTCAGCATCTGCGCATAGGGCCGCGCCGCCAGTGCTCGCTCCTGCGCCCGGCGCAGCTTGGCCGCCGACACCATCTGCATGGCCTTGGTGATCTGCCGCGTGTTGCGCACGCTGCGAATCCGCCGCCGAATATCAAGAAGATTTGCCATGTTTAGTAGCTGGTAATTGGCAATTAGTAGTTAGCCACAATACTGTTCACTTAACCAGGAAGCGAAACAAAGTTCGTCATCCAATCAAGTGTTTACCCACGCGTTAGCGGGGGTGAATCGGAGGGACCTTGCGTTCAGCCGTTAACTCAAAAGGTTCCGAAATCTCCTAAAGTGAACTGTATTGTAGTTAGCCAAAACCCCAAAAAAAATCAAAACCTGCTGCTTCTGTTGCTTTTGCTGTTCCCTATTTCGCTGCTGTCTGCAGCTCGCTTACAAAGCGCTGCTTGAATTCCTTTAAGGTCTTTTCGATTTCTGCTTTGAGAGCCTCATCAATGGTCTTCTTCTGCATGATCGTCTCCAGCAGTTTTGCATTCATCGATTCCACATGCTTGTACAACTCGGTCTCAAACTCACGGATCTGTTCCACCTGAAGATCATCCAGGTGTCCGTTCGTGCCGGCAAAGATAATCAAAATCTGTTTGCTGAACGACAACGGCTTAAACTGGTCTTGCTTCAGGACTTCCACCAGCCGTTGTCCGCGATTGAGCTGTGCTTGCGTGGCCTTGTCCAGATCAGAACCGAACTGGGCAAAGGCGGCCATCTCGCGGTATTGCGCCAGCTCCAGCTTCAGCGTTCCGGCCACCTGGCGCATCGCCTTGATCTGCGCCGAACCACCCACGCGGCTCACTGAGATTCCCACGTTGACTGCCGGACGAATGCCGGAGTTAAACAGGTCAGTCTCCAGGAAGATCTGGCCGTCAGTAATGGAAATCACGTTGGTGGGAATATAAGCCGAGACGTCATTCGCCTGCGTCTCAATCACCGGCAGTGCTGTAAGCGAGCCGCCTCCCATTTTGCTGGACATCTTTGCCGCCCGCTCCAGCAGCCGGGAGTGAAGATAAAAAACATCGCCGGGATAAGCTTCGCGTCCGGGCGGACGCCGCAGCAACAATGAAATCTCGCGATATGCGGCCGCGTGCTTGGAAAGATCATCGTAAAACACAACCGCGTGCCGGCCGGAATCGCGGAAGAATTCGCCCATAGCGCAAGCTGAATAGGCCGAGAGATAAAGCATGGGCGCAGGTTCAGAGGCTGAAGCGGCCACCACAATGGTGTAATCCATGGCGCCCTGGTCTTCCAGAATCTTCACCACCTGGGCAATGGAAGAGCGCTTCTGGCCGATGGCGCAATAAATACAAATCAGGTCATTGCCTTTGTTGTTGATGATGGTGTCCAGCACCACCGCGGTCTTGCCCGTCTGCCGGTCGCCGATGATGAGTTCGCGCTGTCCGCGTCCGATGGGAATCATCGAATCGATGGCCTTGATGCCGGTGGCCATAGGCTCGCGTACCGGCTGGCGGTCAATCACGCCGGGAGCAATGCGCTCCACTTGGATGTGTTTCTCGGCAGTGATGGGGCCCTTGTCGTCAATCGGCTGGCCCAGGGCGTTCACCACGCGGCCGACCATGCCCTGGCCGGTAGGAACGGACATGATCTGCCGGGTTCGTTTGACCTCGCCGCCCTCTTTCACCTCGGTGTAGTCACCCAGGAGCACCACGCCTACCTGGTCTTCCTCCAGGTTCATGGCGATGCCGGAGACATCATGTCCAAAGTCGAGCAATTCGCCGGACATGACTTTGTCCAGCCCATGAACACGGGCAATACCGTCACCCAGCGAGATGATGGTCCCGACTTCCTCCACGGAAACCTTGGACTCATAGTTCTCAATCTGTGCGCGTAGGAGCTTTGTAATTTCGTCTGCTTTAATTTGGGCCATAAAAACTCTGTATTCAGTAATTGGGAAATTTGGCTAGTGGGCTACTTTGGCTTTCTGGTGACCGTGCAGCTTCTCCTTGTCATTCTGAGCCGAAGCGTAGCGAAGGAGAAGAATCCCACAACAGCATCCAGGAATCAAGCAGCATTCGACCTATTCATCTCACTCCCTGAAAGTGCATGCGGTTCTCGGGTATTCTCCGTCTTTATTTGTTGACTTTCCTGTTCCCTGTTCCCTAGCCCTGCGCCATCTGCTCCTTGATCCTTCTCAACTGTCCGCGCACGGAACCGTCATAGAGAATGCTTCCGATTCGCACCGTCGCTCCGCCCAGCAACGAAGCATCGCGGGAATATGTCGCCCGCACTGACTTGCCCGTGACCGCCGCGATCTGTTGTTCCAGCATCTGTCTTTCTTCCCGGCCCAGTTCACGCGACGAGCTTACCTGGGCTTCGGCAATGCCTAGCCGCTCATTCAGTTCATGCCTGAACTTCTCCGCAATTTCTTCCATCTGCCCCAGACGCCGATGATCGATCAGGACCGCAACAAAATTCCGCAGCACCTTAGAGGCGCCCAGCAGCGAAATGATGGAATCTAAAACCTTGAGCTTCTGTGGATGAGGCACGGAAGGGTTTTGCAGGACGGTCCGCAACTCCGGGTTGGATTTGAGCAGCTCTGTCATGGCTGTCAGTTCCTGGAGCGCGCGGTCCGGGTCGAGGCGAACGTCGATAATCACCTCGACAAAGGCGCGGGCGTAGCGGCTGGAAACCACGGCCATCAGTTGCCATCCTTCCCCAGCCGCGCAGCGAAGTTGCGGACCATCTGATCGTCTGCGCTGTCGCTGATCCGAATCTTCTTTTCTGCCAGGCTGACTGCCAAATCCGCGGTATAGGCTTTAAGCTCCCGTCTCGCCGCAGCCGTGGCGCTGGCGATCTCCTGCTCCGCCGACTCCACGATCCTCCGCCGCTCTTCTTCCGCTGCCGCCATCATGTGTTCTTCTTCAGTTTTGCCGGACGCCTCGGCTTCGCTCCGCATCTGGGCAATTTCCTCATCCAGCCGTGAAAGCCGCGCCTCGACCTCGCTTAACCGGCGCCGCGCGTCCTCGCTGGTCTTGCGCGCCTCTTCCAGTCGCCGCTGGATACTCTCTGTCCGGTTGCGGAAAGCTGTGGGCAGCAACTTCCTGAGAAAAAACCACAGTACCGCAAAGACAACGATAAAGTTCAGCGCCACGCACAGCCAGGAAGCCGTATCCAGGCTGAGGCCGGTCATCCGGGCAAGAGCTTTCACCGAGTCTGAATGACGGAACTGATCATTCGGATCGGCCTCCGCCTCTTTGTCTCCCTCAGCGGATTTGCCCTCCGTAGCGGGTTTACTCGCCGCGGCGGATTTACCGGCTGTGGTGGACTCCCGGCTTGAAGCAGCAGGCGCCGAGCTTTGAGGATGTTGTTCCTGAGCAGGAACCGCAGCAGGGAAACTAAGCACGGTTACAAGCAGCAAAAAAGCCGCCATCATTAAACCGAAGAGTGGCTTCGGTGGTAAGGTCCTCTCTTTGCTGTTCCTGTGGCCTGTAGCCTGTGGCTTGTAACCTTGCTTCATCGTGTTCACCTGGCCGCAGCCAGCCGCAGCAGGGACGCGATAATCTGGTCTGCAAGCGAATCCGCCTGACGTTCCAGGGTATTGCGAGCTTCCTTCACGTCCTTTTCCAGGGCCGCGCGAGCATGTTTCACCATCTCCTCCGCCTGGTGGCGCGCCCGGGCCAGCCCTGCGCTGCGCTTTTCCATCATGTGGCGCCTGCGCGCTTCCTGGCCTCTGTAGATCTGAGATCGGGCTTCACGCAATCTCTGTTCGTACTCGGCAGCGCGGGCTTCAGCCTTGGCGATTTGTGTTTGCGCCTCCTGGATGGCCCCTTCCGTGCAAGCATGGCGCTCGGCCAGGACCTGCTCCAGCTTCTTATGGACAATCTGTCGGTACGCCACCCACAGCACCAGAAAACAGATGATGGTAGGGATGGAAGCAAGCAGTAATTTGCCTAGTTGCTCAAGTATGTCCATGGAGTTGTAGTGAATAGAAGCGGAACTTGGATGACCAGCAAACTCTCCAAATTATCATCCGTTTACAGGCAGTGTCAACGCACCCAGCCGCGCGGTGACCGGCAAACTTCACTCTTAATTGCGAACCTCCAGCCGCCTCCTTGTCATTCTGGCCTGAAGCGTAGCGTAGGGGAAGAATCCCCACGCAGCATCCAGGAAACAGGCAGCGTTCAGCGTAACCCATCCCTACCGCCAAAAGGCGCTATTCTTCTCAGTGAAAAAGCGCCGATCCAGAGTAGCGGAACAGCAGTGTTTCTGCGGGTATTCTCAGCAAAAAATGTGTGAAACCCCTTGACAATATCTGCCGGAAGTCTAGAATAAAAATATCACCTCCGATCCAAGTCAGGATCGAATGGGCTTGTGACCAAGGAAAAGTCACCGCTTCTTGGTTTCAGGCCCATTTTGATGTTTCGCCCTTGGCTCTTAAGAGCGGTTCCTGAGAAACTGTGCGCTCCAGTTGGTTGTTCAACCATTCCTTGTGTTCTTGAATCACTGTTTTCAGGGGTAAGTATTTCTGAAGCTTGTTTGTGGGCCGGGGAAAAAATAAACGGGACCGCAGCCGCCCCCGGCTGCGTCTTCCACGGATCACCCCTGTGCAGCCTCCGCCCCCAATCCCTCACTCAACATCTTGTCCCTCCACCACCGCACGCTCAGCGCATCCAGTCGCTCGCCCGTGAAGACAATCTGTTCCACCGGTTTCTTGCCGTTAGTGGTGCTTTTGGCAAGTTGGGTTTAATCGCAATACCGTTCAGGGTCGAAAATCACCAAGAGGAAACAGATTCAAACCGTACAGACGGTGCTCAGCACCGTCTCTGCGCCCAAGGCGCACTTCTCTTTGCCTGCAACATATAAGATTTTCATGAGTTTTCGCGGGCCAGAGGCCCTGAGGGACACTTAAGGAATTCGAGCCTCCAAGGAGCTTGGAAACTTAAGCCCCACAGGGGCGGAATTACTGAGCCCAGCGCGTAAGAAGCTGTGAATGAATTTAAAAAAGTTGTTGACTAGCGATATAACTAGTTTCATACTACTCCCATACCCTGCTTTCGTAG
>DATDGL010000168.1:0-39991 GCA_036522115.1 Candidatus Angelobacter sp.
CTGCCGGGATTACTCAGTGCATTTCCGGCTACGTCAGTGACCGAGGAGGTTACGTTGACGGTATATAGGGTGTTGGCTGCCAGGGGCGGATTGGGCGTAAACGTCAGGCGCTGGTTGCCGTTGGAGAATGCAATCACGCCGGCTACAGTCTGAACGCCATTCAGGACCTGCAAACCATTTGCCGCGTTGGCCGTATCTACAGTCTTACTGAACTGAAGGTCAATCACGGCATTTGTGGGAACCCCGGTGCTCTGGTTGACCGGGCTCACTTGCAGCAAGCTGGGCGGAGTGTTGTCCGGAGTGAAAGCTGCAGTGAAGCTGAAGTTTCTGCTACCCAGAGAATTGCCCGCCGTGTCAGTCAGACCGGAACTAAAGAAGTTCACGAACACGCCAAATGGATGTCCTGCAGCCCACGGAGATTGCGGCACAAATGTGGCAATGGTGCCGGTCGAGTCAACCTGAATGGTCCCACTCACAGACTGACTATTGCTGTTATCGCGAACAGTGAAGTCGCTGGAATTGAATGTCGCCGGGTTCATGGGCTTGCTGAACTGCACCACATAGGGCGCATTCAACGGCACACCTGAGGCATTGTTGTCCGGACTGGTGCGCAAAATAGTCGGCGGCGTAGTGTCTTTCGCCTGGGCGGTTGTGAACGCGCTCTGGAAGAGGACCGTGGTGCTGTGGGAAGCCGCGTCCTGCACCTTGACCGTGTATGCGGTGAGACCGGCGAGCGCCTGGGCGGGCGTAAACGTTACCGACAACTGATCATTGGAGAGGCTAAGGGCGCCGCTGACTGATGTGGTTCCCTGGAAGAGAGTAACTGTCCCTGTGACCACAGAAGCAGGCTGCACGGGAGCGGCAAAGCGCACGACGACGACACTGTTGGTGGCTACATTGGTGGAGCCATCTGGCGGCTGCACAGATGAAACCGGCGGCAACGATGCCACCTGCCGCACCGTAACCGTGGCAGCCGGACTGTGGTTCCCTACTACGTCGATGGATACGATGGACAGCACATCTCCGACAGAGGCTGCAACATTGGTGGAGAAGGAGCCATTGGCAGCGGCGGATGTGGTCACGACAACGGAGCTGTTGGTATCTGTAATCTGAACCTGATCGCCGGCTTCTACAGCCGTCGCACTGCCGTGCACCAGGGACAATCCGTTGCTCGGAGGTTCGGCATTGATCAGAGCCGGATTGGGCGCCGGTGGCGGCGTCTGCTTCACATTGATGGCGAGCGTAGTCGAAGCCGTCTCCGTCCCGAATCCAGTTGCGTTGACGGCAATGATCTGTTGGCCATCAGGCACAGAAGCGAGGCTTAGGGTTGCCTGATACGGAGGCGCAGTCACCGTAATTGTCTGCGAACCGAGCGTGAACTGGACTTGCTGGACAACCTCAGAGACTGAGGCCACGACTGTGACACTTCCCCGGAAGAAGCTATTCGGCACAGGCGAGGTGACGCTCACCGTGAGTTGGCGGTTATTGACGATGACCTGGATTGCCGTGCCCACCGGTCCGATGTTGCCTGCTGCATCGATGGCACGGGCGCTGAACGTATGCGGCCCCTCAGTGAGGGAAAGGGTGTTGAAGGTTGTCTGGAAAGATGGCGGCGTCAAGCTGAGCAGCACGCTGCCATCTACGATCACATCAATGCGGGCCACTCCTGAGCCGGTATCGGTTGCAGTAGCGGACAGGTTGATTGTGCCGCTGACAACTTGCCCATTGGTGATGCCGGTAAGCTGAGCTGCGGTGGGCGGCACTGAATCCACGCTGAAGCTGGCCGAGAGATTACCCACGTTGCCGGCATTGTCTGCGGCGCTGGCCGTGAGAGTATGCGTTCCTTGAGCAAGGGGGGCTGCAGGCGTGAAGCGGATCTGCGAGGTGCTTTGCTGCGGGGTAACTGCCTGCCCATCAATCGACAGCGTTTCACTTCCCGCATTTACGCCGCTCAGATTGTCAGTTACACCGATAGAAATGACCGGTTGTGCCGAACTGATGAAACCTCCGTTTACGGGTGATTGCAGTTGCAGCACTGGGGCAACCGTATCCACGCTGGCAAAAGTGGAAATGAACGGCACTGTTTGCACGTTACCCGGCGGGTCCGTCTCTCCATTCACCGTCACGGTGAAGCTGCCGTTTGCGGGCAGAGGAGATGCAGGCGTAAATACTGCCTGCGATGGAGTGGCAAAGACCGTGGTACCGGAAATCGGTCCTGATGGGCCGTTCACGACAATCAAGTTCGTGAGATTGCTGTTCGTCACCAACGCCTCATCGAAGTTCACCGTGATGGTAGCCGTGCTGGCAACCTGGATTGTTCCGTTTGCGGGGACAACCGAAACCACGCGCGGAGGCGTGAGATCCACCGTCTGGAAAGTCGCCGTGGTGGTCTGCGATGGATGGCGCCCAAAGATATCGGTTACATCTGTGCTAACGGTGACCGTGATGGAGGAATCATCCGGCAGCTTGCCGTTGTTCACAGTAAAGGTAGCCAGCTTTCCATCCGTGGACAGACTGCCGGACAGGAACAATCCGTTTCCACTGGCTGTAAACGAAATGCCGTTGAGCGATTGCAGAGCATCTGTAAATGCAATTGTGATGCTCGAATTGATTGGGACCCCAGTAGAGCCATCCGAAGGATTGATGGACACCACCGCCAGCGGCGTGTCGTTCAGCACGATGTTGCCCAGCGGCAACACCTGGCCGTTCGAGGTGAGGCTCAATCCGTTCTGCAAGGCCTGGCCGGTGCTTACCGGATCATTCACGCGCAAATTGAAATTCCCCAGTGGCACGCCTTGCGCGGTGAAGGTCCCATCTGTCTGCGCCTGGACGACGACTGAGCCAGTCGCCAGGGTCAGAGTCACATTGGCGCCGGATGCCGGAGTTACTCCATCCGAGCGCAGAACGGTGCCGGTAACTGTGCCGCTCGGCTGCGCTTGAATGGTTATGCTGGTGTTCTGGTTCGGGACAACGCTGGCAGAAGTTGATCCGAACAGAGTGAAACCGCCGGCTTGCTCGCTCACCTGCGCGGTGAAGGTTCCCGCCAACACTGTGGGCAGCGAGAAGGTCCCATCTGTGCTGCTGTCCAGCGTGAAAGAGTACGGGAATGCGCCGGTTCCGGTGACGGTGACGTGACCCTGAACCGCGTTCCCGAGAGAATCGAGAGTTTTTCCGCTGATGGAACCGATGCCGTTCAGGCGAATCGTGGTTTGTACAGTTGAGCCGGAAAGGACCTCGACGTTCGCCTGCGCCTCATCAATGCTGCCCAGAACATTCACGGTAATGCCGGCAGTCCCGGCGGGCACCACAGGGAAGCCGAAATTGCCATTGGTGTCAGTGGAAATCGTAAGTGTTCCGCCACCCTGTCCGCCTACCTGAACTGTAACCAGAGAAGCTGAAGCGGGGGTCACTCCATCGGCCTGAACCACTTGTCCGTTGAGGGCGCCGGAGCCGCGCAAGGCGACATTCAGAATGAGCTGCGTCCCATCGCCGCTGAGTGTTCCCGATGTGGAACCCGCAAGGAAACCGTTCTGCAGGCTGGCGTTAACAACAATGTGGCCTTCCGGCACTCCGGAAACAACATAGGTTCCGGTGGCGTCTGAAACGGTGCTTGCGTGATAGTTATTGGAGAACACATCAACCTGAGCGCCAGGCTGCGGTGCGCCATTGCTGGTCACCACGCCTGTCACCGTGCCTAATCCCTGCGCCACCACATCCAGAGTCAGGGTCTGGCCATTGGAGTCAATGCTGCCAGCGGCGATACCGGTGCGCGCGGTGACTGGATCCTGGGCTTCCAGCGTAACCGGGCCGGCAGGCACAAACGTGAAGCTGAAGGCGCCGGGATCGGCGTTGCCGTCCGTTGTGACCTGGCCGAGTTGGCGTCCACCGGCCAGCAAACGCACAACACCAAACGGGATGGGCGTGGTCTTATCCGGCATCAGGAAGTGGCCCTGGACGGTTCCTGTGCTGGTAAGCTGCACCACTACATTGACGGTAGCGCCCGGTCCGGGCAATACCGACGAACTACGTCCGCCGCGCCCGAAGATGTCTGAAACGGCCACGGAGAACGGTCCTTCAAATACTTGGTCAAAGGTGACCGTGCCCTGATTGGAAGGCTGTACAGCGTCCTGCTGCACGTGGTTGGGGTAATCGCTTTCTGTCAGGGTCACAAAGGCGGAGTCAACCGGCGTGTTGGAACCATCGACTACCTGCACTGTTACCGTGCCTTTTCCCTTGAGCCTGAGGTCGTGCACCATGTCCTGCGCCGCGCGCAGGAAGACGTTGGTCCGGATTACTCCGCCACTCACTGGATCACTGGCGGTAAGCGTGTAATTGCCTTCAGGGAAAATTTTTGCGAATGCAAAATGGCCATTGGCATCCGTGCTGACGGTCACATCCGGCAACACGCCGTTGGCGGTTACCTGAACTCCAGCACCTGCCGGCGTGACACCATCCGGCAAGAACACCGTGCCGGAGAGCACTCCCGAAATGGTGTTGACCAGCTTGAGATTGAAATTAACAGTCTGACCGGCGCCGGGAATCGCGCCCTGAGCCCCCACTTGCGTCGGGAAGAACGGCTGCGACGCAGTAACACCAACGCGACCGACTTTTACGCTGGTAAACCTGAAATTGCCGCTCTGATCGGTGGCTATCTGCTGCGAAAGGCCGAGCCCCAACGAACATGTATCCTGATTGAAGACATTTGAAGTCAGCGCGAGGTTGGCCCCAAACGACGGAGTGCCATCAGGATTGAGCACGTTCCCAGTTACCGTTCCCGTGCCGGCAAATCGCAGAACGGAGAATCCGGTGCTTCCATCGGACACAATGGAGGCTGTTCCATTGGCAACATCGAAGGTGCTTGAAACCGCAACCACACTGATCTGCCCAACCGGCAACCCAGTAAAGGTCACGATGCCCTTGGCATTGGTGGGTTGGGCGCCGCAGCCACAAGCATTGGGGCAACCCAGCAAAGCTACGTTCTGGCCAACTACCGGATTTCCGCTGCTATCCAGCACCGTGAACTGCGCCGACCCCAGACCTGACAAAGTGATGTTGGCGTTCGGCACCACCTGCCCAGGCTGGGTCAACGAAACCGCAACGCTCCCTGAACGCAAGCCATCCTGGGTCTCAGCCGTGACGGTCAGCGGACTAGGCTGCAAATGCAGTCCAGGCAGCGAATAGTTGCCATTCGCGTCGCTGAGCACTCCGGTGGTCCCGCTGAACACCAATGCTCCCGCCGCGGGTGTTGACTTGTCCGGCATAAATACTTTGCCGTTCACCGTGCCCACATGGACGGTATCAATCACGATGGTGAGGTTCTGGTTGATGAGGTTTTGATTGGCGGTGGCGACTCCGGTGATGCTGCCTTGGTCGTTTACCGTGAGCTGCGCGGAAATGATGAAATTGCCTTCCGGCACTCCGGTAAAGGTAAAGTTTCCGTTGGCATCAGTGTTCACCAGACCCACCGGCGTGGGCGGCAATCCAGGGTGATCATTGATGCTGTACAGGATGGGCCAGTTGGGGACCGGTGAGGTTACACCGTTTTGTTGTACCTGCAATTTTCCGGAGACATTCAAGCTTCCGCTATCAAGAGTTACGTTGACAGTGGTGCTGGTGCCTGCGCGCGAGATGGTTCCCGCAGCATGTCCCAGGCTGTTCCCTTTACCCGCCTGTACCACGATCGGTCCTACGGTGATTCCGGAAATCGAATAGTTTCCGTTGCCATCGGCGACGGTCTGACCACCAATCTGCGTGTCTGTCTGACTGAAAGCAACAACGCTGGCGCCCGGTACAGGAACTCCAGTCAGATCGCTGACGGTTCCCTGAACTGATCCGCGCCCAAAGATGGCGATATCCATGACGATCTGCTGGCCATCAAAGCGCACGAAATTGCTGAGCTGGCGCAACCCGCCCGTGTTGGGATCGCTGGTGGAAATCTGGAAGGGAAGTCCGCACTGGTCCTGGTGTACATAGCGGACCACATAACGGCCATCGTTATTGACGGGAATGGCGGAAACTCCCACCGGTTGCGCGTCCTGCTCGGTTGCACAATCAGCGGGTGGAACAGCGCTGTAGGTGACTACGGCGGTGTTTACTGGCGTTCCATCGCCATTGAAGACACGCCCGCCAACCACCGCGCCCGGATCCTGAATGGTGCTGCCTAGCGGTAGCGTTCCCCCGGGACCCACGACGCCACGTGTGTCTGCAATCCCACTGACCGCAACGGTGGTGGGAACGATCTTGCCCTCGGGTTGTTGCAGGTTGGCCACCACAATGCGTCCGGAAAGCTGTGTGCTGGCCAGTTGCACGCCGTTCAACGGAATCTGATAGTTGGAAACTTGCTGTGCGCTGGTTCCATCTACCACACGATCGAAGAGCAACGCCATCTGCACGCCCAACGGAGTCACGCCCGGCAACGTCTCCGGACCAATGACGTTGGCTGACAAGAATTTGGGCCCTTGCGGCGCAATGATGGTGGTGCTCATTGGCTGCTGTACAGGGAAGGTGCCGTCGCTATTGGGATCCTGCTCCAGAACCAGGCGGTCAGGCTGGCTGAGATCCAGCACAATCCGCGCCTTACTGCCGTTGGAAATCGGGACACCGGAAATCTGGCCGCGGATGAACGTGCCATCTCCGTGCGGCATGGTGACGGCAACATCCATGGTTCCTGAGCCGGTGCCTATCAATCGCAACGTGTAAGGCGAATTGCCGGGCGCGGTCAGCAGAGCAAGCAGCGGCGAGGCGTCCGTAGGACCGAGCGGGGCCTGTGCCAATCCCGGAATCGCGGCACTCAAATCCGGCACTGAGCCGATGTTGCCATCCATGTTGCCCACGCCGTCCGTCAAGGTAAAGTTCACAGGCGCGGCTGAAGTGCCGCTGGCAACTGCGAAGGAAATGAAGTCCTGCCCGGAGGCATAGATTTCTGAAAGCTGTTGCTGATAATTCAACGCACCGCCCAAGTCGCTCACAGGCTGGGCCAATGCGGCGCCAATGGCGCGCTCAAAGTTCCGGCCCGCGTCGGTGCTCCTCAAGAGCTGGTCGAATCCTGGATCAAGTGGCACGCCGCCATAGAAATCGCCAAGGAGGTCGCGAACTGCATCGCCTACCGGTTGGCCGAGACCCACACGCAGTCCTGCTTCTGCCAGAGCCAGCGCCTTCTTGGTCACAACCGATTTGTTGGTCTGGATCACTCCGGCGGGCAATGTTCCTGCCGGGGCATTGGCGATACTCCAGCCTTCACCCAGCACCAGCATCGCAGCATCCACAACTGACTGTGGCAGGTTCTGAATTGAAGACGGCAGCACCAGGGTGTCTGGCGAAAGCGGGATGCCGCGTTCGCCCACACCTAACGTAAATTTCAGCTCGCCCGTGGTTCCATCGGTCGTATCAAAGTGCAGGTAACTAGCCACCACCTGTCCGGTGCGCAAACTCTTGAATTGATACTTGAGAGTGGTGGCGCCGCCGGCAGGTATGGTGTTGATGGTCTGCGAAGGGTCGCTGAGGAGGACGGCGCCACTCAACTGCGCCGAATCGATGGTGACCTTGACATCATTTGCCAGTGCCTGGCTGATGTTCTTGACGGTGATGTACACCGAAAACTGCTCACCGTTCCGCACGATACCCGGAACCGCAAAGGTCATGTCGAAGAATGGATTGCGGACCAGCACACCGCCCTGGGCCAGTCCTGTGATGGTTACCGGTCCGGTAGCCAGACCATCCAGCGTGCCCTGGATGTTAAAGCTGATCTGATGGAAGCCTTCCTGTTGGCCTTCCAGGATGAACTCGGACTGGCCTTGATCTCCCGGATTGAAAATGTTGGTGTCGTCCGACGTTCCAGGCTGGCCATCCGGACCGACCCCAAGCACCGGCTTGGTTACAGGTTGCGGCACACCCTTCAAGGTGGGAAGCGTCAGGGGATCATCCGCAGTTCCCACTACTCCATCCGCGCCCGGGGGCAGGTTGATGGTTCCGCTCACATCGTGGACCACCAGACCAGAACCTCCCGGCGCTCCATTGGCCACAAACAGTTGCGCAGAGAAGAATTGCTTCAGGAATCCGACATTGCCGGGGATGACCAGCACGCTGGGAATCTTGACGGGAGCAGGCGTGCCGTCCGGCATAACGATCTTGTTATCCGCCAGCGGATTTCCATCCGGGCCGATCAGATTCAGCAGTACCGGGACAATCGTGGGTATCGGCACCTGGTCGCGAACCGGAGGCGCTGGCGGAAGGAGGAGTGGAGGTATCGGCACTCCCTGCCGGTTAAATACCACGGGGAAAGTGATCGTGGTGGCATTGGATTGCAGGGCCAGGCCGATGGTGAACTGGAATCCCAGGAAATCATTGCTGCTGAGGTCGACTCCCGCCGCCTTGATCTCGTCCAGCGTCAGCGGGCGAGTTTGCACAGACGTGATCAGCACCTGGTCAATGACTTTTACAGGAATGGTCGAAGGCGAAACATCCAGAGCGGGACTGCCGTTCACCGTGATGCGCAGATTGCTCAGCGTATAATCGCCAGCTTCATTCAAAGCAGGAATCGGAAGCAGCAGCGGGTCCGTGATGGGGCTTGTGCCTCCGTTGGGATCAACGAAGGGTAAGGTAATGGTGCCATTCAACCCAGGGCCTGAGAGTTCACCATGGACCTCAAAAGCTCCTCCCAGAAACTTTGCGACATCCGCTGAACTGAGCGTCCCGGACGGAGAAGTAACAACAATTCTTACTCCCGCGGCTGTGTTTTTGGGGATAACCGGATTGGCCGGCTGAACTGTCGCGGAGACGCCTTGCACCTGGAGCTCCAGTTCTCCAATCTTGCGCAAAGACGTTTGCGCATGGAGCAGGCTCGCAACTCCTATAATAAGGATAAGCGCGACAGCCGCATTTCTTGGGCGCAACTTGCCTCCAAAAGGCGATCCCGGCAATCAGGTTCCTGCCCGATTGAGCTATTCCGGGAAAAACTTTTTTTGGAAAATTCCTGGGGCCCTTACCGCAAACTACTGTTGTTGCTTCTCGTGCAGTTGAAAGACAGGTGTTACGTGTATCAAAAAGCTCTTGTCATCGAGTGTGACTGCCATCACGCGTGTTCGTTCAGGCAATCCAATTAACACTCGTCCGTTTTCAATTTGCCACCCGTTCTTTTGGGCAAAGAGGTGATTTTTGTGTTGTCAGCGGAACTTTCTGCAGATCTCGAGGCTACTGTACGTTCCTTCTTCCCGTCCGGCAGTTCAAAAAGCACCCAGACCTCAATCCAAATTGATTCAAGGGATCCAGGTTCTTTTTGAAAGGTTGAATCGAATTCTACGAAGATTCAGGGCGTAGTCAAGGAAATTTTCGCGCTTTCTCTCGAAGAAGATTGTTGTCGGCCGGATTTATCCCGTCGCAAATTGAGACTGAGCATTTTCTTGATTGATTTCAAGCGGGATAAACTCTTCAGCGGAATCGAGTTTTGCTCGTCCCCAAAACCCGGGTGTATATGCAAAACCCCAGTGCAAAGGAATACCGAGCAAGTAAGGACGCGATTGCACGGCTTTGCAGCGAGCGGAAAGAATCCCGCACGGCGTTTGCGGGCAATAGACAGGCAACTTCGCCGGCACTGACAGGCGACCCGTTCTACTCGATGAACCGCTCCACCGAGCCTACGCAACGGACCGGAAATGCGGCCATCACCTCAAACGCAAGCTCAGGTGCGGCGGCGCAGACCGCAAAACTGGAAGGCGAGAACCGTCCGAAGTCGAATTTGCAGGACGATTCAAGTGGAGCGATCGGGATTGATGGACTCAAGCTGAATTGGCTCCTCGACAAGCCTCCGGCGACGACGGTGATGACCGCCAAGAAGAAGAACTTCAAGCTGCCCTCCGGGACAGAAATCCTGCTACGCATGTCGCCGCCGCAGATGTAAAGCCGAACATTCCAAAACCAAACGCGCCACTACGACCGTCTCTCGCTGACGTTGGAGGACGATTGACTGCGCGGAAGAAGCGCGGCCTTTGCTCGATTTCGTATTTGGGTCCTCTGCAATCAAGTTCTTTAAAGATTGAATGAAATACTTTTTCGAAATCGCCATTTCAAGATGAGGAGCCAGGAAATTCAGGATTCTTGGAGGCTGAAAATGCAACCGATTAATTTGAAGTCCCGCATCTGGACCCGTCTTGTAACCGCTGTTTGCGCTCTTGGCATGGCCGGCATCCTCGCCGGCTGTGGTGTCTCGGGCTACCAGACGGTGATGAACAGGGTCGTGGTGCCGGGTACCACAACCCAAAGCGTTCATGTAGCCTGTCCGGCGGGCAAAAAGGTGCTGGGCGGAGGTTTCAGCATTGAAACCCCCGACGACGTCAGGATATTCAGTTCGGAGCCAAGCGACGGGCATGGCAATCTCATTGATAACGGCTGGGACGTGATGGTCCACAACACTGGGACGCAAGGCAGGCAAACCACCGCGATCGCGATTTGCGCAGAATGAATCACGGATCAACGAGTTGCGAGCAAACGACTTGCAGGAATTGTCGTCTGGCGGAGAGAGGGGGATTCGAACTACCCCATTTTGCGCATCTCGTTGATTTTCACGCCAATTAGCTATAAATACCCATGAATAGAAGGCTTCGCGTACTTTGCGCCCTCCGCGCTGTCCGCGCCTGATAGAACAAATTTCTGCATTTTATGGACAGGATGGACAGGAAGAACGAAATGGTTTCTCGCGGGTTATCCTGAGCTGATCTTGTATCTCTTGGCCTTTGCAGCCTGTGATAAACGCACATGAGGACGACCGGCGCTTTGTGGTACCGCGAGAAGTAAGTTCTCTGAGAAGCGCATGATTCTTTGAACCAGCTTTGTTGACAAACCGGCGCTAAATAATCGTGATCGGGTGTAATCTGTTTGGCTCCCTGGCGCACACCGGAGTGTTATCCATGATCGAGAGTCGCTTTCATCTGGAGCGTGTCCCCAAGAAAGTTCATTTTCGGATTCTAATTGCATTGATCTTATTTTTAGGCACGTGGGCAAATGGCGCTTGCCTTTTGCAGTTTCCAGCATGGAATCATGATGATGCCCAGGCGTTGAAGGCCGGCTCACCAGTCATCGTCGCGGCTGGTCAACCATCGCCGAATGAGGGTTTGAATAAAGCTGCAAATTGGACCAAATGTGGCCGAGCCGCGTGGCAGCTTGGGGATGTGGCCACGGCGGAGGAATGTTATCAAAACGCCCTAACAGTCCTTGAGGCACTGGCTCCCAACAGCCTTGCATTAGCGGAAGACCTCAATGGCCTGGGCAGTGTCCATGAGAGTCGAGGCGAACTGGCTGCGGCTGAATCGTATTTTCGCCGATCCTTCTCAATAGCTACAAAAATTGGTGCTCCTAGCCTGGAACTCGCCGCCAGCCTGAATGGCTTGGGAAAAGTAGCCGAGCAGCGCGGGAATCTGGCTGTCGCTGAGCGGTTTCATCACCGCGCTTTTTTAATCCAGAGAAGGCTTGATCCCGACGGACTTGCCTTGGCGAGTGGACTAATGTGCCTTGGTCGCATCGCTTATCTGCGCACTCAATACGTCAGTGCAGAGAAGTACTATGGGCGGTCCTTGTCCATTCGCGAGCGAATTGCCCCAGGAAGCCTCGATGTGGTCTGGAGTCTCCTTGGAGTAGGAAGCGTAGCTTATGATCGCGGCGACCTAGCGCAGGCCGAAGAGATTTACAATCGGGCACTCGCCATCGGCAAGAAGATTGCTCCCAACAGCCGCGCCGTTGCCGTTTCTTTAACTGACCTCTATCTGGTCGCGTTTGATCGTGGTGAGCTTGCGAAGGCGGAAGAGTATCAGCGTAATGCCTTGGCGATCCAGCAAAAACTGGCCCCCGAGGGGCTGGATCTGGCCTTGAGTTTGCACCGGATTGGCGATGTGCTTGAATTTCGCGGAGATCTTGACGAGGCTGAGCAATATTACCGGCGCGCACTGGAAATCCGCAGAAAATTGGCTCCGGATAGCCCCGCATTTGCAGCGAGTGTCACACGGCTGGGTGTCATTGCCTACGAACGTGGGGACCTAATTAAGGCAGAGGCATACTACCGCGAGTCTTTGACGATCCGCAGTAAAGTGGCGGCAGGAAGTCTGGATGTGGCGAGCAGTCTCAATCTATTAGGTAATGTGGCATATGAGGCGAGCGACTTTGCAGAAGCGGCCCGGTACTATCACAAAGCCCTGGTGATCAGAGAGAGACTCACTCCTGGCAGTCTTGGTGTCGCGGAAAACCTTACTAATCTGGGCCTAGTTGCTAATAGCCTGGGTGAGTTCGAGAGGGCGGATTTGTATCTTCAGCGGGCCCTGAGCCTCAAACAGCGGTTAGTTCCCAACAGCCTTCAACTTGCGAATAGCCTGAATGTTCTGGGCGAGGTGCTTCGGAAACGCGGTGAGTTATCCAGGGCCAAGCACTGCCAGAGTGAGGCGCTGGCCATCCAGAAGAAGCTCAATCCGGGTAGCCCGCAGGTGTCATGGACCCTAAGTCATCTGGGAAAGGTCGCGATTGATGCCGGTAGCCTGGTCGAGGCTGAAGAATACCTGCGTCAGGCGCTGGCGATTCAGGAGCGTTATGCCGCAGGAGCCGTGGATCACGCGGATATTCTAGTGGCCCTGGCGACGGTCCAGGAACATAAGGGACAATTGCAGCAAGCTGCCGGCTTATATCAACAGGCTTTCACCGCATTTGAAAATCGTGTCGTTCGTACAGGTGGTAACCCCGGTTTTTCTGCGATGTACGCTCAATATTCAGAGCGCTATATCAACCTGCTGATGCACATGGGGCGTCCAGACCTTGCGTTCGGAATTCTGGAACGCTCACGTTCACGCTCCCTGCTGGAAATGCTGGCCAAGGCGGGGGTGGACATTTACAAGGATGTCGATCCTCTCCTGGTTGGACGAGAACGGTCGCTGCAGAGGGAATTGGTATCCAGGACAAACTTACAAATTCATTTGCTCAGTGGAGGTCATGCGGCAGATCAATGGGCGACAGTTCAGGAAGAGATTGATTCTCTCCTGACGGCGTACCGCTACGTTGAGGAACAGATTCGAGAGGCAAACCCCGGTTACGCGGCGCTGACCCAGCCGCCACCGCTAGATATTAGCGCGGTGCAGCAGCAGTTATTGGACCATGATTCTGTGTTGCTGGAATATTCTCTGGGCGAGCGCAACAGTTACCTGTGGGTAGTCAGCTCTGATTCTTTTATCGCCTATCCATTGCCGAAACGGTCAGAAGTTGAGCTCCTGGCCCGTCATGTCTATGCGTTGCTGACCGCGCCCAACCGATTGGATGCAGGCGAGACCGCGATGCAGAGGCGGGCGCAGCTCGGGAAAATATCCATCGAGTACGATACTGCTGCGGCAAAGTTAAGCTGGATGCTGCTCGGGGCCGCGTATCCGGGACTTCGGGGAAAACGATTGCTCATCGTGAGTGATGGGGCATTACAGTATATTCCGTTTGCCGCTCTCCCCGTTCCCGATATACCGAATCCCAGTCGAACAAGAAGCTCCAGCCCCCTGGCTTTGCAGCATGAGATTGTGAATTTACCATCTGCATCTGTGCTCGCTGAATTGAGGCGACGAGCATTGAAGGGGAGAGATGCGCCGAAGGAAATAGCTATTTTGGCTGACCCGGTTTTTAGTAAAGAAGACTCCCGCGTTGCCATGACTGCCAACGCTCCCAATCGCAAGCATTCACCGATTCGCAGCATTGATAACGGCGAGGAGTTTTCTGCAGACTCCCATACCCTGATGCGCTCGGTTGCAGACACAGGACTGCGAAGCAGAGGAGGCTCTTATCTGCCTCGCCTGGTATTTTCGCGCCTGGAAGCGAAGGAGATTCTAAGCGTGACCCCGGCCGAAAAGAGATTTGTAGCACTTGACTTTCAAGCCAGCCGTTCCCTTGCAAAAAGTCCTGAACTGGAGCGCTATCGGATCATCCACTTCGCAACCCATGGACTGCTGGACAATGTACATCCGGAACTCTCAGGACTTGTGTTCTCCCTGGTGGACCGACGTGGCCAATCCCAGGAAGGCTTCCTGGGTTTGCAGGAGATTTACCATCTGAACCTTCCGGTCGACCTTGTAGTACTCAGCGCTTGTGAAACCGCCCTGGGAAAGGAGATCAGGGGCGAGGGGATTATCGGTCTGACGCGTGGGTTCATGTACGCTGGCGCGGCGCGGGTCATGGCGAGTCTCTGGAAAGTTGACGATCTTGCCACCGCAGAGCTGATGGCCCGATTCTATCGGGGAATAGAGGTCGAGCGGATGCCGCCAGCAACGGCATTGAGAAAGGCCCAGATTTCCATGTTGAGACAACGACAATGGAATTTCCCTTTTTATTGGGCAGCATTCCAAGTGCAGGGCGAATGGAAATAGGGGGAGTGCCTTTCATGGCGAACTAGCCAACAGCGCTTTTCTGCACAAATTCATGAATGCTCACGCGTCTCTCCGTCACTCGGAGCAGGTTGCTTCGGCCACCCCGTTGCTGTAGCATGTTGGCCGCTCGCGGATAATTTTGGATCAGAACGCACTCTGGAGTTTGTCAATGAAGAAACCTACAAAGATACTCGTGCTTGAGCAGGAAACTCTCGCCTATTTGACAAGAAGTTCATTGGACGATGGGACAGGGCTACCGCCAACGGGGGGGTCAAGCAATCAGCCCGGTTGTACCGGGGGCACATCTCCGGGTACCACCGGGGCACTGTGCCGGGATTTCTCAAGAAGAGTTGAAGGTTGACGGGAACAAAGACATCCATCCGGCAAATTCAAGAGCCTTAGGAATGTTTCCTAACATGGATTTTGCAACCTTTCCAGATCCAACAGACTCCGGGGCTGAGGAATTCACTTGTTGATACCGGTTTCGTGAAAAGCGCCCAGGTGATCTGATGATTAAGAGTGGGCAAGATTTGGATGGGGTAGATTTGAAACAGTTTCTCGCTCGCCTGCACCAGGACGAGGGACAAGCTTGGCTGGAATATGACAAATTGCGGCAGAAGCTCGTCATGTTCTTCGAGCCCCATTTCGAAGCTCCGGAGCTGGCGGAAGAGGTGCTGGACCGAATCGCTAAGAAGTCCAATTCATTCGAAATTCGCAACGTTGTCGAATTCGCTTTCGGCGTAGCTCGCAACCTGCGGAAGGAGACTTTTCACAACGCTCCATCCCTGGTTTATTTGGTGAATGAAGAGCAGCTTACTTCCGCAAGCGGCAACCCGGAAATGGATTTCCTCGATTCAAGTGATATCGCCCGAAAACGTGTCTGTTTTCAGCGATGCCTGCAACAGTTAACCCCGAGCGACCAACAACTGATCTTGAATTACTATCCCCCAGATGACGAAAACCTGGAGAGCCGCCGACAGCGGCTGGCAGAGACGGCTGGAATGAGTTGGGGCACCCTTCGCACGAAGGTAGTTCGCCTGCGTAGCCGGCTTGCGGAGTGCTGTACCCAATGTTACCTGCAAGGCATTACTAAACCCAAAATGGGCAAGCATCATAAGGAGCAGAGTTGATGCTGGATAGCCATGAGGTGTTGGCGCGATATCTTCTCGGCGACCTTTCAGATCCAGAGCGGGAGCGATTAGAGAAGGAGTATTTCACCAACGATGGCGCATGGGAGTCGCTGATCGCAGTCGAAAACGAGCTGATTGATTCTTACATACGAGGACGGCTTTCTGATCGACAACAAAAGCAGTTCCAACAATATTTCCTGCAATCGCCGCGAAGGCGGGAGCGCTTTGAATTTGATCGGCTGCTCATGGATCCTACGCTCAGACAAACACCTGAGGCAGCGTCGCCTTCCCCTACAGAACGGAAATTGCGGGCTTCGTGGCTCGGCATCTTCAAGCGGATTCCAGCGCCGCAGATGCTGACTGCAGCCATCATTCTCATGCTGGCGGCAGGCGCATTTCTGGCGTTCCAAAACCATCGTCTTACTGTTCAATTGCAACGGATGCAGTCAGAGCAAACCACTTTGCAAACTGAAATCCGCAACCTTCGGGAATCCGCAACCCATTCCAGCTCACCGCAGCAGGAGCAGGCAAACGAGATATTAGGGATCACGCAAATACCGGTTATCTCCATTTTGTTGGAGCCGGGCAATTTGAGGGCCGCCGGAAGCGGCAACGTGCACCAACTCCCTCGCCTCACAATGCCGGCTTCCATCGTGTTGGCTCTGGACTTGGCACGAGATGAATATCCCTTATACACCATCAAACTTCAAACTGCCGACGGCCACGCAGTTCGCGAGGTGATCAGCCAGCGAAGCCAGCCTATTGAGGGCGGTGGCCGGGCAGTTCTGCTCAAATTTCCATCCGCTGTGTTACCAAAAGGGGATTATATTGCTTGGCTTTTTGGAGAAGCCGGCAACCGCAAGCTGCAATCAATTGATTCTTATGTGTTTTCGGTTGTCGAATAGCGTTGGCAGGACTTGCTGCTAACTGCTGTAATAAAAAAGTAACATTTTCCTGTAACATTTGCCCTCCTAAAACCAGTATTGGATGAAAGGCTTCCACCGAACGGTAATCACCCACAAGCTAGGTCACTTACTGGATAAAGAAAGCCGAACTACCACAATTCTTTGCGTAACAAAGCATCTGGCGAAGTACAGGAGAGGCGGCCACTGTAGACCAGAAGAGCAGACATTGGGCCGTCATGGCAGATGTAACCGCTCAAGATCTTGAGGAGAAGGACGGAATGGCTCTGATTTGAAGCCGCTACCAACTACTAACGTGGGTATCCATTATTGGAAAGGAACACACAATGCGATCACTTGAGACTCAACGCATATGCTCTCTACTCAGAACAGCTCCACGTTTTCTGCTGTTGCTGACTGTGATTATGATTGCAGTCTGCCTGCAGGCCCAAAACACAAAACATGTCACCGCGCCTGCGGTGTCACCAGTAGTCCAGATCGAACACGGTACTCCGTCCATACCTACGGATGCCAATATCGCGCAGGGCTTGAGGAGACTTAGCGCAGATGCTCAAGCCCAGGTCATTGGAACAACTCCGGTGGCTGCTACGTTCGTCGGTGCCGGCATTAACAACAACGGCGGATTCATTCTTGATGGCCCACCCTGCCTGCCGATCCATGTGTATCTTATCTGGTACGGCAACTGGACGGGCAGCAGCGCACTCACGATCATCCCAAACTTCATTGCTGGGTTGAATGGTTCGTCTTACTTGGGCACCTTGACCACCTATTGGGGGCAAGATCCCCGCAGTGGCACAGGTATAGGTAATGTAACCAATGACGTGGCCCTCGGTGGACAGGCATTCGACTCATATTCTCACGGCACCAGCCTGGACGACGGAGCAATTCAGGCCATCGTAACCAGCGCTCTGGCTAATTTTGGCCCAGACAACTTCGGCGTCTACTTCGTTCTCACCTCCGCGGATGTCCAGCTCTCTGACTCCAGCATTGGAACCTTTTGCCAGAATTTCTGCGGATACCATAGCGATGCATTTCGAAACAATATTGACATTAAGTACTCCTTTGTCGGCAATCCGGACCGCTGCGCCTCCACGGGATCTTGTTACTTTGGGGGTGCATCGCCGAACGGAAACCGAGGAGCAGATAACATTACACGTGTCATCGGCCACGAATTGGCGGAGGCGCTGACCGATCCCAGATACACAAACACCTGGGTAGATTCCAGCGGCCAGGAAGTGGGTGATAAGTGCAATAACATTGTTGGTACGCTCCAGTTTTCGACTGGAACATTCCTGGTTCAGGCCTTGTGGGAGAATGCCGGGACTGGCTTTTGTACCTTTTCGTTAACCGCGCCGCCACCGCCTCCGCCACCACCGCCTCCGCCGCCGACAGATCCACCGCCGCCAGATCCAGGGCCGCCAATCCCTGACTGAGCGCAACGCTGGAACCGCTTGAATGGCAACTCTCACATTGAAAATCAGCACACCTCACTATCCCCGCAGGATTCTGGTTCTGCGGGGATCCTCTGAGAAAAAACGGCTAGTCGGAAAGACAGGAACAGCCGAAACTTTTGGTTGGGCCACTGGAGCGAACGCGCGTCTCTCACAAGGCATACATAACCGCTAACACAGACTTGACGAGGGTGAGAGCGTAGCACTCTCCACCCTAATGCAAGTTGTTGATACTAAAATAATTCTGGCGGAGAGAGAGGGATTCTACCTGCCCCATTTTTTCGCAAGTCACTGATTACAAGCAAGATAGCTTCAAATACCAATGAATAAAGGGCTTTGCGTGGGTTGCGCCCTCCGCGCTGTCCGCGCCGTCCGCGCCTGATAGAACAGATTTCTGCATTTTATGGACAGGATGGACAGGAAGCCCTGATCCCCAGAGGTGTATTACTGCGATCTAGGTTGACAGATGTCTATCATGAGCAACCTTATCGTTCATTTTCAATTATCGAAACCCTTACCCCTCATGAGGCAGATGTAGCAATGTCCCGAGTTCTGGGGGATTTGCGAGCGATTGCGGGAGTACAATCCCCAGCGGCACTTTGTTGTTGATGTTTCCAGGGTGTGCCGCAGAATGTGCCGTAAAAGTTTTTCTACCCAGTACCTTGCTGGGATTCCCTTGGGTTCGATTGAAGCTGAGCCAGGCCGAGAGCAAAGGCGATCAATTATTTTTCGGTACTCGTGACTTCAGGTTCTATCAGTTGGATGGAATCAGGGAGTTCGTCCTCCAAGGCTAAAAAACGCGGATTGAAATAACACTTCACTGCAACCAAAAGCACCAGCATCCCATTCAGGATAAGCAAGAGTGCAGTGCCACGCCCGCCACCCGCTCCGATGATGCTGCTGATCCGGGTAGACGCCAGCGCTCCCCCGGAGCGAAGCAAAGGCTCAAAAACGCGATCTGCGAGCGGACCTGCCAGGAATGCCGCAAGAGGAACTGACGACCAAGCAAGCATAATCCGAGTTGAGAATATGCGCCCTTGCATGGCTGCCGGAGTCTTGATCTGCCAGATTGCCTGGCTATACGCATTCATCACAGGAATTTGAAGAAAAAGAATGAATATAGCGATGATGATCCAGGTGGCCGATCGGCTCATACCTGCCATCATCACCCCGGCAGCATACATCACGGCTGAACCAATCAGGCCAGACGTGCGCCTTCGCCCACCTCCCCACATGCTCATCAGAATACTTCCTCCCAAAAATCCCAGGGTTCCTGCTGACAGAATGATTCCCAGAACTCGGGAGTTTGTAAACGCGAGCACAATTGGGGGAATCAGCACCTGCACAAAGCTATGGCTCAGGTTAATAGCAAAGAAAAAAAAAGCAACGCCACCAATCCAGGGCGGATGGCAATAAAGCGCCATCCTTCAGTTGCATCTTTGAAAAAAGATTCCCGGAGGCCTTTTCGAGGCAAAAGAGGGACCCTTACTGCAAGCAGCGTTGCCAACGCAAAAACAAAGCTCAGGAAATCAATGGCGAGCACTCCCTGAAGGTGGATTGCACCTATTAGAACGGCAGACAAGGCAGGCGCCAACACCTGGGCAGCGGCCGGACCAAACTGCATCATGCCGGCAGCGCGAGCGAGGTGCGGCCCAGGAACCAGTTGGGGAATGATGGCCGCGTAAGAGGGGAGCCGAAATGCTTCAGCTAAGGATTCCACGCAAATGAGAGCGCATATTTCCCACAGCGCCAGCCGGCCGCTAAAGAAGAGAATCGCCAATGTTAAAGTACTGAACCCGGCGGCCAGATCGCTGGCAATCATGACTGTCCGGCGGCTGACGCGATCGATGATTGTTCCCGCAAGTGGGGAAACGACAATCGCCGGCAACGTAAAACAGGCTGAGATAAGGGCAAAGCGGGTGACAGAACCAGTGGACTGGAAGACCCAAATACCCAGGGCGAAACTGCTCAACCCTGAACCGATGATGGAGATAAGCTGCCCAAACCAGATGATCAGGAACTTACTGGTGGGGCCTGGCTGGAAACGAGTTTTCATTTCGTAGCTAAATTGAAAGCAGTAAGCGCTTACACGCGAATTCCTCGATCAGGTTGCTTCAAAGCTGGTTGCGCGGCAGAGTTTCTGTGGAGCTTATCCAGCTGATCAATGTGGTTTTGGAATACAGCCCCCAGCGTCCTGATATTTGGTTCAACAGCCATGTGCATGTGATCTCCAGGCACGTAACGGACGTCAACTGGCCTGCTGCAATATTGCTGCCACCCAAAACTGGGGTCAGCATAGATATCGCTTGTTCTTTGGAGAAGCTCGGGAGTTACGTCCGCTGCGCGCAACACAAGCACGCGTCCGTGGTACATGTCAGGAGCGTAGAATTCCAACGCCTTGTTGGTATTCCTGAACGTCTCCAGCAAGGCCCGCAAGGCCTGCGCGTCCACCGCAGGCGGTACCAGATCTTTGTTTCTCAGCTCCTCCAGAAATCTCTCAAACTGGTGTTCCTCAGAGAGATGCTCTAAGTCACTTCTCGTTAAAGTAAATTTTTCTCCCGCTCTGGTCGCCAGAGCTTCACCTGCAGCGATGATGTCCTCTGCTAGACGTGCCTCCGCATCTTTAGGCTCCGCGTCCGGCCGGAGATACGGCGCAGCATCGAATATGCCAATCAGAGATATTTCCTGCTGCGCCCTTTGCAGTTGGACGCCCATCTCAAATGCAATCACGCCTCCAGCAGACCATCCTGCCAGGAGGTAGGGAGCGGCAGGTTGAATCTCTTTGAGGAAGCGGATGTAATGGCTTGCCATCCTCTCTACGGGAATGAGCGGATGTCCTTTGTTGCTTCCCAGGATGTGGCATTGAAAAGCATAAATCGGATGGTCTGGATCAAGATACTTTGCCAACTGCTGGTATACAGTCACGCCTCCGCCGCCGGGATGTACAAAGAACAGAGCCTGTCGCGGGCCTGTCGTTCGAATATGAACTAACGGCTGATTCAACCCAGGATAGGATGGCTGTTCCGGGCTGGCGCATTCTGGGGTGGAAGCCCGTTCACTTTTCCTGCCTGAAGATGACCCCTTTTGATGGAGTCCAGAAATGTCAGTGTCCCAATATAAGCGAGGTTGATATTCCAGTGCTCCTGGGCTTTGGCTTTGCAACCGCGCTGCTAAGCTCGCGCATCCTGCGATCGTGGGCGCCTCATACACATTCTCCACAGTAAAGGGAATTACAAGCTGTTTAGAAATACGACGGGCCAATTCGATGGCCAGAAGCGAATCTCCTCCCAGTTCGATAAAATTGTCTTCAACTCCTACGCCACGCATTCCCAGGGTGTTCTCCCAAAAGCATGCAATGGTATGCTCCAGCTCATTGCGAGGCGCTACGAAGGGACACGACAAATGTGGGCGATTGTAAGCGGCAGCATCAGTGTGTTCGTCCGCTGATACATTCTCTTGGACCGGCGCACTATCTTTGGCAAGCGAATATGCGGCCACCCGCATGGGCCCGTTTTTGACAGGGCTGACACGATAATATTGTTTTTCAAAAGGATATGTAGGGAGTGGTATGCGGCGGCGGGCTGCGCTCTGAGTTGCTTCCCAGTCAACGGGAATACCCTGGAGCCAGAGTTGAGCCAGCGCCGTCAAAAAGAACTCTACATCATCGCTCTTGCCTTCCTTCGGATGTGGCAGGGATGAGAGCGTGAGGAGTCCCGCAGCACGCGCCGGGTGCCGCATTATGAGGCTGCTCAGCATGTTCCCCGGGCCAACCTCGAGAAAAATCCGCCGCTCGAGTTTGAAAAGCTCTGTGAGGCACGCTGAAAATCGCACGGTGTGCCGCAAGTGATCCACCCAGTAGTCAGGGCTTGTGGCTTGCGCCGGTGCTATCCACGTTCCAGTCAGATTTGAAAGATAAGGAATTGAGGGCTCATGTAGCTCAATGTTCCGCGCGCACGTGCGAAAATCTTCGAGAATAGGATCCATCATGGCCGAATGGATTGCATGAGAGACGCGGAGACGACGGCAAGGAATCTCCCGCCGAGCGAGATCCCGTTCCAATTGCAGGATGGCTTCAGTAGATCCAGAGGCCACGCATGCCGAAGGCCCGTTGACTACGGCTACAGACAGGCCGGCAATGGAGCTTGATGCCGCGAGCAACTCCTCTTCCGGAAGAACGACTGAGAGCATGGATCCACGCGGCAGGCGTTGTATGAGCAGTCCTCGCGCAGCTACCAGTCTGAGTGCATCCTGCAGGGTAAGCACACCCGCCAGGCAGGCCGCCACGTATTCCCCAAGGCTATGCCCCACCATAGAATCGGGTTTGACGCCCCAGTCCATCCAGAGTTTTGCCAAGGAATATTCCATCGAAAAAAGAATGGGCGTCGTATACTCGACTTCGTCCAGGAGACTTCCAATCTCTGACACAGCTTTCGCAAATAGGATCGTACGGATATCGATGGCCAGCGTTTTCTGCAAGATCTCTGCGCAGGTATCCAGGTAGTGCCGAAAGCGCGGCACATGCAGGTACAGCTTTCTGCCCATGTTGACGTATTGCGACCCTTGTCCTGGAAACAGAAAAGTTAAGGGCGTCAGTTCGCTGAATCCGGCAAGGATTCTCCCGCTGTTCGGTTCCTGCAAGCTCTCGATAGCGTCAGAATGGTCTCTGCAAACCAGTGCGCGGCGATAAAGAAACGCCTGCCGTCCCACTTGTAACGTATAGGCAACGTCGTCTATGCAGTCGTCCCGACTTTTGCCGAGATATCCCAGAAGATTGGCAGTCATGACTTTCAACGCAGAATCCGTCCGCGCTGACCAAACGAGCACGCTCCACGAAGCGCCGTCGCCAGATGCTGCCGGGTAAAGATTTTCTTCCAGAATCACATGCGCATTGGTGCCCCCGGCCCCAAGCGAAGTCACGCCGGCGCGCCGCGGAGCATCTGAGGGGGGCCATTCCTGCAGCGTCGTATTCACATAAAAGGGACTGCTTGCAAAATCAATTTCCGGGTTGGGACGCTGGAAATGCAGGGTGGGCGGGATGATCTTGTGCCGAAGGGCCAGGACAGCTTTGATAAATCCGGCAACCCCGGCGGCCGTATCGGAGTGTCCGATGTTAGTTTTTACCGAGCCAACAGCGCAGAAGTGCTTCTTTTGTGTGTATGCGCGAAATGCGCGGGTCAAGGCGGCGACCTCGATGGGATCTCCGATCGGTGTTCCCGTTCCGTGGCACTCCACGAATCCAATGGTCTCCGGATTGATGCCTGCCATTTCAATCGCATCTTTGATGACCTCAGCTTGGCCGGCGCGTCCAGGCGCTGTGAACCCAATTCGGGAGGCGCCATCATTGTTCAATCCCATGCCCACGACGACAGCATGAATGGTGTCACGATCCTTGATCGCGTCTTCGAGACGCTTGAGGACTACAACTCCAACGCCTGAGCTGCCGACGATACCTTTGGCATCGGCATCGAAGGTGCGGCAGTGACCATCCGGAGAAGCGATCCCGCCCTCTTGATAGAGGTATCCCGCACACTCCTTTGTAGATAGGGTGACGCCACCCGCCAGACAAATGTCACTCTGATAGCTCAACACGCTCTGGCATGCCATTACGATGCTCACAAGCGACGTGGAACATGCCGTCTGCACAGTAACGCAGGGACCGCGCAAATTGAGATCGTAGCCCACGCGGGCGGCGAGGAAGTCCTTGTCATTGTAGGTGGGAAGGGCAAAAGGACTGGTGTGCTCCCAAATGTCAGGCATGGAGAGCAGTTCGAATAGATAGTGCGTCTGTCCACATCCGGCAAACATGCCGATTCGCCCCGAATAAGTCCACGGATCATAACCTGCTTGCTCGATAGCCTCCCAGGAGCATTCGAGCAAGGCGCGATGTTGGGGATCCAGGAACTCGGCTTCGGCTGGTGTATATCCGAAGAAAGGTGCATCAAACAGGTACGTGCCTTGGTATACGCCCTGGGCCCTTACATAATTGGGATGGGCCAGCAGCACGGGGTCAATGCCTGCCGCCAGCAATTCTTCGAGAGGAAAAAACGTGATGCACTCTTTTCCTTGCTTCAAGTTTTGCCAGAACTCTTCTATATTCCCGGCGGCAGGGTATCGCCCAGCCATGCCGATCACAGCAACCTTTCCAACTGTATTCTGGATTTCGGCAGAGAACTCAGTCATGGCCCTATTGCTCCCTGAGTACGCGCGGCTGTCTTTGGCGCAGAAAATACTGCCGTTGTAAGTGTGCTCTGTGCTGGTTCTCTGTCAAAGTCTCCCCCTGCTCGGGCTGTTCCAAACGTCTCGCCATAGTCCGGATCGTGGGGAAGGCAAAAAAATCAATGATGGGAAGATCTTGTCCAAGAGTGTCGCGCAGCTTGATCCTTACCCGCGCGATGAGCAAGGAATGCCCGCCCAGGTCGAAGAAATTATCATCGAGACCTATCTTCACCACGCCTAAGAACTCTTGCCAAATCCCAGCCAGCTGCAATTCCACAGGTGTCCGCGGTGGGGTAAAGACATGCTGGGCCGGTCCTTCAGGGAAAGGCAAGTTTTTGCGATCAATTTTGCCACTGACCGTCAGAGGTAGTTCCTTCAACAGCATGAGTTGCCCAGGCCTCGCGTAGTCCGGCAGTTCTTTTTTCAAGTAGCTATGCAGTTCGCCGATGTTCAGCACGCTGCCCGGATAGGCGACCACATAGCCTACAAGCCTCGTATTACTTCCTTGCTTATGTGCCGCCGCCACCGCCGCCTGTACCTTTGGATTGCGGTTCAGGATAGCCTCGATCTCGCCTAACTCGATCCGGTAACCGCGAATCTTAACTTGGTGATCGACGCGGTCAAGAAATTCCAGTCGCCCCTGCGTATCCTGAATCGCGAGGTCGCCCGTTCGATAGAGACGCGCTCCGGGAATCTGGCTGAATGGATTGGGCAGGAACCGTTCCGCCGTGGTATCCATGCGTCGCCAATAGCCCTGCGCCAGACCTTCTCCGCCTATATAGATCTCTCCAGGAGCACTCGGGGGAACCGGTTGCATAAGATCATTCAGCAAATAGATCTGGGTATTGGCGATTGCCTTGCCGATGGGAATAGTACGGCGCCCGCCGCCTTGAGCGCAGTGGTGAAACGTGGACTGCACCGTAGCTTCGGTGGGGCCATACAAATTGTACATTTTGGCTCGCAGGACAGCGCGCATGCGCTCCGATAGCTCTAAGGGCAGAGTCTCCCCGCCACAAATTACGTATTGCAAAGACGAGCAATCCGCCATGCGAGGGTGGGCCAACATCACGTCCAGCAAAGGTGGAGGGAGGTCGATGTAAGTAATCTTCCGTTCGGCGATCAGCTTCACCAGATAATCCGCATCGTTCGCGCGAGAATCAGCAACAACAAGTTCCGCTCCGGTGGACAAAGCGAGAAATATCTCTGCGATCGAGGCATCAAAGCTGATGGATGTCCTCTGGAGCACACGATGCAAAGCGTTGAGAGGAAACTCAGATTTCATCCAGGAAATCTGGTTGCAGGCAGCGCCGTGAGACACGACAACGCCTTTCGGCCAGCCTGTAGAACCGGACGTATAAATGACATAGACTGCATTGCTGCTGATTGCTGCTCGTGGAGGACTATCTGTTTCATCGCGGTTGACCTGCGGCCAGTCCGAGTCCAGACAAATAACTCGTCCGCTGTATTTCGGGAGACACGCTAATAGAGATTGCCGGGTCAATAAGATATCCAATCCGGCATCTTCGGTCATGAACCGCAGCCTCTCTTCGGGGTAACCAGGATCCAGCGGCACATAAGCGCCACCGGCTTTGAGGATACCCAACACAGCAATCAACATTTCCATGCTCCGGTCCATGCAGATTCCCACAAAGCAATCCGGACGCACCCCCAAGGTTCGCAGAAAACGCGCAAGCTGGTTGGATTTTTCATTCAACTGCTCATAGGTCAGTTGCTTATCTCCAAACGTGGTGGCAACACAATGGGGCTGCAGCCCGGCCTGCCGTTCAAACATCTCGGGGAGGTACTCTGTCCGGGGATATTCAACTGCAGTGGCGTTCCATTCTCCAAGCAACCGGAGCCGCTCCTCTTGATTCAAGATGTTCAGCTCACCGACGCGTCCTTCAGGATTGGCCACGATTGATTCCAGCAGGCATCCCAGGCCGCGGGTCATTTGCTCCATGCGTGAATGTTCAAACAGGTTCCGGTTATAGACCCATCGAATCTCGATCTGGCTCTCTCGCTCCTGGGCATAGAGCTCGAGGTCAAAGTACGTGCGAACTTCCTTTGACCGAACCGGTTCAACCTTCATTCCGGAGAGTTCCGGCGCTTGCCACCGTATGTTTTGCAACAAAAACATGCATTGGAAAATAGGCGCGCGGTTCATCGCCCGCCGGGGAGATAACACCTCCACCAGCTTTTCGAAGGGAAGGTCCTGATGCGCATAAGCGGCCAGCGCCGTGGCGCGAACAGCGGCCAGCACCTCCCTAAAACTGTTTGCGTTGTGAATTTTGACCCGCAGGGCAAGCGAGTTCAGAAATATTCCGATCAACTGCTCCAATTGCTGCTCGCTGCGATTGGCTACAGGAGTACCGATCACAATGTCATTCTGACGGCTGTAGCGATGCAGCAGCGCCGCATATGCCGCAACTAAAGTCATGAACAAGGTAGCATTTCCGGACCGGCTAAGGCGCTTCAGGCCGTCCGTGGTTGTCGCAGGAAGTGTAAGGCGGCAGAACCCGGCTTCAAAGGTCTGGCGCTCAAGGCGGGGGTAATCTTCCATCAGTCCGAGTTGCTCAGGGATATCCGCGAGTTGCTGTTTCCAATAGTCTAGGCTCCTGTTGAGTGCCTGTTCGTCCAGCCACCTTCTTTGCCACAGCGCGTAATCCGCATATTGCACGGAAAGTGGCGGCAATGAATCCGCGCGTCCCGCCCGGAAAGATTCATAAAAAGTTGCGAGTTCCCGGTTCAGAACGCCCATCGACCAGCCGTCCGACACAATGTGATGGAAACAACGCAGGAGAATATATTCGCGCTCACCCACCTTGAGCAGGCGAATGCGTAGCAGCGGCCCCTGTGCGAGGTCGAATGCTTCGTTCCATTCCCGCCGTTGCGCCGTGATGACTCTTTCTTCCCGTTCTTCATTCGTGAAGCCACTCAGATCTTCGACCGGCACCTCAATCGCCATCTGCGGCATCACGATTTGCAGTGCCTCGCCGTTTTCTTCGATGAAGCGAGTTCGCAGACTTTCGTGCCTTTGCACAATCGCGTTCACTGCGTGCCGGAGCGCCGCCAGGTCCAGTTCGCCTTCGAGATGCAGCGCATCCGGCATGTTGTATTCCGTGCTTGTACCTTCGAGCTGATCAATAAACCAAAGCCGCTGCTGCGCGTAAGAGAGCGGCAAGCGCCGGGGCCGGGGTTGCGGCTCCAGCGGCGGCAACGCAGACCCGGCTCCTGCCTTCAGGCATTTTGCCAGGTCAGCCACCGTGGCGGATTCGAATACCGCTCGCAAAGGAAGGTCCACCCCCATAGTTCTGCGAATGTGGTTCACGAGGCGATTTGCCAGCAGCGAATGTCCGCCCAGATCGAAAAAGTTATCTTGGATACCGACGCGGCTCAAATCCAGCACTTCGGCAAATATCTCGCACAGAATTTCCTCCGTAACCGTGCGTGGGGCACGGTACGTATTACTGCGTGAATGTGGAGCGGGCAGCGCACTGCGATCAACTTTACCGTTCGCGCCCAGAGGAAAGTGAGAGAGAAAAATAAAATGCGAAGGCGCCATGTATTCCGGCAGCGTGCGTTTCAGATGTTGCCGGAGTTCATCCGGATCCGGTGGCTGATCGCCTTCGAAAATGAGGTAGGCGGCCAATGCCTTCTGCCCGGCTTTGTCCTCTCGAAGCAAGACCATAGCCTGCTTCACTTGGGAATGCGCCTGCAGTGTAGTTTCAATCTCCCCCAGTTCGATCCGGTAACCTCTGATTTTGACCTGCTGGTCATTTCGCCCCAAAAATTCCAGTTCTCCATCGGGCCGCCAGCGGCCAACATCGCCGGTACGGTAGAGGCGTCCACCTGTCTCTGTGCGGAAGGGATCGGGCAGGAAACGTTCGGCTGTCAATTCAGGATGATTCCAATAGCCGCGCGCCAATCCTGATCCGCCGATATAAATCTCACCGGCGACGCCGGGAAAGACGGGTTCCATTCCTGAGCTCAGCACATAAATTTGAACGTCAGGAACCGGCTTGCCAATCGGCACACGCTCCAGCCTTATTCCCGAGTTGAAGCGATGGACTGTGCTCCATACGGTTCCTTCCGTCGGCCCATATTCGTTGTAAAGACAGGCTTCGGGGAGGACCTTGAAATGTTTATCCACCAGCTCCGGCGAGAAGCTTTCACCGGCAACAATTGCCACTTCCAAGCTGCTCAACTTCTGTGCTCCGCCCTCCTCTAGAATCTGGTTATAAAAGCCCGGCAGGCATAACAGGTGAGTGACTTTGTTTTGGCCAATCAGTTCCACAAGCGCCTTCACGTCGTTGTGAATGCTCTGCGCAGGAATGTGCAGCGTTCCGCCCTGGCTCAATGCCCAGAAAAGTCCGGCAACCGAGCTATCGAAAGAGAACGATGACAGAAGCAGATAGTCCGTGGGCCTGCGTTGATATACATGCCAACGGGCCTGCGTGGAATGCGTCAGGCTTCTCTGAGTTACGGCAACGCCCTTGGGCTTTCCTGTCGAGCCGGAGGTATAAATTACATAGGCGGTTATTTCTGAAGAGAAGCAGATGCTGAGATCGTGAGACTCGTGAACGACGACCTGGGGCCAGTCCCAGTCAAGGTAGATGAGAAACAGATTTTCAGGAAGCCAATCATCTGCCACCTTCTTGTGCGTAAGCACCACTCGCAAACGGGCATCCTCAACCATGAACTGCAAGCGCGGGGCAGGGTAGGCGGGATCGAGCGGGACGTAAGCGCCGCCGATCTTAAGCATGGCCAGCATCGCGGTCACTGCATCAGGGCTGCGTTCCATGCAGATCCCGGCAAGCGTTTCCGGGCCAATGCCAATTCCGCGCAGGTAACGGGCCAACTGGTTCGCCTTTTGATTCAATTCCCGGTAGCTCAGTCTCTGACCTGCATGGGAGACAGCTACTGCTTCGGGCGTGATCCTGGCCTGTTGCTCGAATAGTTGATGAACCGGTCGTAATAGATATTCAGGGGTTTCCGTATGACTGCTTGCGGTGAGTTGCTGAAGTTCCTGCTCAGTCAACAGGGAGATTGAATTGATCTCTCTGTCCGGCGCCGCCAACGCCCATTGGAAAACTTTCTCATAGCCGACGATGAGGCGTCTTACTGTGTCGGCTTCGAACACATCTGTTTTATAGCGCAATGCAATTTCCAGACCAGCCTCTGAATTTGACGCCACCAGGCTCAAATCAAAAGGGGTGACCGGGTTGTGACCTGGGACAGGTTGTACTTGAATGCCTTCAAACGTGATATTTTCCTCGTAAGCGTTCTGCAAAACTGCAATGGCTTGAAAAAGCGGTGCATGCGCGTTGCTTCGGTCTGATTGGACGCTCCTGACCAGGTATTCAAACGGCACGTCCTTGTTCTGATGAGCTTCGATGAGAACGTCCTGGGCGCGCCGGACGACCTGCTTGAAGCTTGGGTCATGATGCAGTTGCAGCCGCAGCACGACTGTATTGGTCATGAAACCGACAACTGTTTCCGAGGCCTTGCTGTCCCGCGTGGAGATGACTGTTCCGAGAGAAAACTCATATTCGCCTGTAAGCCGCGCAAGCAAAACTTCAAAAGCAGCAAGGAGGAAAACAAAAAGGGTGCACTTTTCCTGCCGGCAGAACTCGTGAATCCTCAGGGAAAGGTCCCCAGCAGCACGCAAAGAAAGATCGGCAGAGGAATCGACATGAATGGCAGGACGGACCTTTTGCGGAAGGTTAAGCGCAGCAGAATTTTCAGCAAGTTGCCATTTCCAGTAATCAAGCTGGGCCTCAAACTCGCTGGTACCAATAAAATCATGCTCGCGAAGAGCGAAATCCACATACCGGACGGGCAGTTCCGGTAACTGCGGAATAAATCCGGAATGGAGCGCATTATAAAAAACCGATAATTCCCGAAAGAGGATGCTCATGGACCAATCATCGGTCACGATGTGGTGCAGGCATAGGATGAAAATATGCTCTTGCTCGTTTAAATGAGCCAGGGTGAAACGAACCAAAGGACCCACGCACAAATTGAATGGGCGCACGAATTGTCCCCTGATGAGATTGGCGACAGACGTTTCAAGCGCCACCCCAGAAAGGCTGCTCAAATCCACTTGCTCCAGTGGCAAAGCCATTTCATCAGCGATCACCTGCACCGGCCCGTCTTCAGCAAATTGGAAAGTGGTCCTCAGGCTATCGTGCCGGCGCATGAGTTGTTCCAGGCTTTTTTGCAGAACATTCTTATCCAAAAATCCTGTAAGACGGTAAGAGCGGACAATAGTGTAGAAAGGGGTGGAGGGCTGGAGCTGCTGCAGGAACCACAGGCGCTGCTGCGCGAAGGACAGGGGGTAGCGCTCTCGTCTGGCTTGGCGAACAATGGTTGGGGATCCGGCTGCTGCGCTGGAAGCGGACAACAGCTTTTTCAATAGCTGCTGTTTTGCAGGGGACAGACTGCTGCTGTGTATGGCCGCCGGGTCAGAGTTCATTGGACACCTCTGATATTGGTTCCGACCCGGCCAGCAGATGTTCTGTTTCTTCCTCAGACAAACGGGCCAGAGCTTTCAGAAGCGTTTGTTCGAGAATTTCAGCCAACTGCGCGATCGTGCCTTGTTCAAAGATGCTGCGTAGCGGCAGGCTCACTTTGTATGTCTCCCGCACTCGCGAGATTACTTGCATGCCCAGAAGCGAATGGCCTCCCAGTTCAAAGAAGTTGTCGTGGATTCCGGGCCGCTCGACGCGCAGGACCTCGGACCAGATGCTCGCAAGGGTCTTTTGCACTTCACTCTCGGGAGCAACATAGGCCTGCTGCAAGGTAGCCCGGCTCACGCTTGCCGCAGGAGCGGGCAGGGCCGAACGATCCAGCTTGCCATTCGCGGTAAGCGGAAGCTTCTCAAGAACCACGAACTGTTGTGGCAGCATGTATTCCGGCAAACGCTGCTGTATATAGTCCTTAAGCTGCCTCTCGGGAAAGTCTCCGCTCTGGCGCGGCACGATATAGGCGATCAGACGTTTGTCATCATCGTGAATGCAAAGAGCGACAGCGCTTTCCCTTACCGCTTCATGGCGGTTCACGATGGCTTCAATTTCGCCCAGTTCAATTCGGTATCCGCGAATCTTTACCTGATGATCGCTGCGTCCCAGGTATTCCAGCGTTCCATCCGCTCTCACCCTGGCGACGTCGCCACTTCGGTACAGCCTCCCTCCGGGTTGAAGGCTAAATGGATTGGGCACAAAGCGCTCGGCCGTTAGGTCCGGCCGGTGCAGATACCCGCGAGCCAATCCCTGCCCGCCAATGTAGAATTCCCCCGGCGCCCCTACAGGCAGCCGATGACCAGAGCGGTCAAGCACATAGACCTGGAGATCCGGAATCGGAACGCCGATCCTGCTGCCCACAATGGGATTTTCCAAATCTGCTGACCTGACCTGATGATATGTAACATGGACCGTAGTTTCGGTAATGCCGTACATGTTTATCAATTGCGGCTGGTTCGGGTGCCGTTCCAGCCATGATTCCAGCATGGCAAAATCGAGCGCCTCTCCGCCAAAAACGATCCAGCGCAACCGCAGTTCAGGGAGCGTCCCGGCGCGTGAGCGCGACTCATCTGTTCGAACAAGCTGCTGAAATGCAGAAGGAGTCTGGTTCAGAACGGTTACTTCTTCACTGATCAATAGATCGTAGAACTCTTCTGAAGAACGTGCTACCCATTGAGGCACGACTACCAGGCGGCCGCCATAAAGCAGCGCGCCCCAAAGCTCCCAAACGGAAAAATCGAACGCATAAGAATGAAAAAGCGTCCAGACATCTTCCGGCGTAAAGTTGAACCACTGCTGAGTTTCACGTAAGAGGCGCAGGACGTTCCCGTGCGTTACTTCCACACCTTTCGGCGTACCGGTAGAACCGGAGGTATAGATCACGTAGGCTATGTTGTCCGCCTGTACCCCGGCATCCAGTGCATCCGGCGCCCCACTATCGGCTAGCGGGAGGTCATCCAGGCTGATCACGCAGGCGCTGGTTCTGGGCAGCACCTTGCGCAGTCTTTTTTGCGTGAGTAACACCTCGATTCCAGCATCCTGCATGATGTAAGAAAGCCGCTCGGTGGGATGAGCAGGGTCCATAGGCACATATACGCCGCCGGCTTTTAGAATGCCCAGGATCCCTGCCACCATTTCCAGGCTGCGCTCGACACAAATTCCAACCCGCGCCTCTGGTCCGACACCCTGTTTCTTCAGGAGAGTTGCTATCTGATCCGCTTGCTGGCCCAGCTCCTTATACGAAAGTGATTTTTCTCGGTACACCACTGCCGTCGCTTGCGGCGCTCGTTTCACCAATTCCTCAAAACCAGAATGGATTGTGTTTGGAGCTAATAACGGCGTGGAATCAGAGAGAAATGCGACCGCCGCATTGGTGGACAAAAGCGGCAGATCCTCTATTCGCTGCCGCGAATCTGTCACAATGCTACCCAAGAGGTTTCGATAAACAGCAACCCAGGACTCGACAGTGGCGGCATCGAAAAGATCGCTGCTGTACTCCCATAGCAGCGTGATGCCTTCATTCATGTTTTCACGGTTGCCGAGGTTCTGTTCCGCACGCGGTATAACATTGATATTCATGTCCAACTTGGCGGAATGGTTGCCAAGGCCCTCGGTCAGGATCACCTCGCATTCCGGCAGCTTGAGGCTGGAAATAGGGGAATCATGGAAGCTGAACATGATCTGGTAAAGCGGGTGATAGCTCAAGCTTCTCTTCGGGCCAACGGCGTCTACCACTCGATCAAATGGAACATCCTGGTTGTCATAAGCTTGCAACGCGGTTTCACGGACCTGCTGAAGTAGCGTGCTCACGCGTGGATTGCCTGAAAGGTCATAACGCATCACGAGATTGTTGACCGTCATGCCAATCAGCGAGTGCGTTTCTTTCCAGCGGCGATTGGCAATGCCTGATCCGACGCAGATGTCCATTTGTCCTGAAAGGCGTTGTATCAGGACAGCCATGGCGGCAAACATGAGCATGTACAGCGTGACATTTTCTTCCCGGCTGCGCGCGCGCAAGTTCCGGCAGAGGTCGGCTGGCAGCTCAATCCGGAAAAGCTCGCCTTTGTAGCTTGGCGCTGGTGACCTGGGATAATCACAGGGCAGCATGGTTGATTCGGGAGCGCCTGCCAGTTTTTTTTGCCAGTAATTCAATTGGCGGGCTGCCTCGTCACTCTGCATCCACTGTCTCTGCCAGCACGCAAAATCGGCAAACTGAATGGGCAATTCAGGAAGCTGGGGTATGCTCTCCTGATGCCACGAGCGATATAGCGCGAACAGCTCATTCAGGAAACAGTTAAAGCTCCACCCGTCATGAACCAGGTGGTGTTCCTTGTGCAGAAGCAAATGCTCATTGGCAGAGATGCGAATCAATTCCCAGCAGACTAGCGGCAGCTTCTGGAGATCAAAAGCCTTTTGCAGCTCAGCCTCGATGATGGCTTGAGCGGCCTCCTCAGGACTGGCCGCGGCGCTTAAATCCGTGAGGAAAAGAGTAACCGGATACGGCTCATGGATCATTTGCAAGAGCCGTCCACGGCGCTCATGAAAAGTAGTCCTGAAAATCTCATGCCGGCGGACGATCTCTGTCAGCGCCCGCTCCAGCAGCGCGACCGATAATTTTCCCCGAAATCGAAGTGTTGCCTGAAAGTTATAGGCGAGGTTGCCGGGATGCAGGCGATGTAAAAACCACACCCGCTCTTGGGAAAAGGACAGCGGAAGGTCCAAGTCTTTTCTGGGCGCCAGCGGAATGCGGTGCTCCCCGATCGCCACTTCATGCGCGTGCTTCAGGTGCGTAGAGAGACCGGCAATTGTAGGCTCGGCAAAAAAGATTCCAAAAGGAACATTGATCTTAAATTCCTGACGCAGACGAGCAAGGAACTGGGTTGCAATTAGAGAGTGACCGCCAAGATCAAAAAAACTGTCGTGAATGCCGACCTGCCTGACGCGCAAAAGCGGTTCCCACATGAGCGCAAGTTGTTGTTCGCGCATATTGCGGGGCGCAGAGTACGGAGCCCGTTTGTGAATCCAAGCTTCTGGCGGCGGTAGTGCTTTTCGATCAAGTTTTCCGTTGGGACTGAGCGGAAGCTTCTCCAGCAGGACATAGGCCGAAGGGATCATGTAGGCGGGCAATCGCTCTTCCAGGAAATCCTGAAGTTCCCCCATACGTAAAGGGGGGAGGGCAAAATCATTGATCTTCCTGGAAGAGCTGTCGTTGCGCTCGGCGGCGGTAAGCTCGGTCTTGCGGGCATAGACATTGCGCATTGCGGTGCCCTCAAGCAATGCCTCTTGTTCGATCTTTACCAGAAATCCCGCCGACTCCAGCAACGCGGTTACAGCATGCAATATTTCGTTTCTTCCGTGCGATTCAACCACAACCTGCCTGATTTTCTTCCAGTCTTCTGGCCGGATACCGCGCAGCACGTCCAACTCTGCGCCTTCCACGTCAATTTTGAGCAAGTCAATGCGTTCGATTTGCTCATCGCGCATGATCTGCGATATCGAGCGGAGTTGCGCTTTCCAGGTTTCTCCTTGCAACTGCGCGGCAAGAATTTCGTCTATAGGTTCCGAAAGCTCCTGCGCGAGCTTGGAGCCTGCGTTCTGCTGGTTCTGCAGAGATTGCTTGAGAATCGCCCGCGCCTGGCCGCGATCAGCATGAGCGGACATGGCCGAAAGCATGGAATGACGCGGATAATAGACGAATTCGGCTTCACCATCTTCCGCCGCAATTCCAGCCTGGAAGATCTTGATCTGGCTTCCACACTGGCTCACATTCCGGGCCAGCTTTTCGAATACGGGCCCAATCGGCTCGAATGCATAGATTCTTCCGCCTGGAGCATGCTGATCCGCAAACAGGCTGAACAGCCCTATGTTTGCCCCGATATCGAAAATGCACGCATTTGCAGGGATGATGATGCCGTGCCGCAGATACGCTTGCCTGACAAAGATTTCGTCGTACAGATATTCGGTCTCATTTCTGTTTTGCTCGGCTACCACCATTCCATTCGGCAACTCGTGCGTGTCCTCCCCGGCTGGAAGCCATGGACCGTGAGGCGCCACGTAAGCCGCAAGACGCAGGCCGTCGGTGTTGTCCGCCCAAGCCAATACAGCGGTCTCCTTGACCCGGGGATGGCGCAGCAACACTGACTCCACCTCGCCGAGCTCGATGCGAAAACCCCTGACCTTGATTTGCGAATCAGCGCGACCCAGAAATTCAATTGTTTCACCTGATAAATACCGCCCCAGGTCGCCGGTACGGTAGAGCCTTTCGCCGCCGAAAGAGCTCAACGGGTTCGGCACAAATTTCTCCGCCGTAAGCTCAGGCCGCCGCCAGTAGCCGCGCGCCAATCCTGCTCCGGCAATGAACAGCTCCCCGGTGCTTCCTGGTGGAAGGACTCTCATGTCCTGATCAAGAACATGGATTTGAATGTTAGAGATGGGCCGTCCGATGGGTACGGCGTCCAGTCCATCCTTGGGGTCACAGCGCCACGCGGTCACGTCTACAGCAGCTTCGGTCGGCCCATAGAGATTGTGCAGTTCACAATTCAGTTTTTCAAAAAATTTGTCTTGCAGCGGCCTGGGCAGTACCTCGCCGCTGCAAATGACCCGGCGAAGGCTCGCGCAATTGCTCAAATCCGGCTCCTCAAGAAAAACTCTCAGCATTGAGGGCACGAAGTGAATGGTTGTAATTTGCTCGCGCTGGATGGTTTGCACCAGATATTGGCTGTCCTGGTGCCCGCCGGGTTGTGCCAGAACCAGCCTTGCTCCCGCCAGCAAGGGCCAGAACAATTCCCATACTGAAACATCAAAGCTGAAAGGAGTTTTCTGCAGCACCCGGTCCTGCGGAGTAAGGCAGTAAGCATCCTGCATCCAAAGCAGCCGGTTGCGAATGCCGCCATGGGTATTCATTGCGCCTTTGGGCAATCCCGTGGATCCTGAGGTGTAAATCACATAGGCGAGGTCCTCTGCGGATAAAGCGGGCAGATGATCTCCTGCCGGATTGTCCTCCTCTAGCCAGTTTGCATCCAGATAGAGAGTTGCCGCATTGTGTTCGGGGAGCCGGCACGCCAGCGTGGTATGAGTCAGCAAGAGCCGGCTGTCCGAGTCCGCGATCATATAGGCCAGCCGATCTTTGGGATACGCGGGATCCAACGGAACGTAGGCTGCGCCGGCCTTCATGGTTCCCAACAACGCAATCACCATTTCCAGGGATCGTTCAGCGCAGATCGCAACCAGAAATCCGCGTTTTACTCCCAGCGCACGAATCCTGCGCGCCAGCCGGTCAGCTTTCGTGTTCAATTCACGATAGGTTAAGCGCTGTCCTGCGCACGACACCGCGATCTCGTCAGGCGCATGGTTCGCTCGTATGGCGATCAAATCCGCGATGGTGTGGAACGAATGCCGGTTTGGAATTGAACCGCCAGCGACTACGTCACTGGAGAGACCTGCCTCATCCGGATGCTGAGATGCGTTGATCATTTAGCGTACCCTGAAATGGCAAGAATTGCGCCCGCTCCGCCGATGAATAAAGGCAAGTACTCCCCGGATTTCGATTTACAGCTCCACCTCATTCAAGTCGGCACAATCCCTGCGACTCGCGCGTGTGGATTGGTGTTAGAACGTGACGTGGGTTGATATCTCCCAGCACCCGGCTGGCGGCAATCACGATCTCTGAAGCGCCATTTTTGCGTAGCAGTGATGTGTCGCGATACGCACTAATCACATTAGGACAAGATTGACCAGTTGTAAACAGAAAAGCAACTCTTTGAATCGCTCGTAGGACCGAAATGGGAATTACTGTCCCGGAATGGAACAGCTGAGGAAAGCTTCCCGTCGCATATGACGAGAGGAAGAAGCTCTCAAAAATGAGAACCGCCATCCACCTCGATTGTCCTGCCGGTAAAATAATCGCATTCAATGATGAATTTCAGAGCCAGCCAGACTTCCCAGGGCTTCCCTAGTCTGGCAAGAGGAATGGATGACAACAGTTGCGCCCTGGCCTCTCCGCTGACGTTCTCCAAAATGGGAGTGTCAATTACACCCGGCGCGATGCCGCCAACCCTGATGCCGAAGGGCGCCAATTCCAGAGCCCAGGTACGGGTTAAGGCGTCAAGGCCTGCTTTGGAAGCCGAATAGTTGGACTGTCCCGGATTCCCGGACCGTGTGACGGATGAAATGTTCACAATGACCGCAGGCGAAGTGTCCCGTTTGAAAATATCGGTTAAGACTTCGCGCGTCATTATGAATGGCCCCGTCAGATTCACGTCGATCACCTGTTGCCACTGTGTCAATGGCATCTTCTTGATCCAACCCTCTTCAGGGCAGACGAGGAGTCCGTCTCGCAGCACGCCGGCATTATTGATCAGCAGATTGATTCCGTTGAATTCTTCGCCAAAGCGATGTACAAATTCGGAGATGGAATTTTCGTCGGTAACGTCCAGCCTGCAGGGGGTAACTTTTCCCGGCAGCGCTGCTGAGGCCGCACGCAATTGCGATAATCCTTCTTCGTTCACGTCTGCAGCGGCAACATTCGCGCCAGCGCGCGCAAGTTCCATCGCAAAATGGAAGCCCAACCCGCGCGCTGCTCCTGTTACGATTCCTCGAATGACATTTAATTCCATCGCGATCCAGACTCAAGGTACTTTAGCAGAATGCGGTGGTGTCTTTCAGTGGCGCGAAACGGCAGTACAAGTGAACTTCCGGCAATCGAATTTCAGCTTGTGGTTGACGAGTTGCGCGGGGGCAAAACACCCCTTATCCGCGACCTTGACTTGGAACTTCCACACAGACTGTGGTGTTTCCGCTCCACCGAATTCTCATAAAACACGCATGATTAAACTATGATACTTAAAAATAGGCACTTACCTGTTCGCGTCCATTGGCCCGTCGAATGCCATCATGAAATTGTACCTTGCAAGGCTGTGGCTCCCTTTGCATTGAGAACCAGAGTTTTTTGCTCGCTTTCTGGCCCCAATTCTTACAGTGATCATCGCTTTCAAATCCCAACAAGGTACCGCCGGTACGTGACCAGAGTTCCATCGCGATGGAACGTCCAATTGGTTTCGCGGTCAGAAGGAGAATTTGTGCGTGAATGGCTGTTCGAACATTTCGGTTACTGGATCTGGTATGACTCCAACCACATCCGCTGCGAATACGAGCAAATGAAGTACTCAGTGTACAGCTTAAACTTCCTGATGATATTGGTACTGATAATTGTCTTGCTACTGGGATTGCGCCACAAACAAGTGAGACGCGGCCTTAGTCCAGAAGCGCGATGGATCACGGGAGCACTCTTCCTTGGCTTGTGTGGGTGGGCATGGCAGTATGTTCTCAATTTGCACACGTTCCAGCCTGGACTTGGGTGCTACTTTCCCAAAGACCTCTCCCGATATCCTGTCGCGAAGTATGGGGGCCCGATGTTCAGTTCTGCAGTGAGCCTTGCTTTCCTCTGCGCGGGATCATACCTGCTGCAGCTCAAAGGTCGGTTCCACGCGGCTCTTGGTGCTCCGACATCGGCCGGCATCCAGCTAAAGACTCTCAGCAGAATTCTGGGAAGCCGCTCAGCCAGGGTCTCATTCGTCTTAATTGAACTGATAATCATGTGGTTTCAATGGAGGGGGCCCGACACCAGACTTGCGATATGGGCTGACTCCTTGGGCAATTGTGCGTCGCACGTCGTCTTTGGACTGGGACTTCTGAGGGAGCTCAATCGCGAGCGGGTCGAATTCTCAGGAATGATACTGGCAATGAGCATGCTGTTCTATGGGGCTGTGCAACTTACTTCTCTAAAGGATGATCTGTTCTTTTGGGGGTATATCCTTGCTGCATTCCTCAAATTTGCGTTGATGCTCACAATGCGCAGCTTCGGAGGGTTGGTTCACCAGAGTTTCCTGGTGCGGCGTGAGACGCAGAGCGACCAGCGCCGAGAATTCGCAGATGTGCTGCTATCGCTCGGGTGGGCCTTGCGTCACGAGCTAAGCAGGCCTCTTGCCGCTCTCGATCTGCGTGTCGCCCAAGTGGCCCTCAGAGTTCCGGAGAGCAAAACTGATTTGAATGAGGCCCTCGCCAACACGCGCAAATCAGTCGAGGCGTTCTTTGATCGCTGGCCGGGACGCCTTAGGTCGAAGCCAATTGATTTGAAGGAAACGCTTTCGGAGTTGGGCCTAGCAGCACGGCTAAGTACCAACGGCCCCTATGAGGTGGTGGCGCCTACCTTTCTCCTGATTTGCGCAATTAATCGCTTGCGTGAAAACGCTCTAAAAAGTGGGGCTCGAGAAATACAAGTCGAATTAGGCCAGGATCGTCATAGCGTCTGGCTACGAATTGCGAATGACGGCCCACCCATTCCGCCCGAAGCTAAATTATTCGAGAAGCCTCATGGGACCTGGGTTGCAAAGCAACTCGTCCAGCTTGTTGATGGTAATCTTCAATTAGAATCTAATGGGCCAAACGGCGCAGTGTTTCGCGTGGATCTTCCCCATGCCTCCAAACCAGCAAGGCCCGAAGTGCAGGGATACGACATGGCGCTAGGAGTATCATTATGATCCGATATATAGCAGCCGAAGACGATTCAGAGTTGGCCAGTATTATTGTCGATTGCTTGAAGGACCATATCAAACATCATGTCGGCCCTGTCGATTTGAAAAACTTCGCCATCTGTGGTGGAGTGCAGGATGTCCAGGAAAAGATCAAACATATCGGCTCCGAGTTGCAACTTCTGGTCCTTGACTTGGATTTCCACGGAAATGTTCTCACTGGATTTAGAATCTTGGACAACTTGACGGAATGCCAGCGCCGTGTGGTTGTTGTATATTCCGCACATCTCAAGGAGCCGAGTCCTCGCGTCGGCAAAACCGGCTCGTGTTTAGAAGATCTGATGGGTGG
>DATDGL010000169.1:0-3675 GCA_036522115.1 Candidatus Angelobacter sp.
GTTTCGGGACCTTTTGAGTTAAACGATGGAACCGCAAGGTCCCTCCGCTTTACCCCCGCTGGCGCGTGGGTAAAGCCTCGGGATGACGAACCATGTTGGGGGGCCCTTCGCAAATAGTGACTCTCACTTTTAATTACACCCGTTAGAGGGAACAGCCCCGCCACCGGCAAAGCCGGATTGAACCGTCTGTAACGTTCGGCTGAACTGATCATGGACGCAATGGGGTCACCGGGTCATCGGTGCATCGGTCATCTTGCAGAGATCACTTAGCGATCTTCTCCGGAGAGGGATCGCTTTCGTCCGGGAAAAACGCACTCCCTCGAAGCGCCAGGTGGGCGGGCAGGATAACCACTCGTGGCAAAGAACCATCTTTGCGGCGGTAGTGGCGCAAGTCAGCCAAAGACTGTACATCTGTCTTTTCCCGGAGCACCTCGTGGCCGGGAATGTCTTCCACGTCGAAGAGGTCCGGAGGGACAAATGACTGGTGCGCCGCCACCAGCAGATCATGCTCGCTGCGAAAATCGTCTTCCAGCCGGGGATCCAGCACAAAACACCAGAAGATGTCCCACTCTCTGACCTGATCGTGGGTGAGCGCGTTGACTACCAGGTTGTGATCATATTCCGGAGCGGCAGGCGAATGATATTGCTTGCCGGGAACCACCACATAGAGATTCAGCCGCTTGTCCAGCGGCTTCTCTTGCGGAAGGCGTTGCCCCAATGTCCATGGGCCGAGGGAAGCTGTGCGCCCCTTGGCGGCGGCCTCAGGGGCGAATTGGACGCTGGTGCTTTCGTAATAGGCAGAAAGCGGTTTCGTGCCCTCGGGGACTGGAGCAGCCCAGACGACGGTTGCCGCCAATATTCCCAGCTTAGCCAGCTTCTGTACCTTCGAAGTCAGCAATCGTCTCTGATTATAGCCAATCAGTCCGCCGGAGAAGTAATGTTAAATTGGAAGTAAATGAAGGACATCCTGCAGCACCGCGGCCTGCGGCTGATTTTTGCCGCAAACGTGATCTCCATGATTGGCAGCGGCATGAATTCCGCCGCTACCACCTGGTTCGTCCTTCAGGCCACGCACTCGGAGATGGCGCTGGGCACGCTGCTCATGCTGCAAACCATCCCGGCCATGCTGATGTTGCCCTTCTCCGGAGTGATGATTGACCGCGAAGACCGCAGGCGGCTGGTGATGTTCCTTGATGCCGGGCGCGGTGTGATTATCCTTCTGGTCGCCATTCTTGCTTATCGCGGAGTAGCCACGCTCTGGGAAGTCTATCTCATGAGCATTCTTGTGGCTGCCGGCTTTTGGATGTTCTGGCCCACCATCAACGCGCTCATCCAGGAGCTCACGCCGGAATCGCACCTGGTAAGCGCCAACAGCTTTTTGCTGGCCGGTTTCCAGGGGGGCTGGCTGATCGCCGGCGCCATGGTGGGATTTGTCTATAACTCAATCGGTCTGGCTGGAATCCTGTTCATTGATTTTGCCAGCTACGTGTTGTCCTTCACCTGCTATCTGTTTGTGCGCAAGGGACGGCTTATTGTCGCCGTGGCCTCACCCGCCACGGAGCAACATGAAAGCGCCGTAAGCCGCTTCTTTCATGAGCTCCGCGATGGCATCGCCTATATCAAATTGCGTCCCCGGCTTCTCCTGCTGGGTAGCGCGTGGGCCTTGTTTCTGGGCGCCATGCTAACCCAGGGCGTGATCACCGCGCCCTTCAGCGACCATATCCTCAAAGCCGGCGCTGTGGGCTATGGATGGCTGAATGGCGGATGGGCCATCGGCGCATGCCTCAGTTCGTTCTATACACCGGCCTTGATTCGTGGCAGCGGACACCGTCGCGCCATTGGTGTTTCCATGGCGGTGCTGGGAATCTCGATGATCTCCCTTCCCCGGATCGGATCCTATCTTCACAGCAGTTTTCGCGTGGGCCCATTGGGCGTGATCAGCCTGGCCCTCACCATCTCTGTGCTGGTTTACGCGGTGATGGGGTGCTGCCGTGCGCTGGGCGGAGTGTCCATCACCAGCACCATGATGGAACTGGTGCCCAAGCATTTCATGGGACGGGTGCAGAACACCTTCTATTTTGCCGCCACCTGCCTCCAGTTCGGTCTTTCCATCCTAGTAGGTACGGTCGCCCACAAGACAGGTCTCGCCCTGGCATTCTCCATTGTCGGCAGTCTGTATCTACTGGCCTGCCTGTCAGGCACATGGCCAGTGAGGTCGGGGCCTGTCGAAGCTGCCGAAACCGTCACTGTCGCCGAGCCGGAGACCGTTGTAAGCGAGTAAATTCGGGGTTCCCATTCGACAGCAGGAACCGTAATTGCGGGAAGGTTGTTGAAGAATAAAGAGATCTCTGTTCCGGATTGGGCGATTGATCACGTTTTTGTTCCGGGACAATCACTTGATTCTTCGCGAGTGATCTCGCATACCACCCAGGGCATAGCCGGGACAGGCTGACTGCACTTATCTGAGTAATCCAAAAACCCAAGCATGGGGCTGATTCGTCCTATTCCTCCACTGCACTGATTCCGTTGGAGATAAGTGGAGGACGAATGGGTGGAGGAGGACTTTTGATTCCTCCACTCATCCACCACAGTGAATCGACACACTGCTCCTGTGGCGCTCGCGACCGATTTCGCGAGCGCCGGGCACACCGCTCCCGCTGCGTGCGCGGTCCTCGAACGCGAACGCTGCTCTTCCCGGCTGCGCCGAGATTTCGCCCTTCGGCTCCGCTCAAGGCAGGCCCAGCGGACTCCCGCTCGGCGACGCCTCACCCACGCCCGCAAACAGCTCAATCCACGGCCAGGCCGGGATTTCGGCTGGCGGCTCGGACGCCGCCAGAGCGCCTCAATATTCAGTTGTCAAAGACCACGTCTTGCGACTGTTGGCCCCTGGGGGCACAGCCTCGGAATCGGGTGATCCGGCGATCCAGTGATCGGGTAATGTGAATATCAAACCCTTTCAAACCTTAAGGCCGTGATGGCACCCTCCTCACACTTTCCAGAATTACATCCGTGATGTTGAGAGTCAATAAAGTGCTGTCAGAGTGACAGCACTTTTTTTCTAAGTACACAGCAGGCAAGGGCTTATAGGGATGGATTTAAACGCAATACTGTTCACTTAGGAGATTTCGGAACCTTTTGAGTTAACGGCTGAACGCAAGGTCCCTCCGATTTACCCCCGCTAACGCGTGGGTAAACCTTCGGGATGACGAAACTTTTTTTCGCGCCCTCGTTAAGTGAACAGTATTGTGGCTAAAAGAGTGAAAAGGTTTCTTGCACATTGAGGAAGGCTTGCCAGCATCACCAATTGGCTGCCTTCCTCCTGCGTTATCCAATCTTCAGGCGGGCCAAGCCCTGCGGGCTTCGCAGGCGCGCCTGGAAAGAACAAGCTAGAATTTGGATGCAGGAGCCTGTTATGGCCAAGTTCTATGATGTGCCAGTTCGATGGAGAGATGGAATCTCGACTGCGGGGACAGGAATTGGCAACAATGCCGCATGGCAATGCAGGTGTGGCCGGATTCTTCTTGGCCCACATGAGGGCCTTTATCCAATCCCACCATGTACCTGCAACCGGAGTTTCAGGATAGTGCGAGGCAAGCGCCCGCAGTTTGTCGCTCGAGTTGAGGAACGCGCCGCTGGCGCAAAGATATGATCAGGATCGCTTTGACTCCAGTAGTT
>DATDGL010000170.1:0-2948 GCA_036522115.1 Candidatus Angelobacter sp.
TCCTGGCTTAGCTGATATGCCAATTCAACGCCTGCCAGAACTTACTCCTGCTGCTTGGAACAAACAACAACGCTCGTAGATTGCAATTCCACAATCACAGATCGCGTTTGCTGAGTAGCCTGTAGTTGCTCTGACGCTTACATTTAGGTAATGGCTGAACAGAACCCTGTAGCAGACATTCGCAGGACAATTGATAGCTTCGTGAAAGAAGTCATGGAAAATCGCGCAAAAGTCATTGATGATTTTTGCATGACGTATCTCGCCGCTCGCACGGATTTTTTCAAGCAAGATCCTAAACGTCTTACTCGTCTCGAATTGTGCATCAAGAAAAACGCAGATGGCTTGGGAGAAACGATGTGGTTTCAAATTCGCCCAGGCAAACAGAAAAACAGTACGAGAGGAGGGTTTCGATCAGCTTTTTAACGTAGGCACCCTTTGAAACCCCACAATAAATGGTGGTCACTCGGGCGAACTCTTCGCCTAATTTTTGCTTTTGGATGTGACGGGAATCCCGCCCACGTCCATAAAAGTACGCAATAGGAACACAGATTCTCAAATCACTCGTAAGTGACTGAAAACAAAGGGCGAGAAATGGTGGAGGTGGCGGGAGTTGAACCCGCGTCCGAAAATGTTACTGGTCAGAAGCCTACATACGTAGTCGCGTTCACGCGACGGGAGTTACCCCGCCACATTCGCTTCCTGCGATCAGAACGGACAAGAAACGCAGGTCGCTAGCCTGAAAGTCTCGCTTCCACGCCCAGGCATAGCGTGAAAGCCAGCCTGCTGTGCGACGCCCTTCCGCAGCCCGCAGACAAAGCCACGGAGGACGGCTACTTAATTAATTAAGCAGCGTATGCAAACTGGTTAGAGTTGGCAATTATTGTTTTTGCACCACTTACGGGGGAATGCGCCCCGGTATGCCTCCTGGCCGCAATCATTTCCGTCGAAGCCGTGACACCCCCACGGAACTGCTCTTTAGGCCTTACTGACTATTATAACAATCACTGGTTAGATGTTCCTGGGAAGGACCGGGTTCCAAGGATTGCCACCATCACACCCACGACAAAGAACGGCAAAAGTCACCCGGCGTGAATTGTCGTGCTTGAGCCAGATCTGCATTCGCCTAAACTCCATGCTGGCAGAAGCCGGGAAGGAATCTAAGAAATGCGTGCTCTTCAATTATGGATAGCAACCGCAATATTGATGGTGGCAGGTGGTTGCGGTGGCGGGACCACCGCTCCAACAATACTGGCAACAATCACTTCAGGCAATTGGGCCATGCTCCTTATCTCGCAAGCAAATCCTCCGGTATTCGTCGTGCTTGGCGGCAGCCTGACGCAACAAGGGAATAGTATCTCGGGAATCCTTCACATCTCCGACTCGCCGTGTTTCGATGCGCTGCTGGATGACCTGGTGGTGAGTGGCACGGTGGCTGGCGAAATGCTCACGCTGAGCACCGTCCCGGTTCGCGGCCAGACAATCACTATTTCGGCCACGCTGCCTATCGCCGGCGGCGCCAGTTTGCTGAACGGGAACTACACGTCCGCCGGCAGCACATGCATTGCGGCCAGCGGAACCTTCGGTGCATTCCTGGTTCAACTTCTTACGGGCACATTTTCGGGCCCCATCACGGGCAGCTTAACCGCCGGCGTTACCGCTACCCTCACGCAAACGGGCCCCGACGCGCACGGCTTTTTCCACCTTTCCGGCAACTTCGCCTTCAGCGGCTCTCCGTGTTTCACTTCGGGAGCAATTGCCGGCAGCAGCTTAAGCGGCATAAAAGCCGATCTGGTAGTCAGCACAAATGATGGCGGCCAAACAACCGTTTCTGGTCTGAATACGATGATTGGATTGGTCGACAATCTGGGCGCGGACCTGACGGTGCAGAGCGGGACCTGCGCCGGTCTGGCTGGAAGTGGAACTTTGATGAAACAGTAGATGCCGGGCTAATCTGCGGGCCGGCAGCGGACCTCGCCAGAAAGGGGTGTGATCGCGGGCTGCGAGCTGAGAGTTACCTGGACCGGATATGCGATAACGGAAGCAGTGGCGTTGGCTTGATCTCGTGCCAGTTGAAGTTCCTTGGCAACACACTGAAGATTATCTGAGTTCTGGGCCTGGCACCGACCCTTCGCCATGTCCTGGGCACTCTTTTCATAGCCCTTCTTGCAGTCGGGCATGGCTGTGTTTTCCAGAGCGATAGTTTTTTGGATATGAGGCCAGCAGGTAGCCGGATCTTTGAGAGCGTTGCATTCGCTGTCGATGATTCGCGTATATTTCATCGCCACTTCAGGGCCTTGCCCTGGAAGGAATTCCAGGTCTCCCACGGCTGAGTCGTTAAAGATCTTTTTGCCGGTGCGGGAGTCATAGACTGCAAAACCCATTCCGCCGTTCCAGCCATCATCGGCATCAAAAAATACCAGGTTGCCTTTCACCCCCTTGAAGTAACCGCTCCACTCATCCGGGTTGATGACTATTTCATGCTTGCTTTTGGCGCGTGTGCAGGTTGGAACAATAGCGTGCTCGATGGGGACAATGGCAAGGCGGTCGGCGCCTTTCTCTCCCAAGTCAACTTCCTTGACCATAAAGGTGGCGTAGAAATAGCAGTTCACCTTCGCCCGCGTGGTCGCTCTGGCCGGCGAAGCACCCAGCTTAATCGTCTTCTTACTGCGCGGCGGATCGAACGAAGCTGCACTGGACAACGCGGCAAACAGCAAGACTCCGTAGAAAACCCGAAGCGGCACGCTCACCCCTTTCCCAAGGATGAGTCTACAGGGAATTGGCAGAATTGCCAGATTGAACGCAGAAAGGGGTGTAATTAAAAGTGAGAGTCACTATTTGCGAAGGGCCCCCCAACATGGTTCGTCATCCCGAGGCTTTACCCACGCGCCAGCGGGGGTAAAGCGGAGGGACCTTGCGGTTCCATCGTTTAACTCAAAAGGTCCCGAAAC
>DATDGL010000171.1:0-20129 GCA_036522115.1 Candidatus Angelobacter sp.
AGATTGACGTTCTGGTCGTTATCGGTGGGGATGGCACTCTGCAAGCGACCAAGATGTTTCAAGGATGGGTCCAGCAGAATCTCGCCTCGCGTGTGTTCAGACCGTTCGAGATCATGGGGTTCCTCAAGACGATTGATAATGACATCCGTACATATACACACTTCGAAGGGGTCGAGGTGTCTTTGTGCCCTGGCTTTCCCTCCGCAGTGAGAAAAATCGCTTCATGCGCCGAAGATTTGCGTGTAACCGCCAGGACGGCGGAACGCGCTTTTTCAATCGAGACGATGGGCAGGGACGCGGGATGGTTAGCGGCCGCCACCACTTTTGGTGGCACGGAGATTCTTCTTGTGCCGGAACTCACCGAAATCTGGGTTTCGCTGAAAGATAAACCGATATTGCACTCGCTCGTCGAGTCGATAGCGGATTTTTACGCAAAGAACCGCAATGTTTTGATCGGCGTTGCAGAAGGGTTTGAGCCGGCCCAGGATTTCAAAGGTTTGAAAGCATTCAATGCCGTTATTCATGACTTATATGGAAAGCGGAAAAAAGTAGGTGCGACCGAGCTTGTTGCGCTCCTCGTTTCACCGGTATTGGAATACTACTTTCAGGCTCTTTCGAAACTCATTTCGTGCGTTGACCGAAAAGGTGGGAGCGTCCGTGCGAGCAAAAAACCGAAAGCGTCGTCGACAGAGGAAAGGATTGATCGCGTCCTGGGCGACATGAAGAAAACGACGGCTGGAATCAAGTATCAGGGTGTGCAGAATTCCGAAGGGCATCCCCTGCAAGATTGGGACGTTAAAAAGAGACTGAAAGAAGTACTGGAGGCGAGGAACGGACAAACACTATCCTGGCCGCCCTATCAATTTGAGATTCGGCCTCACCGGACCGACTACCTTCCCCGTTCCGGCCCGCCATCTTCCTACGACTATCGATTGGCAACCGTTTTGGGAGAAAAGATTGGCATGATGCTGGTTCGCAACGAATTTGGCGCCGTTCCAGCCTTGGCACAAGTTGTACCTTACAGTGAGTTAAGCCTAAAGGTGATTAAGACGGTCCAAATCCAAGAAATTATGACGCTCAGTTTTGATAGTAAAGACTACTTTGATAATGAGTTTCCATTTCAGGTCTCAAACCGCATTACGGACTTCTTTCGAACTATATTAAGTGGTCCAGAAGACTTGGAAGAGGCGATCAGCGACTACGCAGCCCAGGACAAAAAGGCCACCAGGACCTATCTATAAACGCCACCTCTCGAAAAAAGCAAGGTGCAGTTTGGTGGCGCCTGCTCTGCTGCATGATGTACGCTTTCTCCAAAGATTGGCAAGAAGGAAGGGACTTTGATGCATGACCTTTTCGGATGCCTCCAAAGGCCAATCACTATCGCAGCGCTTCTTCTACCGCATTGCACAACTTCTCCAGGCCAGCATCCACGTTGGCTAGCAGATGAACCCGTAGCGCCCGCCGCTTGCGCTCAGCCAAAACCTGAAAATCCCCCCGAGCCTGCGCCGCCTTGACCACGCCAAAAGTGTATTTCTGTCCTGGCACCGGAAGGTCCACAGCATCATCGCATGTGATTTGCAGGAAGACTCCACTGTTGGGACCGCCCTTATAGGCTTGCCCGGTGGAATGCTGAAAACGGGGGCCAAAACCCAGGCAAGTAGCCACGCGACGGCGATCACGAACGCGATGCCGAATATCCTGCAAACTGGCTTCATGCGCGCAGTTCATTTGGACGTACGCCAACAGCGCGAAATAATCTCCGGATGAGAGCTGTTGAAGATGAGCCCGCAGAAAACCAGATAGAGAACTTTGGTCGCCAACTGTTTTCCTGAGGTTCGCGGCATTGCGATCATCCGTGAAGAGCTTGATGCCATCTCCTTCCCACAGCGGCTTTTCTTCCGGGAGTTTTCCTGTTTTTTCGTATTCCTCAGTGAGCTGGCGAGTGACAATCTTGCTGGCTTCGACGTCCGGCTGATCGAAGGGGTTGATGCCAATAATAGAGCCTGCCACTGCCGTGGCGATTTCCCAGCGGAAAAACTCTCCGCCAATATCGTAGATATGGGCCAGATCGATGCGCACAACAGGCTGCCCAGCTTTGCGGAACGCTTCCACCTGGGAATCCTGGGCAGGATCGGCGGCATTTTCCAGGCGAACGTAGACAAAGAGGCGATCATTACCATACACCTCCGGTGCGCCCAACTGTTCCCGGTCTACAGGAATCAGGCCCTTGCCTTGTTTGCCCGTGCTTTCGGCCAGAAGTTGCTCCAGCCATGCGCCCAGGTCCCAGATTCCGGGCGAAGTAATGATCGTAACTTTATCGCGACCGTGGTTGGCCAACGTGCCCAGCACTGCACCGAGCACTGCCCCAGGATTCTGCTCGACCGGCACTGCTGCTTCACAGGCGCGCACCATTCTCTCGGTGCATTCCAGAAAGTGTTTGACGTCCAGGCCCATCACTGCCGCTGGAACCAGGCCAAAGTTAGAAAGTGCTGAGTAGCGGCCGCCAATGCTCGGCACTCCAAAAAAGATGCCGCGGAAACCGTCTCTTTCGGCGAAAGCCTGTTCGTACGATCCTGGGTCGGTAATGGCAATAAATTGCTGCCCGGCATTTCCCTTACCGGCAATCTCTTCCGCAAGACTGTAAAAGTATTGCTTAAAGATATTGGGTTCCAGCGTGCTGCCTGATTTGCTGGCTACGATGAAGAGTGTTTTGGCCACGTCAATCTCGCCCTCAATCGCTGTGATCTGCAACGGGTCAGTGGAATCCAGCACATGAAGTTCAGGATGGCCTGTCTGTTTGCCAAAGGTGCTCTTCAGGACTTCCGGACAAAGGCTGGAGCCTCCCATTCCCAGCAACAAGGCGTGGCGAAAACCGGCGTCATTGGCGTCTTTGGCAACGTCGTAGAGTTGTTGCAAGTGGGCAACCTGGTCTTCCGCAACGTGCAGCCAACCCAGCCATTTGTATTCATCGTTGCCGGTCCATAGCGAGCTATCGCCCTTCCACAGGCGATTCATTTTGTCGTTGGCTTGCCAGTCTTTGAGCGTGGCGTCAACGGCCTGCTTGAGCGGAGCCGGCAAATCGTAGTCTAAGCAGGCGATTTTGGGTCTGTTCTTGTCAGGCTCAGTTTTTTTTTGTTCGACGGCCGCGATCAGCTTGTCAAACGCGTCGTCGAAGAGCTTGATGGCTTCATCCAGAAGTTGATCGGTGACGGCCTTCATGGAGACACCGGCTTTTTCCAAATCTGCCATTGTCTTGTCAGCGGAAGCAAGATCAGCATCCAGCGTGCGCGCCACCTGTCCGTGGTCGCGAAATGCGTCCAGAGTGGCGGGAGGTATGGTATTGACCGTGTCTGGTCCGATCAGATTTTCCACATACATGACATCGCGGTAGGCCGGATTCTTGGTGCTGGTGCTGGCCCACAGCAGTCGCTGGGTTTGCGCGCCTCGTGAAGAGAGTGCTTTCCAACGATCGCCGGAAAAGATTTGTGCGTACTGGCGATACGCTTGCTTGGCATTGGCCACGGCGACTTTACCCATGAGGCTGCGCAGAAGCTCTTCCTCTTGCGCATTTCTTACGCTCTTGAATTTGGTTGTAAGAAGAGAATCCGCAAGGGTATCGATCCGGCTGACAAAAAAGCTGGCGACACTGGCAATTCCACCAATGTCCTGACCACGATACGCTTCCAATCCGGAGATGAAGGCCTCAGCCACTTTTACGTATGCTTCCTGGGAAAAGAGCAATGTAATGTTGATGTTGATGCCTTCACTGATCATCTGGCGGATAGCAGGCGCGCCTTCCGGCGTTCCGGGAATTTTGATCATCACATTGGGACGGCCAACGGCCTTCCACAGGCGACGGGCCTCTTCCATGCTTCCCTGCGTATCCCGCGCCAGCTTGGGAGAAACTTCCAGACTCACGTAGCCATCACGGCGATTCGTTTGCTTATAGACGGGCAGGAGGCGGTCCGTTGCATCCTGGATATCACGGATGGCGATGGTTTCGTAGGTTTCTCCCGCGGTGCGGCGCTGGACATGGAGTTGGGACAGAATGTCTGTATAGTCCGTGCTGCCGGCGATGGCTTTTTCAAAAATAGAAGGATTGGAAGTCATGCCGCGCAATCCATCTTCATCAATGAGCCGCTGGAGTTCGCCACTGGTAAACAGGTTGCGGCGAATGTAATCGAGCCAAACCGACTGGCCTAGCTTCTGAAGTTGCAGAAGTGGATTTTGCAAGCCTGTCTTCGTGGATTTTGGTGTCTGGAGAGTGCTAACCGGACTCATAACTCTGCTCCTTTAACGGCCTAACCAAGCGGCTTCGCCCTTGATATCCTTTGCGTCTCACGGTTTTGGTTTTTGATTTTAAATTACCCAATTACCAACTTACCCAATTACCAAATTCTCGGCCAGAACCACGCTGCTTGAATCGCAACGAAAACAGAATTCTCGTAATCGCTTGCGTAAAGGCCTAACTATGGACCGACTGCATGTCGCTTCTCAAGATCGAGCACTTTCTTAAGACGTCTCTGATGCCGCTCCTCGGCGGTAAAGCGGGCGTTCAGGAAGACAAGAGAGATATCTTTGGCCAGTTCCACCCCGATTATGCGGGCTCCCAGCACCAGCACGTTGGTATCGTCGTGCTCAACGCCCTGATGAGCTGAGTAGCAGTCATGGCACAGGCCGGCGCGGATGCCGGCAATCTTGTTGGCGGCGACTGCCGCTCCCACGCCGCTGCCGCAAATCAGAATGCCGCGCTCTGCCTCGCCGCGCAGCACGCTTAACCCTACAGCTTCAGCAAAGTCGGGATAATCCACCGGGTCAGTGCTGTAAGTGCCTACATCCAGGACCAGATGGCCGTTATGCTGCAAATGGTCACTCAAGACCTTCTTTAGCTCAAATCCTGCATGGTCCGAGCCGACGACGACTTGCATGAGTCATGGTCTCCTTTGTTCCAGCAATGTTCGGGCTGCAGCGATGACTGCGTCTGGGGTAAAGCCGAATTTCTTGAGTAGTTCCTTCAAAGGGGCCGATGCTCCAAAAGTCTTCATTCCGATTGTAATGCCATCCGTGCCCACATATTGCGACCAACCCATGGTGGAGGCCTGCTCCACAGAGATTCGCGCCTTCACATCCCGCGGAATCACGCTATTGCGGTACTCCGGGCTTTGCTGCTCAAAAATCTCCCACGACGGCATGCTAACCACCCGCACCCTGTGGCCTTCAGCGCTAAGCCTCTCATAGACGGAGACACAAAGAGAGACTTCGCTCCCGGTGGCCATCAGGATCAGTTCAGGTTTGCCACCGGGGGCGTCCGCCAGGACATAGGCGCCCTTGGCCAGTCCGGAGGCAGGCGCATATTGGCTGCGATCCAACGTTGGAAGGGCTTGGCGGGAGAGAACCAGGGCAGCCGGTTCGTGCCGCAATTGCATAATCACGCGCCAGGCCTCCGTAACTTCATTGGCGTCTGCCGGACGAATCACCAGAAACCCAGGCAGCGCCCGCAACGAGGCAAGCTGTTCCACCGGCTGATGTGTGGGCCCGTCTTCGCCCAGGCCGATGGAATCGTGGGTGAAAATGTAAATTACGGGGATTTCCATGAGCGCAGCCAGGCGCATGGGCGGGCGCGAGTAGTCGCTGAAAATCAGAAATCCTGATCCAAAGGGCCGGACCTTGGTCAGGGACATTCCGTTCAGCGCGGAACACATGGCATGTTCGCGAATGCCAAAATGAAAGTTCCTGCCGCCGTATTGGCCTGCCTCAAAGTCGCCGGCGCCATCGAAGGTCAATCGTGTCTTGGTCGAAGGAGCCAGGTCCGCAGCGCCACCGATGAGCCAGGGTACGTTCTTCGCCAACGCATTGAGCACCTTGGCCGAAGACTCCCGGGTAGCGAGGCCTTTCGTATCGGCCGGGAAAGCAGGCAGATCTTTATCCCAGCCCGCAGGCAGCTCGCGACGCTGCATCAGGCGTAGATTCTCCGCCAGTTGGGGAAAGTCTTTCTTATATCTTTCCAGCATTGTTTCCCAGGCGGTCCGCAATTCTTTGCCGCGCCTGCCGATCCCATTGCGAAGGTTCTCCGGTACTTCTGGTGGCACCAGAAACTTGGCATCTTCAGGCCAGCCATAATTCCGTTTCGCCAGGCGAATCTCGTCCTCGCCCAGCGGCTCACCATGGGCTGCCTCGGTGTCCTGCTTATGCGGCGCGCCGTAGGCAATGTGGCTGTCCACGATGATCAATGTGGGACGGTCGTTGGAATTCAGGAAAGTGTGCAAGGCCCGCATCAACATTTCCAGATCATTGGCATCGCCCACCCGGGTTACGTTCCATCCGTAGCCGATAAAACGCGTGGCTACATCATCGGAAAAAGCCAGGGCCGTGTGACCCTCAATGGTGATGTGGTTGTTATCGTAGATCCAGCACAGATTGGAAAGCTGCAAATGACCTGCCAGGGAGGCGGCTTCGCCGGAGACGCCCTCCATCATGTCACCATCGCCACACAGCGCGTACACGTTGTAGTTGAACAACTCGTAGCCTGGCTTGTTGAAGTACGAAGCCATCCAGCGCTCGGCTATCGCCATGCCGACGCTTGTGGCCACTCCCTGTCCCAGGGGGCCGGTCGTGGTTTCCACGCCGGACGTCCATCGGTATTCGGGATGGCCGGGACACTTGCTGTCCAATTGGCGAAATTTCTTGATGTCATCCAGAGTGACGGCGGGTTTGCCCAGAGTTTCGTAATTCGGATCCACGGCTTGCACGCCAGTCAGGTACAGCATGGAATAGAGCAACATGGAGGCGTGGCCAATGGACAGCACAAAGCGATCGCGATTGGGCCAGATGGGATCTTCAGGATCAAAACGCAGCAGGCGCTGCCATAGACAATACACAACCGGCGCCATGCCCATGGGCGTGCCCGGATGTCCGGAGTTCGCCTGCTGCACGGCGTCCATGGATAGAGTACGGATGGTGTTGATACTCAGAGTGTCAATGGTTTGCGTGACTTCGCTTGAAACTGCCACAGGATTTCTTCCTTTGCCTGTTCTTTCTTGGTGCTGGAACCCTTATTACGGTTAGCAGTACAGCAGATTCTGTGATTGGCAGCAGAAGCGGACGTGCTGCCGGTTATGCAGGAGCAAGTTGGCTGAGTAATGAAATAACCCCAGCTACTAGCCTAAATCAAATCTCATCCGCATGCCCATTTTCTCCATTTGATGCGTGAAATCATTCCACAGACAGTCACCTACACCCTGAATCCCGGAGAAGCGCAAACGCGCGAATGTGTACTTAGCGACTTCTATGACATGACCGCTCCAGGGAAATATTCAATCGAGGTGCAGGAACTCGACGGCAGGGCCGTTCGGTCGAATGTGGTTACCGTGACCGTAGTCCCGTGATGAGTCCACGGGCAACGCTTATCTCCAGCACGAGGAAGGTTTACCTTAAGCTCTTGTGGTCGTATTAAATCGTTGCTTCAAGTCGATACTTGGCCGCTTGCGACTCAACCACGCGTCGTTTTCCATGTCCCGGGTTCTTCTCGTACCGCGTTCGCACTAGCCCAAACTTTTCCAGCAGGTCCACATCACGGCCGACAGCACGTAAATCTCTCTTTAAGCCAGCAGCCAGATCAGACAGGGTAGTTGCTTTTTCTCGCGTAACACGCAGGAGCCGGATACGCTCGGCAGAAAGGATTCGCATCATGTCGCTCGCGCTTTCGAAGGAAACGGTAACTTCAGGCGCAAGCTCCTCGCCACGATCCAGTTTCTTGGCGTGTTCCCGGGCACGATCGAAGAACCCCTTAACTCCATCGCTGGTTACTCGAACGTTAATCTTTTTGTTCATCTTCGGCCCTCCAGAGATCTATCTGCTCCCCAGGTCGGATGTCAAATGTCAGGTCTGTAGAGGGTGTAATTAAAAGTGAGAGTCACTGTTTGCGAAGGGCCCCCCAACATGGTTCGTCATCCCGAGGCTTTACCCACGCGCCGGCGGGGGTAAAGCGGAGGGACCTTGCGGTTCCATCGTTGAACTCAAAAGGTCCCGAAACCGCTTAAGTAAACAGCATGGGTACTGGCTTGACTCGCACTTTTAATTACACCCGTCTGTAGAGGTTCTGTAAAGGTGCTTGGTCGCCAAAAATCAGGAGCGGTGTCTTTGATTTCGATCCTGTGGGACGCTCTTCAGAGGGTAGGGCCGAATCACGGGGAGGGTCCGGGAATATAACGTGGCCGGCACTCCCCCTAGCAACTCAATGCTTGAATGCCGGCCAACCCCGTCTAACGTGCCTTAGACGTTCTCTTATATAGGTAGTGTCAAAACTGGCAAAAACGTTACAAACTTTCTTTTATTTATTTTGTTTTGCCCGCATCAGCCGTATTCGTCGGGGCGGCCTCCGGAGCGTTTTTCACCCATTTATCGAACCAGCTAACCATCTCATAAAGCGTATGTTCCACTGATTCCCGGCCCAGATAGCCATGCGCTTCATAAGGTAACTGGACATACCGGACAATCCCACCATTGCCCTTGATGGCCTGATACAGCCGCTCGCTCTGGATGGGGAAGGTCCCTGAGTTGTCGTCCGCCATGCCGTGGATCAGGAGAATGGGATGTTTAATCTTGTCCGCGAACATGAAGGGTGAGATTTTGATGTACATCTCCGGCGCCTCCCACAGCGTCCTCCGCTCACTCTGGAAGCCAAATGGGGTCAGCGTGCGGTTATAGGCCCCGCTGCGCGCCACTCCTGCTTTGAACAGGTCGGAATGGGCCAGCAGGTTGGCCGTCATGAATGCGCCGTAACTGTGTCCGCCCACTCCCACTCGGTTGCGGTCCGTCACTCCCATTTCCACGGCTTTATCAATGGCAGCTTTGGCGCTGGTGACGATCTGTTCAACATAGGTGTTGTTCATGGTGTCAGGGTCGCCGATCACCGGCATGGTGGCGTTGTCCAAAACGGCATAGCCCTGAGTTACCAGAAAGAGCTGTGAGATGCCGGTAATCGTGGTAAACCGATTCGTTGAACCGGACACTTGTCCTGCCGTGCTGGCATCGCTGAATTCCAACGGGTAGGCCCAGACAATGGTGGGCAGCTTTTCTCCTTGTTTGTAATTGGCCGGAAGATACAGGGTAAAGGAGAGAGGCACGCCGTCTGCGCGCTTGTAGGTGACAAGCTGCTTGGTAATGCCTCGGAGTTGCGGTGCAGGATCAGGAAAATGAGTAAGCGCTTTTTTGTCTGCGCCGTCAACGCTGCGCAAAAAGTAATTCGGCGGCTCGGTGGGACTCTCATGGCGGGTGATGAAACGCGAGCCATCATCTGAGGCCAGCGCCGCCACCTCCTCAAAGGCGCCGTCAGCCGATTTGAATAATCGTTCCGCCTTGAGCGACTGTAGATTGAATCGGTCGAGGAAAGGGAATTCTCCCTTAGGCGAGGCCCCCGGCCCGGAGAGAAAGATGGAATCGCCGCTCTGCCATATCACTCGTTTGCCATTTTCCAGTGTCTTCATTAAGGGTGTTCCAGGGTCACCATACCGGTCACGGATGGAACGCTCCCAGATCACCTTGGCCGCCGCCCCGGGCTGATTCAGGTTGATCATCAGAGTGCGAGTCCAGCGCCGATTGCGGTCATAATCGTGTACCAGGCCCATGCCGTTTGCTCCCCATTCAACGCCCTGTCTTCTGGCTGCGAACCCGCCTCCTGCCGTGAATCGGTACTCCAGCTTTACCAGCTCTTTTGGTTGATCTGTAAATGGAGCGCCAAGCATCAGCAGGTGATCATGGTAAGGAACCTTGGCCCTGGTGTCGCCACCATCCAGAGCTTCTGCCCAAACCAGGGTTGCCGGTTGGGTTGAGATCCATTCGTAGTCGCGAGGACCGGTCAGCACGCCTTCGATAGGCACATGTTCGGCCAGAGGCACGCTGGCAAGCTTGAATTCCACTTTGCCGTTGTTGTCCCAAACTTCTACTTCCTTGGGAAAATCGCCCAAGGGCAACAAGTAAGAATAAGGGCGATGAATTCTTGCGCACAGAATGTGTTTGCCATCGGGCGAGGAGTCGATATTGGCGAAGATCCCAGATTTGCCGAGCGTTCGCTGGTGACCCGTGAGAGCGTCCACGCGCAGCAACTGTGACGTGGCGTAGTAGTCAAAGAGATCTTCGTCGTGAGGGCTTTGTAGAAGGTCTTCAAAGGTCGCAGCAGGAGCTTTTTTCCCGTCGCTCTCCTGGATGATGGGGCCATCTGGAACCGTGGACTCCACCGGTGGCTTGCCGCGTGTTTGCGGTACGGCCGCAACCAGGAGGGAGCTGCCATCCGGCATCCATTGAATGGAATCCGCCAGAATCGCATTGACCTTCACGTTCGGGATCGGGCTCGCCTTGGCTGTGGCCGCATCACCTACCCATAACTCAATTCCCGCTGGCGTGGTGTTGGTGAAGCTGAAATGATGCCCGTCGGGAGACCATTCAGGTGCGCCAATGTAAGCATTTTGCGGAAGCTGAATCGATTGTTCTGGGCCATCCTGAACGTGCACGATGTGCAGCCCGGTCAGGCGTGGCGGATGGTGGCGTCCATTGGTGGCGGGATTGATGCGGATTCCAGCAAGGCGGAGCATGGGTTGCGCCAGATCAGAGAGTGGTGGATTCCCCAGCCGGTCCGCAACCAGAAGATAATCCGATTTCGGGCTGACCAGCACCAGCGGCGTTGGCGGCGCATCCAGAATCTCCGGTATCGGTTTGGGTGCCTTGTGATATCCCTGGGCTGCCTGAGCGTGTGTGACTTGACTGAGCAGCAAGAGAACGATGAAAGGAGCAAAAGCAGAACGCAGTTTACGCATGGAAAGCGCCTCGACGCATAAAATTTTGAACGCAGAAGTCTAACTGAATTCGGCTGGCAGCTACAATTCCTGTCTTTCGTTTTTTTGTTCTCACTCGGGAGGCTGCTGGTAGCAGACGCTGTTGTAACCATCCAACTGCAATCGGCGCGTTGCCGGATCATACCTGTAGGTTGTTACCCCGCAATTGAGGACATCATCCTCGTGGTCCACTTCCAGATATTTAGCTTCGTCCCACCGTTCGAGAAGCCGGCGGAAGATGAGGACCACCACGCTATGACACACCACCAGGATTTTTTTCTGGCGGAAGTCGCGCGTCAAAGCACCCAGAAAGCTATGTACACGCAAAGCGACGTCCGGCCGGCTCTCGCCGCCGGGTGGCCGGTACCAATATTTGCCCTCGCGCTCACGCCGCGCCCATTCCTCCGGATAACGCTCCTTCACCCCATGGTGAGTGAGCCCATCGAGCATTCCGAACTCAATTTCTCGCACTCGTTCCTCAAGCATGATTCGTGGGAGCGGGTTGAGTTGTTCGGCGATGCGCTGTGAGGTCTGTAATGTCCGCATGTAAGGGGAGGAGAAAATCAGGTCAAAGCTGGCCACTTCGCGCAGAAACTTGCCCGTCTGGATTGCTTGTTGCACGCCTAGCGTGGTAAGGGGTGTATCCACGTCGCGCACGGTTCCGCCCCACACGGTGGCGGCCCCGGATGCTTTCGCTTGCTCTTTCGCCACATTGCGCTCGGATTGTCCATGGCGGACAATCACCAGCAGGTCCGGCCACTTCTGCGGTTGTCGGGCTTCTTCCATGACACCCAAATCTACCACGGAGACGCCCGCACACAGAGACACAGTGCCGCTTGCCGTCCCAGTGCCCAACCCGCTAGTGAGTGATAGCATAACTACAATGGGGCTGCAAACACTTATGGTCCATCTCCGTTTTGCGTGCCTGATGATTTGCGTTCTTATTCTGGGCAATGGATTGGCAGCCGGACAGGGTCCGCACACACCAGCGGCTGCCAAAGTTTCCATCGTAAGCTGGACACCCACACGGCTGGTCAATGGCTCACCGTGCCTTTTCCAAGTGCGTCCTGGAGTGGAACTCAAGTCGCTGACTGGTTACTGGTTCGGACATACGCTTTCCTTCGGGCCCAATGCGTCCCGCACCTCCTGGACGGCATTGGCGGGAATCGGACTCGATACCAAACCTGGAATCTACTTTCTCGAACTCCAGGGAGAGAAGGCGCAAGCCCAGCCGTTTAACGCAAGGCAGGCTGTGCGCATTGGTCACGCCATCTATCACAGCATTGACTTGCAAGTACCAAGCGAGTTCACGGCTCCGCCTCCGGAAATTGTGAAGCGCATCGAGGAGGAGAGTGATTTTAAGAACAAGATCTTTAAGGTTATTTCGCCGGCACGCCTGTGGTCCGGCAGCTTCACTGCGCCGGTCGGGACTGCAATCACCGACAGGTTTGGGACGCAGCGCAAGTTCAACGGCGTACTCAAGAGTGTGCATCAGGGCCTCGACTTCCATGCACGCTCCGGAACTCCCGTGGCCGCCGCCAATAGCGGCAAAGTCGTCGTCGCGCGCAGTCTGTTTGGCGAAGGCAACTGCGTGATGATCGACCACGGCCAGGGCCTGCTCTCCATCTATATGCATCTCTCGGAGTTCAAGGTACACGAGGGTGACACCGTGACTCGCGGACAAATCGTTGCACTGAGCGGGGGTACTGGACGCGCCACTGCGCCCCATTTGCACATGGGCGTCCGATGGCAGGGCGTGTACGTTGACCCGGCTTCGTTATTCCGGTTGAAGCTGCCCGCATAACACCGGCGAGGGCTGGTGAACTTCTGATCCGAGTTCCCGTCCGAGTTGGTTGCTGGGGTTCCGTACTCCGGAGAGAAAGACCTTGATGGCAGCCAGAGAAAGACGATTTTCCTCTTCTTTTCGCCTGGTCCTTCGATTGCGCTCCCAGGGCACGCCGGGCAGGCAGCTTTTCGCGTGCAGGCGCGGACGCCTGCATAACGGCTCAAGTTCGAATCCCTCTCTTCCCGCCAGAAACCTTTTATTATCAGAAACTTACATTAGGGTGGAGAATGCCACATGCGCACCTCTTTTGCGGGCTAAACTGCCTATGGGTCGAAGGAATTCTGCCTCGATCCCGCCAGAGTGTAGAATTAAGTGGAGATGATCGCCCTTGAGACAACTCAGAGCGTACCCTTAACGCTCACGGAAGAGGGAACGATTCGTGTCACCGGATCTCAGGTTACCCTCGAGACAGTGGTGTATCAGTATCAGCAAGGGAACAGCGCTGAGGCGATTCTCGAAAGCTTTCCATTCCTAAGACTCGCCGACATTCACGCCGTCATCAGCTACTACCTGAATCACCGCGATCAGGTGGATGAGTACCTGCACGATCAGGAGAGGAAGGCACGTACTGTTCGCGAAGATATCGAGTCCGATCCAGCATACAAAGCCAGAGTCGGCGAACTGCGCGCACGGATCAAGTCTCGCTCCGGTTCACGGTATGGAGCCAAATAGATACCGCGCGTGCTCCGCTTTTTGATCGATCACGATTTCAACGAACGCATTCTTCGAGGCCTGCGGTCACGCGTGGAAATTGATGCAGTGCTGGCGCGCGCCGTTGGTCTGGCCCACAAAGCAGACCCGGAATTACTTTCCTGGGCTGCTACCGAGGATAGAATCCTGGTCAGTCACGATCTGCAAACAATGCCACGTTTCGCAATCGCCCGTGTGCGTAGCGGGGAATCGATGCCTGGATTGATACTTGTTCCACAGGAGCTCGGAATTGGGAAAGCCATCGAAGAGTTAACGATGATCGCGCTGTGCAGTGGTCAAACCGAATGGCGGGATATGATTGTCTACATCCCACTTTGAATGACGAATGGCAAGTTCGGAAACGTCGTGTAAAACAGGCAATAGTTCAACCTTGTCAACGCAAGAGCACCGAGCGCCTGTTCCCTCCTGAAGCTGAGATCAACAGGGCTTTTTGCTGGACGGCAAGTCTTGTATGCCATTCACGATCAAGCCTGCCTTTTCGGACGGGGCGGCTGGAAAGATGTGCCGGAGCCGGGCGCGGCGTGAGCGCCCAAAATTTTTTTTTACCCCAGCCAAAGACAGACGCGCTCAGAGCGTTTGATAGCTCTGCCGAGGCTCGGGCTGGTGCTGGGAAGATTGCTTAGACTGCTGAGGATTCGAGCGGCATGCTTCCTGTGTTAAGAAGTGTAAAAGTTCGAAAGTCGTTCGCGAATCCCCCGCCATTCCTTCGTTTTTGCCTTTTCAAAGATCAGGTCAAAGGGCTTTCTGTAGCCCATTTCGGCAAGTCGCGCAGGTCTGCCTGCGCCTGATGTGGGCTGTCGATGATGTGGGCTTGCCTATCCCACGGGCGAAGCGTAGTCTCAGAAGTACGATGCATAACCGGATCACGATTGATCCTGCAATCTGTCACGGCAAGCCGGTCATTCGCGATACGCGCACGCCTGTGTCAATCGTTGTAGGCAGCCTTGCTGGCGGCATGAGCTTCGAGGAAGTACAACGGGAATATGACCTGACCATTGAGGATATTCGCGCGGCCTTGAAGTTCGCAGGTGAATTGGTTGACCAGGAACAACATCATCTCCTACCGACCTAAGTTTGGCGCATGCATTTTCTGATCGACGCCAGCCTGCCCCGTTCCGCTGGTGCCGTGCTGAAGCAGCGAAGGAAAGTTTTAGTTTTGCCTATACTTACTCACCTTCTTCCGATTCCTGCTTCTGGCGCTGCTGCTCTGTGGCCAATTCGCGTCTGCGGTGTTCAGCTTTAATCAGAACGTCATCTGGGTCTTCAAGCTCACGTTCCTTTAGCCGCATCGCTGCCTCCCCAGAAACCGATGACACCAAAGACACCCAAAACGCACTGAAGGTTCCCAAAAATATGCGGGACTGATCACCCATTGGGAATTCTGTTCGATTTCATCATTGTCATCATCTGGGCTGCTCGGAGGGATCGGGTATATGACTAGATGAAGGCCGCGAGGAGGCAGGGCTGACTCGCGGCCAATCAGTTCAAGCAAGTTACTTTCCAGCCCGCTACTAATCAGCGATGATAACAACTTCCCCATTGGGAAGATGCGTGATTTTGAGCGTCCCGCCAGCCACCATGGGCAGTTCGTGATCGCTCAGTTCGCGGGCGTGAGTGCGGCCCAGTACTCTGTTGTCGCTTTCATTTTTCATATTCAATCTCCTTTGGTAGTGAATGCCTTTATTGCTCGAATTGGCCGAATCCGAATCCCCTCAAGTGGTGGCAAGCATTCGCGGGTAAATTGGATTTCGGGTGTGTAGGTGCGATATCCGCAATCGACTTGTCTATTCTTTCGTCTACAGGGGTCAAGAGATAGGAGTGGATGTCGCCCGTATGCGGCCCACTGAGCACCGTTGCCATGCCCGAGATTTGTCCGCGCTCATTGATATTGCTAGCCGAGATTATGAAGAGGTTGGAATCCGCGGGAATTAGCGTGTTAAGGTCGGTCATCACACGGTTCTGCCAAATGAAGCCGTGAGACCAGTTGTTGCCGGAGTCAACGTTGTTTCCCACCACTTGGCCCCGGTTGTTGATGCCTGTGGCGAAGGCGGCGGCATCTCCCGGCAGAAAGCCGAGGATTGTGAGTGTGCCGTCCGGCTGCCAAAGAGCGGCTACGAAGGTTGTGCCATCAACGTTGCGGACTTTCCCAACAACTTGGCCCAGGTTGTTAATGGCGAAGGCGAAATTGGAACGTGCATGTCCGGTGTCCTGAAGCACGAAGGCAGTGTTGTTTTTCCACATTACGGCGTGAATCGCTGTGGTGCAGTTTCCCGAGTAGCCTACGGCCTGGCCTTCATCGTTGATCCCGTTTGCGAAACCGTCTGGATCAGTACCTACCAAAGGAAGAGGCTGGGCTTGGCCTCTTCCCCACAATACCGGCGATATAGTAGGGGCAGCAAAACCAGGTGGGCATGTGGGGTCATTGTTAGCCGTTTCCGCAAATCCTGCGGCTTCTCCGCGGTTATTGATGGCGCTGGCCTGCCCGTTATTGCCGCCCACTGTCGGGAGAGCGCTCATGTGGCCGTCTCGCCAAAGAAACGGCACGCACGTAAGGTGTGTGCCGAAGCCGCAAATGTCTTCGCCGTTCGGATCTGGAACAGATGTTTCGGACATACCGACGGCTTCCCCGCGGTCGTTGATCCCGCCCCAGTTGATCCAACTGTTGCCAGAGTCGGGTTTTCCAAGCGTGCCCAGGTCGATGTTGAGTCCGTCTCTGTTTATCACCGCGCGGCCCCTTGCAACTGTCGTACCCATATTATTCTCGGGAGGGTTCACGAACCCATCCATGTTCTCCGTCCAGCCCTGATTATTGAGGCCCATGGCCATGCTAAAGTTGTCTTTGTTGGTGTTAGTGCCCAAATCGGTAATTTTGTAGCTCGTTTGAGCGACTGCATGGCCTAAACAAGCCACAACAATCGTGGCAACGCAGGGTATCCAGAAATTCCGCAACTGCCTTAGCGTATTCATATCTTTTCTTTTCCCTCCGGTAAAAAGTCGCCGTGCGGAGATGACTGGTGATTACGTCAAGTACCACTCGGCGCTCCAGCAGTTCAGAGCAGAATTGGCTCACAACTCCACAAATTCCTGCTGGGTGATAACTGAGGAAGCATGTGGTATTCCATGTTCATAGCGATTACGTGAAACAGCAGGCCCAACATTTCAGATTTCGAAGCGGAGTGCCGGATTAACAACCTCCCGGGACGACCCCAAAACGACTCGAGCGGCTGTTTCTCCAGCTTTTCATACACACACTGGCGAGAGGCTACGAAATTCGAGAACACTGGGCCGCCAAGAGTCAGGCATTTCGATTGATTTTCAATGGTTTGACATACATACTAGTTGGTATGTTAATTGCTCACGAGAAGAAGCGAATGGTCCGTGATCCAGAGCGTACACGGGAACGCTTGCTGCAAGCGGCTTTTCGGGAGGTCCGCAGATCAGGCTTCCAGGGTGCCGGCATCAATACAATTCTTGCCGCCACCAACGTCACCAAGGGAGCGCTGTATCACCACTTCGACAGCAAGGAAGCACTGGGATATGCCATCGTCGACGAGGTCATCGCAAAACTTGTTCGCGACAGGTGGCTGCATCCTCTGCTTGGCGACGGGCAACCCATCGACATTTTGATCGGCATTGTCCGGCGGTTACCAACTCGGCCCGCAGACGTTCGAGAGAGTTGTCCCCTGCTCAATTTGGCACAGGAGATGTCTCCGCTGGACGAGCAATTCCGCAAGCGACTGGAGAGGATATTCCTAGCTTGGCAGGAAGGAGTGGCTACGCTTTTGCGGAAAGGGCAGTCCCAGGGAACAGTTCGCCGCGACCTGAATCCAGACGAGACTGCCAGCTTTCTGGTCGCGATGGTCGAGGGCTACGCCTCATTAGCAAAGAATGCTCAGGATACCAAGGTGTGGGATGTGGGAATCAGAAATATCGTGGGGTGGCTGAAATCTCTCCGGGCGCCACGTCAATCACGGAGAGGCGCACGGCGGATATTGAAGAAGCATGTTTTCCGGCAACGGCGGCTCTAACTCAGGAGAAAAACGATGAACCGAAGAAGATTGGCAATGGCAGCTTGTCTAAGTTTTGTTCTGGTCCTTGGGCTCATACGAATGGAGCAAGTGCAGGCACAAGCGCCCAAGACAGCTTATTCCAACATGGCGCCACTCGATCAGTACCTCATGGCGGACCGAAATGCCGAAATTGCGTTGGCTCGAAGCGCGGCGCCGGAAGCTATATCCCGCGAGGCCAGGATTCTGGTCCTTGGCCGCCATGGCTACGCAACTGCCGTCGAAGGCAAGAATGGTTTTGTATGTGTTGTCGAGAGAGCGTGGATGTCGCCTTCTGACGCTCCGGGATTCTGGAATCCCAAAATTCGCGGTCCTATCTGTTTCAATCCGCCGGCCGCGCGGTCCGTGTTGCCGACTACTCTGAAGAGAACAGAGATGGTATTGGCAGGGCGAACCAAGGCTGAGATCATCGAGGGCAACAAGGCAGCGTTCGAAAAGGGTGAACTGCCGCCGCTCGAACCCGGAGCGATGAGTTACATGTTGTCGAAGGAAGCTTATCTCACCGATAACGGCGATCACAACCTGGCGCACTTGATGTTTTATACGCCTCCGCTGGAGGCCAAGGCCTGGGGTGCCGATCTGCCGCAATCACCAGTAATGCTGGTCCCACAATTCAAAGGCGCTCAACCCATCGACGTATTTATCGTTCCCGTGGGCAGGTGGTCAGATGGATCCGCTGCTCCGGTTATGTAAGGACCGTTTTATTTAGAAGCAGTGCATGCGGCTGTCGATCCAGCGCTCCCTCATTCGACTAACCAGTAGCGAAAGAAGGAGAGACTAGATGCTAAGGAGTTCAATGATGAGCGGCCGCGAGATTCAGGATCAGAAGGCCATTGCACGTGAGATGCTTGTTCAACAAGCTGCTGACGCTAACGCGGACGTTTCGGCTGGACCACTGCGGGGGGATACGATTCGGTCCATCGGGAATAGACGGGAGTATCCTCTCGAATCGACGGCAGAAGATGGGTTCTACGAACCTGTAGATACATCATTGCTTCCGGTAACCCGAGTTGATGCTGCCAACCTCATCCGGGCCTTGCAGCAGTTGCAGGTTCTGGCAAAACGACAGGCGCCACGAATCGCGTTCAAGGTAAAGGGTAAAATCTTATTCCTGGATTTAACTGAGATCGTGGCAGTACAAGCCGAAGGTAATTACGTTTCCTTGCAACACCGGCCCAATCCCTATTTGCTGCGCGAGTCTCTCTCGTCCATGGCGGAGAAGCTCAAGCCCTACGGTTTTATTCGCATCCACCGCTCGGTCGTCGTGAATATTTCGGCCGTGGAGGAGATCCAACCTTTACCGACGGGAGAGTACAGGCTGCGGGTAAAAGGTGGGAAGGAATACCTGGTAACGCGCACATACAAAGACAACCTCAGAGATCTGGCTCAACTGTGGGTAGGCTCAGACCGTCTTCCCGGCTAACAGGCAGCCAGAGCATTTACTTCGTGATTCCATCTATTCCCGATGATTTCAAAACCAGTTTTTCCGTTAAAATAAACTCCTTAAATGCACGCCTTCTGTGTTTACCTCAAACCAGTGAAGCGGGTGAGAAGATTCTATTTCAACGAATCGTATAATTGAATCTCGCTGTTTTTCTGGAAATCACCTTGTAAGTTGTTTATTTTCTGCTAGTCAGGAAGAGTTCGAAAGTTCAAATTCACTAGGAACGGGGGTAACTTCTGGATAGTTGACTATCCGAGCAAATTTCCCGGAAACAGCGTTTACGTCGAACTGAAATCTGTGCCATATCCTTTGCATAGTTCGTTCTCCGGCAGGACGTTATACAATACGTATAACGATGCGATTCGAATGGGATCTGGAAAAGGAGCTTGTCAACATCAAGAAGCACGGCATCGACTTCACATTGGCTTCGAAGGTGTTCGATGATCCGAACGTCGCTCTCATTCAAGATCGTATCGACGATGAAACTGGCGAACAGCGCTGGCACGCGATTGGAGTGGCCTCCGTCGAGGAAGAAGCAGCGTTGCTGGTAGTGGCGCATGTTTATCGAGGTCAAAATGAAGAAGAAATCATCCGAATCATCTCGGCGAGAGAAGCTAGTAAGCGTGAGCGCAGACTATATATTCAATAAGCCGCTCACCGCAAAGCAGAAAGCAGTACTACGTAAAATAAAGGCCAAGCAGGACGCTGGTGACGATTCCGACATCGACTTCAGTGACATTCCGGAGCTGACGGAAGAGCAACTAGCGTCGGCGAAGCGGCCGGCCCGCCGGTTGGTCGCAGCGCGGCTCGATCGAGACGTCATGGAGTGGCTGCAAAGCTTCGGTCCAGGTTACTCGTCCCGCATCAACGCGATTCTGCGATCGGTCATGAAACATCAGCAGCGATAAACACTTGTAAAAAACACCTCCAGAGAGTAGAGCGCAGAGTTCAGCTCTCGTCTCACCATGACGACCCTCCGCTCCTTTTGTGCACAATGTGAGCTGTAGGCAAATTTTGTAGCAATCTCAGGCCGGAGCCTGTTGCTTGCTTTTAACATTAAGCAACCTAGAAATTACTATAATAAATCCTTGACTAACATAATTTATCGTGGTATTATGAAGACAGTGGCCGAGTCCAATTTGCGGTGATCAAACCTCGCCGCATCCTAACAGTGAGCCGGGACAAGTAGCTCGCGTGATTGCGCGGCGGACGTGTCTCTTGCTGCTGTTGTT
>DATDGL010000172.1:0-89746 GCA_036522115.1 Candidatus Angelobacter sp.
GGAAGTCGCTGGTGAACAACATGACGCCATCCTGAAGGTTGGCCATCATCTGGTCGAGATTTTCCTTGAGGGCGGAGAAGATTTCTTTGGCGTCCCGCATCTGCCGGCCCAGACGGTCAATCTTGCTGGCGACGGCGCCGTATTCGTCCGCGGGCCTGGCAGGGGCCTCAGCCACCTCTACCTGTCCTGAATTGATCAGATCGAGGCGACGATTGATGGCCGCCAGGGGACGCAAGGCGAAATTGGAAAGAAGGGCAGCCAGCACCAGGCAGATCACAATAGAACCACCGGCGAAGATAAGCGCCTGATTCAGGACCGGCTGGATCTGGTTTTTCAACAAGACAGTAGAGACACCCACCCGTATTTCTCCGAATGGATTGCCATTGATCTCGAGAGGTTCGTGAACATCATAGACCTGGGCCGGACCGTAGATGATTTTCAATTGTTTCCAGATGCCACCGCTGACAATCGAAGCGAAATCTTCGCGACGATTCACGATGCCGCCCAGAAAAGATGGACTGGTGTGTACCAGCGCGCGTCCTTCATTATTGGTGACGGCAGCATCCTGGATAGTGGGCGAGTAACCCACGATGGAGCCCAGCAGGGAAGTGATGCCGGAATCTTTCCGCAGCACATCTCGTATAACGGTTTCAACTTGTTTGGGATCACTGAAATCAACGTTGGTATCACTCAGCGCAATTTCCAGGGGGTCCCGCGCCTCAGAAAAAATTTGGTGGGCGATGAATTGACCATCATCCAGGGTCTGCAGCATGCGCAGGCGGACTACTTTGGAGAGATACAAAGTAGAAAGGGTGGCCACAATTGCCAGAACCATTCCGCTAATGGCAATGACCAGCTTGGTTTTCAGCCGCAGAGAAGGCATGGTTCGTTAGTGCAAGTGTATCGCTTTCACGGAGTCGATTGACGTTAATTCAGAGGTCAGTGGCCTTTTTCCCATGTGGCCCGGCTGCCCCCACGGTAGGATGAGCTCGCAGCTTTAACTGGCTGCCTCCGCTGCTGCGCCGGCGATGCCGCCGTATTCCTTGAGCTTATTGTGCAAGGTCTTGAGGCTGATGCCAAGGATTTCCGCAGCCCGAGTCTTATTATTGTTGGTGGCGGCCAGGGTCTTCAGAATCAGCATTTTCTCCGCCTGCTCTACGGTTGTTCCTACGTCCAGGCGAATCCCGTCCAAATCCGCTGTAGCCACACGCAATCCGGTGGTGCCGAAATTGGGGGGCAGATGGCGAGCCTCAATCAAGGACCCTTCGCAGACAATCACCGCGCGTTCCAGCGTGTTGCGCAGTTCGCGAACATTTCCCGGCCAGCTATGGTTCTGGAACATCTGGAGAACGCTCTCATGAACTGCGCCCACCTCGCGGCCATGCTTGGCGCTCATGTCCGCAAGAAGGGCATCCACAAGCTGGTGAACGTCTTCCTTATGTTCGCGTAGAGGCGGCATGTGAATATTAAAGACGTTCAGGCGGTAATAGAGGTCGTTGCGCAACTCGCCCTTGGAAACAGCTTCCTCCGGCACTTTATTGGTGGCTGCCAGGACGCGGACGTCCACTGGCGTCTCGATCTTGCTGCCCAGCCGCCTTAATTTGTGGTCCTCCAGCACACGCAGCAGCTTGGCCTGGGTGGCGATGGGCATCTCTCCGATCTCGTCCAGTAATAGCGTGCCTTCTTCCGCCAACTCAAAACAGCCGGCGCGGCGCTCCAGGGCCCCGGTAAAGGCGCCTTTTTCATGACCGAAGATTTCACTTTCGATCAGCGTTTCAGGAATGGCGGAGCAGTTGATGGCCACAAACGGCTTGCTCTTGCGGGGACTCATTTCGTGAATGGTGCGCGCCACCAGTTCTTTGCCGGTTCCGCTCTCGCCGGTAATCAGCACAGATGCGGTGCTGGGAGCCACCATCTCCACCAGGCGAAAGATCTCCTGCATGCCTCTGGAAGAGCCGACCAGCGATCCAAAGATGCCGGTATCACGCAGCTTGCGTTTGGTGACCTCGAGTTCAAGGCTGGTGCCGCGATGGCGTACGGCGTTTTGCAGGATCTGCTTCAGCCGCTCTGTGTCTACCGGTTTCTGAATGAAATCATAGGCGCCGATTTTCATTGCATCCACGGCCAAATCGATGCTGCCCTGGGCCGTGAGCAGCACAACGGCTATGGGCTGCGGTTGCTCGGCGATGCGGTGCAGCAGCTCCATACCGTCCATTCTCGGCATCTTGAGATCGGTGATGACAATGCCCGGCGCCCAGGTAGCTACCTTTTCCAGCCCTTCCAGGCCATCCTTAGCCACATCCGTGCGGTAGCCCCAGGCTGAAACCAGCTCTGCCAGGCCGGTTCGTTCGTTTTCCTCGTCCTCGACAATGAGGATCTTTTCCTGCGGGATGGTCAAAAAGCCTCCTTAATTTCCCAGGACTGGCAGCCAAACTGGTTGCCAGTGGTTTGATGCCGAACTATGTAAAAAAGTCTATATCAAAGGTAACCCGCTGAATGTATTAAACTTAACGCCTGGCAAACGCAGGTGCTCTGGATTGCATCAGAAGACTGAGCAGGGAACAGGGCCCGATTTTTCGTACAATTTTCATTCAATTTAAGGAGCGGATTGCAAAATGAAAAGCTATTGGATTGCACTGACGGTAGCTGCGGCCTTGGTAACCGGAGCGGGAGCACAAACCGGGGCCAGCGGATCTGCCTCTACGAACACCTCGGCTACTGCCGGTAAGGCGGGAGCCAATGCCAATGTGAATGCCAGTGGAAATGCGCAGGTTTCAGGTGGCTCGGCTAGCGCAAACACCAACGGAGATGCAGAAACCTCCGGCAAAAGAAGCGGGAAAAACCAAAGGAACAACTCCTCTGCGGAAGGCAGTTCCAGCGGGGCCGCTTTAGGCAGTGGAACCACGTTGCAAGCAGAACTCACGAAATCACTGGATGCGAAGAAAGCGAAACCCGGCGAAGAGATCAGCGCAAGAGCGACCCAGGACGTGAAATCGAATGGCCAGGTGATAGTCCGCAAAGGTTCAAAACTGGTTGGTCACGTGACTGAAGCCCAGGCGCGAAACAAAGAAAACGCCGAGTCCAGACTGGGAATTGTTTTTGATCATGCGGTCTTGAAGGACGGATCGCAGGTGAACTTTAATGCCGTGGTGCAGGCACTGGCTGCGGCGCCGATCACCGCTGCTCCGGTCGCCGACGATATGGGAATGGCCTCTGGCGCCGGCGCCAGCGCCCGCCAACAGCCAATGGGTAGTAATGGCGGCGGCATGATTGGCGGCGTTACCGGGTCTGCAACTTCGGCCGTCGGATCAACCGTGGGAGGGGTTGGGAATACTGCCGGATCAGTAGCCGGTTCAACCACCGGAGCGGTGGGTGCCGGAGTCAATGGCACATTGAATACGGCCAGCCACGGTGTTGTAGGCCTCCAGGGACTCACTTTGAATTCAGTTGCTTCCGGTACCGCCAGCGCTCAGGGATCTGTCATCAGTTCCACAACCCAGAATGTGAAACTGGACTCCGGAACACAGATGATTTTGCAAGTAACAGGCCAGCCCCAGTAGTTTAAGTTGTTGATTGCATCCCGAATAGTCTTATAATCATGGTGCGACTTGCCTTTAGCGGCTAGCCGCACCTTGTTGTTTTCAGCAGTTTTCCATTCAAGCCGGACGATTCTTGCTGAACGGAAGGGACGGGGCCGATGAAATCATTACTGATAGCCATCACAGCCGGAGCGTTGACGATGAGTTTCGTGGGGCAGGGTGTTACCACGATGAGTTCAGCGGGCGACGGTTCAGAACTGAACGGCGCCGATCTGGTGGCCGAACTCAGTCAATCTGTCAACAGCAGGAAAGTCAAGCTGGGGGATCCCGTCAAAGCCGTCCTTACCCAGGATGTGATTTCACATGGCAAAATTGTCATGCGGAGGGGGTCGAGATTAGTTGGCCATGTGACCGAAGTCAAACCTCGGAGCAAAGAGGACCAGGAGTCGCGATTAGGCATGGTTTTCGATAAAGCGGTACTGAAGGGTGGCCAGGAAATTGATTTCAGCGCCGCGGTCAGGGCCTTGGCTCCCCCTGCACGTGTCAGTGGCGTAGACAAACCTGACATGATGGGACCGCCGATAACCGGGTTGGGAAATCAATCCACCAATCCACAGCCTCTCTCAGGCGGCACTGGAGGCATGTCTGCCAGCCGTTCTTCCTCCAGCAACTCTTCGGGCAACATGAGTTCGAATTCGAACCAAGCTAGCCGCGTTGCCGAATTTGGGGCAGCCGGCCCTGGCTCCTCGGCCCTTGGGGGCGAGGGTAGCGTGATGGGCGGTGGAAGTCGCGGTGTATTTGGAATGCCCGGAGTGAAGCTGGGTTCTGCGGCTAAAGGCCAGGACGGCTCCGTGATCAGTTCCCATGGTCACGACGTAAAGCTGGATAGCGGCTCGCAGATGGTTATACAGGTAACTACCCCGGTGCGATAGCTGGTATTTGATACAGATTCCGCAGGAAGCCTTATAATACTCCGTTGCCGAATTCAGCTTCGGTAAATGTATCTCGGACTCATCAACACATCTGGTAACTCAGGTTTCACAAAAAAAATTTTGTTTGCAGTTTCTCGGAGGATGCAATGTCACTTCGTAGTATCTGCTGTACTTTGAGCGTAGTGCTGCTGGCGTTGGCAACATTGCCCCTGGCGGCACAAACTACAGATGCAGGACAAGTCAGTAGCGACAGCCATTATCTCCAGCCCAGCACCGCTGGTTCTGCTGACACTGGGGGCAATTCAGGAGATACCAAGCCTGCGACTTGGGAAATTTTCACCGGATATTCGTGGATGAATTTCTCCAACAGCGTCACCGGTGTAAAGGCCGGAATTCCCGTCGTCTTCAGCCTCAAGGACGCCAGAGGCGGCTTGGTGGTGGACATTTCCTACTTCTTTAACAAGTGGTTCGGACTGACTGTGGATTCGGGCGCCCACTTTGGCAACACCTACGATTCGGACGAAATTTTCGTCGGGCCTACATTGCGCTTTCCCGCTGAGCACATCCAGCCCTTTATCCACGCAATGGGCGGGTGGCACAGGCTCTCTCCCGGCGATGCCGACCAAAGCGACGGACCGGGATTGGCTGCAGGTGGCGGATTTGATTTGCGCGTCTCCAAGCACCTGAATATTCGCCTGGCTGAGGCTGACTACATCTGGAGCAGCCATGATTTTGGCCCCGTGAATAAGAGCAGCTACGAAGGTGTTCGACTCTCAGCCGGCCTTGTGTTCCTGGCTGGAGTGGGAGAAGAACTACCGGTCTCCGCAAGCTGCTCTGTGGACAAATCAGAAGTATGGGCGGGCGAGCCGGTAAAAGCGACGGTTACGCCGCATAATTTCAACCCCAAGCACACGCTGAACTATGAGTGGTCCACCAATGGCGGCAAGGTTGAAGGCAGCGGTGATAACGTGACCATCAACACGACGGGCGTGGCTGAAGGACAGAGCTACAACGTGAGTGTTCACGTGACTGATCCGCACAACAAGAAGGCAGCAACAAGCTGCCAGTCTTCATTTTCCACCAAGAGGCGGTTGCCGCCCACCGTTAGCTGCGGGGCGAATCCCGACAGCGTGGTGCAGGGCGGTTCCATTACCATCCACTCCGATGCGAGCAGCCCGCAAGGCACCCCGGTCAGTGTGGCGATCACGTCTGATTGCGGTGTTTCCGGACAGGGCACGGATGTTTCCGTGGATACCTCCAGCCTGCAACCCGGGCGTTGCAGCGTGACCTGCACGGTTACCGATGATCATCAACTCACCGGCAGCAACAGTACATCGTTCACGGTACGGCCAAAGCCGGTGATCAAGCCGCCGGAACCGCCGCCGAGCCTCACTCTGCGAAGCGTTTACTTTGCTACGGCACAGCCGACGCCCAGGAATCCTAATGGAGGCCTGGTCAAGAGCCAGGAGGACACTTTGAGTGGGATTGCCGTGGAGTTCAAGCGCTATCTGGCAGTCAAGTCAGATGCCAAGCTGGTGCTGGAATCTCATGCCGATCCGCGCGGCTCGGTTGAGTACAACCAGAAGCTGACAGAGCGACGTGCAGCACGGGTCAAGAGCTTCCTGGTTGAACAGGGCATTCCTGCCGACAGTCTGGTCGACCGGCCACTCGGCAAACAGGACCAACTCTCACCGGACAACGTGAAACAGTCCATGGAAGATGATCCTTCACTGACTCCTGGCGAGAAGAAACGACTCCTCAGGAACATGAGAACGATTGTCCTGGCCGCCAACCGGCGGGTGGACCTCAAACTGGAAGCCCCAGGCGTACCCGAACAGCTCTCGCAGCGGCGGTATCCGTTCAGCGCTGCGGACGCTCTCTCTTTGATCGGTGGAAGAGAGAAGCCAAAGGTCGCCCCCAAGACTCCTAAGGCTCCCAGGACTCCAGCCAGACGGTCGGGAACACGCTCCAAGAAGGCAGGAGGGACCAAGAAAAAGAAGTAACCCTCAGGAATAAGTCCAAAACAATTGCGGCACGCAAGCATTACGCTTACGTGCCGCAGTTTTTTGGGCAGATGATTGTTAATTAATCTTTTATTCCCAACTGCCAGAATACAAAACTCCACATGTCAACATCGTCTTCGAGGATTTTGGCAATCGGCTTTCCGATTCCGTGGCCGGCCTTGGTATCTACTCGCAGCAAAATTGGGCGGTCTGGCCCGTTGGCCGCCTGTGCCTGAAGCAGCGCCGTCATCTTCTTGGCATGCATGGGATCCACCCGGGTATCGGTGTCTGCGGTCATGAATAGGATGGCCGGATACAGGCTGCCTTGCTTTACATGCTGGTAAGGGGAATAGGCGTAGAGCCAGTCAAACTGCTGGGGATCATCGGAGGAGCCATATTCCGGGATCCAAAGCTTGGCGATTTGAAAACGCTGGTAGCGGAGCATGTCCAACAGAGGCACCTGGCAGATAACAGCCCGGAACAAATCAGGGCGTTGGGTGAGCGCAGCGCCCATTAATAGCCCGCCGTTGCTGCCGCCCTGAATGGCAAGATGGTCTTTATCGGTATATTTTTGGGCAATTAAATACTCGGCGGCCGCGATAAAGTCGTCAAATACATTCTGCTTTTTGTCCAGCATTCCGGCGCGGTGCCATTCTTCTCCGAACTCATTGCCGCCGCGCAACTGCACGTCCGCATAGATGCCGCCGTGCTCCAGCAGGACCAGCATGGCATTGCGATCAAAAAATGGAGTACGTCCAAGGTTGAAGCCGCCATAGCCGGAAAGCAATGTAGGGGTCTTCCCGTTCTTTTCCAGCCCCTTCTTATGGACAATGAACATGGGGATGGAGGTGCCGTCCTTGGAGTTGAATCGCACCTGCTTCACTATGTAACGGGAGGCATCGATATCCGACTGCACGCGCGCGAACTCGTTTACCTTTCCATCCAGAGTGACGCTGTATGCGGTGATCGGCAGAGAGTAAGAATGAAAAGCAAAAAATCCTTCTTTACTGTCCCAATCTCCGCCCAGTCCGGTAACGCTGCCCAGCGTGGGCATGGGAACATCGGCAACTCGCTTGCCGTCCAGATCGAAGATGGTCAGCGAAGAGCTGGCATTACGTAGATAAGGAACGAATAGCCTGCGGCCGATGATTTCGGCGGGGTTCTCAATCACGGCATCCGATTGGGGGACAATTTCCTTCCACTTGCTGCGCTCCGGGGCCGCGCAGGCGGCTTCGAAGACACGATAGCGAGGCGCATCTTCATTGGTGGTGATATAGATTTGGCCATCCAGGATCTGACCGCTATACGAGAAATTCTTTCCGCTGGTGATGCGAACAAACTTGCCGGTCGGGTCATTAACGTGCTTGAGATAGAGTTCGCTCTTGGTCCAGCCCTCAGAAACATTGATCAGAAGCCATTGGCCATCATCGGACAAAGTTGGGTCAGGCCAAAAGGTTGGATCCAGGCCTTCACCGAAAATCAGCAGATCTTTCAGGCCGTCGCTATTGTTTGGGCTGCCCAACTTGTGCAGGAAAACGCGGCGGTTATACAGCTCCTGCCCTGCCGGCACATCGCCAGGACGAGGGTAGCGGGTGTAGTAAAAGCCGGAATTGTCCGGAAGCCAGTTCACTCCGGCCGCGCGGGTCCGCCAAATTTGCTCCGGCAGCAGCTTGCCAGTGGCAGTGACAATTACGCGCAGAGTACTGATCTCAGATCCGTTCGGCGATGTTCCATAGGCCACATACTTGCCATCGTGAGATGGATACCACCAGTCGAGAGCGATTGTCCCGTCCGGAGCCAGAGCGTTCACGTCAATCAGGCTGCGATCTTTTCCGTTCAGTCCCTCCCGCACGTACACGACCGACTGGTTCTGCTGGCCTTCACGCCTGGCATAGAAGTAGTAGTTGCCTTCCGGTTGAACAGCAGTCAGGTTGCCGATGCTGAGCAGTTGCTCCAGACGAGCACGCAGCTTGTCTTTGCCGGGAATAGAGTTGAGCACGTGCTGGGTATAAGCATTTTGTTCTTCGACAAAGCGCTGGGTTTGCGGCGATTGGGAATCTTCCAGCCAGCGGTAAGGGTCGGAAACTTTGCGTCCGTGGTAGTCGTCAACTACAACATTGATTTCAGCCTTGGGTGGAGTCATATTGGAAGTTGTTTCCGAGGGAGAATTTTTCTGTTTCTGTCCACTGGCCAATACAGACGTGACAACAATGGCAATGCAGATTATCAGGCGCATAAAAAACCTCAGGACGTTCAGGTGGTCCCACGGCGGTAAGCTCGTCAACCGGGCAGCATCCAGCGTACCAGAAAGCTCTTTGTGGGAGAAAACAGGAACTACACGGAGATCACCTGTCCTTCATTTGACGCTCAATCTCAGATCGAACTTCAGCTTTATCAGGCTTGCTGCCATGGCCAACCTCGGCTGTGGCGGAATTGCAGGAATCTGTAAGAGAGCGTTTTTTACAGGTGGGCGGGTGCATTCCGGGCATGGGCGACTGGGAATAGCTGGAGACAATTACCGATTGATGCAACCTTTGGTTCCATGCTATTGTGAGAGAGACATTTGAATCAGAGCGTCCAGTCTGTGGGCGGTCGTTTTGTCTACTCCTCAGTAGCTCAATGGCAGAGCATCCGGCTGTTAACCGGAGGGTTGTAGGTTCGAGTCCTACCTGAGGAGCCAATTATTTCAACAGCTTACAAATCCCGCCGAACCGAACTTCACCGCATTTGAAATTGCAAATGCGCTGGCGATCCTGGAGCCGCCTCAGCCAACCACATAACATTCCCTTGAAGCTCCGGAAGATTGGCCCACTCGGGATCTTGGTAAAGCCGGTAAAACGTGGCTGTCGGCGAACGCTGGCGAAGGGCGAAGAAGATCCGCACGGAGTTTCAAATAGGGCGGCGTTCCTGTTTTGTTCACAAGATGGTTGGCCGGAGAGATATCAGCGACGATCATTCCCGGGGAATAGGCCTTGATCATGAACTTTTGCTTCTCAACCCTTTAAGGTATTTATTGGTGATAACGTGGGACAAACTCTGGGCTTGGATGCACGGGCTTTGCTGCCTCGACAGGAAGATTCTGGACCTCCTGATTCTGCGATGAAAACTTCCGCTGAAGCTCGCAAATCGCATCTTTGAGGTCGGCAACGTCGGTGGACGACTGGCTTTGTTCCCAATTTTCAAAATCGTGAGTCAGCATGTGACAGACCCGTGCCAGGCTCCCTGCCTCTACCCCCATAGGATGGGTCGCCAGCAGAGCAGAGGCTTCTGAGGTTTTTGATCCTGTATTTTTACCCGAAGCAGCCAGATGTACCTTATCAAGGATTGCGGCCAGGCTTTGAGTGTTCACCTGACTCAGATTTTGAAAACTGATGCCCATTCCCAAAAGGGGATAACTGGTGCGCACTACTCCGGCAGATTCAAAACAAATGCCTTCGATGCACACCGCCAGACTTACTTCTGAATTCACCGGCAGGGGCGTGTTCACTTCCACATAGAGACCGCCGCGGGAGATGTCCTTGATCTCGCCATTGATAGGAAAAGCGCATTTACGGCTGGTCACGGCAATGCTGCCGGTGCATGCAAATCGTGGATGCCGACGCTTCTCCCCGGCAAATCCACCTTGCTCCTGGGCAGCAGGCCCCGTCCTCCTGAGATTCTGGACCGGCACCGGGCTGTCATCTTCATCAGCAGGCAGGTCCACTCTCCAGATGATTTTATCGGGCTCCAGGCTGCGTATCCCGGCTTGCCCAGCCATGGCGCCGTGCGGCTCACCCATCCACACCACGTCAAACCTGGCTTTGAGCGCTCCCCGGTACAGTTCGATGGTCTCGCCCGGCTTCAACTGCGAGGACAGGCCTCCCAGCCGGGCTGAGTTTTCCGTCAGCTCAAGTGTATGGGCAAGCTGTTTTTCCTGTCCGCCATGCCTGGTAAGCGTTACCGGAAGCACGATCTTTCGCCGTAAAGTCCGTCTTGATGACATAAGCCTCTTCCCAACTCTATATATCGGCAGTGTGGGCCTTTGCTTTAGGGTGCTGGCATAGCGCAAAATGAGTTACCGAAGTAACTCCCGCTGAAGGCTGGCACAGGGAGGCTCAACTCGATTGGATCTTTTACACAGCACCCACTTCCGAATTCCTTGATAAATAGGCTGCTTGCTATCCTGCCGCGGGGCTGCATTGATGGAAACCTGTGAATCACGAAGTCTAAACAGAAGAATGAGGAATTTGAGAAATCTGGAACTGCCGGCACCCAAAGCCGTTTCTTAGCTAAGCCGACGGATTGTTAACTGCTTCTATTTTGCCAAGCATGGTATACAGTGCGGACCTGCTGATACCGAGAATCTCAGCAGCGCGGTTTTTGTTGCCGTCCACGTATCGCAAAACTCGCTGGGCGTGACGATGCCCCAATTCCTCCAATGTAATTAATTCCGTAGAATCTGGAGGATGTCCGGATCCATCTTCCTCTGGAACCACGCCTGGCAGGTCCGCAATGTCGATAAAGTCTGATTCCACCATCATGCAAGCATTGCCCAGAACGTTTTCCAACTCCCTTACGTTGCCTGGCCAGGAACGCCGGGCCAGCGCGTCTTGGGCACGCCTCGTAAGCCCGCGGATTGTCTTCCCATAAGCAGCAGCAAAACACCGCACGAAATGACGCTGTAATAATGGCATGTCTTCCAACCGGTCCGCCAATCGGGGAAGATTGATCTGAACCATCGTTATGCGAAAGTACAAGTCTTCACGAAATTGACCGCTTTGAACCATTTGTCTTAAATTCCTGTTTGTAGCAGCGATAACGCGAACATTGACGGACTTGACTGTCGGGGATCCCACGCGCTGCACCTCACTCGTCTGCAACACCCGAAGCAACTTGGGCTGGAGCAACGCCGGCATTTCTCCAATCTCATCGAGAAAGAGTGTTCCCATATTGGCCGATTCGAAGAAGCCCAGCGCGTCCCGCTCAGCTCCTGTGAATGCACCTTTGACATGCCCGAACAGCTGGCTTTGTGCCAACGAATCCACCAGGGCCGCACAGTTGCAAACAATGAACGGGCCTGAAGAATAGGGGCTTCTTGCGTGAAGAGCGCGAGCAACCAGATCTTTGCCGGTACCTGTTTCACCACGCAGCAATACTGTCCGAAAATGTGGAGCCACCCGCCGGATCAACGAAAACAGGTCGAGCATCTTGGAGCTACGGCCCGCTAACCCTTCGAATTCGAATGATGTGTACAGCTCCGACTCGAGCCGAAATGCTCTTCTCCGTTTACGGATTCTATCCAGCGACTTGGCTACAGCATTGCCTATTTGCGCTCCGGTCAGCGGTTTTGCTAGATAGTCGCAGGCGCCTTTCTTGATGGCCTCCACAGCATCCTGCGCTGAATACGAACCGGTCATCAAAAAGACATCAACACACGGATCAGATGCGATGATTTTTTCCAGGATTTGAATCCCATTCAGTTTTGGCATTCTCAGATCAACAACCGCGATTTGTGCGCGTTGGGAAAAAACCAAGCGCAGGCCTTCCTCGGCATCGGTGGCTATAAAGATTTCAAGGTCGGGCTGCGCCAGCGCGCTTGCTATTGCTTCGACAACTTGAGGATCGTCATCGATTACGACTAGTTTGACAATCGGCTGTGGTTTGAGCTTCGTCTCGGAAATGTTTTTCTCTGGAATCAACGGGGCTGAGGACATTCAAGCTCACCTTCTCTCCGCTGCTGTTCGCCGCCAATGATTCCTTGTTCTTCATTCACACAAGCGCCCATACCCCCGAAGCTGCGCAAGTCGAAGACCCGTTATCATTGGCATATACCGCATGATGACAGCATAGTGCTCTCAGATAATCTTAATATACTATTCCTGCTATTAAGAAATATATTTAGCGATACTATCATTTAGATAAATTCTAGAGTAAATCTCCTATTTTCAAGTCCTTGATAAGCTATCGCTGCCTATTATCACCCTAGTAGTTTATTGCTGTGTGGCTATGCCATAGCACCGAAAGCTATGGCATTATAATTTAATTCTGCCATCTATGTCTTAGCATATTCTTAGAAACTTATAATTGACAGACCTGTTGAAAATGGCAGCCATTTGTTTAACTTTAGTATTCTTAAGACATGACGTCAGTATTACTTAAAACATGACCGTCGTCGCTTAACTGAAAAGCCAGCCACTTGGCTTTTGCCAAGCGGCCATTACAAAACTTTAATTTTGCGCAGCTAGGCTAAGTGTCAACCAACCCATTTTGTTAAGGAAGAGAACACATCTGCTACTGATCTAAGTGGAGGCAGGTCGTGCCTAATTGCAATCACGGCAAATCATTTGCCCGCGGCTGCGGACGGCCCAAACTGCTAGTTCAGGTCCGTCACCTGTGAGTGTTGAGGAGGCAACATTAAAGCGGGGGGATGCTGGAAGAGTCCGAGAAGCCATTTGAGCAGTGCGTCGGTTCCATCTTTATTAAAAATTACTTGATCAATCATGTTGGCGTCTTTTTCGGATAAAGACGACCTGTCGGTAAATAGGCACACAGGGACCCCAGGCCGTACTTGTTTGATGGCGCGAGCAACCGCGGATCCATCTAGCCGAGACATGCGATCATCGATGATCGCACAATCAATCGCCTGACTGGTTAGCGCATGGAGCGCAGCCAGACCACTGTCAGCAGTTACAACCTCATATCCTGCACGCTCCAAGGCCCTTCTGCACATTTCAAGATCAAATGGATCGTCGTCGAAATAAAGAAGTTTTTTCATCGAACCTCCTGCAACCGCTTGTTCCTTGGATGTATTCGCCGGAGCCACTTTAGGCCGCAGTTCAGGGTCCCAAGGCATTAGCGAATCCAGCCAGATACAAAGTGCTTTACGGTGTGACGGACTAAGAGCAGTGAATTTAATGCCAGCCTTTCCTGATTCATGCGCCCACATCACCGTACCGACACTCTGAATCACGTTGTTGCTCTCAGGTATCCTGAACTCCACGCGTAGCACCGTTCCCTGTGGCAGCATTTGATCCGCTTCAATACAAAGGCCACTTTGACTTACATTGAGAATCTTTGCAGGTTTCAATGATCGCTTCCCCTGGTCCTGAATCAGAACCGTTGAAAGCGCACTGATCTTAACGATATGTCGAAGGGACGTGCGCTTTTCGTTGAGAATCAGGCCGTAAGCAGCTTTGAGGGTCTTTACGAGAAGGTTAGCAGTAAAGGGCTTTGGCAAGAGCATGTGAATACGCTTGCCCAGAACTACATCTCCGCTGACCGATCGTAACATCACGAATACTACTCGGGGGAAACTCTCCAGTGTGCCCAGGCCAGCGAGGTCGATCGCACCTGGTATGTCAGCGTCATAGAAGGCAAGATCGAATTTGTTACGTTTTATCAATTCGCGGGCATACGAGAGGCTGCCAGCAAAGCTCACTTTGAAATTGTAATCATCAAGAACCTTTTCCGCCAGAAGACGGGCGCTGTCGTCAGTGCAGAGCAACAATGCGGAGAGCGATTGCATATATACCTCACATGTCTTAAATTCAAGCCAGATGTCGAACGCTTAAGCCAAGCAAAGCCATCTAAGTCTTATCCACAGCCGCAGGGGCCGGCTTTGTCGGTATGTTGCCTGAAAAATTGAACGCCAAGTTTCAACTCGCCAAATTCGCCCATCTGCTGCCCGGCGACAAGAGGCTGGTCCACGTTGACTGCACTGCTGAAATGCCCCTGGGCAAACACACCCAAAAACCCAAATTGAAGAACTTGAGAATCCGCTGTCGCCAAGCCTGCGGGATTTGAGAGCATAATATCAACCGGCTGGACAGGCGCCGCCACTGCGGCCCCCCGACTCCGACACTGCCCGCATTTACGCTGTTTCCATTCCGCATGAATAGGCTTATTTGGGCAGCACAGGGGGAGGCTTCGTGCTTGCTGACTTTTCCAATGTTTCGGTCACATCCGAAGGCTGCTCAATCATTTCGAGGCCTTCGACCAGATACGCCCTTTGCCTTGTGCTGTGAGCTTCGGACCATCAGGCCCGGATTTCTGCTCGGGGCTGAAATGTGTTGACGAATCCGACCCGGGTTTCGCGGCCGTAAAGGAGAACTGATCCGTTCCCAAAGCGAATGAACACGCAGCAATCAGTTTCCTTAAACCGCTTCAGGATGATTTGGGGTATGTGATTGGCTCCGATGTGCTCGAAGGTACAGTTCGTAAGCAGAATGGGCAGAGCGATGCCATCGCCCGCGAAACAAATTTCTTTTTCCGAAACCCTCAGCAATTGACCCCAAAACAGATATTCTTTGTCTGTACCCTCTAAATTGGCCTGTACATACATCCAACTGTGTTCTTGGCGCCAATTATGAAGTAGCGTCATTGCCTTGTTGAAGGGCAAGAGCATTTTGATCCTCCTTTTCTTATTCTGGGAGAGGGTGGAGCTTTGTTCCTGCGTGTGGCATTATCATGTATCGGCAAGAGATATTTGTATTTTAGGCGTCTGCTTTATATTGAAGCCGCTCACCAATGTACGTTCGTAACCCTACAAATGTGTGCAGGACTGCTATTTCTTGAACCAATAAAGATCGTGAGTGGTCTCGGACTAGATAAGCATACCCGTAATCCCGTTATATCGTGCTGGGCTTAGTCCTGTCCAGATACGCAGAATCTAGGAACCGACAGCGCACTAATCTAGTGTGCTAGCCAGAGTAAATGTGACCTGTCCGTCAAGGGAAGAAATTCTGAAGTTATCTTTCAGAATAACTGGCTGAATCGGGATGTTGATGATATGAGTTAACGTCGATTGTCCCGAGACCAGCTTCACCGCGATCTGGCCTGGAGGGAGGCCAGCAATCACAAACTTTCCGGAGCCGCTGGTCACCACACTCTTGCTAAGCTGCGGAATGTCCACCAATGCGCCTTCGACCGGAACATAGCTTCCGACGCGCGGATCGTACATTGTCACGGTTCCCGCCAAGACTCTTATCGCAGGAATCTTGATATTAGGATGGGCTGCAGAAGTCGCGCTGATTTTCGTTTGAACCGGACCGAGTTCCACGGTTGAATAGCCTACGGGGACCGTAGCGGGGTCCACTTTGATTTCGTAACTGCCCGGTTGGACGTTTGGCAAACAGAACTTTCCGCTCGTGTCGCTGACTGTTGTTGTTGGCGCGGAAGTCCCCACAATCTCAAGGCCTACATTCTCCAGGCCATTTCCCACATCGTCCAGCACATAACCCCAAAGATCGAGCGTTGGGAACGCAACGCCAAAATTGACAGTTGAACCTCCCGTCACTACGGTCTCTTCAGGTGTTGTAAAGTAGTGGTCCCGGCCAGGATCATAGTGCAGTTCGATTTTGTGGTCGCCAGCACTCACGTTGGCAAAGCGAAAGCGACCGAAAGCATCCGTTAGCACCGTTCTTGTGCCATCGAGCACTATTGCCGCTCGCGGCACAGGCGCCATTCCCGCGTCGTAGACGCCCTGCTTCTGAGCGTCAATAAATACCGTCCCAGTGATGCTGGTATTCTTCTGGGCCGCGAAGATGCCAGGGGCATGGGCGAACGTGTGCCGGAACGATACAGAGATCAACGGTGTCACCTGGCGCACACCGATGCTGCTTGATCGCAATAGAGACCCATTCATCTGAAAGCGATTATTTGCGGTAAGATCTTTGGAATAAGCCCCTGTGAAGTTATACACATTGGAAGCAGAGGTTGAAAATGCACTATGGCTCTCAGAATAGGAGATGCTCAGCTGGTGCGGATGGGATCCCTCCGAAACCCAACTCATATTCGCCCCTGCCTGCACGCGGTGAGGAACGGTAATGATACTTCCCTGCGTAGAGAGGCCCAGAGTCTGCAGGAATGCAGCATCCTGTAGCAGGTTTGCGAGTTGGTCCGGTGTCACCGCGGCAATGCCTAGTCGCTGCAACTCTTGTTGCAGGCCTGGAACTTGAGAGAACAAGGAAGCAATGCTCAAAGCATCGTTTTGCCAATTCAAGAATTCACCAATTTGAAAGCGCCCCAGGTTCAAGCGAAGTGTCTGACCCAGCCCGTTTCCGTTAGAAAAACTGTTGGAGGCAATTGAGAGCTGGTATTGAAACCCAATCCCGAAATGAGTGCGATCAAAATTGACCTGTTGCGGCAAAGCGTATGTCTTAGCTGAATAAGAACCGAGACTGCTAAATGACCCGTAGCTGACGCCGCTTCCCGCAGACCACGAGTGAGAGATCTTGTAGCGAACGGTGGAATAAGCGCTTTGCGAATCCTGCCGGACTGTTCTTAGTTCAATATTACTAATGGTGCCTCCGGAAAGCAGTTCCAGCCGTGTTGTGAGAATCCGCGACCACGAGAGCTCTCCGGAAAGTCCGGGAAGGCTATTGGACCGCAAAGCAGGAAAACGCAGATTTTTTTCAACGAACCTGGCTCGAAGTTGGGTCGTACCATTAAAATGTTCTAACTCGCCAGCAAAAGCAGCCCTGCCGCCGTACGCAATGTCGCCTCTCAGATCCCAGCCGGTATTCAGATGAACACGGAAGATGACGGAACCAATAACAGCAGAACGCTGTTTGCCATCCGCAAGATCAATCGAGCGAAGAAAATAAAATTCTGGTGTGACTTTCAAAACCTTAGTCAAAATCTGTGTATATTCCAAGCCAGCCGCAAATTCTTTCTGAGTAGGAAGAAAGACATCGGCAAAGTCTGCCGACGCCGCATAGCCCCCGTGGAATTGCCATGCTCCTTCCGAGACATGAAGCCCTCGGAGCACTACATTTGTTAGGGTCAGCGGAGAGTCATTTACCGTCTGGTCGAAAAACGTAGCGTCCGTACCGTGCGTCGCAATGCGGTAGTAAATCGAAGGCACGTAACTACTGGTTGCAGTACCCCCGGCAAAGGTGGCAGAGACAAAATGGAATTGCCGGAGTTGGTGGCTATCTTGACTGTAAACATCAAGCGCATTTTCGAACTGCGTGCGATCTGAACTGAAGCGCGATTCGTAGCTACCGCCATTACTCGACAAAGATTGCGGCGGGATGAATCCGGGAGGATAGGCTGGAGGCGCGGCAAGAACATGTACGAAGAGTTCCTGCAAGCCGCTCGGGCTCATCGCGATGACCCGGGCATCACCTGGACCGATGCCTGTGATGCTCAGAATACCGTTTTCCGCACACGCATCGGCGATGGTCGTGTCAAGCGCTACGGCAGCAGTCGCGCCGGGCACCGGCACCTGCAGACGCTTGCCCTGCTGTACCACTATCTGTGCATGGAGAGAATAAGCACTCAGCAGAAAAATGGCAAACGTGAATTTCACTTGATCGTAAATTCCGCGGAATTTGCGAAGAACGCACGGTCGTTCTCCATTAAAGACAAGACTCGGTACTTGCCACTTTTCAGCGCGCCGGGGTATTCGGTTGTAAATTCCATGGTCTCTCCAGGCAAGAGGCGCTGAGTCGATAATGGCAGTCGGGCCACAAGACCACCGCCCTCATTGGTCACTGCGATTACACCTTTAGGCACTACTGGATCACTACCGATGTTTGTAAAAACCTGTCGAAAAGCAATGAGTTGCGCACTGTCCTCAACCGATATGCGGAGAGGCTGGCTTTGCAAGTGAAAATCGTCCGCTAAACTAAACGTGACAAGGGTTCCCAGCGAACCTGTCATAGCGACTGCATTGTGAGTCCCCATGACCGTCTGCCCCATAAAAATGCATGCTATCGCCCGTGGACCAGGAGAGTCGGGGATTGTAACGGTCACTCTCGTGGTTGCGGATGCTCCTGGTGGGGCAATTGGATTCTTGTCACTAAAAACTGCGCTCCGGGCAATGCTCCCTTCGACTTCGCCGGCCGGTACAAACACCCGTTTTCCGCCACGTATCACCACATCTCGTGCTTCCATCCGAAATCTCAGCTTCTGGGTCGTATTGTTCCAGAGCGTCAGTTCCTGGGAGAAGGTCTGCCCAGATCGCGCTTTGACCATAACAACGGCAGGAGTCAGTGAAATCGATGGCGCCTGATTCTTTATCTGCCCGTCATTCGTCCCATTGGGCTTTGTTTTTCGCTCTCTGTCGGTGTCTTCAGCAGCCCAAGATGGCACTTTCACATACGTGGCCAGCGTAATTGCAAGAAGCAGGAAGCGTAGCGATTGATGGAAGACTGTTCCGGATTTCATGATCGTTATCATCAGTTTGAGATAGCTACCAAATTGACAGTGTTGCTGATGGTTCCAGATGGTTCAGCAAATGGAATGGTTAACGCGAACACATAAGCTGTAGCCTGCCTGTAGGCCCCCGTCGAGGTCAGGGTGGAAGCGGCTGTACTGTTCAACGCGACTCCGCCAACCCGCCAAGTGTTCACGGTATCAGCCACTTGCAATTGCGCAGTGAGGGTGTAGCTTTGGGATATTACGAGACTGCAAGATAGGAGTAGATTCTGGCAGTTGACCTTAACATCGAACGGAGTGCTAATTGTCCAGTTTGTGCTTCCAATTGTTTTAGAGACTCCGGCAGGTGGATTGCCTGAAAAAGCTTGAAGCGAACCAAACGACAGGCTGGCCGAATTTGTGCCCGATCCTCCGAGCGCGATTCCGCTCGCGTCCGATTGCAACGTTAGCGTTAACGAACACACCAGAGGTAAGCACTGACCCGAGGCACGTGAAATGACCAGACTGACGAAGCCCATCAAAATTATCCACCTTGCACAATTCCTCATGTTTTGAGTCTCTTAATTGGCTGTCGCGACAAAGTTGATGGTGTTACTGATGGTTCCCGCCGATTCAGAGAACGGGATCGTCAAGTTGAAAGTGTAAGCCGTATTGCCATAGCTTCCGGTTGAAGTCAAAGTAGCGGAGGAAGCGGAGGTCACGTTGGTTGTTCCGATCTGCCAGGTGTTGGTTGAGTCGGAGCTTTGCAATTGCGCCGTTAAGGTGTAATTGGAGCTGGTTTGGTTCGCCACCTGAATAACCACGTCAAACGGCGTGCTGATCTTCCAATTGGTCGTTCCATTGACCGTTCTGGTAACGCCACTGGGCACGCTGCCGCCATAGGCAGACATGGTCCCGAAAGCCGCCGTAACCGAAGACATACCCGAGTTTGCCAGTGAAAGGCCGCTGCCATCGGTCTGAAATACCAGATCCAGAGAACTGGCGACGGTTACGCTCACTGCCACGCTTCCTGAAGCTGAAGTTGCCGACGCTGTGCCAAGGCCAAGACTCACGCTCAGCAGCAGAACTGTTGCCAGCACACACAGTTTTCTCATATGTAGTCATCTCCTCGAACAAACTGAAAATAAGTGAGCCGCCCCAAGGACGTCTCGCATGTCAACTAACATCGGCTTCAGCACTCCTAAATTAAGGAATTGATCGCTGGTCCCGGTAACGAAAGTAATCAGCAGATACGGCGCCGAACTCAGCCCGGCAGGATCGAGGAAGAAGGACCAAACGGAAGCCTTATGCGCTGAACAAAAATACTTCCGACAACCAAGATCTCCGTGTTGCCTGGCAGGTAATGGCCTAAGCGATATGCAGAAGGCCCGGAGTATGATCCTCGCGCCGCGCTTGGTTTGCCAATAATGCCAGTTCCAGCCTCCGTTGGACTCCGAGCGTCTTGAATGTGCGGCAAAGTACATTGCGAACACTTTGCCTGTTAATTTCGAGCTGCGCCGCTATTTGTTTGTTTGAATAACCCTGACCCACAAGCATTGCGACCGCTTTTTGTGCTGGGGTGAGACGTTTAAACAAACCGCCTGACTGGCTTGTTGCTGTGGACGGTTGAGCTCCTAGCACTGGTTTCAGTTGAGCAAAAGCGTCCAGCTCTGGACGCAAGGAGATCACCATTGTTTCCGGGCTGGATTGGTGGACGAATTGTAGAAAGCCCAGTAGCTCTGGGTCATGTTTCTGACCTATTTGAACCATGAGTCCGGAAAAGCCTCGTTTTTGCAAGAGCTGCCTTGCCGAAGCGAGTTCCGTCGTGACAGTTGCGCGCCAGCCTGCGACTCTCAAAGACAGCAAAACGCCGTCTGGAATTCCATCTGAGTTTGCTAATACCAGAATCTCGTCCATGGTGGACCTCCGATCACTTGCGACATATATCGGCTGACTGCGACAAGACTTTAGGGTCAGAATGTGGAAACAATGCAGCCGGATGATAATTCCAAATTTCTGCAGTTTCTCATTGTCTTGTACCGGTGGAGCACCACTCTTAGCGGGCGGCTGAGATAATGGTTTCATGTACTATGCCCGAAGGACACATCTCTAACGACTGCTCTCCGAAATAGGGCGCTGATCCGCTGGAACCGGCAGAGCCGGCCCGAGTTCCACTTTCCAGGATGTTTGCTGTTTTAAGGTTTGGCAGACCGCTCCATCTTTGGTGCGCACCACCAAAGCAAGTTCCACTCGGTTCCATACCCCCAGCTTGCGAAAGATGCGCGAGAGTTCATTGCGTATGGTTTGTTCCTTGACGTTGAGCTTACGTGCGATCTCCCGATTGGGGTAGGCCTCGGCGACCAGAGCAGCAATGCGTGATTGTGCGGGGGTAAGACGGCACACGTCGCGCAGAACATCAGCTTTTGCCGCGGCCCTCCCGTCATCAATCGTATCCAATGTCTGAACCAGCTCCTTACCGTCGGCGTCAGCGCTGCTTTGTTGCCCGGAATGGAAGATGACAACCAGAGTGCCTGGACAAAACTCGTGGACGAATCGAAGAATTTTCAAATAACCCGGGTCATGTTGCCGGGTCAATCCAATGATTACCCCATTCACTGCACTCTTCTGTAATAATTGTTTTGCCATTACGATGTCAGATGTGACGGTCAGTTTCCAGCCGACCGATCGCAGGGATTGCAGCAGGACTTCCGACATGGTTTTCTCGCCAGCAACAACCAACAGCTTGTCCATTGAGCTCCTTCCGATCCAGCGGACGCACATTTAGTGAATCGGCAGGTTCGTGCCAGAGTTGAGGGAAAGATTATCGCTGCATCGTGAAAACGGATAACTTTGGTAATTCGGACGCTCACGCCAATCTGCTGTCATTCAATGACTGTAGGCTTGCCAGGCTGCCATCGCTTGCCGCAGTTACTCAACCCTTCAGCATATGTCGCTTGGCGATTCACTCGCGTACACACCTCACATGACGCGGCCCAGGTTAAGTTCTACTAATAGTTATCGCACGCATAGTTTGCCAGTTCACGACCACCTGTTCATTTTCTGGATTTTGTACTTCCATCGCAGTTGCCCAGTATTCATATCCTAGTGTTCTTAAGTACATAGAGCACTTCGATTTGGCAATATTCATGCTGTAAGACAGGACGAGGAGAGATTTGTATGTCGACAAGCACATTTAATGACGTTGCATCGGGGCTCATCGTTGATACTTATTTCTGTCTCGTACACGCCATTGCCAGAAAGATCAAACGCCGCTTGCCAGCTCATGTTGATATCAATGACCTGGTCCAGACTGGAGTTATCGGGTTATTGGAAGCCTCTCATCGTTACGATACTGCCCGCTCCATAGACTTTGAAACGTACGCACGTTCACGGATTACAGGCGCAATTCTAGACGAGTTACGCAGATTGGATCCCTGCTCGCGTCACGATCGGCAGAGAGCGAGGGCGGCGGAGAACGCCAGAGTGCGATTGTCCCACGCTTTATTGGAAGAGCCCTCACGCACGCAGATCGCTGATGCGGTGGGTATGGGCCTAATAGACTACGAGAGGATGCTGCAGCGCCTGGAGGCTGAAAGGCCTGATTCACGCTATTGCAATGAAAGCAACGAAAACGATCCAGACAAGATCAATCTGCTCCCCTCGCGCAATGAAAGTCCATTTGATGCCTGCAGCAAGCGTGAGAACACTAGGGCCCTGGAGTCTGAGATCGACCAACTCAAACCCAGACATCGCGAAGTGTTGCACTTTTATTACTTCGATAACTTACAAAACAAGGAGATCGCCGCACGTATGGGAGTAGGACAAGCCCGTATTTGCCAGATCCACAAAGCGGCGTTAACCGAACTGCGACAGTTGATCGAAAGCAAGCGCACGCCAGCGCCAAACAAAAGCGAGTTGATTCAGTAACAACTCGGGTCTGGCAAGCGGTTGCAGGCACAGTTGCGAATATAACATCGAGACGGATTCACGACAGGCGCGGGAGATCTTCTCCTGAAGGTGGAGAAGGAACGAGCGCCAACGGTACTCGAACGTCCGTGTCGGCCGGCGTGGGCCTGAACTTAAATATATTGCGGCCGGCAGCCTTGGCATCATAGAGCGCTAAATCGGCAGATTTCAGTAAAAGAGCGATGTTCCCGGCACGAGTCGTAACACTGCTGCCCAGGCTGATCGTGACATTGAGATTCTTTTTGCCGATGGACATAAGTTTACCGGCCACTGATTGGCGCAGACGCTCTCCAATTTCATGCACATCCCTGAATCCGCAGCCAGGCGCAACAACCAGGAACTCCTCTCCTCCATAGCGGCCAAGAAGATCGTATGAACGCAGACTAGAGTGCATTCTGCCCGCAATTTCAAGCAGAACGTGATCGCCAACATCGTGACCAAACGTATCATTGATTCTTTTGAAATAGTCCACGTCAGCAAGAACCACGCCCAGCGAAGAAGTCTCACGTGTACACCTAGCAGCTTCGCGCTGTAACAGGTCCATGATTGTGCCGCGATTGTACAGTCCGGTCAATGCATCATGGGCGGCGCGAAATTTTGAAGCTGCAAGAGCATATTCCAGGCGGCCTTGCAAATCGAGGATCCTCTCTCCTACGCGAACGCGTGCCAGTAACTCCCCGGCATCGAACGGTTTTGACAGGTAATCATCTGCCCCCGCGGCCAGGCCAGCCAAGACATCTGATTTCTCGTTCTTAGCGGTCAGAAGCAGCACATATGTGTAAGAATCATTGTTGGCTTTTCTCAATTCTTGAATAACGCCGGGACCATTCAACCCCGGCATCATCCAATCGAGAATAGCAAGCTTAGGAGGATCTCCTGAGTGCTGAAGCTCCTTCAAGGCCGCCGCACCGTCCATGGTTTGTGTCACTGAGTAGCCCGAGCGCTCAAGTATGCTTGCCAACAGGCGCCGGGAAACCGTCTCATCCTCGGCTACAAGGACCTTCCTGGTCATACTTTGTACCTCTTCTGAATCAGCGTTAGTCTTTCTTCTTTTGACTCGGAGATGCTCAACCTCCAATTTACAGAGGTGTCCAGATATCTATCGGCCGAATCGTGCGATTCTTAAGGCTTCCTGGCCGGCTGGGGCGCGATGAAAATCTACATTTGTACTCTTAAAACTCGCATGGCCCGTCGGCGTCGGTCTTGGGCAAGGGTTTCCAAGATCTGTCGTCATGCGGGCCGGGTCGGGGTCGGCTATAGCGATCGTTAACCCAGTGCAACGACGAACCAGCCTTTTTCTTAACTGAACAGCGTTGGTTAAATCCGGCAAATTGGGAAAACGGGGCTGGATTCCGTACATTCTGCGCATGGTTTTGAGAACAAAAGGAAAACTCGTTGCAGAATCCGTCGCAGAAGGGTTTTCCGTTGCGGAATCGCCAATCTTCCGGTTCTGGACTCGTTGGCTGCCCGGCGACCCACTCGATACCAGTGCCCCTCCGCAGCCAATTGCAACCCCAAAGGTGCAATTTTAAAAATGCACGGATGCTCGCCTCAGCCGCGCATGTCATTGAAAACTCACCAGATCTTTGTCGCGGCTGGAGCCCTCTTGTCGCGCGACAGAGCCGCGACAATGTTGATTCGCTACCCTCGACACACTCATCCGACGACGCCCGCGATTGCCAGTCGCGAGCGCCGGGGTACACCTCTTCCGCTGTCGAAGCGCTCAACTTGCGCCCGGCGGAAGGCCGCCTTCCGCCAGAATGACAGCCGGTGGTGCTGCGGTTGCTGAGCGCAGCACTGCGTCTATATCGCGAGCGCCGGTGCACACGTCTCCCGTTGCGTCGGGCTGTGGCGGCGCCTAAGGGCCGCAGCCGAGGGCGGCTGCGCTCCACTCTTTATATTCAGTTTTCAAAGATCGTTGCGGGAACCACAAATCCCGCTCGCCCTGGGGCGAAGGCGCATCTATCGCACCCACTTCCAGCATTGCAGCAGTAGAGTTGGGAGTCAATCAAGTGCTGTCACAATGCTGTCAGAGTGACAGCACTTTTTTCGAAAAATCGGCGTTTTTGGCCAATTTTGGGTGGATGACGCTGGTCAACAAAGCTGTGGTTAAGGGCCATCGGGCCGCATTTTTGGGTAGTCACATTATTTCTGAAAATGCTACTGATTGGGTTTTTTCCCGCAGCATCAGGCGGCTAGAAGCCGGCTGACGGCCGTCTCGCTACGCCCAGACAGCAAGGCCCGCAGCTTGATCCGGGCTTTATGCAACTGCGACTTGCTGTTGCCGATTGAGCAACTCATCATTTCTGCAATCTCGTTGTGTTCGTATCCTTCAATGTCGTGGAGCACAAAGATAATCCGGTAGCCAGGCGGGAGATCGGTGATTGCCTTCTCCAGAGTCAGACGATCAATCGAGCCATGAAGGACATCGTCTCTCGTTCCCATCTCCTTGACTGGCCCCTCTTGCTGCGGTTCCAGGGTTTGCTCCAGCGAAACCTCTGCGATGCCTTTTTTGCGAAAGGTCATCAAGACTATGTTCACTGACAGACGGTGCAGCCATGTTGAAAATGCAGATTCACCGCGGAACGAAGCGATTTTGCGATAGAGCTGCAAAAATGCCTCCTGGGTTAAATCTTCCGCCTGGGCGTGGTTTCCCGTCATCCGCAGGCACAGCGAAAAAATGCGCCGCTTGTGCCTGGTATAAAGCGCTTCGAAGCAACGTACATCGCCCGCCTGTGCCCTGCGAATCACGTCAGCCTCTGTCATCTCGGCTGGAAGAACTGGTTTTTTCTTGAAAAGGCCTGTCTTTCTCGCAGAAACCATTGTAAGTTGAGGTACAGTTTGAGGGCATTTCCGATGCAGGGTAGCTTGCGGCAAAAGGCTCTCTTTTCTCTGACGACTAAGATCGGCAAAATATAGAAATACCTGCACTAGGATGCCGCCTGGCACGCCAGATGTTGTGCAGCTATCGTTTTTCCCGAAACATTCAGCAGGGACAATCTGACAAATCAACAAAGTGTTCCCTTTAGACCATTTTTTCAGGAGGCCCGACGGGTGCGGACCCATGTTACCGCCGTGAAAGGATGGCACGCGGTGGTAACTGACTGAATCTACGCGGCACGGATGGCTCTCCAAGCCGCAGTAAGACACGCTCTCGACAAACAAATGGACCATAATCGAACCAGAGTTTTCGAGACTAACTGGAAACAGGCAGCCGGCGAATCCTGATTCCATTTTCGGTTACAGACACCATTGCACCTTTCAGCAGATCATCGTTACAAACCTGCAACACGCTCACCAGTAACTTTGCGAGAGCCTCACCTTGCAGGCCTTCAATTCGAATGCGAATTACCGAAGGGCCCATCAGTCCGGAGAGGGCGAGGAGCGTGTGGAAATCGGCATCTAGTGTGACAACCACCATGCTCTCTTGCCGGCCAAGGTTCAGGATCTCCGAATCACTGGCCGCCGCTAAGCCCCGGTCGCCCACATGGACCGCTTCGATTCCATGGTTCTGAAGGAAGACGACAGTTGAACGCGGAAGGCCTTGATCGAGCAAAAGTTTCATCGTGTCGTCGGCAAGGGCAAAACTTGGTCATCTACTAGGGCAGCGGCGAACGCCAACGCTTGTCGAATATCTTCGTCCTCAAGTTCGGGGTATTCGCGTTTCAGTTCAGCCCGATCGGGATATGTAGCCAGCGCTTCAAGTACACGGCGAACAGTCAGGCGAAGGTTACGAATGCACGGCTCGCCGTTCATCCGAGTAATGTCCGTCGTGATTCTATCGAATTGTTCCATTGTGACTGCTCCTTGTTAGGTTGCCGCTGCGCTTGGTGCGATAACGCCCTGATAATTGCGTCCAGAACTTCATCCAGGCGCTTGCCAACATCTTCGCATAGAAACCTCAGCACATGAAAGCCGTTCTCCTGCAGCAGGGCATCTTTGCGTCGATCACGCCGATAAGCTTCGGGATTGTCGTGGCTGCCCAGTTCACCGCAGAAACACAAGGTCTCTCCGGGTCTGTCCGCCACGGCGGACAGACCCCTCGAGATGACGACTCGTTTGCGGACATGCTTCGTGGCTATAGCATTAACTAAATTGATCCAGGTTAATCAGCGCAACGACGAAGCCAACATCTTTGGCCCCTGTTGCAATTTGGGTGTGACTCTTTTCAGGATGATCGGTTGCAGGGTATCCCGCAATACCGTTCGCTTAAGGGTCCGTTGAATCCTTTTAGTCAACATCTGGATCTGTGCCGCCCCTTCGGGGCTTAAGTGTCCTACAGGGCCTGCGGCCCGCGAAAGCGGATGAAAATCTTCCGAGTTGCAGGCAAAGAGTTCGCGCCTTCGGCGCGGAGACGGTGCTGAGCACCGTCTGTACGGTTTGAATTTTATTTCCCCAGGATTGTTTGGTAATAAAAATCCGCGTAAGGACGTTAAAAATCTTTCATGCAACGCCCTGTTCGGCGTCCTTTACAACACCTTTGCGCTTGATTTATCGTTTACCCATCTACCAGCACGTAGTCTGCCGGGCGTTCTCTGCGTAAAAGCCGCATTGAATGTGACAGACGGAGCGTGAGCTTTTCCCAAACGAGGCTCCGCTCGAAGATCGATGTTCCTACCCAGACGCCTTCAAGGCGCCAGAACCAGTTTTTTGAGTGCGTGATGCCGTCCGTTTCAAAAACGTGAAATCCGGGCGTCAGCTCCCCAGCTACTCTGCCTCTGGATGAAGAAGTCCTCATTTGCGCCAAAAGATTCCTGGAAGCCCGAGATCACGAGAATGATGAAACGTTGATATCTATGTCTTCTGAAAGATCTGTGTTGAAAAAAGACCACCTGGAAGAAGAGCAGGAACTCTTGCGCCGCTTGCTGGAGCAGGAAGGCGTGAGCTCTATAGATTCAAGCATGGCCCGCATTGACACACGGGAGCGGGCGCCGCTTTCCTATGCGCAAAAGCGACTGTGGTTCCTGGATCGGCTGCAGCCGGGGAGCGATTTCTACAATGTGGTGCTGGGGTTTGAGTTCCGGGGCGAACTGGACGTGGCGGTGCTGGAGCGAAGTTTGCAGGAGATCGTGCGGCGGCACGGTGCATTGCGCACGCGCTTTGTGGTGGAAGACGGCGAGCCGGTGCAGAAGATCGAGCCAGACCTGGAGTTCCGGTTGCGGCTGGTGGATGTTCGTCATGAGGACGGAAACAGAAACCGGAGGAAGCGGGCGCAGGAGATTGTATTAGAAGAGGGAGGCAAGGCATTCGATCTGGGCCAGGGACCGTTATTGCGGGGCGTGCTGGCGCGGGTGGGAGAGGAGGAGCACATTCTTGGGTTGAGCATGCACCATATCGTGGTAGACGAGTGGTCTCTGGGGGTGTTGCAGCACGAGATGGCAAGGCTATACGCGGCTTATGCGCACGGGGAGGAATCCCCGTTGCAGAAGATGCCAGTCCAGTATGCGGATTACGCGGTGTGGCAGGGGGAGTGGCTGAAGGGAGAGGTGTTTGCCCGGCAGATGGAGTACTGGAAGAAGCAGTTGGCGGGCATGCCGGAATCGCTGGAGTTGCCGACCGACAAGCCGCGGCCGGCCATGCCGGGAAATCGCGGGCGCGTGGAGTCGCGGGTAATCGGGCGCGAGTTGTGGGAAGGTTTGAAGCGGATAAGCCGACAGGAGGGCGCCACATTATTTATGACGCTGCTGGCCGCCTACGAGGTGTTGCTGCTCCGGTACACGGGACAAGCAGATTTCGGAGTGGGAACGCCCGCAGCCAATCGCAATCACGTGCAGACGGAGGGCGTGATCGGATTTTGCCTGAACACTCTGGTCATGCGGGCTGATCTGGCGGGGAAGCCGAGCTTCCGGGAAGTGCTGGAGCGCGTGAGAAAAACGGCGCTGGAGGGATACGGACATCAGGACCTGCCGTTGGAGAAGCTGGTGGAGGAACTGGCGCCGGAGCGGCGACTGAGCAGCACGCCGCTATTTCAGGTGATGTTCACGTTATTAAGCGTCTCGTCTGAGGCGATCGAGCTTCCGGGCGTGCGGTTGAAGTTGATGGAAATGGAAACCGCAACCTCTAAATGCGACCTGACGTTACTGGCGGGTGACGACGAGAGCCCGACGGTGGCATTGAACTACGACACAGACTTGTTTGATCTGTCCACGGTGCGGCCGCTGCTGGAGCATTTTGAACGGCTTCTGGAGAGTGCTCTGGCCAACCCGGAAATGCGCGTGTGGGAATTGCAATTGCTCACAGCGGCGGAACGGAAGCAACTGGCACAGTGGAACCAGACGAGTACGGATTACCCACGCGAGAAAACAGTTACCGAGTTATTTGAGGCTGTGGCTGAATCCCGGCCCGAGGAACCGGCTGTTCTATGCGGAGAACAGCGGATGAGCTACGGGGAACTGGACCGGCGGGCAAGCCAACTTGCGCGTTACCTGCGAGAGATGGGAGCAGGGCCGGGGGTACTGGTTGGCCTTTGCGTAGAGCGGTCTCTGGAAATGGTGGTTGCACTGCTGGGAATATTGAAGACCGGCGCCACCTATGTGCCTCTCGACCCCGCTTATCCGCAAGAACGGCTGAAGTACATGGTGGAGGACGCGGGAGCGCCCCTGCTAGTCACACAGGAGAGGCTGCTGGGGCAATTTCAGCAATCTGCCAGCCAGGCCGTTTGCATAGACCGCGAGCGAGAGGCAATTGGGAGAGAGAGTGTTGAAAGGCTGCCGCGCGCGGCCGGTCCCGGCGACCTGGCTTATGTGATGTACACCTCCGGATCAACGGGAAGGCCGAAGGGCGTAGCGGTCACGCAGCGAAATGTGGTGCGACTGGTCCGCAATACAGACTACGTTTGCCTTAAAGCGGAAGACAGAATTGCTCAACTTTCCAACATAGCATTCGATGCTGCAACCTTTGAGATATGGGGTGCGCTACTGACTGGGGCCTGCCTGGTGCTGGCGCCGAAAGACATTGTGCTGTCATCTGCCGAGCTTTCCACCAAGATTCAGCAGGAGCGGATTACCGTCCTGTTTCTCACCACTGCTTTATTCAATCAAATTGCGCGGGAAGCGAGAGGGGTTTTTTCTTCACTGCGATACGTCCTATTTGGAGGTGAACAGGTTGACCCGAACCGGGTAAGAGAGGTGCTTTTACACGGTGCGCCAGAGAAGCTATTGCACGTCTATGGCCCCACAGAAGGCACCACATTTTCTTCATGGTTTGAGGTAAAGCAAGTCAGCGAGAATGCGGCCACGGTGCCTATTGGGTGCGGCATTGCCAATAGCCAGCTTTATGTTCTGGACCAAGAGATGAACCTGGCGCCCGTGGGCGTAGCAGGGGAACTGTACATTGCCGGCGATGGCGTAGCGCGCGGGTATTGGAACCGCCCGGAATTGACAGCGGAAAAGTTTCTCCCCAACTCGTTCGCAACACTGCCAGGCAACCGCCTTTATCGGACCGGCGACCGGGTCCGGCGGGTAAGAGATGGGAGCATCGAGTTTCTCGGGCGCGCGGATGACCAGGTCAAGCTGCGCGGCTTCCGAGTGGAGTTAGGAGAGATTGAAGCCGCACTTCGTCAACACACCGGAATACAGGAGTGTGCTGTGCTCCTGAAGGGAGAGACGGCCGGAGAGAAGCGGTTGGTGGCGTACATAGTGCCGGCAGCAGGAACTCATCTGGAAACCGCAGAGTTGAGGAGCGCACTGAAGAAGACCTTGCCCGAATACATGATCCCCAGCGCGCTGATCCAATTGCCGGAGCTGCCGCTGAATGACAACGGAAAGATTGATCGGCGAGCCTTGCCGGAGCCGGATGGTTTACGACCTGACACGGGCGAGGACTATGCGCCGCCACGCACACCGATGGAAGAGATGCTGGTGGAGATCTGGGCAGAGATATTGGGAGTCGACCGCGTGGGGATCCATGACAACTTCTTTGATATGGGTGGTCACTCGCTGTTGGCTACCAGGGTCATGTCCCGGGTCAACCAGGCGTTCCAGGTCGAGCTACCGCTACGGATTCTGTTTGAAGAGCCGACGGTGGAGGAGTTGCGGGCAAGAGTTGTGAAAGCCAAGGTGGAAGGAGCGCTGGCAGGCGAGGAACAGAGAGACGGGGAAGCGGCAGCGATCCAGCGTGTGGAGCAGAGAGAAGGGAAGCCGCTGTCCTATTCGCAGGAGCGTTTGTGGTTTCTGGACCGCTTCCAGCCGGGGGATGATTTTTACAACGTGCCCATGGGTTTCCGGCTGAAGGGAGAGCTGGCAGTCGAGGCGCTGAAGCGGAGCCTGGAGGAGATGGTACGGCGGCACGAGGTGCTACGGACGCGGTTCGTGTTGAAGAACGGTGGGCCGGTGCAGGAGGTGGGGGAGACGTGGGAGGTGGAACTTCCGATCGTGGATTTGACGCACCTGGAGGGAGAGGAGCGAGAGCGGGAGGCAAGGCGGACCACGGCGGAGGAGGGGCGGAAGGCATTCGATCTGGGCCGTGGGCCGCTGCTGCACACAGTGTTGCTGCGGTTGGCCCAGCAGGAGCACGTGCTGCTCCTGACCATGCACCATATCGTGACCGATGAGTGGTCGCTGGAGGTGCTCTGGCGGGAACTGGGAATTGTGTACGAAGCCTACCGGAAAAACGGGCAGTCGCCGCTGAAGGACCTCGCGATTCAGTATGGGGATTACGCGGTGTGGCAGAGGCAGTGGCTGCAGGGAGAGGTGCTGGAACGGCAGATCGGGTACTGGAAGAAACAACTGGAGGGAATGCCTGGAGTGCTGGAACTGCCGACGGACCGGATGCGTCCGGCGGTGCAGAGTTTCCGAGGGGGGATGGAGACGCGGTGGGTGAGTAGGGAGCTTTGGGAAGGGCTGAGGGGGTTGAGCCGGAAGGAAGGGGCGACGATATTCATGACGCTGCTGGCAGGGTATGAAGTGCTGCTGGGGCGGTATACGGGGCAGGAGGATTTTGGGGTGGGGACACCGGTGGCGAACCGCAACCGGGTGGAGACGGAAGGGCTGATAGGTTTTTTTCTGAACACGCTGGTGATGCGGGGGAAGGTGGGAGGGGGAGCGAGTTTTGAGGAGGTAGTCGGGGGAGTGCGGGAGGGGGCTTTGGGTGGATACGCGCACCAGGATGTGCCGTTCGAGCGGCTGGTGGAGGAACTGGCGCCGGAGCGGGACCCTAGCCGGTCGCCGGTGTTCCAGGTGATGTTTACCTTGCGGACCTCGTTCATGCCGAAATCGGGCTTTGGAGATTTGGAGGTGAGTCCTGTAGACGGAGAGGCCGGTACGTCCAAGTGCGATCTGGTCCTTCTGGTGGGAGAAGACCAACAAGAGCCGAGCATGAGCCTGAACTACAACACGGATTTATTTGCGGGAGAGACGGCGCGGCGGATGCTGGGGCACTACGAGCGGCTGCTGGAGGCAGTGGTGGATGATGTGGAGCGGCGCGTGTGGGAGCTGCCGTTATTGAGTAAGGATGAAGAGGAGCAATTACTGGAGTGGAACCGGACGGGTAGGGAGTATCCGCGGGAGAAGACGGTCGCAGAGCTGTTTGAGGAGCAGGTGAAGAGGCGGGGCACAGCGGTGGCGGTGGCGTATGGCAGGGAGGAGTTGAGTTATGAGCAATTAAACCGGCGCGCCAACCAAGTGGGTCATTACTTGAGGAAGGTGGGAGTCGGGGCCGAAGGGCGAGTGGGTATATGCGTGGGACGCAGCCTGGAGATGGTAGTGGGGATGGTGGGGATTCTGAAGGCAGGGGCAACGTATGTGCCACTGGATTCGAACTACCCGCAGGAACGGCTCAAGTTCGTGATGGAGGACACGGGGATTGAGGTGCTGCTGACGCGGGAGAAGGAGTTGACGCAGTTGCCGCAGACGGGGGTGCGGGAGGTGTGTCTGGACCGGGACTGGGAGCAAATCGCCGCGCAGAGCGAGACAAACCCGAAGAGTGTGATTGGAGCGGACCACCTCATCTATGTCATGTACACATCGGGTTCCGCGGGGCAGCCCAAAGGTGTCGGGGTCACGCAACGAAACGTAGTGCGGCTGGTGAAGAACACAGATTTTGTGGAGTTCAACGAGAGCGAAGTGGCGCTGCAGTTTGCTCCCATCAGCTTTGATGCAGCCACGATCGAACTATGGGGAGCGCTGCTGAACGGAGGGAAGCTGGTGGTGTTCAGCGGGGAGAAGACGTCGCTGACGGAGCTAGGAAGGGAGATTAAAGGGCAGGGAGTCACAACGCTGTGGCTGACGGCTGGGCTGTTCCACCAGATGGTGGAACAGCGGCTAGAGGATTTAACGGGAGTGCGGCAGTTGCTGGCGGGGGGAGACGTTTTGCGGGTACAAGCGGTGAAGAAGGTGGTGGAGGAGTTGCCCGGCTGCAGGATGATTAACGGCTACGGGCCGACGGAAGGGACGACGTTTACATGTTGCTACGGAGTGGAAAGAGGAGAGGAGATGAATGGATCGGTTCCCATTGGCGGGCCGATTGCAAACACGCAGGTGTATGTGCTGGATGAGGAGATGGGAAAGACGCCGGTGGGAGTGATGGGAGAGCTGTATATCGGTGGAGACGGAGTGGCACGAGAGTATTGGAGGAGGCCGGAGCTGACGGCGGAGAAGTTTGTGCCCAACCCCCATGTAGAAGAAGGGAGGAGAGGAGGAGAACGGCTGTACCGAAGTGGAGACAGGGTGAGATGGCTGGCAGGGGGAAAGCTGGAGTTTCTGGGACGAGCGGACCAACAGGTCAAGGTGCGCGGGTACCGGGTGGAGTTAGGGGAGATAGAGGCCGCGCTACGGGAGCATGCGGGAGTGCGGGACTGCGCGGTATTGGTGAAGGGGGATGGAGCAGGCGAGAAGAAGTTGGTGGCGTATGCAGGGGGAGACGCCGGGGCGGCGGAGTTGCGGAGCTATGCGAAAGCGAAGCTGCCGGAGTACATGGTGCCCAACGTATTTGTGACGCTGGCGGAGTTGCCCCTGAATGCCAATGGAAAGGTGGACCGGGGGGCGCTGCCGGAAGTGGATGAGGCGCAGCCGGAGTCGGAGGGAGGTTACGCAGCGCCGAGGACGGTGGTGGAAGAGTTGCTGGTGGAGATCTGGACAGAATTGTTGGAGATTGAGCGAGTGGGGATCCATGACAACTTTTTTGATCTGGGTGGCCACTCAATGCTGGCGACGCTGGTGATGTCTCGGGTGCAGCGAGCGTTCAAGGTGGAGTTGCCGGTACGGATTCTGTTCGAAGAGCCGACGATCGCGGAGTTGGCGGCGCAGATTGAAGCAGCGCTGGGTGGCGAAGAGCAAGGATATGAGGAGGCTGCGGCGATCCAGCGTGTGGATTTGAAAAAAGACTACTTGGAAGAAGAGCGGGAACTCCGGCGCCGCTTGCTGGAGCAGGAAGGCGTGAATTCGGCGGGTTCAGGGATTGCGCACGCTGACGCGTGGGAGCGCATGCCCATTTCCTATGAGCAAAAGTGGCTGCAGAGAGGAGAGTTACCGCTGTCGTATGCGCAGGAACGTTTGTGGTTTCTGGATCGCCTCCAGCCGGGGAATGATTTTTACAACGTGCCCATGGGTTTCCGGCTGAAAGGAGAACTGGCGACTGGGGCGCTGAGGCGGAGCTTGGAGGAGATCGTGCGGCGGCACGAGGTCCTGAGGACGCGGTTCGTGTTGAAGAACGGGGGGCCGGTGCAGGAGGTGGTGGAAGCGGGGGAGATTGAGCTTCCGGTCATAGATTTGACGCACTTGGAGGGGGAGGAGAGAGAGCGGAAGGCGAAGCGGATCACGGCGGAAGAGGGGCGGAAGGCATTCGATCTGAGCCATGGGCCGCTGCTGCGCATGGTGTTGCTGCGATTGGCCGCGCGGGAGCACGTGCTTGTAGCAACCATACACCACATCATATTTGACGAGTGGTCATTGGGAATTTTTCGGCGGGAACTGGGAATTCTCTACGAAGCCTACTGGAAGAACAGGCAGTCGCCACTGGAGGATTTGGCGGTTCAGTATGGGGATTACGCAGTGTGGCAGCGGCAGTGGCTGCAAGGGAAGGTGCTGGAACGGCAGATCGGATATTGGAAGAAACAACTGGAGGGAATGCCTGGGGTGCTGGAACTGCCGACGGACCGGATGCGCCCTGCGGTGCAAAGCTTCCGAGGGGCCCTGGAGACGCGGAGGATAAACGGGGAGCTTTGGAAAGGGTTGAAAGGGCTGAGCCGGAAGGAAGGGGCGACGATGTTTATGACGCTGCTGGCAGGGTATGAAGTGCTGCTGGGGCGGTATACGGGGCAGGAAGATTTTGGGGTCGGGACACCGATGGCGAACCGCAACCGGATGGAGACGGAAGGGCTCATTGGTTTTTTTCTGAACACGCTGGTGATGCGGGGGAAGGTGGGAGGGGGAGCGAGTTTTGAGGAGGTAGTCGGAGGAGTGCGGGAGGGAGCTTTGGGTGGATACGCGCACCAGGATGTGCCGTTCGAGCGACTGGTGGAGGAACTGGCGCCGGAGCGTGACCTGAGCCGCACACCGCTATATCAGGTGATGTTCACGTTATTGACCAAAGCGTCGGAGACGCTGGATCTGCCGGGTGTTCGGCTGAGCCCGATGGAGTTGGAAGCCGCAACTTCCAAATGCGATCTGACACTCATGGCTGCGGACGGCGAGATCCCAGCAGTAGCAATGAACTACGACACCGATTTGTTTGACGCAGAGACGATTCAGCGGATGCTGGGCCACTACGAGCGGCTGCTGGAGGCGGCCATAGCCGGACCGGAGAATAGCATCCGGGACCTGGCGATATTGAGCGAAAGCGAGAGATGGCAGCTCCTGGTGGAATGGAACCAGACGGAAACGGAGTACGGGCAGGAATGTGTACACGAGCTGTTTGAGGAGCAGGCGAGGAGGAATCCGGGCGCGGTGGCGGTGGAGCGCGATGGGAGGGAGTTGAAGTATGAGGAGTTGAACCGCCGGGCCAACCAGTTGGGACGGTATCTGCGGAAACTGGGCGTGGGGCCGGAGGTACGAGTGGGATTGTTTGTGGAGCGGAGCCTGGAGATGGTAGTGGGGCTGATGGGGATTCTGAAGGCTGGCGGGGCGTATGTGCCGCTGGATCCCGAGTATCCGGCGGAACGGCTCAAGTTCATGATGGACGACGCGGGAATCGCGGTTCTGGTGACCCAAAATGCATTGCTGGAGAGGTTGCCGGAGGGCCGAGCGCAGGTAGTTTCCCTGGAAGAGAAGCTGAACGAAATTGAGCGCGAAAGCGGGGAGAATGTTGGGGTCAAGGTACATCCGCGGAATCTGGCCTATGTAATTTACACCTCGGGGTCAAGCGGGAAGCCCAAAGGAGTGGCCATCGAGCATCAGAGCGCGAGCGTGTTCGTGCATTGGGCGGGCGAGATCTTTTCGACCGAGGAGTTGGGCGGGGTTTTGGCTTCGACGTCGATCTGTTTTGACCTGTCGGTGTTTGAGATCTTTGTTCCTCTGAGCTGGGGTGGAAGGACGATCGTGGTGCGGAATGCACTGAGTTTGGCGGAGATGGAGAGAGGGGCGGGAGTGAAGTTGCTGAACACAGTGCCATCGGCAATGGCGGAGCTGTTGCGGCTCAAGTGCGTACCCGAGCGCGTACGAACCGTGAATCTGGCTGGGGAAGCTCTGCAGCGGAGTTTGGTCAAGCAGATTTATGAGGAACTGAAAGTCGAACGAATTTTCAATCTGTATGGGCCGTCGGAAGATACCACGTATTCCACTTATGCCTGGCTGAGAAGAGCAGAGGAAAGTGGGAATGTGCCGATAGGGAAGCCGATAGGGAACACACAGGCTTACGTACTGGATGGGCAGAATCAGCCGGCCCCGGTGGGAATTGTTGGCAAGCTCTATCTGGGAGGGCAGGGACTGGCGCGAGGATATCTCAACCGGCCGGAGTTGACGGCGGAGCAATTCATTCCCAACCCGTTCACCGGTTCCGAGGGCGAGAGGATGTATCGGACCGGGGACCTGGCGAAATGGGGACGGGATGGAAATCTGGAGTTCCTGGGCCGGGCAGATCAGCAGGTGAAGTTGCGTGGTTACCGCATTGAATTGGGAGAGATCGAAGCGGCCCTGGCAGCCCATGCAGGAGTGCGGGCCTGTGCCGTGACGGTTCGGGAGGACCATCCCGGAAACAGGCGGATCGTGGCGTATGTAGTACATGCCGGGAGTGACGCTGTGGGAGGGATGGAGTTGAGCAGTTATCTCAGGCGGCGATTGCCCGAGTACATGATCCCATCCGCTTTCGTGGAGATGGAAGAGTTACCGTTGACGCCGAACGGGAAGGTCGATCGCAAAGCTTTACCGTCACCGGAGAAAGGGTGGAGTGAAGCGAGAGGCTATGTAGGCCCGCGCAATGGAGAAGAAGAAATTATGTGCGGGCTGTTTGCGGAAGTGCTGAAGGTGGAACGGGCCGGCGTGCATGACAACTTTTTCGAGTTGGGCGGCCACTCGTTACTGGCTACAAGGCTGGTGAGCCGGATTCGCAGCACGCTGGGAGTAGACCTGAGCCTGCGCAGCGTATTTGAATCGCCGACCGTTGCTGGATTGGCCCCTCTTCTGCACGGGAGCCAACAGGCCCGAATTTCGCTGCGCCATCACCAGAAGGTTGAGCGCGCTCCCCTATCGCACGCGCAGCGGCGATTATGGTTCATCAATCAATTCCAAGGCAGCAGCGTGGAATACAACATGCCGGAGGCGTTGCGCCTGCGCGGGGCATTGGATGTGGACGTGCTGCGCCGAACCATCCAGACCATCGTCGACCGGCATGATAGCTTGCGCACACATTTTGCAGAGGCACAGGGAGAGCCGGTGCAGATCATTGCGCCTAGTCTCACCATTGAAGTGCCGCTGGAGGACCTGAGCGGGCTGTTGGAGGAGGAGCGACAGCGGCGGGTAGAAGCGGCGGTGGATCGTGAATGGCAAGAACCATTTGATCTGACGGTTGGACCGGTGCTGCGGGTGAAGCTGCTCAAGCTGTCGGAGCAGGAACATATTCTGTTGAGGACCTTCCACCATATCGTGTCAGACGGATGGTCGCACGGCGTGTTCACGAAGGAGTTCATGGCTCTGTATGAGGCATATATGCAAGGCCGGGAGAATCCATTGCCGGACTTGCCGCTGCAGTATGCGGACTTTGCCTTGTGGCAGCTAGAGTGGTTCAGCGAGGGCGTACTGGCCGATCAACTCCAGTTCTGGAAGGAACACCTAGCGGGAATACCGGAACAACTGGAGATCCCCAAGGACCGGCCGCGTCCAGCCTTGCAGACATTTGCCGCGAATGCATGCGGAATAACTTTGCCGGCAGAAAAGGTAACGGCATTGAAGCGGTGCGGTCAATCTACCTTATATATGACGTTGCTCGCGGCTTTTGCCGTTCTGCTGCATCGCTACAGCGGACAAGATGACATTGTGGTTGGCTCGCCCATTGCCAACCGGCAGGATGAACGGCTGGAGGGCCTCATTGGGTTCTTCGTGAACACGCTGGTGATGCGCGTGGGAGTAAATCCAAAAGCCAGCTTCAGTGAACTTCTTGGCCAAGTGCGGGAGATGGCGCTGGAAGCGTACCGGCATCAGGACTTGCCGTTTGAACGGTTGGTGGAGGAGTTATCACCGCAGCGCAGCTTGAGCCGGACACCAGTCTTCCAGGTGACCTTCGCCCTGCAGAATGCCTCCATGGAAGCACAGCGGCTCAAGGGACTGGAAATTGAGCCAGTAGGAACGGAAGAGATGCGCGTGCGCTTTGACATGGAGGTTCACGCCTTCGAACGGAGCGGGGGGCTGGAAATCTACTGGGTCTACAACCTGGATTTATTTGACCGCTGGCGGATGGAGCAAATGGCGCGACATTATGAACGGCTGCTGGAAGCGGTGGTGGAAGCGCCGGAGAAAGCTATCCGCGACCTGGCGATGTTGAGTGCGAGCGAAACACAGCAGCTTGTGGGGGAGTGGAGCGGCGGTGAAGCTGATTATCCAGAATGCTGTGTGCATGAAGTGTTTGAAGAGCAGGCAAAATTCTCGCCGGAGGCTGTGGCGGTCATCCACGGGCAAAAGACCCCCTCCTACCGCGAGCTTAACCAGCGCGCCAACCAGGTGGCGCATTATTTGCTGAAACTGGGAGTGGGTCCGGAGGCGCTGGTCGGCATCTGCATCGAGCGTTCTCCGGAAATGATCATCGCTCTGCTTGCCATCCTCAAAGCCGGCGGCGTGTACGTGCCGCTGGGGTCAGACTTGCCGGCAGTCAGGCGGGAGCAGATGATTGCTGATGCAGGGCTGCGCCACATTCTCACCACCAAGCTCGATCGCGGACTCTATGACGGACTCATCGAGCACGTAATCACGATGGATGGTCATGCTGAAGAGTTTTCCCGCGAGAACTCTGACAATCCCGGAGTTTTGCAGTCTTCCACCAACGCCGCTTATGTGAACTTTACTTCCGGATCAACCGGGCAACCGAAAGGCGTGCTGGTTCCCCATTGTGGCGTCGTGCGGCTGGTGTGCGGGCCGGATTACGCGCGCTTCGACAGTTCTTGCCGTCTAGTGCAGCTCTCAACTTTGAGCTTTGATGCGGCAACCCTGGAAATATGGGGTTCCTTGCTGAATGGCGGCTCATTAGTCACCAGTCTGCCTACACGGCCATCGCTGGAAGAAATCAGCGAGTTGATCTGCCGTCACCGGGTCAACACCCTGTTTCTGACAGCCGGACTCTTTCGTGAAGTTGTGGATCACGCACTGGACAGCCTGTCCGGAGTGCAGCAATTGATGACCGGCGGCGATGTTGTTTCTGCCGAGCACGTAAAGCGCATTCTTCAAGCGTATCCAGACTGCCGTGTAATCAATTGTTATGGCCCCACAGAGAACACGACCTGTACCTGCTGCTACACGGTTTCCGATGTCGAACGCATCACGTACGGTGTCCCCGTTGGTTTTCCTATCAACAACACGCGAGTGTATGTGCTGGATCCGGACTTGAATCCTGTGCCGGTCGGGGTTGCCGGAGAATTGATGGCTGCGGGAGCAGGATTGGCGCGCGGCTATCTAAGCCGGCCAGACCTCACCGCAGAACGGTTTGTGCCCAATCCATATGCAATGTCACCGGGTGAACGAATGTACCGCTCCGGAGACCTGGTGCGATGGCATGCAGATGGACTCATCGAGTTCCTGGGAAGGAATGACAACCAACTCAAGATTCGCGGCTTCCGCATCGAGCTGGGTGAGATTGAGATGGCGCTGAAGGAGCACCGGCGCGTACAGGACGCGCTGGTCACCGTGCGCGAACAGGGTGGAGACAAGCAACTGCTGGGTTATGTGGTGGCGCGACAGGATGAGAGTGAACAGGCCGAAACCCAGAGCTCGCATATCGTTCACTGGCGGGAGCTCTACGAGTCAACTTACAGGCAAGGCGCGACGGCAGCAGGCGAGTTCAATATTACCGGCTGGAACAGCAGTTATACCGGCGACCCCATTCCTGCGGAGGAAATGCGCATCTGGGTAGACGAGACAGTGGGACGCATTCGCAAGCTGCGGCCTCGGCGGGTTTTAGAGATCGGATGCGGGACAGGCTTGCTGCTCACCCGGCTCGCCACCGGCTGCGAGAGCTACCTGGGATTGGATTTCTCGGCGGAAGTTCTGGCGCAGCTTGGTTCCTACCTGGCCACGCGCCCGGAACTTGCTCATATCGAGCTGCGCCAGGGACTGGCGCACGAGCTCTCCTTCCTGAACGACGACAGCGTTGACCTGGTCATCCTGAACTCGATCGTGCAGTATTTCCCAAACGTGAACTATCTGGTCCACGTTCTGGCAGAAGCGGTGCGGGTCACTCGGCCCGCGGGCAACGTCTTCGTGGGAGACGTACGCAGCCTGCCTTTGCTGAGCGCCTATCACACCTCTGTGCAACTGCACAGGTCCACATCTGCAAGCTCTCCGGCAGAGCTTCGCCAGCGCATCTTCCACGCGGCCCGCGCTGAAGAAGAGTTGGTGATTGATGCGGCGCTGTTCACCGTGCTAGCGCGGCGATGGAAGAAAGTTGGAAGGGCAGATGCGGCGGTCAAGGCCGGCGCATATGACAACGAACTGAGCCGGTTCCGGTATGACGTGACCTTGCGGATCGGAGACGATAAAGAAACCATTGCGGAACCCGAATATTGGCTGTCCTGGAATGGGGCTGGAACCTGGCAAGGGGAATTGCAGGAGCGTCTGGCGCAGAAGCCCGGTTCGTCAGCGGGAGTGCGCGGCTTTCGCGATCATCGGGTGGCAAGCGCCGTGGCCGCCGCCCGGCTGCTTCATTCGGACGATGAAGATATTTCCAGCATCGAACAACTGCGAACATCGGCCGCCAGCGCGGCAGGTGAAGACCCGAACTCGGTGGCGCAGTTGGCGCGACAACTGGGAGTGGAATATTGCTGGCGGGGCTTTGCTGAAGATGGGATCTATGACCTTGTGTTCAATCCGCAATGGCAAAGCGCGGCAGCTCCGGAGGACACGCACGCAACGGAATATCACGGGTACGCGAATGCCCCCGCCCAGGTGCTTGGAAGCGCCAAGCTGGGCCGTACGCTGCACGAGCATCTGAGGCAGCGGCTGCCGGAATACATGACGCCGGCTGCGATCATGGTGCTGACTGAGTGGCCGTTGGCGGCGAATGGGAAGATTGATCGCCGGGCGCTCCCTACTCCGGAACGTCATCTCGAGAAGTTTCGCGCTCCCCGCAACCCGCGGGAGGAGATCCTGTGCGAAATCTTTGCCGAAGTTCTTGGCCTGGAGCGCATTGGCATTGAAGACAATTTCTTTGACTTAGGCGGGCATTCGCTGATGGCCACGCGGCTGGTGAGCCGCATAGGCGCAGCCCTGGGCGCTGAACTGACCTTGCGCGCACTTTTCGAATGTCCCACGGTGGCTCAACTGGCGCCGCTACTGGATGAAGCGGGAAGGTCGCGACCGCCATTGGTGGCGCAGCCGCGTCCCCAGCGACTGCCGCTTTCGCACGGACAGCAGCGGCTTTGGTTCATCCATCAACTGGAAGAGAGCGGCACCGAATACAACATGCCGGAGGCTTTACGGCTGCGGGGCAAACTGGATGGCCAGGTCCTGGAGCAGGCCATCAACGCCATTGTGGCGCGGCATGAAGTTTTGCGGACCCATTTTGTGGAAATAGATGGCGAGCCGGCGCAGGTCATTGCTCCGGGGTTGCGGCTGGATGTGCCGGTTGAAGACTTGAGCGTTTGCAATGAAGAAACCAGAATGAAAACAGTAATGGCGGCATTGCGCCAGGAACTTGAGCGGCCTTTTGATCTGGCGCGCGGTCCGCTGCTGCGGGTCAAGTTGCTCAAGCTGGGGGATGAGGAGCATATCCTGCTGCGCACCTTCCACCATATCGTCTCCGATGGCTGGTCGCATGGGGTCTTCACGCGCGAGTTGATGGTGCTCTATGAGGCTTTCCATGAAGGCCGGCAGAACCCGCTCCCGCCGCTGCCGTTGCAATATGCGGACTACGCTTTGTGGCAACGGGCATGGCTGGACGAAGAGGCGGTACAGCGGGAATTGAACTACTGGAAACAGAAACTGGCGGGAATTCCCGAGCAATTGGCATTGCCGCAGGACCACCCGCGTCCACCATGGCAGACATTTGCGGCCGATTCCCGTGCGATCACGCTGCCTGCGGAAAGCCTGGAGGCGTTGAAGCAGTTGGGCCAAGCCAACCAAGCTACCCTGTACATGACGCTGCTGGCAGTGTTTGCCGTGCTGCTCCAGCGCTACAGCGGGCAAGATGACATCGTGGTGGGGTCTCCTATAGCCAACCGCCAGGATGCGCAGTTGGAGCAATTGATTGGCTTGTTTGTGAATTCTCTGGTGGTGCGGATCCAGGTAGAACCACGAGCGAATTTTGACTTGCTGTTGCAATCGGCGAGGAGCACAACGCTGGATGCCTATGCTCATCAGGACGTGCCTTTTGAGCGGCTGGTGGAAATGCTGTCACCGCAGCGCAGCCTGAATGTGACGCCGATTTTCCAGGTGCTGTTTGCACTGCAAAATGCGCCGCTGGGCGAGCAGCGATTGAAGGAGCTGTCGGTAGAGCCGGTCATGGGAGACACGCAGACGGTGCGGGTCGATGTGGAGGTGCATGCCTTTGAGCATGAGGGCGCGATTACGTTCTACTGGTTGTATAAGCGTGACCTGTTTGATCCTTGGCGCATGGAGCAGATGTCCGGCCACTACGTCCGGTTGCTGAACGCGGTATTGGCCAATCCCAAACAGCCCGTAGGCCGGCTGGATTTGCTCTCGGTGGAGCAAAAACGCCAGGTGCTGGTGGACTGGAACCAAACCCAGACGCCCTATGATCGCCAGCAGACCATCGCGGAGTTATTTCAAGAGCAGGTACGACGAACACCCAATGCAGCCGCCGTAAGTTTCAAGAAAGAGCAGTGGACGTATGCGGAATTGGATCGCCGCGCCAATCAGCTAGCCCATTACTTACGGAAAATGAAAGTAGGGCCGGAGGTGCGAGTGGGTGCGTGCTTCGATCGTGGTCCTGCGATGATCGTGTCCTTTCTGGGAATCCTCAAAGCAGGCGGAACGTATGTGCCTCTGGACTCGGACTTCCCCCCCGAGCGGCTTGCCTACATGGTGCAGGACACCGGCGCACCCGTAATCGTGACGCAAACCAGGCTCCGTTCATGGTTGCCGAAAGATGCCTACCTGGTGGATATAGAGTCCGAGTCGAGCAGGATCGCGGAGGAGAGCGATCAAGCACTCGAAAGACTAGCCGGGCCGGAAAACGGCGCTTACATCATCTACACTTCGGGTTCCAGCGGGCGGCCCAAGGGAGTTGTAATTGAGCAGCGCAACATGGCGAACATGGTGCGAGCGCAGCAGGAGGCTTTTGCCGTGAAGGAGACAGACAGCGTGCTGCAGTTCTTCTCCTTCAGTTTTGATGTTTCAATCTTCGCCATCTTCATGGCTCTGGGTTCAGGAGCAAAGCTGGTGCTGGGGACCCGCGAGCAGTTGCTCCCCGGGCCCGAACTGCTGGCGCTGTTAGAGGGTGAAGAGATCACCATCGGGGTGCTGCCGCCTATCATTCTGGACCATCTGCCGGAAGCAAGATTGCCAAAGTTGCGGCAGGTGATTGTGGGAGGCGAGGCCTGGAGCGAAGAACTGCTGGAGACATGGGGTAAAGGACGGCGATTCTTCAATTCCTATGGGCCCACTGAGACCACGGTGCAAGCCACGGTGGGCGAATGCAGGACTGGTGAAGGAAAACCGAGCATCGGGCGGCCGATCGTCAATGCCAGGGTTTACCTGTTGGATGAAGAAGGAGAGCCGGTTCCTGCAGGCGTGGCGGGAGAGCTTTACATCGGCGGAGACGGCGTAGGGCGTGGATATCTCGATTGCGCCTTGACCGCCGAGAAGTACGTTCCAGATGGGTTCAGCGGTGAAGCAGGGAGCCGGTTGTATCGCACTGGCGACTGGGCGCGGTGGCTGCCGGACGGCCGGATTGATCTGCTGGGAAGAAAAGATGAGCAGGTCAAGATTCGCGGCTATCGGGTGGAGTTGGGCGAGATCGAATCGGTGCTGGGACAACATCCGTCCGTGCTGCAGTGTGCTGTTTTGGCCCGGCAGGAGGATCGGCGGGAGAAGCGTCTGGTGGCATACGTGGTGGCCCATCAAGGGCGAACTGCCAACGCCGGAGAGTTGCGCAACTACTTGAAGGACAAGCTGCCCGATTACATGGCGCCAGCGCACTTCGTGATGCTGGAGGAATTGCCTTTGAACTCCAGCGGCAAGGTGGACCGCCATGCATTGCCGGCCGTGGATCTCAGCAGCGCCGCCGCTGTTGCAGGACGGGCGCCACGCAATCCGGAAGAAGAAATCCTGTGCCAGATTTTTGCGGAGGTATTGGGACTGGAACGGGCGGCCATTGACGACAACTTCTTTGACCTCGGCGGCCACTCGTTGATGGCGACGCGTTTGGCCAGCCGGGTACGGTCGGTGCTGGGAGTAGAGCTACCGTTGCGCACTATCTTCGAGTCACCCACCGTGGCGGGGCTGAGCTCGTACCTGTGTCAAGCACAACGAGCGCGAACTCCACTGGCAGCGCAGCCGCGGCCCGAGCGCGTGCCGATGTCCTATGCACAGCAGCGGCTCTGGTTCCTGGACCAACTGGAAGGCAAGAGCACGGAATACAACATGCCTGAGGCATTACGCTTGCGCGGCGAACTGGACCATGAGGCGCTCGAGCGCGCGCTGGCGGCCATGGTGGAGAGGCACGAGGTGCTGCGTACCCACTTTGCCGAGGCGGAAGGCGGCCAGCCGGTACAGATCATTGAACCGTATCCAGGCGTTACGCTTCCTATCGAAGACCTCAGCGTTTTGGATGAAGGTTTGCGCCAGGAGCGGCTTGCATCCGCGATGCGGACGGAACGCGAACAACCGTTTGACCTCTCGCGCGGCCCGCTGTTGCGCACAAAGCTGTTGAAGCTAAACCACCGGGAGCATGTTCTGTTACGGAACTGCCACCACATTGTGACCGACGGCTGGTCGCAGGGAATTTTCAATCGCGAGTTGATGGCGCTGTATGAGGCTTTTCATCAGGGCCAGGCTACGCCGCTCGAGCCCCTGGTGATCCAGTACGCCGATTTCGCGTTGTGGCAGCGGCAGTGGCTGGACCAAGCGTTGGCCGAGCAGCTTAGTTATTGGAAAGATCACTTGACGGGAATTCCCGACGAACTGGCCTTGCCCAAGGACCGGCCTCGTCCTCCGTTGCAAACCTTTGCGGCAGATGCCTGCACAGCAACCCTGCCCGTGGAACATGCAGCAGCCCTGAAGAAGGTGAGTCAGCAGAATCAGGCGACTCTCTATATGACCCTGCTCTCTGCCTTTGCCCTGCTGTTGCATCGGTATAGCGGACAGGATGACATTGTGCTGGGTTCACCCATCGCCAACCGCCAGGAGGAGCAACTGGAAAAGCTGATGGGCTTCTTTGTGAACTCGCTGGTTCTGCGGGTGCGGATCAACCCGGAGGAGACTTTCAGCGGCCTGCTGGCCCATGTGCGGGCAACCGCTTTGGATGCTTATCGTCACCAGGATTTGCCCTTCGAGCGGCTGGTGGAAGAACTATCACCGCGACGGAGCCTCAATAAGACCCCCATCTACCAGGTCATGTTTTTGTGGCAAAACGCGCCCATGGCGGTGCAGACTTTTAGAGGATTGGAAGTGGAGCACCTGGCCGGCGAGGGCGTGCAGACGCATTTTGATCTCGAAGTTCAGGCCATGGAGCATGGCGAGAGCGTCCACTTTCAATGGGTATACAACCGCGACCTCTTTGACCGCTGGCGCATCGAGCAGATGTCCCGTCACTTCGAGCACCTTCTCTGCGCTGCCGTTGCCGCGCCGCAGACTCCAATGCAATTGCTGCCGATGCTGGCGGAGGAAGAGAAGCGGCAGCTTCTGGTGGAATGGAATGCCACAGAGCAGCCTTATCCGGCAGAAGATACCATGCAAACTTTGTTTGAGCAGCAAGCCGCGCGCACCCCGGGAGCAGTTGCCGTAGTCTCGGGCGGCCGTTCCCTTACTTACCTTGAACTGAACCAACGTGCTAACCAATTGGCCCACTATATAAAGGAGTTCGGGGTGGGGCCGGAAGTGCGGGTTGGGGTGTGCCTGGAGCGCAGCCCGGAAATGCTGGTTGGGCTGCTGGGAATCCTGAAAGCCGGCGGCGCGTACGTGCCGCTCGATCCCAAATATCCGGCCGAGCGCTTGAGCTACATGCTGGAAGATTCACAGTCGGCGGTGGTGCTCACGCAGCAGGCACTGCTGGCGCAGACGCCGCCGTTTGCCGGAACCGTGGTGCAGGTGGATGCGCAGTGGAGCGAGATCGCGGCCAGGAATTCTGAAAATCCTGAACCGTCTGCCGGTCCCCGGAACCTGGCGTATGTGATCTACACTTCCGGTTCGACAGGAAAGCCCAAGGGGGTGGCCATCTGCCACAGCAACGTGGCCACGTTTATCCACTGGTCGCTGGAGGTATTCCGGCCGGAAGACCTGGCCGGAGTGCTGTTTTCTACCTCCATCTGCTTCGATCTGTCAGTCTTTGAGATGTTTGTTCCGCTGGCGTGCGGCGGTTCGGTGCTGGTGGCAGAGAACGCCCTAGAACTCGCCAACATGCCGAATCGGGAACAGGTGAAGCTGGTGAATACGGTTCCTTCTGCTCTGCGCGAGCTGGCGCGAATGAAGGCGATACCCTCATCCGTGCGGACCGTGAATTCCTGCGGCGAGGTGTTGGGTGGCGCAGTGGTGCGTGACATTTACGAAAGCAGCGGGGTCAAGCAAGTGGTGAATCTGTATGGGCCATCCGAGGACACCGTTTATTCGACCTACATCTCGCTGGCGCGCAGCGAAGACGCGACACCGCCTCCCATTGGTAAACCGATCGCCAATTCGCAGGCGCACGTGTTGGACCCGTGGCTGGAACCTGTAGCTGTTGGCGTGGTGGGTGATCTGTACCTTGGCGGAGCAGGACTGGGGCGAGGATACCTGAACCGTCCTGAATTGTCGGCGGACCGTTTTGTCCCGGATCCATTCAGCAAAGAGCCGGGAGGGCGGCTGTATCGCACCGGCGATCTGGCGAGGTGGGCGGTAGATGGGAACCTGGAATTCATGGGCCGGGCCGACGAGCAGGTGAAGATACGGGGCTTCCGCATCGAGTTGGGAGAGATCGAGTGCGTCCTGCAGGAATCTCCCGAGGTCGAGCAGGCGGTGGTGGTGGCGCGCGAAGATGATGCCGGAGAGAAGCGCCTGGTGGCCTATGTGGTGGCCCGCGCGGGGCCATCGCTCGGCGCAGCGCAATTGCGGGAGTATCTCAAAGCCAGAGTACCGGAGCACATGACGCCTTCGCATTTCGTCTTTCTGGATCGCCTGCCGCTGACCCAGAATGGGAAAGTAAACCGGCGGGCACTGCCCCAACCTCAAGCATCGGCGGCCAATCTATATGTGGCGCCCCACACGGCGCTGGAGCGGCTGCTGGCCGGCGTTTGGGAGGAGGCCCTTGGAGTGGAGCGCGTTGGGCTGGACGACAACTTTTTCGATCTGGGGGGACATTCCCTGCTGGTGGCGCGTGTTCGTTTCAGCCTGAGGCAGAAGCTGCAGCGGAACATAGCGTTGATTGATTTCTTCACCTATCCGACGGTACGCGCGCTGGCGGCTCGGTTGGAGGAAGGGGAAGAGAAAACCGTCACCATCTCGGACAGCCAGGAACGCGCCGCGCGCCAGCGCGCCAGCCTGCTTCGCCGTTCGCAGGGCAAGCAGGAAGGCGAAAACCAGAACATTCAATGATGCGTAAAAAATCTGCCCATTCCGATGTTTTTCAGACTTCGACAACACAAAGAGATTTCCTGATGGCCTGCTGAAGAAAATGTCGCCTGCAAAAGCTGTATTGAAAAAAGACAACCTGGAAGAAGAGCGGGAACTCCTGCGCCGTTTGCTGGAGAAGGAAGGCCTGGGCTCTTCCGACGCGGGCATGACGCATGCTGTAGCTCATGAACGGCTGCCACTTTCTTATGGGCAAAGGCGAATGTGGTTTCTGGACCGGCTGCAGCCGGGGAGCGATTTCTACAATGTGGTGCTGGTGTTTGACCTGCTTGGCGAGCTGAACGTGCCGGCGCTGGAGCGGAGCTTGCAGGAGATCGCACGGCGGCATGGAGCATTGCGGACGCGCTTTGTGGTGGAAAACGGCGAGCCGGTGCAGAGGATCGAGCCCGCGATCAAGTTCCCGCTGCGAGTGGTGGATGTGCGTCATGGGGAGGGAAGAGGAGACCGGAAGAAGCAGGCGGAGGAGATTGTATCGGAGGAAGGGGCAAAACCGTTCGATCTGGCCCAAGGGCCGTTGTGGCGGGGAGTGCTGGTCTTGCTGGGAGACCGGAAGCAGATTCTGGGGTTGAGCATTCACCATATCGTGTTTGACGAATGGTCAATGGGAGTGTTGCAGCACGAATTGGGGTTGCTGTATGCGGCTTATGTTCAAGGGCAGGAATCCCCGTTGAAGAAGATGCCAGTCCAGTATGCGGATTACACGCTGTGGCAGGGGGAGTGGCTAAAAGGAGAGGTGTATGCCCGGCAGATGGAGTACTGGAAAAAGCAGTTGGCGGGGATGCCGGGAGTGTTGGAATTGCCGACGGACAAGCCGCGGCCGGCCGTGCCTCAGCGCCGGAACCGAATGGAGTCGCGTGCCGTTGGGCGGGAGCTGTGGGAAGGGCTGAAGCGGGTGAGCCGGCAGGAAGGCGCCACCTTATTTATGACGCTGCTGGCAGCCTACGAGGTGCTCTTGCTCCGGTACACGGGACAAGCGGATTTCGGAGTGGGAACGCCGGTAGCAGATCGCAGTCATCTGCAGACTGAGGGCGTAATCGGCTTCTGCGTGAACACCCTGGTTATGCGGGCTGAACTGGAGGGGGAGTCGAGTTTCAGGGAAGTGCTGAAACGCGTGAGGCGGGTGGCGCTGGACGGGTTCGCGCATCAGGAACTGCCATTCGAAAAGCTGGTTGAGGAACTGTCGCCGGAACGGCGCCTGAGCCACATGCCCCTTTTTCAGGTGATTTTTACATTGCGGAATGAGCTGACTTCGCGCTCAGAGTTTGGTGGATTGCAATTCAGCATGGTCAGGGCAGAAGCCGGCACGTTGTGCGACTTGGTTTTCACCGCCGCAGAGTATGAAAAACCAACCCTGGAATTCCACTATGCCGCCGATCTATTTGAGGCCGCCACAATGGAGCGGATGCTGGGTCATGGTGAGCGAATACTGGAGGGAGTGGTCGCCAATGCCGGGCAGAGAATCTGGGAACTGCCGCTGTTGAGCGAGCAAGAGACGAAACAATTGGCCAGGTGGAACCAGACCCGCAGGGACTATCCGCGAGAGAAGACCATCGCCGAGTTGTTCGAAGAGCAGGCCGAACGCCACGAAGAAGAGATGGCAGCCGTATTCGGGACAGAGCAACTCAAGTATGCGGAGTTGAACCGGCGGTCAAACCAGTTGGGGCATTATTTAAGGAAGCTGGGAGTGGGGCCGGAAACTCTGGTGGGAATCAGCATGGAGCGTTCACTCGAGATGATCGTGGGTACGCTGGGCATCCTGAAAGCGGGCGGAGCCTATGTGCCGTTGGATCCCGCTTATCCGCAGGAACGGCTTCAGTACATGGTGGAGGATGCGGGGCTGGAGGTGGTGCTAACGCAGGAGTGCCTGGCCGTGCAATTGCCACAGATGAAGGCCAGGGTGGTTTATCTGGATCGCGACTGGAACGCAATAGGGCAGTGCAGCGCACAGACAGTGGAAAGCGGAGCGGCTGCCGGGAACCTGGCCTATGTGATGTACACATCGGGTTCGACAGGACGTCCGAAGGGAATGGGAATCACGCAGCGGAATGTGGTGCGCCTGGTTTGTAAGAGTGACTACCTGGAACTCCGGGGCAGCGAGGTCATAGCCCAGGCCGCCAACTCCTCGTTTGACGCCGCAACTTTTGAAATATGGGGCGCTCTGCTGAACGGCGGCCGCGTCGTCGGCATCTCCAGCGAAGTGCTGCTCGACGCGCGGAAATTGAAGGCTGAGATCCTGGGCCAGGGTGTGCAGATCATGTTCCTGACCACCTCTTTGTTTAATGGTTTTGCCAAACAAAACCCGGAGACGTTCGACTCCATGCAGCATTTACTGTTTGGAGGAGAGACGGCGAATGCGGAAGCGGTAGCAGCATTTTTGAAACACAACAGCAGCGCGCGCTTGATGAATGTGTACGGGCCGGTGGAAGGCACTACGTTGAGCACGTGGTATGTGGTGCGTAGAGCAGACCGTGAAAAGGCCAATATCCCGATTGGGCGTCCGCTGGCGAACAGCCAGGTATATGTGCTCGATCCGGAGATGAACCTGTCGCCAGTGGGAGTTGTGGGGGAGTTGTGCATTGGGGGAGAAGGACTGGGAAGGGCCTATTGGCGCAGGCCGGAGATGACCGCGGAGAAATTTATCCCCAATCCATACAGTGAAGCAGGCGGCGAGCGGCTTTATCGCACCGGGGACCGGGCGCGCTGGTTGCCGGATGGCAACATTGAGTTTCTGGGCCGCATGGACACCCAGGTCAAGATACGCGGCTTCCGAGTGGAGTTGGGGGAAATTGAGAGTACGTTGCGCCAGCAGAGTGGAGTACGGGACTGCGTTGTCATGGCGAAGCCGGGCGTGGATGGTAGTAAGCGACTGGTGGCGTATGTGGCCGGCGATCGGGAAGGCGAGGATCTACGACGGGACCTGAAAAGGAAGCTCCCCGAATACATGGTTCCGAGCCTAATTGTGAAGTTGACGGAGTTACCGCTGACCGCCAATGGCAAGGTGGATCGCCACGCACTACTGGAGGTGGCGCAGCCGGAAATAGCAGGCCACTACGTGGCTCCCCGTACTGCGGTTGAGGAACAGCTTGCACGGATTTGGGCAGAGGTACTGGAAGTCATACGGACCGGCATACACGATAACTTCTTCGATCTGGGCGGACATTCGCTTCTGGCAACCTTGATGGTGACCAGGATGCAGAACGCATTTGGAGTAGAGGTTCCGGTACGAGCTGTGTTCGAGTCGCCTACGATTGCCCAACTGGGAGAGGTGATTGAAGCTGGATTCCGAGATGAAGAACTATGCGGAAAGAAACTGCCGGGAGGAGATCAAGCCGAAATATCAGCGCGTGAGAGGTCCAGGCCAAGGCCCTCCCTCTTTCAACTCTCATACCCGCAGGAGCAACTTTGGTTTTTGGACCGGCTCCAGCCCGGCAGCGACTTCTACAACGTGGCCCTGGCTTGGGAACTCAAGGGCGAACTGGATGTTGCCACGCTGGAGCGCAGCTTGCGGGAAGTCATGCGGCGACACGAAATCCTGCGCACATGTTTTGTCCTGGCCGAGAATGAAGAGCCCAGGCAGAAAGTGGTTGAGGAGGAACTCGATCTGCACCTGGCGTTGGTAGATTTGACAGACCTGGAGGACAGCGAGAAACAAATACAAGCCAGAAAGGTCCTGGCGGAGGAGGGGGCAAAGCCCTTTGATTTAGGTCATGCCCCATTGTTGCGCGGAGTGGTGGTGCGGATGGGAGAGCGGGAGCACATTCTGGGGCTGACACTGCACCACATTGTGTGTGACCACTGGTCGTTTGGAGTGCTGTGGCGGGAGTTGGGGGTGTTGTACGAGGCGTATGGCAAAGGAGAAGAGTCGCCGCTGCCAGAGCTGCCGGCGCAGTATGCGGACTATGCGCTAGAGCAGAGGGAAGGGCTGCAGGGAGAGAAATACGCGCAGCAAATGGAGTACTGGAAGAAGCAGTTGGCGGGGATGCCGGAAGTCCTGAAGTTGCCGACGGACCGGCCACGACCGGCGGCGCAAAGCTTCCGCGGGCGGATCGAGCGGCGGAAGGTGGGTGGGGAATTGCTTGCAGGATTGAACGGAGTGGGGAGGCGGGAGAACGCGAGCTTATTTATGACCCTGATGGCGGCGTACCAAGTTCTGCTGATGAGGTACACCGGGCAGGAAGATTTCGGAGTAGGGACGGCGGTTGCTAATCGTAACCGAGCAGAGACGGAAGGGCTGATCGGATTTTTTCTGAACACGCTGGTCATGCGCGCGAACCTGAGTGGGGCGCCGACGTTTCGCGAAGTGTTGAGGCGGGTTCGGGACGCAGCGTTGAGCGGCTATGCGAATCAGAACTTGCCGTTCGAGCGGCTGGTAGAGGAACTGGCTCCGGAGCGTGACCTGAGCCGGTCGCCGGTGTTTCAGGTGATGTTCACCTTGCGGAAAGCATCCATGTCGAAATCAGACTTTGGCGGCCTGGAGTTGAATCCTGTAGAGGTAGAGGTCAGCTCGTCCAAGTGTGACCTGGTTCTTCTGGTGGAAGAACGCCCGCAAGAGCTGATCATGAGCTTGAACTACAGCACAGATTTGTTTGTGGCGGAGATGGTGCGGCGAATGCTGGGGCACTACGAGCGGTTGCTGGCAGCGGCCGTGGCTGGACCTGAGAATCGCATCCAGGACATGGCGATGTTAACTGAAAACGAGAGCCAACAGATTCTGGTGGAGTGGAACCAGACACGTACAGAGTATCCGCGGAACAAGACCATGATGGAACTGTTTGCCGAGCAGGTCCGGCGTCGCGGAGAAGAACTGGCTGTGGTCTGCGGCAAAGAGCAACTCAGCTATATCGAGTTGGACCGGCGCTCCAACCAGCTTGGGCGCTACTTACGGAAGCTGGGCGTAGGGCGGGACAAACTGGTGGGCATCAGCGTGGAGCGTTCTGTAGAAATGGTGCTGGGGATGGTGGGCATCCTCAAAGCTGGAGGAGCCTATGTGCCGATCGATCCTGCCTACCCGCAGGAACGGCTGCGCTTCATGGTGGAAGACTCGGACATCGGAGTTTTGCTGACGCAGAAGCGACTGGCACATCGGTTGTCGGCGATGGAAGCCCCGGTGGTTTGCCTGGATGGCGATTGGGAGGAGATCGGGCAGCAAAGCGACCAGGATTTGGCCGAGGAAGTGGAACCGGAGAATCTGGCGTATGTGATCTATACCTCGGGTTCGACGGGACAGCCGAAAGGGGTAGCGGTGACCCAGCGCAGCATGGTCCGGTTGCTGCGTGACACCAACTACATCCACTTCCAGGGTGACGAGGTAGTGGCGCAGACTGCGAATATGTCTTTTGATCCGGCAACATTTGAGATATGGGGAGCGCTGTTGAACGGCTGTCGCCTGGTGATCATCGTCAATGAAGTGCTGCTGGACGTTAACAAGTTTGAGGCGGAGATCGAACACCAGGGCGTGCAAGTGATGTTCCTGGCTACCGCCCTGTTCAATGAGGTGGCAAAGCAAAATCCAGCCATCTTTAACTCGGTGAAATACCTGCTATTCGGAGGGGAAGCCGTACATCCTGGAGCAGCGGCTGCGGTCCTCGCCCATGGGGCGCCAGAGTGCCTGATGAATGCTTACGGCCCGGCTGAGTGTACGACTTTCAGTACGTGGTACGTTGTACGAGAAGTGGCGAAGGACGCAACTAGCGTACCCATTGGCCAGCCGGTCGCAAACACCCAGGCTTATGTGCTGGACCGAGAAATGAACCTTGTCCCAGTGGGCGTGATGGGCGAGCTGTACATTGGCGGAGAAGGAGTGGCGCGGGGTTATTGGGAAAGGCCGGAATTAACAGGGGAGAGGTTTCTCCCCAACCCCCATGGCCAGTCGGGAGAACGGATGTATTGCAGTGGCGACCTGGCGCGCTGGATGCCAGATGGCAAACTGGAATTCTTCGGCCGGGCCGACAATCAGATCAAAATACGAGGCTTTCGCGTGGAGCTGGGAGAGATTGAGACGGCGCTACGGCAGCACGGTGGAGTGCGCGACTGTGCCGTGGTAATGAAGATCGTCGGCAGCGGTCAGCAGTTGGTGGCGTATGTATGCGGCGAAGTCAATGCTGACCAGTTAAAGAACTGCCTGAAAGCCGAACTGCCGGAGTATATGGTGCCGAGTGACTATGTGAAGCTGGCGGAGCTGCCGCTCAATACCAATGGCAAGGTGGACCGCATGGCACTCCAGGAGGCTAAGGTGGCGCGGCCGGAACGTACGGCGGAGCAGCACGTGGCTCCTCGCACTGCGGTTGAAGATCTGCTTGCAGAGATTTGGGCAGAGCTACTGGGTATCACGCGAACTGGGGTTCACGATGACTTCTTCGATCTGGGCGGACACTCGCTGCTGGCGACCTTAATGGTGGCCCGGATGCGGAACGCATTTGGAATTGATGTTCCGGTGCGAGTCGTGTTCGAGTCATCTACGATTGCTCAACTGGCAGAGGTGATAGAGGCCGGGCTGCGCGGTGAAGAGCTACCCGGAAAAAAGCCAGCGTGGGCGGACAACGATCAAGGCATACGCCTGGAAGCCTCAAAACCAATGAGAGCCACCTCCGGGCCAAGGCCTTCTCTATTTCCACTCTCCTACCCGCAAGAGCAGCTTTGGTTCCTGGACCGGCTCCAGCCCAACAGCGACTTTTATAACGTGCCATTGGCCTGGGAACTGAAAGGTGACTTGGATGTCCCCACTCTGATACGCAGCCTGCAGGAAGTCATGCGGCGTCACGAAATCCTCCGGACATGCTTTGTCCTGGGAGAGGACGGAGAACCCAGGCAGAAAGTGGTTGAGGATCGGCTCGATCTCCGATTGCCGTTGGTGGATCTGAGAGACCTGGAGGGGAATGAGAGAAAGACGCAGGCCAGGAAAATCCTGGCGGAGGAGGGGGGAAGGCCATTTGATTTGGGCCATGATCCCTTGTTGCGCGGAGTGGTGGTGCGGATGGGAGAACGGGAGCACATTCTGGGGCTGACGCTGCACCACATTGTGTGTGATGACTGGTCGTTTGGAGTGTTATGGCAGGAGTTGGGGGCGTTGTATGAGGCATACGGGAAAGGGGAGCAGTCGCCGCTGAAGGAACTGCCGGCGCAGTATGAGGACTATGCGCTGTGGCAGAGGGAAATGCTGCGAGGGGAGAAGTTGGAACAGCAAATGCAGTATTGGAAAAGGCAGTTGGCGGGGATGCCGGAAGTGCTGGAACTGCAAACTGATCGGGCGCGGCCAGCGACACCGAGTTTCCGCGGGCGCATTGAGCGGCGAATGCTGGGAGCGGATTTAGTGAAGAGTCTGAACGCGTTGGGGCGGCGGGAGAGCGCAACCTTATTTATGACGCTGCTGGCGGCGTACCAGGTGCTCCTGATGAGATACACCGGTCAGGAGGACTTTGCCATAGGCACGGTTCTGGCAAACCGCAGGCACATGGAAACGGAAGGGTTGATAGGCTTTTTTATGAACACGCTGGTGGTGCGCGCAAACCTGCGGGGAAAGATAGGTTTTCGCGAACTATTGCGGCGCGTACGGGAGTCCGCTCTGGGAGCATACGCCCATCAGGATCTGCCGTTTGAAAAGCTGGTGGAAGAACTGGCGCCGGACCGGGACGTTAGTCGAACTCCATTGTTTCAAGTGATGTTCACAATGCGCGGCGCCCCCACGTACGGATTGGAGTTAGGCGCATTGGAGGTAAGCGAGATCGGCGTGGACCTTGACACATCCAAGTGTGACCTTGTCATGCTTGTAGAAGAAGCCAGACAGGGTGCAACAGTTTCGCTCAACTACAGCACGGACCTGTTCGAAGGCGAGAGCATCCGGCGGATGCTGGAGCAGTATGAGCGCCTGCTTGAAGGAATCGTCGTGGATGCCGAGCAGCAGATTTGGGCGCTCCCCATGATGGGCGAATCGGGGGAGAAGGTTGTGCCTGCCCGGACCTGCGCCAGCCATGCTTCTCTTCCCGAGACAAACATCATCGAGATTTTTGAGGCGCAGGCAGAGAGCCGGCCACAGGAACCGGCTGTAGTCTTTGGCCAAGTGCAATTGAGTTGCGCGGAGTTGAACCGGCGGGCCAACCAGGTTGGACACTATCTCAGGCACCTGGGAGTTGCGCAGGAGTCGCTGGTGGGGATTTTCATGCCGCCTTCGCATGAGATGGTGGCGGCCATTCTGGGAATCCTGAAAGCCGGCGGCGCCTATGTGCCTCTGGATGTCCTGAATCCCCGAGAGCGGTTGCAATCCATCATTGACACCGCAGGTATCACCATCCTGCTGACTCTGGAAGATCTGCGCAAAGGCTTGCCGGAAACCGGTGTCCGGGCGGTGTGCCTCGATTCGGATTGGCAATGGATCGCGCAGCAGAGCGCAGCCAACCTGAAAGCCGCGTCCGATCCGCACAGTCTTGCTTGCGTGATCTATACCTCTACTAAAGGCATGATGATCGAGCAGAGTGGGTTGATGAATTTCGTTTCCAGGCATGCGGACCACGGTAGTGGTGTTGCAGATAGCGGCTGGCCGGGCATCTGGCCGCATTTGACTTCCAGTTCCTTCCTGGTTGCGACCTCGGCTTTGGTTACGATGGTTGCCGAAGGATCGCGAACTATTGTCAGGCCGGGCGGCAACGCAGAAATCTATGTGCTCGATCCGCAGCTTCAGCGCGTTGCTATCGGGGTACCGGGAGAACTGTGGATAGGCGGACCTGGTTTGGCTCGCGGTTATGCAAGACAGCCGTCGCTGACAGCGGCGAAGTTTCTTCCCGATTCTTTTGTGTTGGAAGCGGGCGCGCGCATGTGGTGGAGCGGGGAGCGCGCTCGATATAGAGAAGATGGGGCTATTGAGCTTTTGGGCAGACTTGATGACCAGGTGGAGATCGAAGGATTCCGTGTAGAGCTGGGAGAAATCGAAGCCATCCTGGCAAGCCACAAGAGTGTGCAGCAGGCGGCGGTAGTAACACGTTCCGACGGAAATGGGAGCGGACCCCCGGTGGCCTACGTTGTGACCCACGAAGGCAGACGGCTGGATCAAAACGAACTGCGTGCCTATCTCGACGGCAAGCTGCTTCCTTTCATGATGCCCAAAGTGTTCATCACATTGCAGGAATTGCCGCGAAATTCAAGGGGCGAGGTGAATCGGGCTGCGTTGTCGGCCTTGGGAGAGGAGCGTGTGACTGGGCAGTATGTGCCGCCGCGCACCGAATTGGAGCAAATGATCGCGGCAAGCTGGCAAGAAGTGCTGGGCCTGGATCAAGTGGGAGTGCATGACAACTTTTTTGATCGCGGCGGACATTCCCTCCTGATCATGCGCCTTCACCAGAAGTTGCGTGCCGTGCTTTCGCTCGATATTGAACTCCTCCATCTCCTCCAGTTTCCTACCATTGATTCACTCTCCCGTTTTCTTCAGGCGGGTTACAACTTCAGCGGAAAGTCCCAAGGCACGCTCGAACGGGCAGGCAGGCAAAAGACTGCCGTTCAAAAGCTAAGAAAGATGCATACGGCAAGGACAGAGGCGCATTTGACGGAGTAGCAATCATCGGCTATCAATTGGAGTTTCAATGACCGAAATTTCGGCCGCAGACTCGCTCGGACGAATCGCCGTCATCGGGATGGCTGGCCGTTATCCGAACGCCTGGAATGTCGAGCAGTTCTGGCAGAACCTCAAGGAAGGAAAAGAATGCATCACTTTCTTCACTGACGAGGAATTACTCGAAGCTGGCGTGCGTCCTGAATCGCTTTCCCGCCCTGACTATGTAAGAGGTGTTGGGGTCTGCCCGGGCACGTTTCTCTTTGATGCCTCTTTCTTCGGATACACGCCGCGCGAAGCTGAGTTTATTGATCCGCAGCATCGGGTTTTTCTGGAGTGTGCCTGGGAAGCGCTGGAGCACGCAGGGTACGACGCCTCGACTTATCCCGGACGCATCGGGTTGTTTGCCGGATCGGGCGCCACGCAATACTTGTTTGAGTTGATGTCCATTCCCGGAATTCAAAAGCTCACGGACACCTTCACGCTTTTTACCTGCGCAGACAGGGATTTTCTGGCCACCCGCGTTGGTTACAAGTTGAATTTGCGAGGCCCTTGCATCACCGTGCAAACCGCCTGCTCCACTTCACTGGTGAGCATTGTAATGGCGTGCCAGAGCCTCTTGAATTATCAATCGGACATAGCTCTGGGCGGCGGAGTGACACTGACTACGCGAGGACGGCAAGGCTACTTCTATCAGGAAGGAGGAATTCATTCGCCCGACGGCCATTGCCGGACCTTTGATGCTGATGCCCGCGGCATCAGCGGTGGGGCGGGCGCTGGAGTAGTGGTGTTAAAGCGCCTGGAGGATGCGTTGGCGGACCATGACGCCATCCATGCTGTTGTTCTTGGTACAGGCGTGAACAACGATGGTTCCTCACGTATAGGTTTCTCCGCTCCGGGAGTGAATGGACAAGTGGCCGTCATCTCTGACGCCATCGCCACGGCTGGGATCAATCCGGAAACCATAAGCTTTGTTGAGTGTCATGGCACTGCGACTCCTGTGGGAGATCCTATCGAAATTGCCGCGCTCACCAAGTCTTTCCGTGCTTACACGCAGAAAAGGAATTTTTGCGCCGTTGGCTCTGTCAAGACCAATATAGGCCACACCGATACGGCTGCCGGTGTCGCCGGATTCACTAAGGCCGTACTTTCCCTGGAGAACAAGTTAATTCCTGCCAGTCTTCATTTTCGCAAGCCGAATCCCGCCCTCGAACTGGCCGCCAGCCCGTTTTATGTGAATACCGAGCTCAAGCAATGGACGCGTGACGGCTCGGCGCGCCGCGCCGGCGTCAGCTCGTTCGGGCTCGGGGGCACCAATGCGCACGTGATTCTGGAAGAAGCGCCCGAGCAGGAGCCGTCGCCTGCTGCTCAATGGAACTTGCTGGTGTGGTCGGCCAGGACCGCCCCTGCAGCAGAGAGGATGAGCGCCAATCTGCTCGATCATCTCAAAACGCATGCGGCAGATTCACTGTCCGATGTTGGCTATACGCTTCAAATTGGGCGACGGCTATTTCCACATCGGCGCATGCTGGTCTGCCGCGACCGTGAGGATGCGGTAGCTGCGTTGGAAACGGCTGCACCCGGCAGGTTGCTGGTGGGCCATCGTGAAAAAGAACCAGGGCCGGTTACCTTCCTTTTTCCTGGCCAGGGATGCCAGTACATCAACATGGGGAAGGAATTGTATTCACACGAGCGTGTCTTCCGTGGGCAGGTGGACCGCTGTGCGGAAATCCTCAAGCCGGAACTTGGATTGGATCTGCGCGAAATTCTTTATCCCACGGCCGAGAATGCCGCTAGCGCCGCCGCATTGCTGGATCAGATCAGGTACACCAACCCCATGCTGTTTACGATTGAGTATGCGGTCGCAAAACTGTGGCTGCACTGGGGTGTCCGGCCTGCAGCAGTGATCGGCCACAGCACCGGAGAATATGCGGCTGCCTGCATTGCCGAAGTATTTTCTTTGGAAGATGCTTTGCGCCTGGTGTCCGCGCGCGGGCGCCTTATGCAGCAGATGCCCGCCGGCTGTATGACGGGAGTATTGCTTCCTGAAGCGCAATTGGTTTCGCTGCTGGACTCCGTTGATGGAATCTCCCTGGCTGCGGTCAACAGCCCGTCGGCATGCGTGGTTTCCAGCAATGAAGAAGCCATGACGGAGTTGGAGCGCGTGCTCACGGAGCGAGGTGTCCTGCATCGCCGTCTCCATATCTCGCATGCGGGTCACTCACCCATGATGGACCCGATTCTCCCCTTGTTTCGCAGTGAAGTGCAAAAAGCGAAGCTTCATGTGCCTGTTGTTCCATACATTTCAAATTTGTCCGGAACGTGGGTAACCTCTGAGGTAACCGACCCTGAGTACTGGGTCAGGCACATGCGGCAGACCGTGCGCTTTGCCAACGGTGTCGCGGAGTTGCTGCGTGACCCTGAACGCATTTTTCTGGAGGCCGGTCCCGCGCGCAGCCTGGGCAACCTGATTACGCAATATCCGGCCCGAGGCGCGCAGCATGTGATTCTGCCATCCCTCCCGCACCCCAAGAATGATCCGCAAGGCGATTTGGAATTCATTCTGACTACTGTTGCCCAGCTTTGGCTCGAGGGGCTGCGGATGGACTGGAAAGCATTTCACCACGGGAAACTTCGGCATCGCATTCCTCTGCCCACCTATCCCTTCGAGCGGCAGCACTACCAACTGAAAAGCGCTCTGCGCCCCCAGGAGTTCGTTGCAGCAGGCCAGGACGGTGTTCACGCATCCCATGCGGAATCGCAGCCGGACTCCTCCAGCGCCAGGCAATCAGGAGAAGCGATCAGCGCAGTGCATCCACGGCCTAACTTACCCGTACCGTATGTCGCGCCGCGAAGCGAACTGGAGCTTGCCATTGCCGGAGCCTGGCAAGATATCCTCGGTATTGATGCGCTGGGCATCAATGACAGCTTCATCGCGCTGGGCGGCCACTCTCTGCTTGCACTCCAATTGGTCGGCTGTATCCGCGGCCTGTTTGAAATCGAAATTACTGTTGCCGGTCTGTACCAGGCGTCCACCATAGCCGGTCTCGCTCAGTTGATCCTCCGCCGGCTTACCGAAAATATTGACCCGGAAACCCTGGAAGAACTGATCGGCGGTGTAGATTCTGCGCCGGATAAGCAGGAGGTTTCATGACAGACATGACTACCCGTCTGGCCGGGCTTTCACCCGAAAAGCTGAAACTGCTCGCTCGCGAGATCAAAAAGAGGAACGCAGAACTCCGGAACCAGCCGGATGCCGGCGGCGTTCCGGCCTCGGTTCTGGCGCCTATTCGAACTGCAGGAACGAACCCGCCGCTGTTTCTTGCTCATCCGGTCGGCGGCGGTGTAATTGCCTACCATGATCTGGCGAAATATCTCCGGGCAGAGCAGCCGGTGTATGCGCTCCAGAATCTTGATTCCAGCGATGAGGACGAGCAGAAGCCTCTTCGCATTGAAGACATGGCTGCTCGCTATATTGAAGCCATCAAGACTGTCTGCCCTGATGGTCCATATCTCCTTGGTGGTTCTTCCATGGGTGGCACGGTGGCATTTGAAATGGGCGTTCAGCTAAGAGCGCAGAACCGGCCGGTCTCGCTGATAGCCATGCTGGATACGCCGGCGCGGGTCATTCCCCATATGACAGGCCAGGAGGGACACTCCCCTCTGGCGGTTGAGCTGGCCACGCTGGCTTCGATCATCGCTTCCGGCTATAGGAAGCAATGTCAACTCAGCCTTGCGGATTTGGACGTACTGAAACCGGAAGAGCAGATTCATTCTGTCTTTCACCAGCTTCAGCAACAGCAACTCATTTCCGCCAACTCCAGTTCTTCTGCTTTTCGCATCGCTCTCATGGCGTTTGTGAAGAACCTCAATGCTCTTGAGAAATACGTGCCGCGGACCTATGACGGCGAAGTAGCGATCGTGCGCGCCCAGGACACGTCGTCCAATATGAAAGAGACTGCGGGAGAGCTTAGTGATGATCCCACTTACGGCTGGCAGGCATATTGCACGCAGCCAGTCAAAGTCCGCTTCGTTCCCGGCGACCACGTGCAGATGAATCTTGAACCCCATGTTCGCTTGACCGGCGCCGAGTTACAGCGCTTCCTGGATGAGGCAAGAGAGAACTGATGGAGGCTGCATTTTGAACAGGCCGTCCATTGCCGGGGCCGCCCAACCCTATCCGGTCGAGCTGCGCTATGAGCCGCGTGTGATCAGCGGGTTTCGTCCGACGCTGGAACCGCATCTCGCTCTTTATTTCGGAGTGCTCCAGCATATTGTCAGCGAACAAAACCGCCATCCTGGCGGCAATTACTGCTTGATCGCTGATTGGCACGCAACCACAATGTGGTTCGGCGGGCACAACCTGCAGCAGGCAACCCTGAGCACCGCCGCTGCCCTGCTAGCCCTGGGAGTCAATCCCTATAAAACCATCCTGTTTGCCCAATCTCACGTTGCTGGTCTGGGCGAGATGGCCTGGTTGCTGAGTTGCATGACTCCGGAATCTCTTTTGCTGCGCAACCCGGCCCCGCACAGCGCCGCACTCAACAAAAACAACATCGGCGCCATCTTGTACCCGGTTCTGATGGCGGCCGACGTGCTCTCCCTTCGCGGAACAAAAATCGTGGTGCCTCGCGATCAAGTTCCCAACTCGCGCAAGGTCCGCCAGATTGCCCGCGCTGCCAACCGCATGCTGGACCGGCCGCTGTTTCCGGTTCCCGGGGTCGTGGTGCGCGGTGGAAACGTGCCGGGCACAGATGGCTTGAAAATGGACGCCGAGCGCAAAAACCACATTTCCATGTTCCTTGGGCTGCGCGAACTGCGCCAGCGCGTACAGCAGATCCAAACCGATTCGCGCGGCGTGCGGGAGCCCAAGAACCCGGATGCCTGTACTGTCTTCCGGCTCTATGCTCTGGTGGCTTCGCCCGATCGCATCGAGGCGATGCGCAATCGTTATATCAAAGGTGAGATCGGTTACGAAGACGCAAAAAGTGAGTTGGCAATCGCCATTGCCGAGCGCTTCTCCGGGCCGTTGGAGCTTTTTCAGGACTGGAAGAAACGGCCGGACGACCTCCGCGATCTGTTGCGCAAAGGCGCCCAGGTGGTTTCAATGGAAGCAAGTGCAACCCTGGCGCTGGTCAGGGAAAGGCTGGGCCTGGCTCTATGAAAATGAAAGATAGAAAGACAAAAGGATAAAGACAAATGACCGATCGCAACATTCGCGAATGGCTGCGGAATTGGAATACCGCTGATTTTCTGCGCGAACAACGAGAGCTGGGCCGATCAGGCCTCTCCCCCTCCAGCATTGCCCGCTATGCCGAGGAACATGACCGTGTTGCCGAATTGCTGGCCAACTCCGGTCTTTCTGCTCAGGACGTTCCCCTCGCTCGAATGCTGGAAGCGATTACCGCACCGCTGGCCGCACTTCGCGCTGATCCCATACCCCACTACTACTCCTACACCGGAGTGAATGTCCTGGACGAATACATTGACGGCGGCCGGTTGGACCTGGATATGCAGAAGGTGTTGTGTGTCGAGGGCCTGCGCGGACTGATGCTCGACCTCACGCGTTTTGAATCCCACAGCCTGGTAGGAATCGAGCCCTGGTCCAGGCAGAAGCTCGATGTGGACGTGATCTCGCGCCGGCTCAAGTTGTTGCAGCGCCAGTTTCAGGCTCTTCAGGCCCTGGCGGACAAGTTGCATATCGCTGCTCCCTCGATTGATGCCCCCGCGCTGCGCATCTACGCGACCTTGGAAGCGTACTGCAAAGAAGAACCGCCCCTGAACGCAATGGTGCAGTTTACCTGCATCCCCAGCTCTTGCTCGCACGATGAAGTTCTTTTTCTCAGGACGATTGCCGAGGACGAGCTGTGTTTTAGGGCAATGTATCTGGCCGTGCGCCAGGCAGGCGAAGCGATGGAAAGAGGGTTGCTGGAAGCGGCAATCTGTTTCCTGGATCAGGCCACTGCCTTTGCCTCCATGCTGCATGAGTCTTTTCGGGTCCTGCAGTCCATGCCGCCGGAACACTTTCTGGACTTCCGTGAAGTTACAGGGCAGGCGAGCGCCGTGCAATCCTTCAACTACCAGCGGTTGGATATTGCCTTGTTTGGCCTGAACCCGGAGAAGGTCAGCGTATTTCAGCGGGTACCGCACCTGCGCAGTCTGCTGCAGTTCTCCAGCCGTGAATTTGCCTCTCTACGGTCTTTGCTCAATTCGCTGCTGCCGCAAAATGGCTTGCAGAACCATGTAATGGATTTGGCGCGCTTGCTGGATAGGCACTTGTTGTCCTGGCGCGGACTGCATCTGAGTTTTGCACTTCGGTATCTGCCTCCGGAAGTGCTGGGGACAGGGGGAACCGCGGGTGCTTCTTACTTGCAAAAGTTCTTCCGCCAGAGCCTGTTTGCTGACACTGAACCTGACTTCGCCCTGATTGAGGAAATCTTCGGCGGATCTTCCAGGATTGAGGAAATCTTCCGGGCGCAGCCGGGAACGCGAATTGCTCCTGCCGAAAGCCTGTGGCTGCGGCGGGCAGTCAGCAGCTAGAGGAGAAGGTGCAGGCCAGATACAGCGCATCAATCCGGGGCCTACCGTGGAACGTGGTGCTCGGCATTGTAACCATTCGCGGAGTGGAGAGCGGTTCTCTGCAAATGGCGGTTGATTCGCTGGGAAGGGCCGTTCTTCGTCAAGCAGAAGGAAATCACCCGGACCTCACACGCCGCATGAAGGCTTTTGAATCTTTTTTCGCGGCCAACAATTTACGCTCTCCTCTTGCCGGTCAGTTTGAAGCCATGCGCAGCAGGGGAACGCCGGGCGGCAGCCCCCTGGTGCAGGCCCTCCTGTTGTTGGAAATGAACACTGGTTTGCTGATGGGAGCCCAGGATGCGGGCGCCATCAAGGGCGAACTGCTGTGCGATCTGGCGGCGGAGGGAGAAATCTTCCGAGGCATGCGGACGGAGGTGCAGTGCCGCAAGGATGAAATTCTCCTCAGAGACTCCGAAGGCATTATTGCCGCTCTCCTCCAGGGACCGGACTACCGCACACGTCTTAAAAACAGCACCAAAGACCTGGTGTTCTTTGTATTCTCAGTGCCCGGCATCACCCTCCATGAGGCGCAGGACGGGGTGCAAGCAGTACGCAACCTGTTTAAGGACGCATGCGCTGAAATCCAGGCGCAGGTTTATCAGAGTTCAGACAGTGTGTGATCCTGTTGCACGTCGTTCACCACCTGCGAGCGCCTTCATGCGTGGGAAGATATGGCTCCGAATGTTGGGACCGCGCCTCTGCCAACACCATCTAATTTTCCTTATTGGGGCCGAATTCCTACATTAAATTCTGCTTATAATGGACACCATCCTTTCTGTCAGTAGTTCTTCTCCTGGCCTGACTCTCTGTTGTCCGTCATTGAAAGGAGGACCCCTATGCTATCAGGCAACAACGCTTCTGAATCCACTGCGGAACTTGCCGACGGTGCAACACCGCTGAGCACTATCGGAGTGGTTGGCGCGGGCGTAATGGGTACCGGACTAGCCCAAGCTCTGGCTCAGGCGGGCCTGCGCACTCTGCTGGTGGACACTTCCGATGCAATTCTGGCTGGGGCCATGGGCAAAGTTAAAGACAACCTTCGGTTCCAACGCCTGTTTCAGAAAGAGTCCTCGGTGAATGTGCAGGAGACCCTTGCGCGAATCGAGGTGTCCACTGACTATGGGGTCCTGCGCGAAACTGATTTCGTGATTGAGAATGTGACCGAGAAAGTTGACATCAAGTCACGGTCCTATTCACAGATGGAGGCAGCCTGCCCTGCCCATTGCGTCTTTGCCGCCAACACGTCAGCTATCCCGATTACCCGCATAGCAGCCATGACTCGCCGTCCGAACCAGGTGCTGGGCATGCACTTCATGAACCCAGTCCCATTGAAAACAACGGTTGAAGTCATTCGCGGATTCCACACCAGCGAGGAGACACTGCAGACGGCAAAGCGGCTGCTGGCCCTCATGGGGAAGACTGCCATCGTAGTGAGCGACTCACCTGGTTTTGTATCGAATCGCGTTCTCATGCTGACTATCAATGAAGCCATCTTCCTGCTGCATGAACGAGTCGCCACAGCAGAGGACATAGACGCCATTTTTAAGAATTGCTTTGGCCACAAAATGGGGCCACTTGAAACTGCAGACCTGATCGGGCTGGACACCATCCTGTTCTCGATTGAGGTCCTCTACGAAGAATTCAAAGACGGCAAGTTTCGTCCATGTCCATTATTACGGCAGATGGTTGATGCAGGGCTGCACGGACGCAAAAACGGGCGTGGTTTCTATAACTATTCTGATTGAAAGGAACAGATAGAGAGTCCATGGAGCAGACGAAGGAAGAATTGAGAGATTTTCTGGCGCGCCACTTGGGCGGGCGCAAGCTGCAAGATGAGGACCAGATTTTCGCCGGAGGTTTTGTAAGCTCCATGTTCGCCATGCAACTGGTTTTGTTTCTGGAGAAAAAGTTCAGCATTTCGATTGGAAACGAAGATCTGGAGCTGCACAACTTTCAGACGATCACGGCCATGGCCGCCCTAGTCCAGCAAAAAACGAATTCGGCTGGCAAAAATGGAACTCACTGACCACCAACAACAACGACGCGCCGAATTCCGCGATTTCGCAGATACAAGTGTTGCGCCTTTTGCCAACCTCTGGGACCGCCAGGAGTGCCTGCCTCGAGATGTGATTGCCCTGACAGCCAGCAAAGGATATCTGGGCGCAGTGGTTGGGCAAGGGCATGTAAGCGGCGGTCTGGACATGATTGAATTCGGCCTGCTGAATGAAGAATTGGGAAGGGGATGCTCTTCTCTGCGCACGCTGCTCACGGTCCACAGCATGGTTGCGCTGAGCATACTGAGGTGGGGCTCAAAAGAACTGAAGGGGGCATGGCTATCGCAACTGGAACGAGGTGAAGTGATCGGGGCCTTTGCGCTGACTGAGGCAGAGGCGGGAAGCGATGCGCGAGCAATAGAGACGCAGGCCGTGACGGCAGGAGATGATTTTGTGCTCACGGGGCACAAGAAATGGATCTCCCTGGCCCAGGTTGCCGGACTTTTCCTGATATTCGCCAAAGGCAGTCAAGGGGCTTGTGCCTTTCTGGTCGAGAGAAACGCACCGGGGCTGACCATATCTCCGGTGCGCGGGTTGCTAGGCACAAGAGCCTCCATGATGGGAGAGCTTCACCTTGATCACTGTCGCGTTCCTCGGGGCAATCTTGTGGGAGCGCCTGGATTCGGTCTTTCCCATATTGCCTCTTCGGCCCTGGATTGCGGCCGCTATAGCGTGGCGTGGGGGTGCGTAGGGATTGCGCAGGCCTGCGTGGAGGCTTGTGTTGAATATACCGGCCGGCGAAAGCAGTTCGGCGCGCTGCTGAAGGACCATCAACTGGTGCAACGCATGATTACCCAGATGATTGTGGAAACCAAGGCAGCACGCCTGCTGTGCTGGAACGCGGGAAGACTCAAGGATGCAGGCGATCCTGCATCCGTGGTTGAGACCTCTGCGGCAAAATATTTTGCCTGTAAGACAGCGGCGAAAGCTGCCCGGGATGCAGTGCAATTACACGGGGCGGTCGGATGCATCAATGAATATGCCCCGGAGCGCCTGTTTCGCGATGCCAAACTGATGGAAATCATAGAGGGCAGCAACGAGCTACAGGAGATCACGATTGCGCAAAACGCGCGCGCGGAATTCTCTGTGAGCCCTGCTGCTGCCAGCGCCTTGACGGACAAAAAAATATGAACCCTGTTTCAACATCGTCCGGAATGAAAGTACGGTCTAACACTCCTGAGAAGCGTAAGCCAGTCAAGTGCGTGGTGTGGGACCTGGACAACACGCTGTGGGACGGCACGTTGATGGAGAAAAGCTCGCCAGAATTGCGAGAAGGCGTGTTGGAGATCATTCAGGCGCTGGATGCGCGCGGTGTTCTGCAGTCCATTGCCAGCCGCAACCACGAGCAGAGCGCTCTGGAGAGGCTGAAGGAGCTAGGAATTGAGGAGTATTTTCTATTTCCTCAAATTCATTGGGAGCCGAAGACCGGTTCCATAAAAGCAATTGCTGAGGTCCTCAACATTGGCCTGGACAGCCTTTGCTTCATTGACGATGAACCATTCGAGCGGGCCGAAGTGCATGCTGTCCTGCCCGAGGTCCTGTGCCTGGATCATCAGCAATTGCCAAGGTTATTGCAGATGGCGGAACTGGCCGCCAGCGTGGTAACGGCAGAGTCCCGGTCTCGCCGCCAGATGTACATGGCTGATATCCGGCGGAAGCAGATCGAGGAAAAGTTTGCCGGAGCTCACGATGAGTTTCTGGCCACCCTGGATATGGTCTTTACCATTTCTCCTGCGCAACCAGAAGACCTGGCCAGGGCAGAAGAGCTAACCAACCGCACCAATCAACTCAACACCACAGGATATACATTTGCAAAAGAGGAACTGGAAGGATTTCTAGGCTCGCCTGATCATCTTTTGCTGATGGCCGAATTAACAGACAAATTTGGCAGCTACGGCAAGATCGGCCTGGCACTGATCGAACAAAACAGCTCTGTTTGGACAATCAAGCTGTTGTTGATGTCATGCCGGGTGATGAATCGGAATGTGGGAATGGTGATGCTCATTCACATCCTTGATTGCGCTCGCAAAGCCGGCGTCCGGCTGCTTTCGGAGTTCGTCTCCAATGACAGAAACAGAATGATGTTCGTAACTTATAAGTTTGCAGGATTTAAACAAATCGAGACGCGCGGAAAAGTGGAGATCCTGGAACACGATCTGGTCTCGGTCGCAACTATACCGGCTTTCGTTACCCTGAACGTCAAGTCGTAATCAGCTTATTTCGTCATTTTCGGACACGCGCCGACAAGATCAATGTCGAGCGGAAGGAGTCGCCAGTGTTCAGAATTTGCCTGGTTAACATGCCGTTTTCAAACCTCGCGCTGCCCTCCATCGCGCTTACCCAAATCAAGTCGGTGGTGGAATCCAGGTTTAAAGATGCCGTTACAACGGAAGTTCACTATCTGAGTCACGACTTTGCCAAGTTCTTTGGTACGGACTTCTACGGCTTTATTGCCACCTCAATGGAGTCGCTCAACACCGGTCTGGGAGACTGGTTGTTCCGGCAAGCAGCGTTTCCGGAGCTGCCCGACAACACCGAAAAATACTTCGAACGCTATTTCCCGGCCCGGACGGCGGAGATGGAACTCCTGAAAAAGCTGATCCGACAAAAAAGGCCCGGACTGGATGCTCTGCTCGACGAGTTGATCTTAAAATACGGCCTTGCGAACGCGCAGCTTGTGGGATTCACCTCGATGTTCATGCAAAACACGGCCAATTTTGCCCTCGCCCGCAAGCTTAAACAGCGCAATGCTTCTCTGATCACCGTAATGGGAGGAGCTAATTGCGAGTTTCCCATGGGAGCGGTGGTTGCAGAAAGATGCAAAGAGATGGATTTTGTATTTTCAGGTCCGGCGCTCAAGAGCTTTCCAGACTTTGTAAGCTGCTGCCTGACGGGCGAAGTATCGAAGGCCAATTCCATTCGTGGTGTTTTCGGTAAGGAAGCCCCTCCGCCTCAGTCAGGCCCGGCAACCATTGGGGAGGAGCTGGATATTGATACACCGGTCGAGTTGAACTACGCGGCTTTCATGCGGAGACTGGAAGAGTATTTCCCCAACCACGAAGTTAAGCCTGTTTTGACTCTTGAAACCTCGCGCGGCTGCTGGTGGGGAGAACGGGCGCACTGCACATTCTGTGGCCTCAATGGCGTGTCTATGGGATATCGGGCTGCCAAACCGGAGTGGGCTATTGAGCTGTTCAATTCGTTGTTCCAGTATTCCGGCAAGGTTTCCCGCCTGATGGCTGTGGACAACATCTTGCCCAAGAGCTACCTCCAGCAGGTGCTTCCGTTCTTGAATACTCCTCCCGACATGGAGATCTTCTATGAGGTGAAGGCCGATTTGAGCGAACAGGACATGGCGGTATTGGCGAAGTCAGGGGTCAAGCAAATTCAACCCGGAATTGAGGCCCTGGCCACTCCTACGTTGAAGCTGATGAAGAAGGGCACTACGGTTTTTCAGAACCTCAAACTGCTGAAGTTGTGCGCTCTTTATGACATTCAACCCCATTGGAACCTGCTGGTTGGGTTCCCCGGAGAAGGCGAAGAGTCATACCGCATCTATGTGGATTCGATTCCTCGTTTGTTCCACCTGTATCCGCCCTCGGGAGCCTATCCAGTGCGTTTTGACCGTTTCAGCCCTTATCACGACCAGGCTGAAAAATACGGGCTCAATCTTCTCCCGCTGGACTTCTATTCGCTCATCTATCCATTTGAGAAGGCAGACCTGAAACAATTCGCCTACTACTTTGCCGATCAGAACCTGCGGGCTGAATACTTCATTACCATGGCCAAATGGATCGGCAAAATCCGGGCCAAGGTAGCCCAATGGCAGCAGCGATGGAGTGATCCCGGCCATCTCACGCCCCGGCTGCGCTTCAAAGGCGACTGGCAAACGATTTACGACTCGCGCTCCGGATCGGTGGTCGAATACCGCATTGGAGAAACAGGAGAGGCGATCCTGAAACATCTGGTCAAACCGACTCGCATGGAAGAATTGTTCCGGGTCTTTCCTGAAGGAATGGTGTCGCAGCAGATTGCCCAGCTAAAGGAGTACGGCCTGCTTTTCCAGGAGGATGACCGTATTTTCAGCCTCGTGCTCGAAGACGAGCACGGAGGCCGGGTTTCGCCTGCGGTTCCTCATTCTGTAATGGCGTCGCAATCCGGCGTCCCGGCTGTTCAATGGTGATTCGGTGGAATTGATCCGGTTCCTCTTTGCCCGTTTCCTCCGCATCACGTGCAAGGCGATGACCGTGGCCGCCACGATGGCCCCGCTAGTGGCGCTGGCTTGTTGATTTGGGGATGGATGTGGGGGCCATGGGATTCGTGTTGGCCATCCCTTTGATGGCGGCGATCAAGATCATCTGCGATCATCTTGAAGGGTTGCAGCCGATCGGCGACTGGCTAGGAGAATAGCTACCGGGCCACGGCCAGAGGACGAGCTTCCTACCACGCTGGGAAACCCTTCTGACCGGCTGCTACGTTGCTACAGACCGCATAAACATTGGGGAAGAGCGAGGTCACAGGTTACTGGGCAGCCACCAACACCATTCCAGCCGCGACTCCAGAACGTGAACAGGCTATTCCCTTTGTGGTAAACCTTAGAAGAAATGGGTCTAACTCTGGTACCAATTGTTTCCTGATCGCGCACACTCCCCCGTGGCGCCGACGATACCTTCCGCGAACGCCGGTTACACGTCTCTCAAGTGCTGTCACAATGCTGTCAGAGTGACAGCACTTTTTTTTGAGAAATTGGCCGTAAAACGCACTTTTTCGACGTAGCGGGGCATAACCAAAATCAAAAGATCACCACGACGGTGCGGAGGCACGGAGAGAAGCCGCCGTAATCAGGAAACCAGGAAAACCAAAAACAAAATCAAAAACCGGTTCATTCCTTTCTTAGTGGTAACGGTCATTCCTTCCTAAGTGGTACTCGATTAGGTCTCCCGGACATGATACTGGAGTAAGACGCGACAGATGGAAAGGAATGGGTCATGAGCGGCAACTTACTGAATTCGTGGGCAGTCATGGCTTTCTTCGCAATTCCGAGCACGGTGATCTGGTCGTATCTTGCCTTTGGAGTGACTCTCGCCATTGGGCTGGTCACGATCTTTTTTCGTAGCGATTGGCAAAAGGCGCGAGGCTGGGACAAGTTGATTTTGTTCGGGCCGCTATTCTACGCGGCGCCACTCGCAGCTTTCGGCACCGAACACTTCACGCTGACGAAGGCCATCGCGTCAATCGTACCGCGGTGGATTCCGTGGCATCTGTTTTGGGCCTACTTCGTAGGCGCTTGCTTTATCGCAGCCGCGCTGAGCCTGGTGACGAAGATCCAGGCGCGTCTCGCGGCGAGTTTGCTCGCCTTGACGTTTTTCCTTTTCGTAGTATTGATGGACGCCCCAGGTTGGGCACACAATTTTCGAGATCGGTTTGGCCTGACGTTGATGCTGCGGGAGCTATCCTTCAGCGGCGGCGCTCTGGCGCTGGCAGCGAGTCTTGCCGAACAGGGGCGCAAGCGTGGCAGGCACGTCCTGGCAACGATTGCGCGATACTTCGTTGCCATTCCTGTGCTGTTTTACAGCTTCGAGCAATTCATGCACGGCGATCACGTTCCCGGCGTTCCGCTGGAACCGCTGACTCCCCAGTGGATCTTCGGACACGCCATTTGGACATACCTGGCGGCTGTGGTTTACGCAGTCGCGGGTATCCTGTTGCTTATCGGCAAAAAGGCCCGTGCAGCAGCCACGTGGATCGGCCTGAGCGTGCTCCTGGTGGAGTTAGCCGTCTACGTGCCGATCGCAGTCGTGGAACGCGCCAGCCTCGACAACGGCCTCAATTACATGGGGGATACACTGATGTATTGCGGCGCCGTTCTTCTGCTTGCGGGCGCTATGCCGCGCGAAGCGGAGCGGGGGAATCATCGGCCGATCCGTAGTCCCGCGAAACCCGGAGCGTTGACATGCAGGGCGCTGGACGCGCTATCCTGAACTGTTCCCACATGCCGGGCCGACAGAGACGGTGCTTAGCGCCGCCTGTGCGGCTGTGGTTTCGCGCCGTGGTATACACCTTCGCTGGAACATCTCTAACTGCTCGAAGCCGTCGCTATTATCTGGCGAAGCTGGCGCACACGTTTGGGGATTTCTCTTGCGGTGGTACTGCCGAATCCCAGAATGAAACCCTGTCGAGGGTTGCTTTCCACGTAACACGGGGACAGCGGCCACAGCCAGAGGTTCTCGCGGGCTGCGCGTTTGGCGATGTCGCGATCTCGCAGTCGTTTTGACATGGTGACGACCACATGCATGCCGGCCTGCGAGCCTACAACCTGCAACTCAGATCCGAACTCGTTCTGAATGGCCTCCACCAACGCGTTTCTCTTTTCAGCATAGACCATGCGGGTCCTGCGGATGTGACGCGAGAAGTGTCCTTCTTTGATGAAATCCGTCAGGACCGCCTGATAGAGGTGCGGCGGATAGACATCCATGGCGTGACGAACAGCCAAAAAGCGGTCGACCAAATCCGGCGGAATGACCATGTATCCGAGACGCAGGGAGGGGAACAATGTTTTACTGAAGGTGCCGATATAGATCACGCGCGAGTTGTTATCCAAGCCCTGCAAAGAGGAGATGGGCAGGTCCTGGTAGCGATATTCGCTGTCATAGTCATCCTCAATGATCCACGCGCCATATTTTTGCGCCCATTCCAATAACTGGAGACGGCGCGAGGCGCTCATGGTGACTCCAAGAGGGAACTGGTGCGAAGGGGTCACGTAGGCAACGCGGGCATTGCGGCAGCGTTCCATGGCGACTGTGACGTTCAATCCCTCATGATCGACCGGCACGGGTATCAACCGGGCGCCGCCAAGCATGAGAACATGCCGGGCCAGGACGTAGCCTGGTTCCTCAATCCACACCGGATCTCCCGGGTCCAGCAGAACGCGAGATGAAATTTCCAGAGCCTGCTGGGAACCACTCACCACCATAATCTGCCTGGGCTCGCAGTTTACGGCCCTGGCAGTCCTCAGGTAGGTGGCAATGGACTCCCGGAAATTAGCCGATCCCATGGGATCAGTAAAGTGCAGAGCGCTAACGCGAACGTTGCGCGAGTGCCGCGCGATCAGCCTGGACCACACCTGAAACGGAAAGCACTCAAAGGCAAGCTGGCCCACGCAAAAAGCGCCCCATCCTGAAAGCCAGGGCACGAACTTGAACGGCGGCAGAACAACTGAGCGACGCGAGAAGGGCCGGGGACCGGAGCGAGGCTTGGTTTGATTTCCATTGCTTGCGCACAAAATCAACTGGTCAACCATGGAGTGGGAAACAAAGGTTCCCGATCCGGAACGGCTCTCAAGATATCCTTCGGCCAACAGTTGGGCATACGCACTTAGAACCGGAACACGGGAGATACCCAACTGGAGTGCCAGATCACGACTTGAGGGCACTTTTTCGCCGGCACGCAGACTACGGCCGGCAATGGTAGTGCGGTAAGCATCGTAGATCTGCCGGTGCAATGGCTTGGTGGAACGGCGATCCAGGGCAATGATGGGCGCGAAACCGTTGGCGACTTTCCTCACAACCCCAATCATAGTGGTCATGTCAATTGGAACACAAGTGGTTATTGTATCCGACCACTTTTTGGCAAGAATTAGGCAGGGAGCATTCACCATGAACGATAAATTACGTGCAATTCTCTGCATCACTTTTTTGGCAGTGGTCACCGGGTTGAACCTTGAAGGCCAGGTGTTGAAGGGCTCGATCTCGGCGACAGTCACTGATCCCCAGGGTGCGGTTGTCTCGAATGCGCAAGTGAGGGCGACCAATCTGTCTACAACCGCGGTACTGGCGACGAAGAGCGATAGCGCCGGCCTGTTTCGCTTCAACCTGATTCCAGCGGGCAGTTACAAAGTAGAGGTTTCAGCGCAGGGATTTAAAACTGCCATACAAAATGACATTCAAGTCACCGCAGGTGCAGACAGCGGACTGGGAGAAATCCGGCTGGCGGTTGGCGAAGCCAGCGCCACAGTGGAGGTTACCAGCACTGCACCACTGGTAGAGGCTTCTGAGGCCCAGGTGACCAATACTTTTTCCGGAACCACGCTGCAGACTTTCGCAGGCGTGCAGGAAAATCAGGGTTTAGACAACCTGGCTTTGTTTGTTCCCGGAGTCAACGCTGCGCGCGACGCGGGCTTTTCCAACAACAATGGTGGAGGCGGATTTTCAGCGAACGGCATGCGCGGCCGCAACAATGACCAGCAGATTGACGGCCAGAACAACAACGACAACAGCGTGGGCGGGCCCTCTCTATTTGTGGGGAACCCGGAGTTTGTGAACCAGTACGTCCTAGTGACAAACCAATTTGGCCCCGAGTACGGCCGCAACGCGGGATCGGTGGTCAACATTATCACCAAGTCGGGAACCAACAGCGTGCATGGCAGCATTTTCGCATCGGAGAACAACTCCATCCTGAACAGCCTGACTAACGCTGAGAAGAATCCGCAGATCTGCCTGACCAACTGCCTGACGCAACCGCCACGCATCAATGATGAGTTTGGCGGGTTCACAGTGGGCGGGCCGCTGGTAAAGAACAAGGCGTTCTTCTTTGGCGGCTTTGATCAGGAAATTTTCTCGGGGTCGACCGTGTTGCAAAATGGAGCTCTGACTCCGACGCCTGCTGGACTGGCAGCATTGGCCGCTTGCTTCCCGACAGGAATCGAGAGCCAGGCAGTAGCGGCGGTCTCCAAATTTGGTCCCTTCGGCATCTCTGGGGGTAATCCGACTCTTAGCGGCGCTCCGGTTGCAGGAATTGTAGCGGCGTGCCCGACGGCCACGTTTGCCGGAGTTACCCGCACGTTAGCAACGCCACTACACCGTTTTGATTGGATTGCGAAGACGGACCTGCAATTTGGTAATGACACGGTTACGGCGCGCTATCTCTTCAACCGGATCGATGCATTCAATACTGATGCGTTTGGGACGGGCGCGGCGGGCTATCCGGCAGACGTGCTGGACCTGAACCAGCAGATTCTTATGAGCTGGACCCACAATTTTGGAACGTACATGGTCAATGAGGCCCGCGTTGGCTTTGGCCGTTTGAACACGGAGTTCGGCGGCAACAGCCTTGGAAACACCACTCCCAAGGACGGCCAGATTGATCAGGCCCTGACAAACGTAACATTCAATTCAGCCACCACTAACCTGCCCTTTGGTCCGTCAACGGCTGCTCCGCAAGGACGCATTGTGAATACCTGGCAGGCCCAGGACAATTGGAGTTACGTGCTGGGCCGGCACCAGTTGAAGGCGGGGGTCAACTGGACTTACCAGCGCTCGCCGAATATCTTTCTGCCTAACCTGAACGGTTCGTTCCGATTCACAGATTGGAATGCCTATTTTGCCAATACTCCCAATCGCATTCGCATTGCCAACGGGCCTTCGCAACTTGATTTCCGAGAGTATGACACGTTCTTCTACGGCGGCGACGATTGGAAGATTGGCCGTGACCTGACGCTGCAGTTAGGCCTTACTTGGTCTTACTATGGCCAGCCGGAAAATCTGTTCCACGACATCAGCACTGTGCGTGAAAGCAACCCATCGACCGCTTTCTGGTCGTCCGTTGTTCCGGCAGGCGAGCTGAATGCAGGCTCGACACTGTCACTGGCAAGCCGAACGAATCCTGAGATTCCGGCCCCCAAGAACAGCTTTGGGCCGAGCGTGGGCTTTGCCTATTCTCCGCAGTGGGGCGGTTTCATCACCGGCCATGGAAAGACGGTGATTCGCGGCGGCTATCGCATGCTGTACGATCCGCCGTTCTATAACATCTACCTCAATATCTCGACCTCCGCGCCGTTCGTGTTCCTGCAAACCCTCACCGGCGCCAGCGCAACAGGGAACCCACTCTTGGCGAACCCTACAGGTCCGAATGTGCGTGCCCAATTGGCTCCATCTTTGACGCCGGGAGCCTTTGATCCGCGCACGTTTGCCCAGACTGCGACTACTCCCAACTTCGGGCCCGACAAGGTAGACACCTGGAGCCTGGGTTTCGAGAGAGAGCTGACCAAGAGCTCTGCCATTGAAGCTCGTTACGCCGGGAACCACGCCTACAACCTGTTTCAGACGCTGGATGGCAATCCGTTTATTGGCGACCTGAAGACGGACTTTCCCAATCTGGTGCCCGCTGGTCTTACGCCCTGTCCGGCAGGGCAGGCATTTGCCCCGGTGGCTATTGGCCGCGTGAACTGCAACCAGGGCATCGAGCGCACTCGCAGCAATACGGGCTATTCCAACTACAACGCTTTGCAGTTGGAGTACCGGGCCAACAATCTGTTCAAGCAATTAACGGTGCGTAGCGCTTACACCTTCAGCAAGACCATGGACAACGTGAGCGAGATCTTCAGCACTTTTGGCGGGGGGAACAGTATTTTCGCGGCCCAGAACCCCGCCAACCAGGTGAAGGGGTCCGGTGAATACTCATTCTCCGGCCTGGATATCCCGCACCAATGGAGCATCCTGTTCACCGAGCAACTACCATTCTTCAAAGAACAACACGGGCTGCTCGGTCATATCCTGGGGGGCTGGGCCCTTTCAGGAAACTACATCCTGGCTTCCGGCCAACGCTACACGCCACTTCAAATCGCAGATGCACTGGCAGGAGCGGCGGGGAATTATTACGATTTGGGCTACATCGCCGGTTTTGTGGGAAGCGATACGGCACGTCCGTTCCTGAGTGCCCCGGCAACGGCCGTGGGCGCATTCTGCGGTGATGAACTTTCCACGGCCGCCTGCACAGCCGCTTTCGGTCCTTCAGGAGTCACGCAGCTCATCAACCTAACCACACTCCAAGGGCCCGGCGGCGCGTTGGCGGCTGCAACCAAGGATCAGGTACGGTTCATTGTGAATGGCGGTGTGGCCCAGTCCGTTTTTGGCACGCCGTTCGGCAACATGCCCCGGAACCCGGTGCAGGATGCCATGACCAATCTCGCCAGCACGTCGATCATCAAAAGCTTCAAGATCAACGAGCGTGCGTCATTTGAGTTCCATGCCACCCTGATCAACGTGTTCAATCACCCCAATTTCCAGAGCGTGGACCCGTTTGTTGATGATGCGGGACTCAGCGGCAACGGATTGGGCGTCGGTTTTGGTGATCCCAGAGTAACTGACAGCACGGCCCCGGTATTGTCCAGTTTTCCGGGAACTCGACGCATCACGTTCTATGGTGCGTTCAGGTTCTGAAAACCAGTGGAATATGACAAACGGCGGGACGCATGGTTACCCCTAGGAGTCTGTCGGGAATAGATTTGACGAAAAACACACAGCAGAATCACCAAAGTCGCTTGCCACAGAACTGTTTGCGCGTAAGATGCAGCTATGGCAAAGTGCTTTCGTCCCGACCACCTGAATCAAGACCTGCTGTTGCCGCCCTCGCTACATGATTGGCTGCCGGAAAAACATTTAGCGCACTTTCTGGTGGATGTGGTGGAAAGCTTGGATCTGAGAGCCGTCTACGGTTCGTATGAAGAAAAAGACGGTCGTGGACAGGCAGCGTATGCTCCCGCCCTGATGGTGCGGTTACTGTTGTATGGCTACTGCAGGGGGATTTACAGTTCGCGGAAGATTGAGACCAAGACCTACGAGGATGTAGCGTTTCGCTATCTGGCAGCGGATGAGCATCCCGATCACGACACCCTGGCGGAATTTCGCAAACGTCATCTGGAGGCATTGGCGGGGCTGTTTGTGCAAGTGCTGCAATTGTGTCAGAAGGCGGGATTGGTGAAGCTGGGGCACGTAGCCATTGATGGGAGCAAGATCCAGGCTAACGCCAGTAAACACAAAGCCATGAGCTACGAGCGGATGAAGGAAAAAGAAAAGAAGCTGTGGGAGGAAGTCGAAGCCCTGTTGCAGCAAGCCGCAGCCGTCGATGCAGCGGAAGATGAGAAGTACGGCAAGGGGCAGAAGGAAGAAGCCTTGCCGGTGGAGTTGGCACGGCGGGAGAGCCGGTTGGAGAAGATCCGGGCAGCCAAAGCGGAACTGGAGGCCGAAGCCAAACAAAAAGCCGAGGCAGAGAAAGCCGAGGCGGAAGCCAAATTAGCGCAGCGGGCCGAACAAGAGGCACAAAGCGGCAAGAAGGTGGGTGGGCGTAAACCCCAAGTCCCGGATCCGGCTACGGCCCAGCCGGATCCGAAAGCGCAACGCAACTTCACCGACCCGGAGAGCCGGATCATGCCCGATGGAAGCCACAAGGGCAGTTTCGTGCAGGGGTACAACGCACAAATTGCTGTGGATGGACAAGCCCAGATCATTGTGGCGGCGGAGGTCACCCAGGACACGAATGACACACAGCAATTGGCCCCGATGTTGGGCCAGGTGGAAGAGAATACAGGGAGCAAGCCGCAGTCGGCCAGCGCGGACAACGGTTATTGGAGCAACCAGCAAATGGAAGACCCACGCGTGCAAGGGGTGGATTTATATATTGCCACGGGGAAGCAGAAACATGGGGGACTGGGTGCTGCCCGAGAAGAGCCGGAGGAACCGGGAAACGAAGCGGCTTCGTTGCTGGAGCAGATGAAAGCGAAGCTGAAGAGTGAAGCGGGACAGGAGCTGTACCGAAAGCGGAAGGCCATCGTGGAGCCGGTGTTTGGGCAAATTAAAGAGTGGCGAAGCTTCCGCCGATTTCTTTTGCGAGGGCTATGCCAAGTTCGGGCGGAATGGAAACTGATCTGCCTGAGCCACAATGTACTGAAACTTTTTCGATCAGGAAAAGTTTTCCAGATGACGTAAGTAAGAAAATTAGAACAGAAGACAGGGATAGGAAGCAGAGTTTTCTCGCGGCTGCACTGAGCGCTTGACGAGTATGAGCCTAACCGGGGCGAATTGATCTTTTCCAAATCTCCACCCGATCAATGTGCCTCGACAAATCGCGACGGTAAGTTTGCTTCTATTCCCGACAGACTCCTAGATCGTTCGATTAGCATATTGGGATGGTTAACGACGACGAGACACGCGCCTTCCTGCGGAACGCTTTCGAGTTTCTGAAGTCCGATTACGAGATGCTCTCGAACCTACAAGCTGAGATTTTCGCTTTACGGGAAGCACTGCTGCAATTGGGCGGTGACCGCTTTGATGAAATTTTGCGGACGAAGTTTGAGGAAGCAAAAAAAGGTCAAGCAGTTCACGAGAAAATCGGTTTTCAAGGGTATGACGCGTTAATTGAGAAATTGAAACGCTAGCTGCTTTTGACAATGGACACACTCCATGCGATGATTCGCTTGGAGTAGCGAAACCCTTTCAAGAGTCCCGACTGGCATCGGGGCTTTTTGTTTAGCGGGGATTTTATAACGGCTCCCGCAATTCCCAAAACTCCCGTCAAACGCGGCTAAATAGGTCAGGCAAACTCGCCTTCAGCCCTTTGGCAATTTTCTCAATGTTCACAAGTGAGACGTTTCTAACCCCGCGTTCAATCCCGCTGTAGTACGTCCGATGCAGCCCGCACCGTTCTGCTGCCTCTTCCTGATTAATCTCTTGCTCCGCACGTATGCGGCGAATCGCACGGCCAAAGCGGATACGGATGTCCAGCGGCATTCCGTCCAATGTTGGCCGTTCGTAGCCGATGCGTACACATCCGATGAGTCACATTTTTATTGACTCTTAGGAAATGTTCGTTCAGCATGGTTCTTCCCCCGCTAGTTTCCTGTTGAAAGGTTCTTGCAATGGGTCATTACCTCTTGAATATTCTGCTGCTCACTGCCCTGTTGCCCGCCCAGTCTAACGCCCAAAACGAGCCATTGACTGTTGAAGCGGTCGCAACAGCTTCTGAATACGTTCCTATTTCCAAGACGATTTCACATCCGGGACACGCCTACACAAACTGTCTGGGAACCACATCTTACTTTGCAAGCTTCCACAGCTACGGCGATTTTGGTTCGATCTCTGGCACGGCAGATACGAACACAAATTGTTCGACTACTTTCACGCCTTCTCGGCAAACGACACTCACCAGCTATCACAGAGTGAATTACATGATAGTCAAGGACGACCATGCCCTATATCTCCTGTCTTGCACCCAGACATGGAAGCCGAGTCGTGCAGCGCATGGGCTTGCAGCGTTGCAAGGAGCCTTACGCGCACGCAGCCATCAAGATCAGGCAGATACGCAGGAAGAACAGGCAAAAATCTTGACGGCGAGAGGGGCATGGAGCGAATGCCCTGCATTTGTCGTCAGCCATAAGTATGCCCTTGTAATCAACAGTGCATCTGACGTGCGCATCCAAAATGGTAGCGGAGACGAAACGCAAAAATCGAGGAAGCCGGTCAAACTAGAATACTTGGGTTCGGCCCCTCTTCCTTTATCAGGTTTACCAGCAGCCCCGCTGTCTGAACCGCAAACAGCGAACGAAGCTACACGCGCCAAAGCTGACATCCCGTCCTCACAGCAGTTCAAGTCGGTCTATGACGTGAGGGTGGATGCCCCTGCTGAGCAGGTATTGGCCGGTTTGGCAGAACGGTATGACCTGAAGAAGGACGACACGGGAAGTGAAACACTCCAGGATTGGGTGGTTACCGCCAAGGGTGATGCGGACTCGGATTGGTACGAGTTGTTGATTCGAGAAGGCAAGGTCTACGCGATCATGAGCCATCGGGGAGATTATCGCTCCGATGATGCCGCGAAGCTCCTGAGTGAGGTCTTCAATGAACTTTATAATCACGCCACTGTATCTCCCGTGCAGGATAAGGTCAGTCAGCTCTGGGGTGAAAGAAATCTAAATACCAGCGTTACACTTCAGCGTTTCTCAGTCAGGGATAAGGATGAGCAGACAATTTTTATTGAACTTGGGAACAATGAACGCTTGCGGTTAGAACTGGTAAAGTACATCGGCAAACCAGCCGAAGTCAGCGTCGTGCATATAAGGGGTAAATAGTTTCACTGCTTATTCAGAATGCCCCGCCATGACGCTACGCGCCTATTAGAGCCGTCCAACGCTTATAAGCGAAGTCCAAAATTAGACTGCCAAAACCTTTGTGAGCCGATGACCGCGCAGAGTCTCTCTTTTCTGGAAAGAGTTTCTCTTTAGAAGAAGAGCAGTAGGAATTTCTCTTAGTAGGAATGTTTCTTAGGAATGGAGACGATGGGCGCAAGTTAAATAAAAGCAATAATTTGCGTTCTTAACGCTTGCAAAATTTGCTGGACAGATCAGCAAATTCCTGCATCGGTGCAGCAAATCTTGCTTTTTAAAAGGGTACGTCATCATTTCCTTCACCATCGCGATTTCCAAAAAGACCGGCAAGGCCATGCTCGGTCATGTAGGGGTCATCACCCAACCTGTTCTCTGCCGCCTTCTGTGAAACCGGGGCTTCCGGGGCTTTCGGGACTTCCACGATAGCAGCCGTTTCTGCAATAACCGGGGATTGTGGTCTGCTCTCTGGCTCTTGCTTTTCGCGTTTCTTATATCGAATGGGCTTCTTCGGATCTTCCGGGTAGGGTTTGCCTGTGGCAGGATTGCAAATGACATAGACGTACTTGTTTCCTGCAACCTTGCGGTATTGAATCAGCCCGAGTTCCTGAAGTTTTTTTCTTGCGTTGCAGAGAGTTCTTGAAGCGGCTCCAACTTCTTTCCGCACGTCATCATCGGTGATCGTTACTTCACGACTGGAGTATCGCTCGCTGCGGTGCATCAAGCAGAGGTAAAGCCTTATCTCACCCTCTTTCATCTTTGGGCAGAAGCTCGAACGAATGAAGGCTTGGGGCAGTCCAAAGAATGGCTCTAGCATGGTAGTCAAGCATTTAATTCCTTGCCTTTTGGCTCACTAGGCACGGCGTCTAATTTCGTTCCGTTCGTCTCCGCTGACTCCTTACCCTTCGGCTGACGCTTCGGGCGTCCACAGAGACGGCAGCGGCGTTCCGCCAATTGCGCTCTTCTCAACCGCCTGTACTCGCGGTTGCACTCGTTTGAGCAGAAGTGACAGCCTCTCTTTGCCCGCTTCTCAGGAATCACGTGGAGGCACTTTCCTTCCTCGATGCGAGAGGTACTTGCCATAACACAAAAAAAAGATGTAGTCACTTGCTTATGGCCTCTGATAAAAACCGTGCTATTTCACTTGGAGCGAAGAGAAGACGCCTGCAAATTCGCACTGGACGGAGTTTGCCCTTGCGAATCCAGCTTCTTACCGTATGAGGGGAGACACGGAGTTTAGTTGCAACGTCCAAGAGGGTGAGTAACTCTGGAATGATGTCAGGCATTTTTTCAGTCACCCCTCTGTTTCATCCTGGCTTCGATGGCTTCAATGGGAATGCGCCATTGCTTCCCGACTTTGTGACCTTCAAGTTTTCCCGTCCAAAGCAATGAATAGAGGTAATCCAGACCCACTCCAAGCCGGCGGGCTGCCTCGACTGCCGTAACTTCTTTTTCGTTTTTCAAAACTCATTTCCTCCTTGACAAGCCTGATACTAGTGATTACGCTTATGCTTGTGAAACGTGATCGTAACGATACCGTTACAGTATTTCCGATTCTCGTTCCTGCAAAGTTGCAACGAGCAGAAGGATTCGCAGCATTCCCCGGTGAGGGGCGAGACATCAGGCCAGCAAGAACATTCCGCAGTAATGACTTGACGGACTTGCCGAAGGCAATGACGGGCAACGAAGCCAAGCATTTTCACGCCGTAGTGCTATTGAGCCGAGCTTTGGGCAAGAATCCTGACGCACTGGCTGTCAAAAAAGCAATCCAATTGTTAAGTGAAATTCGTTCACAAAAGATCAAATCTGATGAGTTTCCATTTCCGGCATTTCCCGAGCCAGAAGACCCGGAAGCGGAGCGAATGAGTTTTGCTCAGGCTATGACCATCCTTGATGCCGTACCTCCTGAGAGATCGGTAAAAGTCCTATTTGGTGGGAAAGCAAGCCCTAATCTTCGCTGGCTGTTTTTGTACGAAGTTTCCAAAGCTCTTCAAGAAGCTAAGTTTGTGCTCTGGTGGAATGGCGAAGATTTCAAACCGGGCCTTTGGTGCGAACAGACAAAAGTCGCTTTTTACGCCTATGCACTTTCAGGAATGTTGCGCATCTGCCCTCATTGCAGTGAGGCATTCTGTCCTGAACGACCTGACCAAAACTACTGCTCAGTTGAACATAGAGAGGCCCACCGTGTAGCACGATGGCGTTCAAAACAAAAGATGCGCGGGATAAAAAATAGGAGGAACGATGGCACTCACAAAACGCGGTAAGACTTGGCATACTCATTTCTTTGTTGATGGCGTTCGCTATCGTCAATCTCTGGAAACAAGCGACTACAGAGAGGCACTGTCGAAGGAAAAAGACCAAATCGCACTAGCAAAAGCAGGCAAGCTGGCTGCTTCGCGGAACGTCTTTTCTAAGCTGCCTTTCGCTGATGCCGCAGAGCAGTTTCTTGGAGATCGCACCCCGCATCTTGCCCCGCTGAGTGTGCGGACAGAAAAAGAACGAGCAAAGGCTATCAATCGAGTGTTTGGCTCTGTTACCGTGTCTCGCATAACGCCTGCCAACGTACAAAAGTACATCAGGGATAGAAAAGCAGCAGGCATCTCTAATGCGACCGTCAATCGCGACTTGGACATAATTCGCGGAGTGCTGAAAAAGGCAAAACGCTGGCATCTCTTCGCCGATGAGATTCACCCGTTGCCCTTGCGCCAGAAGATAGGACGTGCGCTTTCATTGGATGAGAAACTGCGCTTGCTAAAAGTGTCCGCAAGTCGCCCGGAGTGGCAAACCGCATCATGGGCAGCAGTGCTGGCCCTCAATACCACGATGAGGGGCTGTGAAGTAAAAGGGCTGCGATGGCGGGATGTTGATTTGATGGAACAGACCTTGACAGTTCGTAAGAGCAAGACAGAGGCAGGGGAAAGAGTAATACCGCTCAACAGTGACGCATTCCGCGTCATACTTGCCCTCTATGAACGAGCAAAGAAGATAAAGGGAACGTCACCAGATCATTACGTATTTCCCGCTTGCGAAGCTGGACACATAGACGCAACTCGCCCGCAGACAAGCTGGCGCACAGCGTGGCGAAACCTTACCCGCGCTATCAACTGCCCCTCTTGCGGGCTGCTACAGTCGCCCGGAGCGATTTGTATAGGGGAATCATGCAAGGCTGACATCACCAAGGCCATTAGCCCGCTTGCGGGGTTACGCTTCCATGACTTGAGGCATCACGCCATAACAGAGCTTGCAGAGTCTCAGGCCAGTGACTCCACGGTAATGAGCATTGCCGGGCATGTCTCCCCTAAGATGCTGGCGCATTATTCACACGTCAGACTGCAAGCAAAACGGACAGCCCTTGATGCCCTTGCTTCAAGGCAAAATGAGGCAATCCAGAGGGGTGACGACACAAACAACGACACAAACGAGAGCGGAGAAAGTGAGCAGATACCGCAAGTTATTGAAAATATGGTGGAGCTAGTCGGGATCGAACCGACGACCTCATCGTTGCGAACGATGCGCTCTCCCATCTGAGCTATAGCCCCAAATTTGCGGAAGGAACCGCTGATTCAGATTCTACCAGCGTGTGCGTGTGCGGCCAAATCAGTAGGCTATAGCAGTGAAGTGCCCGCGAAGAGGCGAATCGACTTCCCGCCGCAGACTCTCCCAGAGAGAATCCGGCATGGTCAAAAACGCGCGCACCACCTGGGGATCGAATTGCTCGCCGGCCAGATTGGCTATTTCGTCGCGCGCGGCAGCCATCGAACGCGCCGCACGGTAGGGTCGCTCACTCGTGATCGATGAAGCAGATCCACGCTGACCGAACAAAATGCAGTCACCCACTCATCCTGATCGGGCAATCATTCTGGAAAACATGCGCGGGAAAAATCTCTTGAGGTATACGACATACTTGTCTCTGTTGCCGACATAGATCTCTTCTTTGCCCCGGGCCAGACCCTTCATGATCTGGGCGGCGCATTGTTCTACGGGCATGCCGCGTGCCTGCCCGGAATCCATCTTTGCATGCAGACCGCCGTCGCCTCGGAGCGCGTGCAAGCTGATGTCAGTGCGGATATAGCCTGGACAAACCAGCATGACTTTGATCCCGTAACGGCTGACCTCGGCGCGCAAAGAATCGAAGAAACCATGCAATGCGTGTTTGGCGGCGGCATAGCCGGAGCGCAGCGGCGTCCCGAACTTTCCCACCAGGCTGGAGACCACCACGATGTGGCCGCCCCTGGCCTCCATCATCGCCGGCAGTGCGGCCTTAGTCAGCGCAATGGCGCCGAAAAAGTTAACCTCCATGAGCTTGCGATAAACATCAAGCTCGGTGTCCTTGACCAGGGACCGTTGCGTTACACCAGCATTGTTGACCAGGACATCGATTCCGCCAAACATTTGCAGCGCCGCACGCGCCTTGCCCGGCAATTCCGTGGTCTGGGTAACATCCAGGGGCAAAATCCGTGCAGACGCTTCGCCACCGCACAGGCTTTGCACCCGGCTCAACTCGTGAGCTCGTCGCGCGGAAAGAATCAGCCTGGCCCCAGCCCGATGAAACGCATAAGCCAACGCCTCACCAATACCAGAGGAGGCTCCAGTGATCCAGACGCGCTGTCCATCAGCAGTAGACATTCAGTTGCCTTGGCCACCAAAGATTAGGGCCTGGACATGGAATCCTGCAAGCCGGTCTTTCCCTACCGACACACCTCCTGCTTTGCCCGCCGAGCGCTCAGGTTACTGAAGTAACTTGTCCTGGTCATGAGAAAACGTTAATTTTTGAGCAACTTTACCAAAGTGGTACTACGATCAGGTAACAAGGAGATGTCATGAAGGACTCTGCCATTGTTGCCACCTACGACTATCGTCTGGTGGCCCTATCCGTACTCATTGCCATTTGCGCCTCATACACTGCGCTCGACCTCGCAGGCCGGGTCGCGGCCACACGGAGTAAAACCCGGATGGCCTGGCTGTTTGGTGGGGCGATTGCCATGGGCACGGGCATCTGGTCGATGCATTACACAGGAATGCTGGCGTACCGTTTGCCTATCGCAGTTTATTACCACATTCCAACCGTGATCCTGTCCCTGGTGGCGGCAATTTTCGCATCATTTGTCGCGCTGTTCATCGTGAGCCGCGAACAGCTCACCTCATTACACGTCTCGGCCGGAAGCCTGCTCATGGGCGGAGCTATTGTTGCTATGCATTACACGGGGATGGCGGCCATGCGGCTCTCAGCCATGCATCACTGGGATATTAGTTTTGTGATGGCTTCAATTGGGATCGCAGTTGCGGTCTCCCTCGCGGCGCTGGTGCTGACTTTCCTCTTCCGTGAGGGAAGGCAGGGTGTGTTCCTTAAAATCATCTGTTCCATCGTCATGGGCGCGGCAATTCCAGCGATGCACTACACTGCAATGGCGGCAGTCAGCTACACCGCCATGCCGATGGCGCCCGATCTTACTTACGCCGTTGATATTTCCGGCCTTGCCAATGGAGCAATCATCCTGGTGACGTTTGTGCTTCTGGGCATTGTGTTTGTGTTTCGCTGGAGGGACTCTTCCCGCAACATGGTCGTCGCGCCGGTACAGTACTCCAAATCTGCTTTGCGTGGCTAAAGGGCTGGCTTGAATCTGGCCGCCGTTTCCCGCAAGACGTCCTGGATCTTTGCCGGGTCCCCGGCGCCGGCCGGAAGTCCGCCCTGGGCCATGTCAGCGGAGCCGCCTCCGCGGCCGCCCAGCTTCGCCATGGCCTCTTTCATAAGCTGCCCCATGTTTCCCTTCATTCCCGGACTCTGGGCAAAAACCAGCGCAAACTGCCCTGCTCCAGAGGCAAGCAACGCAGTCACATCCGGAAGAGCAGCGGTCAGCTTCTGCGCCAACAGTTTGATGAACGTTGCATCGCGTTCGGAGAAAAATCTTACGATCGCCCGCGGGGTGCTCGGCGCCTGCGCCAACATACGCTCGGCGTAAAGTTCAGCCAGCTCTTCCAGCAGCTTCTGCTGCATCTTTCCCGCCGCCTTGCTCTCCTGAATGGATTTCTCCACCTGCTGGGGCAATTCGCGGATGTGGGCTGAAAACAGCCCTGCTGCCTGGGTCAGCGTCGTATAGTCCTGCCGCGCAGCGGCAACCGCCCGCAATCCGCAGGCAAACTCGACCCGGGCACCCTGCTTCACATTCTCAATCTTGCGGACCAGGATGGCCCCTATCTGTCCGGTCGATCGGACGTGCGTGCCTCCACACGCGGTCAGATCAAAATCAACAATGTCAATGAGCCGAAGTTGGCCGGTCTGTTTGGGTGGCAGCTTGCGCAGCGCGAGCTGCCGCGCCTCATCCAGCGAAACAAAACGGATATTGACTGGCCGGTCCTGGGTGATGACTTCATTCGCCAGTAATTCCGCCTGTTCCACCTGGGTGCCGGTTAGCGTCTTCACCGCCAGATCAATAGTGCAGATCTCAACTCCCATGTGGAAACTAACAGTAGGCGCATCGAACAGGCGGACAAAGGCCGCTGAAAGCACATGCTGGCCCGAGTGCTGCTGCACATGGTCGCGCCGTCGCGCCGAATCAATCACTCCACGGATTCTCTCCCCTAGCTCAACCGCGCCGGCAGTGAAATGGAAAATCCTTCCATCTTCTTCGTCGGCGACTTCCGCAACCGCGACTTCCCTGCCGTCTTGCAGAATGAGTTTTCCGGTGTCGTGCACCTGCCCACCGCTGGTGGGATAAAACGCCGTGCGATCCAGCACTACGGCACTTCTTCCCTCCCGCTCCAAACTCTCAATCACACATGCGTCAAAGTTGTAGAGAAAGGAGTCGTGATAATAAAGACGCTCAGTCATGACATTCTGCAAGAGTTTGAAAGGGTCAGCTAAGTAACCAAGTAATTACTAACTAATTACTAATATGGTTGAATGATTCCACCAATATTGCGCGAGGCCGGCATTGCCGCCGGCGTTTGCCCGGGCCCCATTGCTTTCGCGATCACGTCGATGTACTTCAATCCGGAGCCGGTATTGAATAGCACCACTTTATCGCTGGGCTTCAAAACCTTCTGTTCCAGCAGTACCTTGTACGCCGCCAGTGATGCCGCGCCCTCCGGAGCAGCAAAGACTCCTTCTTTGTCTGCCCATTCCTGCACCGCATCAAAAATCTGCTCATCAGAAACCGCAATGGCGGTCCCGCCGCTCTCTCTCAGGATGTCCAGAACAATGTAGTCGGCATAGGGCTTGGGAACGCGCAAACCGGCGGCCAGGGTATGAGCATTCTGCCAGACTTCGGCCACCGGCTTATGCGCATCCCAGGCTTTGACTACGGGAGCGCAGCCGGAAGCCTGCACGGAGATCATCTTGGGCCGCTCTTTTCCTATCCAGCCCAACTGCTCCATCTCTTCAAAGGCCTTCCACATGCCGATCATTCCGACTCCGCCACCCGTGGGATAAAAAATTGCGTCGGGCAGCTTCCAGTTCAGTTGCTCGGCCACCTCATAGCCCATGGTCTTCTTGCCCTCGACCCGAAACGGTTCTTTCAAAGTAGAGATCTCAAACCAGCCTTCCGCCTGCTTGCGGTCATTGACCATGCGCGCGCAATCAGAAATCAAGCCGTCCACCAGGGTCACCTTCGCGCCATAAGCTTTGCACTCGACATAATTAGCCATGGGCACATCTTTAGGCATGAAGATGTAAGCTTCAATGCCGGCGGCGGCACAATATGCAGCCAGAGCGCTGGCGGCGTTGCCGGCTGAGGGGATGGCCAGCTTTTTCAAGCCATATTCGCGGGCCATGGTAACCGCGGCGCACAGTCCCCGCGCTTTGAAGGATCCCGTGGGGTTCAACCCTTCATCCTTTATGTAGACATTGGGATTTTCACGGCCCGGAAGCATAGGCGTAAAACCCTCGCCCAGCGTAACCGGATCGTCACCCGGCAGCACTTCGTGGTAACGCCACATGGTGGCAGAACGGCCACACAACGACTCGCGCGTGAATTTTCCCTTGAGAGAATTAAGATCGTAGCGAACATAAAGCGATCCGCCATCTTCAGGACAGATCGTCTGCGGTTTGTCTCCGCTTATATGACGGCGGCATTTTGTGCATTCCAGGTAAGCGATTTTCCCCATGCAACGAGTTTAGCAAAACAGGCGCTGCCGACTTTCCGGAGCGTGTTTCAAAAAACACCCTGGACGGAGCCAACATGGCTTTCCCTGCGGTCAGCAGCAGGCGCACAGCGGATGCTGCCGCCAGATCCCTTGGCGCAAGAGAGACAGTAGTTAAAGGAACAAACTCAACCCAAAGGCTAAACACCCAAACCTCTACCGCTGAGGCCGCAGAGGAGCGCAGAGGAAACCTTTGCTAAAGGGTACAACCCTGTGTAGAGGGCTACTTTGACCGCAAACAAAGATATTTTGTGGGCAAAAAGTCAAACCGCATGCACTTTCCTGGACGGAGCCAACGTGGCTTTCCTTGCGGTCAGCAGCAGGCGCGCAGCGGATGCTGCCGCCAGATCCCTTGGCGCAAGGGAGACAGTAGTTAAAGGAACAAACTCAACCCCAAAAGCTAAACACTCAAACCTCTACCGCTGAGGCCGCAGAGGAGCGCAGAGGAAACCTTTGCTAAAGGGTGCAACCCTGTGTAGAGGGCTACTTTGACCGCAAACTAAAGATATTTTGTGGGCAAAAAGTCAAACCGCATGCACTTTCCTGGACGGAGCCAACGTGGCTTTCCTTGCGGTCAGCAGCAGGCGCG
>DATDGL010000173.1:0-11993 GCA_036522115.1 Candidatus Angelobacter sp.
ATAAGCCAGAGGTCCATATGGACCCTCCCAGACCGGGTGCTGCTTGGTCCAAGGTTATGAAAATGACAAAGTGGACGATGTTCGCAGTACCCGCAGTAAGTGGCTGCCCCCGCAGCCCACAAGCCGGAGCCATATAAACGATTCAAACTGCTCGACTTGTGAATTCCGCGTCAGTATACATCAGACTGGCGGTCTGCACGCTCCTAATTAGGCCCTTAAACAGGCGATTACGAGATTCTGTTCTGGTTGCACTGAAAGCAGCGTGGTTCACGCGGAGAATTTGGTAATTGGGTAATTTGTCTTCCAGGGCCTGGGGGGCCGCGAAAGCTCATGAAAATCTTATACGTTGCAGGCAAAGAGAGTGCGCCTTGGGCGTAGAGACGGCGCTGAGCACCGTCTGTACGGTTTGAATTTTCCCGTGGATTTTCCGTGCTTCCACCAAAGTGGGGAGTAACCCTCTGCACAACAGTAACATTGCCTAAGTTCTCTCTTTTGTGCGAGAGTATCAAATCCCGCGAGAGATTTGCCGCTACCCAGATGAAGGCAACGGATCCGGGCACCGGGCATCTGACACCTGAAACGCTGTTTATGGTTGGCGGAACCAGATGAAACCAATTTCGAGCGGACGAATCAAAGAAAGTAACCGGAGTTAAACATGGCAAAGACGAACAATCCACCAACTTATGATGAGGCCGTCGCGTGGCTTCGCGATCATGGCTTCGACATTCTGGACGCGCCCGGCACCCAGAACCGGGTTTTCCTGAAAAAACTGAATGTCTCCGCCGCGATTGAAAAAGCCGACGACGGCAGCACACGCGTGTTTGCCCGGCCCGGTTATCTGCTGAGCGGCGAGATTTCCCGCCTGGTGGACAAGGGTTATCAGAAATTTCTCAAAAGCAGCAAGGCCGAGGTGCCTGCTACCGCCGACCATCTGAAAGCGCTGCATCAATTCTCAGAAGAGTTACGCGAAGCCATGGGCGGAGTGAGCCTGTACAACGAATCCCTGGGCACAGTCAGCGACCGCTACATGTATGACCGGGTGGAAGACCGCGATCTGCCTGAATCCCAGCGGCCCAAACGGGCCTGGGAAAGTGGAGAACCTACCGGGCGCCGCCGCGCTTAATTGCGTAATTTGAAATCCACGAGCGGCGCCGAGCACCGCCGAAACGGAGGCGGTTCATTTCCAGGTCCCTCCGGGAGAGCCTCATCCACACCGGTTGCAACCGGAACAAACTCCCCCAAAAACCCAGACTATATTTTGAGGTCACTTTTCTTACTTCCGGCCCACCTCACATTGAAAACATCCAGCGGCGTGGAGCGTCCCTTCACTCTTAACGGCGGCAGCGCTTCCAGGTGAAACTTGTTGTCCAACTCCGCCGAGGTGGAGTCTGAGATCAGAATTTGTCCACCCGCGGCGTTGGATGCCAGCCGTGATGCAATGTTCACTGTGTCGCCAATCACGGTGTAGTCAATCCGCCGCATCGATCCGATGTTACCTGCGGTCACGATCCCGGTGTTGATGCCAATTCCCACCTTCAATTCAGGCCATCGACGGGCACCGGCGTCGCGGTTCATTTCCACCAGCAGTTTCTGGATCTGAATAGCGGCCTCGACGCAGTGCGCAGCGTCATCGCCCTTAGAGATTGGGGCCCCAAACACTGCCATCACAGCATCGCCAATGTATTTGTCCAGCGTGCCGCGATAATCGAAGATCACGTCAGTAACCCGGCTGAAATATTCGTTCAGTATCTCCACCACACGCTCCGGCTCCATGCTTTCACTCATGGGGGTAAAGTTACGGATGTCCGCAAACATCACCGCCACTCTCTGATTCACGCCGCCCAGCCGCACCTTGGGATTGGCCACAACCATCTCTGCCACTTCCGGAGAAAGAAAACGCTCCAGGGCGGAGCGCTGCCGGGCCTGCTGCGCGATTTTCTGGTGGGACGTCGCATTGTCAACGGCCGCGCCGCCCTGCGCTGCCAGCAAGGCAAATACATTCAACTCTTCCTGGGTGAAAGCCGAGGTCCTCTCCAGATTGTCCACGTAGAGAACCCCAAACAGCCGGTTATTCCCCAACAGCGGGGCGCACATGGCTGAACGCAGCCCGGAAATCCTGATGCTCTCGCTGCCGCTGAAGCGCTCATCGGCGCTTACATCGTCAATCAAAATCGGACGCTGCTCTTTATAGATGATTTCCAGAACGCTGCTGCTCAGTATGACCGGCTGGTTGGCTGGGTTTCGGGGGTCACGATAACGAAACTCGCTTTGGCGCAAGACCCGTCCGGCCTCGTCAAAAAGCATGACAAAGCCGCGCTCCACGCCTTCGATGCGAAACGCCAGGGCGATGATCTGTTCGCTGATGTCCTCTACAGAGAGCTTGGCATTCAATGCCTGGCCGGCATCGTAGAGCACGGTGAGCAGGTAGTTTTCGCGTTCCAGTTTTTTAATGCGTTGAATCAGGCCGGCCAGAGCGCTATCTGTCGCCGTAATTTTTTCCGGGGCAACAATCCGCTCGCTGCCTCCATGAATGATGTGCTCGATGGTTGACGGTATCTCCGCCTTGCGCACCTGGATGCCTTTATCATCCATGCTCTCCAGGCGCACCTGATAACGACCCAGAATTGCGACATCGCCGCTCTTCATCTCCGTTTCGGCGGTAATGCGCTCGCCATTCAACATCACGCCGTTGGTGCTGCCGCGATCGGCAATTACAACCGTGTTGTCACTGAGTTTTATGACGGCATGAAAGCGGCTGATGCTGGGACCGTTCAACACCAGATCATTGGCATTCCCGCGGCCAATGGTGACCACCGGCTGGTTAAGCTCCAGGATGCCTCTCTTGCCGTCTGGCGCCGAGATAATCAGCCGGGGCATCTAAGTTCTCATCAACGCCTTTCCAGAATCTCGTCCACGTAGGCGTCGCGGCCTTTCTGCACGCGGACGGTGCGATGTACCGGCTTGTAGCCGTCCAACCTCAAGACGATTTCATAGGTTCCCGGATCCACCGGCCACATTACGTTTGTCTTGCGCGGCGCAACCTGGTCGCCAACCTGGATGGTGGCTCCCTCAGGCTGGGTGTGAATATGGACCATGCCCTTGCCTTCAGGTATCGCTTCCGACGGGTTCCCCAGCATTTTTCTCCAGAATCCGGGCCGATTGCTCTGCCTCATTTCGGTTGTCGGTTGCAGCAGCACAGGGCTGAAATTCCACGTCTGGCCTTCCGCCAGGGTTTCGGTCGACGAGACATCTTTGAATCCGGGTTTGCGCAGCAGGACGGTGTGATCGCCTTTCTCCAAAACGATTTCCGCGGGTGTAATCATGCCTGTGTCTTTACTGTCCACCTCAATGGTTGCGCCCTGCGGCGTGCTGTTGACGACCAACTTGGAGACGGCAGCCCTCAACTGGACAGAAAGCGGCGAACTCTTTCCCACGGTCACGTCCACTGTGCGCGTCTCAAGAAGGTAGCCGGCCTTGGAGAAGACCACGGTGTGTTTACCAGCGCCCAGATTGGATGCCTGGAAGGGAGTGAGCCACGTAGGTTCGGTCCAGCCATCAACCTGCACCTTGGCCCCGCGCGGCTGAGAGTCAAAACGCAGTTCGCCACGATTTCTAGTCACTGCATTAGGCGAAACGGACGGTTTTTGCGGCGAAGGCTTGCTTTCCGGTTCTGGTGGCGGGGCAGGGACGCTGGTGGCCTGCAGCGCTGCCGCTTCAACGGTCTTGCGGGCCGCTGCTGCCTGTTGAATCTGCTCTTCCTTCAACGTATGTTCCAGTTCACGGTCCGCCTTCTCGACCCTTAGGGCGTTGCGGTAGCGATAGTAGCCGTAACCGCCCAAGGCGGCCGCCACCAGCAATATGCTAATCAGGGCGATCTCCAGCGTCCTGCGCTTTTTAAGAGGAACCAGAGGCCCGGCCACTGCGGAGGTGGCCGGAACAACGGCGGGTGCGGCTGCAACGGCTGCTCCTGCTGCTGGAGAAAATATCCGGGTAGGCTCACCTACATTGACGGCGGACGTAGGCAACGTAGTGGTCGGACTCAAACTGGAGCCCACGGACTTGTAATTCTCCAGGTCCTGGCTCAGCTCAGCGCCCGACTGATAGCGATCGTCAGGCACCTTGGCCAAGGCCTTAGTGACCACCAGGCTCATGCCCGGATGGATGGTCACGTCCAGATCTCGGGGGGCGGTTGGGTTTTCGTGGACGATCTTGTAAATGATGGTAGTTACATTCTGGCCGACGAAGGGCTTTTCGCCCGTGGTCATCTCATACAGCACAACACCAAAACTAAAGAGATCAGAGCGGCCATCCAACAGCTTGCCTTTGACCTGCTCCGGAGACATATAGTTCGGCGTCCCCAGCACCTGGCCGGTACTGGTCATCCCGCCTCCGGCTTTGGCGATGCCAAAGTCCATGATCTTCACCGTTCCGTTGGGCGTGATCATGATGTTGGCCGGCTTGATGTCGCGGTGAATGATCCCATTGGCATGGGCGTAGTCCAGCGCCTTGCAAACGTCTCGGGAAATCTGGATCACTTCATCCGAGGGCAAAATGCGCTTCTCCACCAGGATTTGCTGAAGCGTAGTGCCTTCAATGAATTCCATGGCGATGTAGAACATCCCACCCTGCTCGCCTGCGTCGTAAATGGTGACGATGTTGGGGTGGTTGAGCAGTCCGGCGGCGCGAGCTTCATTCTTGAAACGCCGGAGCACGTCCTCGGTTTCGAGTCCATGCACGTCCAACCGCATGGTTTTGAGGGCAACTGTGCGTCCTATGGTGGGATCCTGCGCCTTGTACACGACGCCCATGGCGCCGCGTCCCAATTCGCCGATGACTTCGTATCTGCCGACGGTCAGGATGGACATCCGGTTTTCCACTGTGCGAATCTCCGGCGCTTTTCAAGCCTTTCGGGGGAAGGACGTCCTTGCGCTCAATGTTGTTTCCGAGCCTGGCTTAAGAAACCCGGTTGAGGCGAAAAATACAGCAATTTCTTCCTCCGGTCAACGCACCGATGTACCCAAAGATTCCTCTTGAGCCTACCCTAGCATGGCCCACCCGTCCGGGACAGCCTCTTTGACCCGCAATTTGACGCAAAAAGAACCTGAAACAACAACATGGACGGCTTACAATTCGTTGCATGAAGCGTAATCTCACTGCCTTTGCGTTTTTTCTCATTCTTGTGTTTTGCCAGGTCCACCCGGGGTTTTCGCAGTTGCCTCCTGCAAGCCAGAACCAGGCTGGAGGCCAACAGACCGAGAACTCCGAACAAAGCCGGGGGGAGGCTGAGGAGGGAGTCAAGCATCTGCTGGTGTCCCAGGTTGAAGCCTGGAACAAGGGTGACCTGGAGGGCTTTATGGGCGGCTACTGGCACTCACCTGAGCTGACATTCTTCTCCGGTGGAAACATTGCCAAAGGCTGGCAGGCCGCGCTCCAGAGATATCAGCGTAATTACCAGGGCACAGGAAAAGAAATGGGTCACCTGGAATTTCAGGACCTGACCATTGATCTGCTTGGAGGGCGTGCGGCAGTGGTCACAGGAAAATGGCATCTGACCATGTCTGACGGCAGGACGCCGCATGGATTGTTCACCCTGGTTTTGAAACGATTACAGAATGGCTGGCGTATTGCGCATGATCACACGTCAAGCGCAGAGGAGAAATAGGGAAAACCATACTGCTGGTGATCCTGATACCGCTGATTTGCACTGATTCCTGTTTATCAGGGGCGAGATTTTTTCCGTTGCAGTTCGCGGTAGACCTCGCTCTTCGATTGGCCGGTTTCCTTCGCCAGGATTTTCAACGCAGATTTTTCATCGAGCTTTTGTTCGCGCATTACCTGTTCCAATCGGGCGCGAAGGTCTTGCTTCCCGGCAGGAGGTTGTGGGTCTTCAGCCTTTCCCACCAGCAGAGTGATTTCGCCTTTCAGTTGGCGCTGTCGCGCCACGGCCAGAACTTCCCCGGCAGTACCGCGAATGAATTCTTCGTGCAGTTTGGTCAGCTCACGCGCGATCACCACCGGGCGATGGGCCCCAAGAATTCGCACAATATCTTCTAATGATTCCAGAATGCGGTGTGGAGCTTCATACAGGACGAGGGTATGGGGCGCTGCGCGCATCTCTTCCAGCGCCGTCCGGCGTTGGCCGGCCTTGGCCGGCAGAAATCCGCGAAATTCAAATGCATCCGTTGGCAGGCCGCCAGCGGCCAAAGCGGCAATTACTGCCGAGGGACCGGGTACGGGAACCACCGGGATTCCGTGTTCAATCGCCAGCTTCACCACGCGATAGCCAGGATCAGAGATGGCGGGCATTCCCGAGTCAGAAACCTGGGCTATGATTGATCCCGCCTTCAGCTTTTCAATCAATTCCTGCGCTCGAGCCCCTTCGTTGTGCTCGTGGTAGCTGATCATCGGCTTGTCAATGCGGTAGTGGTCGAGCAGCTTTCGCGTCTGGCGCGTGTCTTCGCAGGCGATCAGGTCCGCTTCCTTGAGAATCCGCACCGCGCGATAGGACATATCTTCCAGGTTGCCGATGGGAGTGGCAACGATGTAGAGCACGCCGGAATTGCGAGCATCCGCCATGGGGAGAGTCTAGATCATAATTTCTTCCTATTCGCGTTCCGGCGTGAATTCGCGGCTAGGGTGTTTTGGCCTGTGGGCCTCGTGCGCACAGCAGGCGTCCCGCACCGGCCACACGAAGATGGTCAGAGCGGCCCGTGAAATAGCGCTCATTGATCTTTTCCGCATCCAAGTCCTCAATGAACGCGAAGCCCATGTTCCTGAGGTCGCGCGCCAGTTCCAGGGGAGCAAAGAATCCGACGAAGGGCTCACCCGCGGCCGCCACGCGATTGGCCAGCAGATCAAAAGCGACTCGACTCAGAGGACCTAAAGAGGAGCGCGGCACCACGTAATCGAAGACGATGCCGTTGCTGGAGCAAACCGAGATGACCCAACGCAGAATTGCCAGCGCGGTTTCATTCACCAGATAAGGAGTGACTCCCAGCCAGGAGAAAAATGCAGGCTGATCCGCCTTGAAGCCGGAGAGTTCAAGAGCCTGGGCCAGAGTCTGCTTTTCGAAATCGATGGGCACGAAGGCGAGGGAGGCGGGCACTGCGATGCCGACCGATTCAAGCTGTTTGCGCTTCCAGGCTTGCGTCGCCGGATGGTCTACCTCAAAAACATGCAGTCCGGCAAAGGGATTGCGGCAGGCAAAAGTATCGAGACCGGCCCCCAGCACAACGTATTGCCTGGTTCCCCTGATGACCGCGTGGGCCAGTTGGTCCTCGGCATAACGGCTGCGCGCGGTAATGAAGGCGCGCAAATATTGCCCAGCACCGGTATCCGCCGGCTGCGAACGGGCCAGGTTTTCCGCTTCGTCCACACCAATGATCTTTAATGCCACTGGATCATCGAAGACGCGGGGATGATCCCAAAGCTGATGGGCTGCACGGCGCAGAGCAACGCGTTGCGCTGTCCGGCTTGGCTGATCTTCAATCATGATGGGTTCTGAGCCTCCTTTTTTCATCCAGGGCCCTGAAACCTGATTTCCTCGAACCCGCCCTGAATTGAAATCACAGCCCACCCTCCATGGTTTTCACCATTGTTTTTTTGTCTGCACCAGCTATTAAAAAATCCGGAACTGCACTGCGTTGACCCTTGCTCAACCCTCACCCTAGAATGGATATTAGTAGAAGCCTGCAAGTACAAGGATTTTAAGTGCCTATTTACGAATACCAGTGCAAGAAATGCAAGCACAGGTTTGAGAAAATCCATCAGAGATTTTCTGATGCCCGGGTCAAGAAGTGCCCGGAATGCGGCGGGCCGGTTGAGCAATTGCTGTCTTCGCCCGCAGTGCAGTTCAAGGGCACCGGCTGGTATGTGACCGACTACGCGCGCAAAGGCGCTTCCGGAGACTCCGGTTCTTCGCCTTCCTCACCGTCTACTGCGACCGATGGCACAGCCAAGACAACCGAGGAGTCCGAAGGGAAAAAGGCAGAGAGCAAGAGCGAGACAAAGAGTGAATCGAAGCCGAAAAAGTAATCTTGTCCCTGATCCCGCTGATCGAACAGATTCGAACCGAAATTAAGGAGAGAAACAAAGGACGCCAGACGGCGTCCCTCTCCAAGAGTCTTTTCCTGGGGTCAGGCGGCTTTCTTTTTCGGCACCTTGGCCCCTTTCTCCCTGGCCTTGGAAAGACCGATAGCGATTGCCTGCTTGCGGTTCTTGACCGGGGGCTTGCCGGAGCGCATGTGATGCATCTCAGTGCGGATTTCCTGACCAGCCTTCTTGCCGTACTTGCGTCGTCCCGATTTTTTTCCTGACATCTTTAACCCCTCTGATCAATGAGACGATCCCAGGCAAATTGGGGTTGCAACTAACCGGGATAGCGGGTCCATCGCCGACGAAACCAAAAACCAACACCTATCACGGAGGCACGGAGACCCTGAGAAACAACAAGAATCGCGAGACAAAATCCAAGGCGGAAACGGGGAACACTCCGAGCGCACAGAGATAACCGAAGCTGCGAACGGGTCTTGTCAACCTCCCGGACACAGAACTTAGATACTGACTTTTCGACGCCACAGCGCGAAGGACATCCCTTGTGGATCGTGCATCACGGCCATCTCATCGCCTTCGGGGAGAACGGTGGCAGGAATAACCAGTTTGGCGCCCAGCTTTTCTGCTTTAGCGATGCACGCCTTTACATCATCCACGGCCATAAACAACTGCACGAAGTTTGGGGACTGCGGAGGCGCCGGCCAGATGCCGCCCTGAATGCCATCTGCGGTTCCGGTCAGGATTTGCCGGTAGCCCAGCGGATTGTTTGCACTCACCCGCCACCCGAACAAGCTGGAATAAAATTTTGCCGTCTCCTCCGGAGCCTTGGAGATGATTTGAAATTGCACTACCGGGTCGCCCATAGTGTTTTCCTTTTCATTTTGGATTACCGTCCTCCGACAAACCGAACGTGGTCTTCGGCCGCCATCTGTTGTACGCGTTTGAGCGCCAGCTTTCGGAATTCCGGTTCGCCCGTTCCCGGCCCGATCAGGGCCTTCCATTTGCCCGGCTGGTTGAGTTCAAGCAAACGTAGCCGGAGCAACCGGCCCAAGGCCAGATTTATCTCGTCCACACTCAGGCTGAGTTCAGCAGCAATACGACGGCAATCCGGAGTAAATCCCGGCATCCGCGAAAACTCCAGGATGCGCCAGTGGGCGCGATCCGAGATCACAGCCATGGCTTCGGCAGTCCAATGACGTAGCTGTTCCATCCGCTCGGAGCTGGATGGATCGGCCAGGTGCCCGGCGGCGATATAAACCGCCACTTCTTCCGGACCCATGCCAAGTTTCCTGCCCCAGGCGCGAACGGCGCGCACTGGAGGACGCCTGACGCCACGCAAAATCTGCGACAGCGTGGAATGGTCAACCCCGAGAAAGGCGGCGAAAGCACGCAGCGAATATCGTGGGTTCTTCTCTCGCCGGGCGCGAAATTCCGTTTCCAACCTTTCTCGAAATCGCGATTCGCTCATGGGACGAATGCTAACCGGGAGATGCGAGGCAAGGCAATGCGATTCCGATGCGAAGCGGGGCAGAGGCCTGCCCCGCCTCAAGCACTCAGCACTCGGCATCAGGCGGGGAAGTTTTTATGAAAAAGAGCGAGCAATTCTTCCATGGTTATCGATTACAGGATTTCCATTATGGGAAACTATCCGATTTTCACAAAACTTTAACGCAAAAGTGACTTTTCCAGGCCCAGATTCTGCTAAAAGTCTTGGGCACGAAGTTAGCAGGAAATAAAAAGCCGTTCTGGAGAGCCACCATGATGCTGCGTTTCCGCCGTTCCCTCTTGTTCATCATTGCTACCCTCTTAGTTTTTCCTTCCAGTCTTCTCGCACAATGCGGTGTTGAGCGCGAATCCGTCAAGACGGGAACCGATCCGGATGCCAGCAAGGTCAATCTCAATGCTCCGACGAGCAACACGATTGTGAACATGCGGGCTTTCACCACGCCCAGTCCAATTCCGCCCAACAACCGCGTGGCCCCGGCAGAAACCACACTCTGGGTCATCAACGCAACCTTAACGTTGTTCAAGCTGGAATCCGACTCGGACTATCACCTGGTCATCCAGGACGCCTCGGGCAACACGATGATTACGGAGATTCCCGCACCCATGTGCGTGGGCTCATCCAGCCCATTTTTATCCGCCATCACCAGCGCACGGGCAAAATTTGATGCCCAGTTTACGGCCACGACGAGCTTCCAGACCGCCAATATCCCGGTACAAATCACCGGCGTGGGCATGTTCGACTTTCCCCATGGACAAACCGGTGCAGCGCCCAATCAGATTGAATTGCACCCAGTGCTGGACATTATCTTTAACCCCAGCACGACTGCGGACTTCGCTGTGACCACTTCGCCCAACAGCCTTACGGTGACCCAGGGCAGCTCCGGCAGCAGCACAGTTTCCACGACCGTGAGTGGCGGCTTCAATTCAGCGATATCGTTATCAGCTTCAGGCTTGCCCTCAGGCGTGACCGCAAGCTTCACCCCGGCTTCTATCGCGGCGCCGGGCAGCGGCAGTTCCACGCTCACGTTTACGGCCAGCAGCACGGCGACCACCGGGGCCACGAATGTGACAGTGACAGCCACTGGAGGCGGTACCACGCACACGACTACTGTGGCTTTGACCGTCAATCCTGCCGCGGCGCCGGACTTTGTTATCAGCGCCTCGCCAGCCAGTGTCTCTGTGAACCATGGCAATTCCGGCAGCAGTACAGTTTCCACGACCCTGAGTGGCGGCTTCAATTCAGCGATATCGTTATCAGCTTCAGGCTTGCCAACGGGCGTGACTGCCAGCTTCAACCCGGCTTCTATCGCGGCGCCCGGCAGCGGCGCTTCCACACTCACATTCACGGCCAGCAGCACGGCGACCGTGGGTACCACCAATGTGACTGTGACGGCCACCGGAGGCGGCGTCACTCATAGCGCGACCGTGGCTCTCACTGTGTCCCAAGCAAACATTTTCGGAATCACACCACCTGACCATGTGGTCATGGTGATCGAAGAGAACCATTCCTTCGCGCAAATTATCGGTTCGTCCTCTGCTCCCTTTATCAACAGCCTTGCCCAACAGGGCACTTTGTTTACCCAGTCGTTCGCGGTTGAGCATCCCAGTCAACCCAATTACCTGGACCTGTTTTCAGGGTCTAACCAGGGAGTTACAGACGATTCCTGCCCGCATACTTTCTCCACGGAGAACCTGGCCAGTGAGCTGGCGGCAGCGGGCCAGCCGTTCACGGGCTTCTCAGAAGACTTGCCGGCAGCCGGATCCACGGTATGCACCTCCGGGGCCTATGCAGAAAAGCACGCACCCTGGGTCAACTTCACGAACGTACCTGCGAGCGAGAACCAGCCGTTCACCAGTTTCCCCACGGATTTTACGAACCTGCCAACCATCTCCATCATCGATCCCAATCTGAACGACGACATGCACGATGGAACCATCGCCCAGGGCGATACCTGGCTGCAGCAGCATTTGAGCAGTTACATCCAATTCGCGCAGACCCACAACAGCTTGTTTATCCTGACCTTTGACGAGGATGACAACGCCTCCGGCAACCAGATTGCCACGATCTTTGTGGGACCCATGGTCAAGCAAGGCCAGTTCTCTGAGACCATCAACCACTTTAATGTCCTGCGCACGCTGGAGGATCTGTACGGCCTTACCCACGTCGGTGGCGCAGCCAATGCCACCCCAATCTCCGACGTGTGGAAGCAGATCACGGCTGATTTCAGCGTTACTGCTTCTCCAGCGTCGTTGAATGTTACCCAGGGCAGCACCGGAAGCAGCACGATTTCAACCAGCGTAATTGGCGGTTTCAACTCCGCTGTATCGCTCTCTGTCTCCGGTCTGCCGGTTGGAGTGACGGCGAGCTTCAATCCGGCTTCCATCGCGGCCCCCGGCAGCGGCAGCTCCACTCTGACCTTTACCGCAACCAGCAC
>DATDGL010000174.1:0-9361 GCA_036522115.1 Candidatus Angelobacter sp.
GATTCAACGGACACCTTAAGTGAACGGTATTGCGGCTACATGGGAAAGATTGCCCGTCGCTATTAAGTGGGATTCTGCTTTCAAAACTTGAAAACTCGGAAAAAGAGGGCCTTATGACTCAAGAGTCCTGTCTACCTATCAGTTTTATATGGATCTTTTTCTTTGCTGTTGGAGCTGCGGCTCAAACAACGGTGACTACCTCCGGAGGTTCAACCAATAGCTTGCCAAAGTTTTCCAGTGCTGCCACGGTTGTCAATTCGGCGGTAACGGAGACCGATGGCAACATGTCTCTTGGACCGGTTGCTCCTGCCGCGAGTCCTGGCGAATCGGGCATTATTAGTGCCTCGGGCAATACGGCTGCGCTCGGATTCGTGAGACGCACCCTGACATCGTGGCCGCAATCAGCATCTGCTGGTGATGCTTGGTTTTGGTACAACCCCGACGGAACCGCACGACTTTGGACATATCAAACGGGTGACGTGCTCACCGCGCAGAGCGGTAACATGTTTCTTGGACCTGTTATCCCTGCTTCGAGCTCCGGGGCAGGAGTTTTCACGGTTACAGGCAATTTCGCTGCCTTTAGCTTCGCACGACGTACACTCACATCTTGGCCGCAGTCTCCCGTGGCTGGTGATTTCTGGACATGGTATAACCCCGACGGCACGGCGCGTCTTTGGACCTTTCAAACAGGCGACGTGCTGAAGATTAACACCAATGGAGAGGTTGATCTTACAGGCCCTATTCGTTTCGCTGACGGCTCCCTTCAAACAAAGCTCAAGCCGTCGGTCCTCAGGGACCACCGGGGATACAAGGTCCATCAGGACCGACGGGACCACAAGGACCTCCAGGACCGGGTAGTACAAGCGCTGTCTGCTTTGCAGTAGACTCCTCCAGTCCTAATTCGTGCAGCTGTAACATACGGTTGGTTTCCCAAACACTGCTTGGTGCGGGCAGCGGCGGTACTTGTACCGCGACGTCGAACACGGGATCATGTTCTGCGAGTGCTAGTGCTTTGGGCAACCCATCGAGGTCCGGTACCTGCTGCGTATGCGCGCCAAACTAAGGTATCGCAGATTATCCGGCAGCGGAAATCATGTTCCACTGCTTGACTTTCTGACACAACAAGCACACTCGCGTGGTTGTTCTGGCGGTTTGGTGCGGGAACAGGAAAATTTTATACGATGAGTTCCATGCCATACTTTCTGGGTTTAGGAGCCAAAAAGTAGCGAGTGACAGGACAGGATTGCTCCTGTCCCGCCCTCTAAGAACTGTGCGTGAGAGTTTCCAACTCACCCAGCTCAAGCCTTTCGGACGTCTCGTGAAAGACGCGGTAACGATTCAAAGTTCCGAATCGTCGCCTGCACGATACTCGCCTGACGCCGGTGCACAGTTTCATCCGCGAAGCTGCACCAACAGCTTTCGTTGTCGTCATCTGCTTTGCCTCGTAAGCAGTTCACCAAGCTTTCTCGTGGGAAAGACCAGAAGGAAGTCAATATTCGTCACTAACCGCAATTTCCAAAAATGTGGGAAACATTGGATTTACGCGGAAAAGTGCTGTCACTCTGACAGCATTGTGACAGCACTTGATTGACTCCTATCCATACCGGTGCAATTCTTGAAGATGTAAGGGTTAGGTGTGGCCTTCCGATCACCGGATCGCAAGATCAGCGGGGTTCCCGACGCGCCTGGTTTTGCGTGGCGGGGTGGGAGCGGCCAACAGCCTGCAATACGAGTTCTTTGAAAACTGAATAGAAGCCGGGTGAGCGCGGCGAATTTAGCGCGTAGCAGGAGACGTGGGCGCCGGGGGAAAAGTGTTTGTTGATTCTCGTTTTTTCCCGGCTCGTGCGCGGCTGAAGGGGGGTTTTTTTGATGTTGCTTTTTCCTTTGCTGGAGGCTGAAAGGCAGAAGCTCGCAGTCGGTCTTGTCCTGCTTACAGCACTTCGGTTTCTGCAACGAAAAACCGTTCTGCAACGGATTCTGCAACCGGTTTTCCTTGAGTCCTCAATAGGATGCGCAGAATGTACGGAATCCGGCCCTATTTTAACGATTGTTTACTTAAGGTTAAACAGTCGCTGGTTACACCCGGCCTTGTCCCAATCCATCAAACGTCAACCCGCCGTCAGCGGCATAAATGCTTTTCGGTTCTTGGCGCTGGCTGTTGGCTTTGATCTCCAGGACAAAAGCCAACGTGCGCAACAAAAAAGGCCTTTGAAAGGAATTTTGCAACCGCAACCCCCTTATGTATCAACCAGATGTGACAGCGTTGCAGCCTTTGCCCGCATTTTCGGGATTTTGTTAACCAGAAAGTACACAGCCCGCTGGTTTTACCCGTTGCTCCGCCCTGGTCTGTTTCCCTGGGTTCTGTTGGCTCATGGGGTGATCTGCGCCTGGCAGCGCGAATCAGCGGTGAAGGCCTTTGCCGTTGTTTTTGCTTTTGCTGTGGCCGGGTGTAATTAAAAGTAAGAGTCACTATTTGCGAAGGGCCCCCAACATGGTTCGTCATCCCGAGGCTTTACCCACGCGCCAGCGGGGGTAAAGCGGAGGGACCTTGCGGTTCCATCGTTTAACTCAAAAGGTCCGGAAACCGCTTAAGTAAACAGCATGGGTACTGGCTTGACTCGCACTTTTAATTACACCCGCTGTGGCCTCCGTACTTGACATCCAGTCTTAAATTATTAAGACTTAGTAGCAGCGACGGACCTGATTCTGTGAAACCAGCGGCAGACCCTACCCTACCGCGGAACGGCGGTGCATTTGAGAGTTCTGGAAAATCGTCACACCGATACCCGCAGCCCCGTCAAAGCAAACGGTCGGAGGACTGAGTCCTACTCCAATCATGTGAACCCCCAGTGGGTGCGTTTGCTCGAATTGCTGCAAATGAACGTTCAATACACACGCTGCGAGGGAGCCGAGCTTCATACAGCAGATGGAGACTGTGTTCTGGACTATCTCTCCGGCTACTGCGTTCACAACCTCGGTCACAATCATCCCAAAGTCATTGCTGCCTTGCACGATGAACTCGACCGCCGCGGTCCGGCCATGCTTCAGAGTCATGTTCCGGAACTGGCAGGCACTCTGGCCGGGAAGCTCTGCACCCTGGCCGGCGGCCGCCTGAGCAAAGTTTTTTTCTGCAGTTCAGGCAGCGAGGGGGTCGAGGCTGTTATCAAGTTTGCCCGCGCCCATACCGGCAGGTCGGGATTGCTCTATTGCAGCGGGGCCTTTCACGGGCTCACCTGCGGGGCGCTCTCCCTCATGGCGGATTCTTCCTGGGCGCAGGATTTTGGCCCGCTTCTGCCCGGCGCCGATCATGTCTCCTTCAACAATTTGCAGGAGCTGGAAAAAAAGCTGGCCACACGGGAATTTGCGGCCTTCATTGTTGAGCCTTTGCAGTCCGAGGCTGGCATTCAGGTTCCCGATGGAAACTATCTGCAAGCGGCGCAATCGCTATGCCGTCGTTACGGCTCCTTGTTGGTCCTGGATGAAGTCCAGACCGGAATGTATCGTACCGGGCCATTTCTCGCGGGGCAACATTACCAGGTCGATCCGGACATGGTGGTGCTGGCCAAGGCCTTGAGTGGAGGGCTGGTTCCCTGTGGCGCTGTGCTCATGACGGACGCGATCTACCGCTCTGTCTACAGCTCTCTCAGCCGCGCCATCATTCATACCTCCACTTACAGTGAAAATGGACTGGCCATGCGCGCGGCGCTGGCGGCATTGCAGGTGTGTGAGGAAGAAAATCTTGCCGGTCGCGCGGAGATGATGGGCGCTCTTCTGCGCCAGAAACTTTCTCAAGCGCTGGCTGGATATGAAATGGTGCTCGAGGTGCGCGGCCTGGGAATGTTGAATGGAATCGAGTTCCACAGCCCCCGAAGCCTCAAACTAAAAGTGCCGTTTGAAGCTTTTCAGATCATTCACTCCGCCATGTTCGGCCAGATGCTGGTCATGCGGATCTTCCGCGAACACAGGATTCTCACGCAGTTGTGCGGCAATAACTTCCTGGTGCTGAAGGTCGCGCCTCCACTGATCGTCAGCGAAACTCAGATTGACGCCTTTGTGAAAGCGGTGCGCGAGGTAATGGAGTTCATTCATTCATCTGTCTCATTCTGGCGCGACGCCCTGCGTCTGGGGCACCGTACTCTGAATATCTAATTTATGAGAATCGTCAGCGCAGCCAGCGCATTTCCCAATCACGTCTATGACCAGCAGGCAATTGCCGCTGCTCTCAAACATCTCTGGAAGGACGAACTGGAGAAACCAGAGCTCCTGGACCGGCTTCATTCCCGTTGCGGCGTGGAGCAGCGTCACATGGTCTTGCCGCTGGATGCCTACGAGCGCATAGCCTCTTGGGGTGAGGCCAACAATCTCTGGATTGAAGCGGCGCAATGTCTTGGCGCCACAGCCATCTGCCGCGCCATCACTCCTCATGGCATCACGCCGCGGGATTTGGGAGCTTTGTACTTTGTCTCCGTGACCGGGATTGCCAGTCCGTCCGTGGATGCGCGGCTGGTCAATCGCATGGGATTATCTCCTCACATCAAGCGCATTCCTATTTTCGGATTGGGTTGTGTTGCGGGAGCTGCGGGCATTGCGCGTGCCGCAGATTACGTGCGTGCCTTCCCTGATCAGATTGCCGTCGTGCTCTCCGTTGAACTCTGTTCGCTCACTTGGCGGCGCGACGATCTGTCCATGGCTAACCTTATCTCCGCAGGTCTTTTTGGCGATGGCGCTGCCGCCGCTGTGATTGCCGGCAGCGATACGGGGTTGGAAGGGCCGCAGGTCGTTGCAACCCGCTCAGTCTTCTATCCCGGATCAGAAGATGTAATGGGCTGGGACATCTCTGAAAATGGTTTTCGCATTGTGCTCTCTCCCCAGGTGCCGCAGGTCATCCGCGAACATTTGCGCAGCGATGTTGATTCGTTTCTTTCTGATTTCGGTCTTACCCGCAATGACATCGGGAGTTGGATCATCCACAGCGGCGGGCCCAAAGTTCTTGAGGCGGTGGAGGATTCGCTTGAGCTTCCCCAGCATGCGCTCGGTGCGTCCTGGGAGAGTCTGCGGGAAGTTGGCAATCTCTCATCAGCTTCAGTGTTAGTGGTGCTGGAGAAAACTCTGGCGCGGCAGCGCGGCGTCCCTGGCAGTTACTCCTTGCTGGCTGCAATGGGCCCGGGATTTTGCTCAGAATTAGTTTTGTTGCGGTGGTGAACATGGGCCGGCAAAAATTCGATGTCGATGTGCTGGTAGTGGGCGGCGGTCCCGCCGGATTGGCCTCGGCCATCGCCGCCCGGCAGCACGGGTTGAGCGTGCTGGTTGCTGATTGCGCAACTCCTCCTGTCGATAAGGCGTGCGGCGAGGGACTCATGCCGGATGCGCAGTGTGCTTTACAGCAGTTGGGCCTGCGCATCGAGAATACTGAAACCGGAACGTTCCACGGCATCAAGTTCATCGGCCCGGAAGGCGCAGTTCTCGCCCGCTTCCCGCGCGGCGAGGGCATTGGAATCCGGCGCACCTTGCTGCACCGGATCATGCTGGAGTTTGCGGTGAATCGCGGAGTGCAGACACTCTGGGGGACGCGGGTCTGCGGACTCGAAGACCTGGGTGTGCGCGTCGGCAGGGAATTGATACGTCCGCGCTGGCTGGTGGGAGCGGATGGTCAGCATTCTCGCGTACGCAATTGGGCCGGTCTCTGCCCCGCGCGCGAACGCTCCCAGCGCATCGGCGTTCGTCGGCATTTCAATGTCAAGCCTCTGAGTGATTTTGTCGAGATCTATTGGGGCGCGGAAGGCCAGGCCTATGTGACTCCGATCGGCAAAGAGGAAATCTGTGTGGCCTTGATCTCCAAGAAAAGATTCCCCACATTCGATGCTGGCTTGGCCCAATTTCCTGGGCTTGCCGGCCATCTGCAGGCTGCCCGCCGAACTACGTCCCTGCGCGGCGCTGTCAGCATCTCCCGATCATTGAAATCCGTAGTTCGGGGCCGGATTGCATTGATTGGCGAGGCTTCAGGTTCTGTGGATGCAATCACCGGTGAAGGACTGGCGATGGCATTTCGTCAGGCGCAAGCCCTGGGCCGGGCGCTGGCAGCCAACGATCTCTCGCTTTACCAGGCAGCGCACCGGGAGATCTCTGATCTTCCGTCGTTTATGGCCCACAGCATGTTGCTCATGGATAAAAGTTCCTGGGTGCGTCAACATGCCTTGCGGGCATTTGTGAGGAAACCTGCTCTGTTTGAGAGATTGCTTTCAGTGCATGTGGGCGAGCTGAGCTTGCGAAATTTTGGTCTTCGAGGCATGCTCAATCTGGGCTGGCAACTTTTGATCGGGTAATTGGGAAACCCAGGAGAAGAAAGAAATGCGTTGGAAACGGGCCATTCATTATTTGTCCGTAGTTTATGTGCTGGCGTTGCTCTGCTCCTCAGCCCCTGCTCAACGGCAGGAAACGCTCGATCTTGATGGGGGCCAAAGCCAAGTGCAATTCACGGTTGACAGCACATTGCATACCGTCCACGGCACTTTTCTATTGAAGTCCGGTTCCATCCAGTTTGACCCCGCAGGCGGCCCTGTCAGCGGTCAATTCGTGGTGAGTGCAACAAGCGGCGACAGCGGAAACAAGTCTCGCGATCATAAGATGACGCACGAGGTACTGGAAGGCGACAAGTACCAGGATATCGTCTTTAGTGCGCAGCAAATGAAGGGGACTCTTGCTCCATCAGGATCTTCTAAGATTCAACTGGAAGGATCCATCTCTATTCACGGCCAGTCTCATCCCATGGTCTTGAATGTGGACGCGCAGGTGCAGGGCGCTTCGTTCACTGCAGATACCTCGTTTGAAATTCCCTACATCCAGTGGGGACTCAAGAATCCCAGCGCGATGTTTCTGCGCGTCAGCGATAAGGTGGAGATCCACATTCACGCTGTTGGACAGGTCAAAGCGTCCGCTCCGGCGTCTGCTCCGCGCCGCTAGAGCATTTTTCGAATGTAACGATTTTCGAACAGGGACAATCCGCTGCGGATGCCGGCAGGATTTAGGTATACTCGGCGAATGCGGCAGCGGCGCTTCTCGCTCCCGATGTTGTTCTTGGTGCTCCTTCTCGGCGGGGCCCTGTTCTATGGTGTGGTCGTCGCGCTGGATCCATGGGCGTTTCATATCGGCGGACGCTGGACGCCGCTGCTCACCTGGCAAGGATCCGGCAAGCTGGTTGCGAAAGGCGGGATTGAATATCCATTGTGGGTTTCTTTCTACCCGTCTTCACATTTTTCCCAGCTTCACATGGATGGCCTGCGTCCCACCGGCGGCTTGCAGGGCTCGGCCTGGCTGTGTACCTCCCGGGGTGTGACCCAGCGACTGGAGCTGAGCGGCACGATCTATGGCGGCTGGCGTAGCACTGAGGGCAGCTTGATGGCGTTTCGTCTGCTCGAACCAAAGATTATTGATCTCGGGCAAAGGCGAGGCTATTTCGACCTTGCGGGCAGGTGGCGCGGACAGGAACTGGTGATGGATGATCGGGGCAGTGTGGGAAGCGTCTTCCGCTCCGGCCTGAGAATCGAGCACGCGTCCGTGGCCCTGGACTGGAGCAGCTACTCGGACTTCAAAGCTGTGTGCGCGAGCACGACGAATTCCCCGTTGCATCCATGAGGGTTCGCTACCTCGCTTTGGTAATTTACGAGCGCATCACCGGCTATACGAAAAGTATCCTGCTTAAGACTCGGCGCCTTCGCGCAAGACAACTGGAGCAGGATTGTGAAACAATCCGGCAGACGCCAGGTGTCGTTGGAGAGCTCATGTTCAAGATATTTACACGCATCGCCTTGAAGGCCGCAGTTCTGGCGTTCTTTTCTTCTTCTGTGCTCGCCCGGCAGCCGAGCAGCGCTCAATTGCAAGACGTAATCCGCGTGCTTTTTGGCGCGCATGACTTCCAGCAGACAGCCATCGCGCCCGACGGCCAGCATGTCGCCTGGGTAGAGATGCTGGTGGACCAGAGTGGTGTCCCCAATGGAACCAGCGCGATCTATGTTTCAAACCTGAAGGCCCAGGCTGCGCCGCGCCGGATCAGCGCCGGAAGCGGGGGAACCGCTTATGCCGAGGGAACCATCGCGTGGTCCCCGGACAGTAAACGATTGGCATTTCTCTCCGATGTGGGCAAGTCAGGTCAACAGCAGCTCTATGTTGTGGATCTGGCAGCCGGTCGGCCCAGAAAGCTCACGAGCGTAATCGGTTTCCTCGATGCTCCTGGATGGTCATCCGACGGCAAAACACTGGCCGTGCTTTTTACTGAAAATGCTGCGCGTGCGTCGGGACCGCTGGTGGCAGAAACCCCGCAAACCGGCGTGATCAAAGATGCAGTGACTGAACAGAGGCTGGCGCTGGTAGATGCCGATCACGGCGGCAACCTCCGCCAGATTTCACCGGCGAGCATGTACGTATACGAATACGACTGGTCGCCGGATGGCCGGCGCTTCGTGGTCACCGCTGCGCCCGGCAATGGCGATGACAACTGGTACATCGCGCAGATCTACACCCTCGACGCCGCGGGCGGAGAGATGAAGTCCATCTACAAGCCGTCACTGCAAATTGCCGTGCCGGCATGGTCGCCGGATGGTAAATCTGTCGCATTCATCGGCGGATTGATGAGCGACGAACCTTCCGTAGGCGGAGACATCTTTGTAGTTCCGGCCGCGGGCGGTGAAGCCAGGAACATGACGGCGGAAATGAAAGCCTCGGCAAGCTGGCTTACCTGGACCGGCAACGGCAAAATCCTTTTCGGTGAATGGGTGGATGGTGACGCCGCGCTGGCCAGCCTGGATGTAGCCGCCGGAAAAATCGAAACGCTGTGGAAGGGCGAAGATCAAGTCACTGCCAATGGCTGGGGCGTGGCCGTATCACTAGCATCAGATGGAAAGACCGGCGCTGTGGTTCGTCAGTCGTTCAGCCGTCCTCCGGAAGTATGGGCTGGCGCAATCGGTGATTGGAAGCAGATCACCACGCGCAATGCCGGCCTCAAGCCTGCATGGGGAAAGGCCAAAAGCATCCACTGGACCAACGAAGGATTCAACCTGCAAGGCTGGTTGCTCTATCCTCGCAATTTCGATCCGGGCAAAAAGTATCCAATGGTGGTGAACGTCCACGGTGGACCGGGTTCCATGGCGCATGCCTCCTGGCCCGGTTCTCATAGTTTTGCCGTTGCTCTCTCCGGCGCGGATTACTTTGTTCTCTTTCCCAATCCTCGTGGTAGTTTCGGCTCAGGCGAGGCTTTCACGCGCGCCAATGTGAAAGATTTTGGCTACGGCGACTGGCGAGATATCATGGCCGGCGTAGACCAGGCGCTGAAGGAAGCTCCCATCGATGAGCACCGTCTGGGCCTCAC
>DATDGL010000175.1:0-41804 GCA_036522115.1 Candidatus Angelobacter sp.
ATTTCGGCGCTTACGGCGGACGCTACGTTCCCGAGGTTCTGATGTCGCCGCTCGAAGAACTCGAGCGAACGTTCCTGGAAGCTCGCGAAGATCCGGCGTTTCGCGCCGAACTCGACGAGCTGTTGCGGACCTACGCCGGCCGGCCGACGCCACTGTATTTTGCGCGGCGGCTCACCCAAAAACTGGGCGGGGCGCGCATCTATTTCAAACGCGAAGACCTGCTGCACACCGGCGCCCACAAGATCAACAACTGCCTGGGACAGGCGTTGCTGGCGCAACGCATGGGCAAGCAACGCATCATCGCTGAAACCGGCGCGGGGCAGCATGGGGTTGCCACCGCGACGGTCTGTGCTCTGTTTGGATTTCAGTGTGTGGTTTATATGGGCGTGGAGGACATGCGTCGTCAGGAACTCAACGTTTTTCGCATGCGTTTGCTGGGAGCGGAGGTCCGTGGAGTCGAGTCTGGCTCGCGTACCCTGAAAGACGCAATCAATGAGGCCATGCGCGATTGGGTCACCAACGTCCGAACCACTCACTATTTGTTGGGCAGCGTGCTGGGCGCGCATCCTTATCCCACCATGGTGCGCGACTTCCACTCTGTAATTGGGCGGGAGACACGGGCTCAAATCCTGAAAGCGGAAGGCAAGCTGCCGGCGGTGATCATCGCCTGTGTGGGCGGCGGGTCCAATTCTATCGGGATATTTCACCAGTTTCTCGGCGACAAGAAAGTAAAGCTGATCGGCGTGGAGGCCGGAGGACGCGGGAACGAACTGGGAGAACATGCGGCCCGCTTTCGTGGCGGCTTGCCGGGAGTGCTGCAAGGAACATACTCCTACGTTTTACAAGATGGTCACGGGCAGATTGCCACGACCCACTCCATCTCGGCAGGCCTGGACTATCCTTCCATCGGCCCTGAGCATGCGGCGCTGGCTGACAGCGGGCGCGCCGAATATGTGGCGGCTTCAGATCAGGAGGCGTTGGATGCCTGCCTGAGGCTATCGCGGACAGAAGGAATTATTCCCGCGCTCGAGTCCGCCCACGCAGTTGCAGAGTGCTTGAAGCGCGTGCCCAAGATGAAAAAGTCCGAGGTGATGATCGTCAACGTCTCCGGGCGAGGAGACAAGGACATCGGAATCATGAGGGAAAGTTTGGAGATCGGATGAGAGGAATTCGTTTCAAACAGCGGCCCGGCCTGGTGGCTTATGTGACCTGCGGTGATCCTGATTTGGCCACCACTCGGGAGATCGTTCTGGCGGCGATTCACGCGGGGGCGGATGTGATCGAACTGGGTGTCCCGTTCAGTGATCCGGTGGCTGATGGGCCGGTCATCCAACGGGCCAGTGAGCGGGCGCTCAAGAATGGCACGTCGCTGGAGGACGTTCTCACTCTGGCCCGTGATGTTCGCAAACAATCCGATGCCGGCCTGGTCGTGTTTTCCTATTGCAACCCGATATTGCGCATGGGGCTGGAGCGGTTCTGCAAGGCCGCCGCAGAGGCCGGCGCAGACGGTGTACTGCTGACTGACATGACTTTGGAAGAAGCGGCAGAGTATCGGCGCTGTGCGGAGTCGAGCCGCCTGGCGGCCATCTTTCTGGCGGCCCCGACCAGCGGTGATCAGCGCTTGAAGAAAATTGCCCAGGCATGCAGCGGTTTTGTATATGCTGTTTCCCGTACTGGAATTACCGGGACCCAGAAACAACTGGCCAGTGATGCGCGGGACCTGGTGCGGCGCATCCGCAGGTATACTGCTCTGCCGGTGGCTGTTGGTTTCGGCATTTCCAATGCGCAGCAGTTTGCCGAAGTCGGAGAATTTGCCGACGCTGCTGCGGTAGGGAGCGCGATTGTACAAACCATCGAACAGGACCCCGGCCATGCTCCCCAGGCCGTGGCAAAACTAATCAGCTCGCTCAGGGGCGGAGAGGGCAAGAGCGCAGTTCGCAGCTCCTAGTCCTGCGCGAGCACAATCGGGAAGGGTATGGATATAGCTGACTGGCGAAAAAGAATTGATGAGCTTGACTTGCGGCTGGTAGAGATGCTCAACCAGCGTGCCACCGCGGCCCGGGAAATTGGCAAACTCAAGCGCAATACCAGAATGCCTATTTACGAGCCAGATCGCGAGAAGCTGATTTTTGAAAACGTGCGTCAGGCCAATCAGGGACCGTTGCCGGACAGCGAGCTGCGCCACGTTTATGAGCGCATCATTGACGTCATGCGCAATATTCAAAAGTTGGAGATTCGACCGGACAATGAAGAAACCGGGCGGACGGAATTCGACATTGAATTGAATGACTGATCCAAAACATGAATAGCGGCGAAGCCGGCTTTGCGCGCCGAGCCGGCTGCGAAAAGGGCCGACAAATCCCCGCGCAGTGAATCCACTGCGGCGGTTTGGAGCGAAGCGACAGGTAAACAATGATCGTAGCAATGCAGGAAAAGGCGTCTGAAGAGCAAATCCAGCAGGTGATCGAGCACCTGATCAACATGGGTTTTGAGGTGCACCGCTCGACCGGTGCGCGCCAGACCGTTCTGGGAGCAGTAGGAGCGCGCCGTGAATTCGATGTGCGCGATATTGAGGTGTTGCCGGGCGTGGGCGAGGTACACCGCGTCAGCTCGCCTTACAAGCTGGTGGCGCGAAGTTTCCGGCCTGAGGGGACTGTAGTTAAGTTCCTCCATGGCGTGAGTATTGGGGCCAACGAAGTGGTCATCATGGCCGGCCCTTGTTCGGTGGAATCCCGGGACCAGATCTTCGCCGTGGCGGAGATAGTTTCCAAAGCCGGAGCGAAATTCCTTCGCGGAGGGGCTTTCAAGCCGCGGTCTTCGCCTTACTCCTTTCAAGGCATGGGAGAAGAGGCGTTAAAACTGCTTCGCGCTGCAGCCGACAGGTTTGGGTTGCTGGTGGTAAGTGAGGTCATGGAGATCTCGCAGATTCCGCTCATGCTGCCATATGTGGATATGCTTCAGGTGGGAGCACGCAACATGCAGAACTTCAACCTGCTGCGGGAACTGGGAAAAGTGCGGAAGCCGGTCCTGCTCAAACGCGGAATCGCCGCCACCATAGAAGAACTGCTGCTGTCTGCTGAATATCTTATGGCGGGCGGCAACTATGAGGTGATTGTGTGTGAACGCGGCATCCGCACGTTTGAGACGTACACGCGTAATACGCTGGACATATCTGCAATTCCCATTGTGAAAAAGCTTTCGCACCTGCCCATTCTGGCCGATCCATCGCACGGCACCGGCCGGCGCGACAAAGTAACTCCGATGGGGCGGGCGGCCATCGCGGCCGGCGCCGATGGCCTGTTGGTGGAAGTGCACAACTCTCCGGACCAGGCGTTGTCCGATGGCGCGCAGTCATTGTTTCCGGAACAATTTGACCAACTCATGAGTCAACTGCGTATCATCGCGCCCGCAGTCGGGCGAACGCTCACTTAGGTATTGCAGGCAACTGAATACTGTGTTCAAGCAAATCACGATCATTGGCACGGGATTGATTGGAGGCTCATTTGGGCTTGCCGTAAAGGCTTCCGGAAATGGATGCCGGATTGTCGGCTGCGATCGCGCTCATGTACTGGAGCGGGCCCGCAAGATGGGAGCTCTGGATGCCGGGACAGAAGATCCTTTCGAAGCGGTGAAGGGAAGCGATCTTATTCTGCTGGCCACGCCTGTGGGGACCATTATTGATCTCATAGAGCGGATTGGCCCCGTGGTTCCTCCGCATGTGCTCATCACAGACGTGGGCAGCACCAAACAGGAAATTGTGGAGCGCGCGCGGTCGGTTTTTGGCAACCAGGTGGGAGAGCGTTTCCTGGGCGGCCACCCCATGGCGGGCAAGGAGCACGGCAGCATCTTTTCCGCGGAGGCAGCTTTGTTTCGTGGGGCCACGTGGTTCTTTGTCCCCTCTGACCCGCAGCAGAATTTGAACAACGCAACAGTGGGCGAATATCGCAAGTTACTGGAACGCATAGGCGTGAACATCACCACGATTCAGGCTGATCGCCACGACCTCCTTTGTGCCTGGATCAGCCATCTGCCGCAAATGGTTTCTACCGCGCTGGCAGGTATCTTGCTGGATGAATTTGGCGATTCCACCGATCTGCAAGGCATTACTTCCCGCGGATTGCGAGAGATGACCCGCACCGCCTCCAGCCCTTATTCTATGTGGCGCGACGTCGCCCATACCAACACCACTAATATCGAGAAGGCCCTCACCGCCCTTGAACAGCGCCTGGCCCACATCCGGGAGAACCTGCGTACCCAGGGTTTGAAAGAAGAGTTTGAACGAGGCAACAAGTTCGAATTGAGAAGCTCAAAGACTTAGATCGGTGCATCGGTACATCGGTTTGTGGTGGAAACATATTTTCAAGAGAAGGAAATATCACATGGGTCTGGATCATGAACTCGTAAACATCTCACGGTTCGACGTGAGAATGGTGGCTCACGCTTCCGATGCCCCGATATCCCGATGCCCCGATCCTTACTTGGTTTAGAATCTCTTGTTCATGAACAAAGTCCTTGCCAGCGTTGATGAAGCCATCCGTGACATAACTGACGGTTGTACCTTGATGGTCGGCGGGTTCGGCCTTTGCGGCGTCCCGGAGACTCTGATCGAAGCCCTGGTACGCAAAGGCGTGAAGAACCTCATTACTGTGTCCAACAATGCCGGGGTTGATGATTTCGGCCTGGGCAAGTTGCTCTATGCCGGCCAGATTAAAAAGCACATCGGTTCCTATGTGGGCGAAAACAAAGTATTCGAACAGATGGTCCTTAGCGGCAAGGTCGAGTTGGAATTGAATCCCCAGGGGACGTTGGCGGAGCGAATTCGCGCCGGCGGGGCTGGGATCCCGGCGTTCTTCACCCCTACAGGCGTGGGAACCATTGTTGCTGAAGGCAAAGAGATACGCGATTTTGATGGGCGCCCTTATGTGATGGAAAGGGCCTTGCACGCGGATTTCGCCCTGATCAGGGCATGGAAGGCCGACCGTTGGGGCAATCTGGTGTTCCGCAAGACTGCCCGAAACTTTAATCCCCTCATGGCTACCGCCGCTAAGGTCACTATTGTCGAGGCCGAATCTATTGTAGAAACCGGCCAGATTGATCCTGACCAGGTCCATGTGCCCAGTGTGTACGTGAAGAGAATTATCCAGTCACAACACCTGGAGAAGCGGATTGAGAAGCTCACATTGCGCAAGCGAGCCTGAATCGATTGGGTCACCCTGGAATCAAAGGACATTGATTATGGTCACCACGCCAGTAGGGAAGCAGAAAGACGTCGAGAAACGCGAGCGGATTGTGAAGCGCATTGCCCAGGAGTTGCGTGACGGGTTTTACGTCAACCTTGGCATCGGCATGCCGACGCTGGTTGCCAACTACGTTCCCCCGGGAATGGAGGTCATCCTGCAAAGCGAAAACGGCATGCTGGGCGTGGGCCCCTATCCGCTGGAGGGACAGGAGGACCCAGACCTCATCAACGCCGGCAAAGAGACGGTCACGGAGGTGCCGGGAACAGCATATTTCTCCAGCGGCGATTCCTTTGCTATGATTCGCGGCGGGCACATTGATCTGAGCGTCCTTGGAGCCATGGAGGTGGATGAGCAGGGCAATCTGGCCAACTGGATGATTCCCGGCAAAATGGTGAAAGGCATGGGTGGGGCAATGGATCTGGTTGCCGGCGCCCGGCGCGTCATCATTGCTATGGAGCACACTACCAAAGAGGGTGTTTCTAAAATCCTGAAGAAGTGCACCCTGCCGCTCACTGGCATGAAGGTTGTGGACACCATCGTCACGGAGATGGCATACATGAGGGTAACGCCGCAGGGCCTGGTTCTGGAAGAAGTTGCGCCCGGCCTGACGGCGGCGGACGTGCAAAAGGCGACTGAAGCAAAACTGATCGTTAGCGCTCATTTGAAGACGATAGAGACATAGCAAGTGCAAAAACTTGGTTTTGGGGGAGGGTACAATGCGCTACTGGGTTCTCGCGGTATTTCTGCTTACCTGTCTGGCTGCGCCATTTGCCGGACAAACTGATCAGTGGCAACGATACAGGAATGAGGACGGCAACTTTTCTGTGATGATTCTGGGTGAGCCCAAAGAAAGCGTAAACGGTCAAGGTGCTCAAGCCAGCCATACCATTCAATCCATCTCCGGTGCTGTCGGCTACACAGTGGTTTATGTGGCGAATCCGGCCGAGCAGAAGGTTGATGATGCAACCTTCAAAGTGTATCGGGATGCCTTTCTTCAGGGTTTGCCTCAGTGTACCCTGGCCAAAGAAGATGCCACATCTCGTCCGCTTTCGGGTTACGTCGGACGCTGGTACCGGATGAACTGTGATATCGGCAGCCAGAAGATGAGCTTTATCGGGAACTTGTATTGGGGCCGGCATTATGCCTATGCCGTACTTGCAATGTTTTCCAGCGCATCCGCAGACCCGCCTGAGGCCGGGAAATTCTACAATTCTTTTTCGGTGCTGGATAACGGCAAATAACCGGTTCATCCGTACTACAATGTATGCCGACCATCCCGGTGTGCCGAGGGTTGTGTCTGGAGGCAATATGCAAGCCGACCGCGTAGATATTTCCTGGGATAACAGTAAGTCGAAGTGGCTGGTGCGGATTCAAAGTGGAGAAGAGGTGATTCGCCGCTATTGTGATTTGCCCAAGACTGCGGATGAGAGCGCTCTACGCGCAGCCGCCCAGAAGACGGTCCAGGACGAAGGCTACACACTGGATGCCGCCAGCGTGACGATTGAGCGGCCCGCCGCTTAAAGTATTTCCGGGGGTGTAGGCGGAGGCTAAGCGGACACCGCGTTCGCAGCAGCCAATTCCTTCAATGACTCGGAATAGGGCGCCCGCGCGAGGCCTCGCTCGGTGATGATGGCTGTCACGTATTTGTTCGGCGTCACGTCAAATGCCGGGTTCTCAACCAGCACGCCATCCGGGGCCATCTGCCTGCCTCCATGGTGAGTGACTTCTTTGGCTGAGCGCTGCTCGATTGGAACCTGGTCGCCGGTCGGCGTGCTCAGATCAACTGTGGACCAGGGCGCGGCCACGTAAAAGGGGATTGCGTGCTCCCGGGCCAGGACGGCAACTCCGTAAGTGCCAATCTTGTTGGCGACATCGCCATTGGCCGCGATGCGATCAGCGCCCACGATCACTACTTTCACTTTGCCTTGACGCATCATGGCGCCAGCCATGTTATCGGCAATCACCGTTGTGGGAATGCCGTCTTTCATCAATTCCCAGGCTGTCAGGCGCGCTCCTTGCAGAAATGGGCGCGTCTCGTCGGCGAACACATGAATTTTTTTTCCGGTATCCACAGCCGCGCGGATCACTCCCAGCGCAGTTCCATATCCACATGTAGCCAGCGCTCCGGCATTGCAGTGAGTGAGTACACCTCCGGAACTGGGCATGAGGGCCGCGCCATTCCTTCCCATTGCTTCATTGGCGGCGATATCTTCCAGGTACATTCGCTGGGCTTCCCCAACCAGCGCTGTCTTGATCTGCTCGATACTTTGTCCTGACACCGATTCGAACTTTTCCTGCATGCGGCGGATGGCCCAGAAAAGATTGACCGCCGTGGGCCGGGTTTCGCCCATGCTTCGGGAAATCTGCTCAATCTCGGACCGGAGCGACGTTCCATCTGTAGCCGTGGATTGCTTTACGCCCAACGCAACGCCCATGGCCGCTGCGACTCCGATGGCCGGAGCTCCACGCACGATCATGTCTCGAATCGCCTTGCCCACTTCCTGGTAATTGCGGCAGGTTACATAGACTTCTTCGGTCGGAAGCCTGGTCTGGTCAATAAAACGGACACCTTCAGGTGTCCACTCCAAGGTTTTGATCATCACTTCGATTGTAAAGGAAAATCGCAACGTGATCGCGCGTGATCTGATTCGCTGCATTCGGCATGAATCACAGCCCTGAAGAAAGTACTAAGCCGGACCTTTGGGCGTTTAGGATCTCACCGTTCTTCGAGATGCAGCAAAAATCGCGACCAGCTCATTAGCTTCCGCTAGTAGTTCGCGCAATTTGGTCGCAGGGACAATGCCGCTTTCGGCAAGAAGCTCCAACCAACAAACCGTTTCATCTGCTTCTTCCAAAACCAATCCGATTTTAGCGATGAATTCCGCTTTTGTGCGGGATCGTCCCGCTGCTCTGTAGTTGGCATTTATGCTCGTTGCGGAGCGCAGGATTTGGTTGGTAATGACATTTGCTGCTCGAGTGTTCGGCAGTGCTTGCGACATACGAATTATACGTAAAGCAAACTTCTTTGTTCTTTCTCGTAGTTGCTGATGCTTTTCTGAGATCATCTTTCCCCCGTAGCAATTCGAACTGGTATGAAATCGTGAATGCTACATCAGATCACGCGCGATCCCGTTGCGATCACGGCGATCACGCGCGATTCTTTGCGTGCGCTGCTTTGATGTGGCTGGAGGTGAAAATGGAGAAAAATGGGGCGGGAGCGGCGGCTTGTTCCACTGCGGGGCGTCCACCCGCCTCTTCGCGCTCTACGAGGCAGGTTGCGGCTATAATCTTGAAGCCGAATTCCCTGGCTGCCTGAATCGCCTGGATGGTTGAACCGCCGGTGGTGCAAACATCATCGACGATCACCACGCTGGCGCCTTTTTCTTGAAATCCTTCTATGCGCTGTCCCATGCCGTGGTTTTTTTCCGCCTTACGAACCAGAAATCCGTGAATGGGCGCGTGTTGCTGTGCGCTGATCACGGACACGGCTGTCACGATCGGATCAGCACCCATGGTCAGGCCTCCAACTGCCTGGGGATGCCATCCCTGCTGGCGGAAAAGGTCGAAAAAGACACGTCCTGTGAGCTCCGCACCCTGAGCGTGAAGCGTAGTGGTGCGGCAGTCAATGTAGTAGTCGCTCTTGAGGCCGGAGGAAAGAGTAAAACTGCCAATCCGAAATGAGTTCTTGACGATCAGGTTGAGGAGTTGTTCACGAGCTATGGGCTCTGTCATTTGGATCGAAACTTAAGGTATCACATCGTTGTCAGCCCTGTTCAAAATGATGGAATCCCTGCGTACCAATAAAGAGCATGGTAAATAGAGTGGTGTTGTATGCCAGATGCACAATGACGCAAAGAGCCACAGATCTGGTCTTGACGCGAACCAGGGTGAACACTATGCCAACTAGGAAGAGCCAGGTAAGCGGGACCCAGGCATGCGCTAATTGGCCTTGATGCATCATGGCGAAAGAAGCTGATGTCAGGATGACCGACGCAACCACTCCAATCCCTCGTGTCAGTACCGGGTAGAGAAACCCGCGGAAGAACAATTCTTCCACCAGGGGCGCAAAAATGATCCCAAACAGCGCGAACAGGTAGACCGAAGTGGTGTCGTGAAAGACCCGCTCAATGGGCAAAGACTTGGGGACCCATCGAGATGTGAACAAGGTAAAGATGGCAGAAAACAACGCCAGCCCGACAGCGCCAGCGATTGCCACCAGAATTTTTTCAGCGGGGGGCGAATTCCACGATATCGATTTCAGGAAGGCAGCCCCGTGCCGCAATCGCACGATCAGCACCATGAAGGCAATTACCAGCAGATAAGCGAATGCCTGTGCCGGTACCAGGACCAGGGGATTCTGGGTCAAGTCGATTGATTTTATATTTCGGAAGGCAGGCAAAGAGTGTGCCACGCTGACTGCCAACCCGCCGATCATCACCAACGAAAAAATAGCAAATCCCAAGATGGCAAGCACATCCAGCAGGTTCCAAACTGGATCCTCAGCGGGCATGGCCGCAAACTGCGTAATCTCAGGATTAGGCGGTCCAACGGGCGAAATGGGATCAGGTGATGACAATTCGAACTGGAAAGGTCTCGCAGAACAATTTAACACTCTGAAAGGGATTTGGAGGAGGGCAAGGGGGGAGGGTTACCGAAAGCCAAACTTTTCCGACCTTACAAATCCCTTCTAAAAGAGTGAAGGGGTAGCAGGCATGTTATTGCTGCTACCCCTCATTTTGCCCAGGTATAAGGAGAAGGTTGAAAGCACTTTAGCGGACAACTAGGGGTTCAGATCAAACAAATTTATTTTGTTCTGAAATCAGAACAAGCCTTTTGTCGATTTGGCATTAACACCATTTGAATCAATGGTTTAAGTCCTTTCTGAAATAGGCGTCTAAAGCCTGTCCAGTGTAGGACTTTCGGGTTTTTAAAATTTGATCTGGCGTACCTTGGGCCACAATGCGACCTCCCTCTTCTCCCCCTTCGGGACCCAAATCGATAATCCAGTCGGCATTGCGGATAACATCCAGGTTGTGCTCGATGATAACAATCGAGTTTCCCAGGTCGGTCAGCCGGTGAACCACTTCCAGCAGCTTGCTCACATCGTCAAAGTGGAGCCCCGTGGTGGGTTCGTCCAAGAGGTACAGGGTGCGGCCAGTTTGACGTTTGGAGAGCTCCTTGGCCAGTTTCATACGCTGCGCCTCCCCTCCTGAGAGGGTGACTGCTGATTGGCCCAGTTTGATGTAGCCGAGCCCTACGTCCTCCAGGGTCTGCAGCTTCTGCCGAACCTGCGGAATGTCCTCCAGAATGGGCAGGGCGTCTGAAACGGACGTTTCGAGCAGGTCGGCAATGGAGGCCCCTTTGAACTTGACTGCCAAAGTCTCGTGGTTATACCGCTTGCCGCCGCAGACCTCACACAACACATAGACGTCGGGCAGGAAATTCATCTCGATGCGCCGCTCACCTTCGCCCTGGCAATGCTCGCAGCGGCCGCCGGAAACGTTGAACGAAAACCGTCCTGCCTTGTAGCCTCTCTCCCGTGACTCCGGCAGCATGGCGTACAGGTCGCGGATGTGAGTGAAGACACCGGTATAAGTGGCGGGATTAGAACGCGGGGTCCGGCCAATGGGCGACTGATCGATTCGGATGACCTTGTCAATGTTTTCTGCCCCAACGACGGCTTTATGCGCGCCCGCATCCTCCCGCGAGTGGTAGAGCTGCTTGGCCAGGGCCTTGTAGAGAATGTCATTGACCAGGGTCGATTTGCCGGAGCCGGAAACGCCAGTCACCACCGTAATCACTCCCAAAGGGAACGTTACATCAAGATTGCGCAGGTTGTTGGCCCGGGCTCCCAGGATGGTGATGCTCTTGCCGTTCACTGCGCGTGGCTGGAAGCGCGTCGCGATGGTCCTGGCGCGGGAGATGTACTGTCCAGTCAACGATTGCGGTTGCTTCATGATTTCTTCCGGTGTGCCGCTGGCCACCAGATCGCCGCCATGCAGTCCTGCCCCCGGACCCAGGTCAATCACGTAGTCTGCCCGCCGAATCGTGTCCTCGTCATGTTCAACCACTAACACGGTGTTTCCCAGATCGCGCAACGACTCAAGGGCCTGCAAGAGCCGCGTGTTGTCACGGTGATGCAACCCAATGGATGGCTCGTCGAGCACATAGAGCACGCCGCGCAGCTTTGAACCGATTTGTGTCGCCAGCCGGATTCTCTGGCCTTCACCTCCGGAGAGCGTGGCGGCCGATCTGTCCAGTGACATATAGCCCAACCCAACGGCGCTCAGAAACTGTAGCCGTTCGCTGATTTCTGAAAGCACACGCCCGGCAATCGTCCGCTCGCGTTCATTGAGTTGAATTTTGCTCGCAATCTCCACCGCGCGCGCAACCGGCTGTGCGGTGAAGTCGGAAATAGACAAGCCGTTGATTGTGACTCCCAGGCTCTCCGGACGAAGCCTTCTTCCCTGGCAGACTGGACACCGGGTGGCGGACATGTACCGCAATAACCATTCTCGATAGCTCTCCGATGTGGACTCCTCCAGGTTCTGCTTGAGAAAGCCCAGGACTCCGCGGAAGCCGGTTCGTGGGGCCTCTTTGTCTCCTGGACCATACAGCAACAACGATTGAGTCTTTGCAGGAAGCTTTTCAAACGGTACAGAGAGATCAATCTTGAAGGCCGCTGCGGCTATCTCCACCATGCGTTGCAAATAAGTTGAGCCGGAGCCCGGCCCCAGAGCGCCCTCCAGCAGGGGTTTGGACCAGTCCACAACGATCTTGCCGGGATCAAAGTCATATTTGCTGCCAAGCCCGTTGCATTCCGGACACGCGCCGTACACGCTGTTGAAGGAAAACGAGCGCGGTTCCAGGGCGGGGATGTTGATTCCGCAATCCGGGCAGGCCATCCGCGATGAATACAGGTGTTCTTCGCCTCCCACCACCGCTACCTGCACTAGTCCATTACCCAGCTTCATGGCGGTGGTTACAGACTGTTCCAGGCGCTTGTCAATCCCTGGTTTTACCAGCAGGCGGTCGATCACCACCTCGATCGTGTGGTTCTTCCGTTTATCAAGCTGAATGTTATCCAGCTCTTCATCCAGGTTACGCAGTTCACCATCGATGCGGGCGCGCACAAAGCCGTGCTGGGCCAGCTTGGCCAGCTCAGCCTTGAATTCACCTTTGCGCCCCCGGACCAGCGGCGCCAGCACCATCACCCGCTCCTCGTGCTTCAACTGCATGACCCGCTGCACAATCTGCTCTGCTGACTGGCGGGAGATGGGTTTTCCACACTGCGGGCAGTGCGGCACTCCTATCGAGGAGTACAACAGGCGTAAATAGTCGTAAATCTCAGTGATCGTCCCGACTGTCGAGCGTGGACTCCTCGAGGTAGTCTTCTGCTCGATGGAGATGGAAGGGCTCAGGCCGTCGATCATATCGACGTCAGGACGTTCCATCTGGTCGAGGAATTGGCGGGCGTAAGCAGAGAGGGTTTCCACGTAACGGCGTTGCCCCTCTGCATAAATGGTGTCAAAGGCCAGAGAAGATTTGCCTGAGCCGCTCAGACCGGTAATTACCGTGAGCGTATTGCGCGGAATCTCAACAGAAATGTTCTTGAGATTGTGCTGCCGAGCGCCGCGCACGGTAATGTTGCGGATGGCCATGGGTTCGATGCCTGGGGTCCAAGAGCCGCCCATTCGCCGCTGGATACGAAGTGCAACCACACAGAGAAGTCCGGAGAGGTGAATGCGCAACTCTACGTTTGTATCTTAGTAGTTACTGTAGCTGAGGGTCAATGCTTGCTATGGTAAGGCTGTGGTTTTTGTTCAGGTTACGCGCTGCGATATGACCAAAGCGGACGTTACCAGAGGGCAACAACGCCTGTAATAAAGACTTTTTAAGAGAATTTGACGACAATCCAAATAACCGGGATTCAGCAACCGGACATTTTGATTCAGTCATCTTACTAATTGAGCGATGAGAACGCTATTTGCATCATCTGTCGTGCTTTTCACCATTATGTGTTCACTTGCCTTCGGCATTGCCTGTGGTTACCTCGCGGTTGCCATAATCCTGCGCGCCTTCGGCCACAAGTCGAGCCGGCAGGAATCAGCTCCCGCGACGGCTGTGATCGCTACCACCACGGCATCCAGCCATTAACGTCGACGCTCCCATTGAACGGAACCTGGAAATTGAGCAACTCTAGAATGCCGGTTGCTCGCCATCAGCGGGGTAGGGCTACCACCATCACGCCGATCTACCGGGGAACTGTGGGTTTAAGTGGCGCCGTGGGCGGCTGGCTTTGTTGGTTGCGTTGTTGTATCTGCTTGAGTTCTTCCAGCAGTTGCTCAGTGGTCTTAGGAGTGTTGTTCTGGCCGGGCTGTAAAAGCGGCTGTAGTTGTTGCGGTGGCGTTTGCACCTGCTCCTGCTGACCTTCAGGTTCCTCACCGCCATTGTCTTCTTCTTCGTTCTCGTTGGCTTGCGGGTTGCCTCCCATTGCAGAGCCCGCCACGCCCGCCACAGTCCCGACGCCAGCGTTTGGAGTGAGGATTACGCGTTGCACCAACGCAGGATTGTCAGCCAGGCCAATGATTACGTAATCGTAACGGGAGCCCTGCAACAAAGCGGTGAGAACCTCTTCAGCCGGAGCTGGGCCGAACTTTCCTGCCACCCGGTCCTGCCCAGGCAGGAGGCCTTCGAACTGAATGCCTGTCCTGGTATGGATCCCATTCAAGATGTCAGTGAGCCTGGAGTTGACCGACTCAACACTCAATAACCCGTTCTGATAGCTGATTTTTGGGGGTGCGGGCGGCATCTGCTCCGGTGTCGGCGGTACGGGAACCGGAGGGCCAATAAATCCCTGATTCTGTGGAACTGCCACCGGATTGGTTTGTGCCGGGTTGATCTGCGGCGCAGGGTTAACCACCGGCTGAACCGGCTGTTGCGTCGAGAATACCGTCGCTGGCGCCTGCTGGTTGTAAATGGGCGTTGTAGGTTGCGGATACGAATTAGCCGGGGTATATGCCGGACTTTGCGGATAGCCCGAGGTGTTCGGCGCCGCTTCCTGCTCGGCGGTTGGGGCTTCCGGTTGTTGGCTGAGCGGACGCCTGAGGCGACGTGGATTCTGGGCAAAGGAACCCCCGATCAAGGCCAGAACAAGGGCCCAGAGCAAGATTGCAAACCGCTGTTTTTTGGCAACTACCGTCATGGTGGGGCTTATTGAAATTTTACTCCCATTACACAGAGAACGGGACACGAAAGAAAAGTTGCCACTTATTTTTACTCTTAAAGCGAAGGCCCTGACCGGTGGTAACATGCATCTAGGGTAAGCCACCGTGCATCTTAATACCTGAGTAGCACGTCGTTTTGAAAAGTATGAAACATCTCAGCCTGCGATTTTTTTTGGTCCTTTTGTTCGTAGCAGCCGGCCTCCCGGCATGGACGCAAACGTGCCAGACTCGCGATGAAATTCCCGACCAGGCGAAAACCGCCATGGAGAGTGCCGCTCAACACATCTTTGAGCAGGCGGGCCGTGGTGACGTGGACAACCTGCGTTCCAACAGCATTTCTGCTCTGCAATCCAACTTTACCGATATTACCGGGGCGGTGAATGACAATAAGCCGGCGCTTCAGGGCGCCAGTAACCAGATTCGCACCTCATTTATGCTCGATACAGGCGCTACACCCAGCCCCGATGGTCACTTCTATTGCGGCGTTTTTGGGGCCACCGGAATGAACTCCGGCAGCGCGGAATTCTATATACCCGGCTTGTCAGCAGGAAAATACGGGATCGTAATCCAGGACTTGACCGGCCCCAAAGGCCCCTACGCGCTGACCACCGTTTTTCAGGACCTCAACGGCTGGAAGATGGCGGGCTTTCAAATTCGGCCCCAGTCGGCCCGCGGCCACGACGGCATCTGGTACCTCGAGCAGGCCAGAGAATACAAGAACAAAGGCCAAAACCATAACGCCTGGTTTTACTACGTAACTTCCTGGGATTTGATGGCGCCGGTAAAATTCATGAATACCCGGCTGCTATCCAAGATCGTTGAGGAATCAGGCGGCGTGCAGCCCAAAGATCTGCCTTCCGGTGGGAATGGCGTGAGCTACTCCGCCAACGGCAAGACTTACAACATCACTGACATCAGCGTTCTGCGTACGGATAGCAGCTTTGATTTGTCTATCAAGTATTCCGTGCCCAGTACCGCTGATTTTGCCGCAACCGCCGCGGATGCTCGCAATCTGGCCAACGCTTACGTGACCCAGTATCCTGAGCTCAAAGACGCATTCAACAACATATGGGCCCACGCTATCGATTCCAGCGGCCAGGAGGTGCCGGGAGTAGTGCCGTTGAAGAAGTAATCAGCACGCAGCATTCACCAGCGAACATTCTTCCGGTGCACCGATGTCCCGATCAGTTTAGAATCTTTTTCTTGTGACCAAAACTCCTCTGGTTCTCATCATTCTTGATGGTTGGGGACATGCGCCGCCTTCCACAGCGAACGCCATCTCTCTGGCGCGTAAACCAAATTACGACCGCCTGCTGCAAGAGTTTCCCAATACGCTCATCCACACCAGCGGAAGATACGTCGGGCTGCCCAACGGGCAGATGGGTAACAGTGAAGTTGGCCACCTCAATATCGGCGCTGGCCGGATTGTCTACATGGATATCACCAAAATCGATCTCATGATCGAGAAAGGCGATTTCTTCTCCAATCCGGTCCTGCTGGAAGGAATCAAGAATGCGCGCAATGGTGGCCGTCGACTCCACTTGTGCGGACTGCTCTCCGATGGCGGCGTGCATTCGCACCAGAACCACCTCTACGCGCTCCTGCGCATGGCCAAACAGAACGGAGTGGACCGGGTCTTCCTCCACTGCTTCATGGATGGCCGGGACACGCTGCCCACCAGCGGCGCTTCTTTTCTCCAGCAACTCCAGCAGAAAATCCGGGAATATGGACTGGGACAAATCGCCACGGTGAGCGGCCGTTATTACGCCATGGACCGCGACAAGAAATGGGACAGGGAATTAAAGGCCTTTGACGCAATGGTCGGCGGCAAAAGCGAAGGCGGCACATATGTTGATCCGGTGCAGGGCGTGAAGGACTCCTGCAACCGGGACGTGACCGATGAATTTATCGTGCCGTTTGTCTGTGTTGACAATCGCGGCGCCCCGCTGGGCTCTATTCGCGACGAAGATTCCGTCATCAACTTCAATTTCCGCGCCGACCGTGCGCGTCAGATTACGCGCTGCCTCGCGCGCCATAGCAGCTTGACGGCGCAGGGAGGCAGCGATCTGCCTGACGCTGAAGCTCTGGATGCCGCCATTCCGCGCGGTCGCGTCCCCACGAGCCTCAAGTATGTCTGCATGACCCGCTATGACAAGCAGTTCACCTTGCCCTTTGTAGTGACTCCGGACTCGTTGAAAAATATCCTGGCCAACGTGATGGCTGAACGCGCTCTGCGCAACCTGCGGGTGGCGGAAACCGAAAAATATGCCCACGTGACATATTTCTTCAATGGCGGCGTGGAGACGCCATTCGGCGGCGAAGACCGCATCCTGGTTCCATCACCCAAAGTTGCTACCTATGACCTCAAGCCGGAGATGTCAGCCGCGGGTATTGCTGAAAATGTGGCCAAGGCCGTGGGAGATTCCGCCTTCGATGTGGTGATTGTAAATTTTGCCAATGCGGATATGGTCGGTCACTCGGGCAAGATCCCCCCGACAATACAAGCGGTAGAAACGGTAGACGCGTGCCTGGGAGAAATCTACAACGCCGTGCGCCGCCGTGGCGGCTCCATGCTGGTCACAGCCGACCACGGCAACGCCGAGATGATGATCGACCCCGCCACCGGCGGACCCCATACCGCACATACCACCAACCCGGTTCCGCTGATTGTGGTCAGCGAGGACGCAAAACAATTTGGCCTGCGCGCAGATGGCTCGCTCCAGGACATCTCGCCCACAATTCTGGGAATGCTCGGCTTCGAGCAACCCAAAGATATGACAGGGAAGGATTTGAGGAAACCGGTAATGAGTAGTTAGCAATTGGTAATTAGCAAAAACAATCATTGCATCAACCCGGACGGCTAATTGCTAATTGCCAATTACTAATTGCTCGGATGAAGATTCTCATCTGCCATCATCATCGTTTTGAGCTCTGGTGCGCGCCCCCGTGGATTCGCGACCGCCTGGCCGGAGATTTTCCTGACATCGAGTCTGTGTACTTGCCAAGTTACGACCTCCTGACGCGGGAAATTCCAGATACTGACATCCTCATAGGCTGGTCGATCAAGCCGGAACAATTTGCCGCCGCTCGCAAGCTCAAGTGGATCCACTCGCCCGCCGCGGCAGTGCATCAACTCATGTTCATCGAACTGATCAATAGCGAGGTCATCGTGACCAATTCCGGTGACGTGCATGGCCCGGTGGTAGCGGAGCATGCCATTGCCGTGTTGCTGGCTCTGGCCAAGCGTCTGCCCCAGGCTGCTCGCTACCAGCAGCGCAGGGAATGGGCCCAGGAGACGCTCTGGCGGCAAGAGCCTCGTCCCCGCGAGGTTTCCGGGACAACTGTCGTTGTGGTCGGCATGGGCAGCATTGGCCGCGAGTTCACCATTCGCGCCAAAGCACTGGGGATGCGGGTTCTGGCCGTGCGGGAAAATCCCGAGAAAGGCCCTGGCGGCGCAGATGCAGTTTATGGCGCAAGTGACTTGGACGCCGTGCTGCCTCAGGCAGACTACGTGTTGTTATGTACCCCGGTTACCCCCTCTACCACGCGCTTGATGGACAGGGCTCGTCTGGCGCGCATGAAATCCGATGCCTATCTGATCAACGTTGGCCGCGGCCCGCTGACGGATGAAACCGCCCTGATTGATGCTCTCACACAACACAAAATTGCCGGCGCAGCTCTGGATGTCTTCACGGAAGAGCCTTTACCCCAGGAGTCACCCTATTGGGGCCTGGAGAATGTCCTGATCACGCCTCATACCGCCGCAGTGACCGACCGTCTGTGGGACCGGCATTATCAGCTCATCGGCGAAAATCTGAGGCGTTTTTTGGCTGGTCAGCCGCTGCTGAATTTGATTCATAAACAACGAGGGTATTGAAAATGGAATGGTCCAGTTCATCAATCCAGTGCCGCCAACTAGCGCCAAGGTTCTTCTCTTGGTCGAGGTTCAAGAATCCAACCATCATAGAATCAATAGTTTAGCTATCTAACGAATGAGTTTCGGTAATGTCATCTTCTGCTAAATATTTGTAAGCTCTAATTATCGCCAAAATTTACACATTAATGTATCCTTATTCCGCTTTTAAGATTAACGAAAGTTAATAATCCCCCATCAAAAGCACAGGCTACAAAAGAACAAAAAATTACAACAATCTAAAAGGAGCTTGCCTTTCAAATGAAAAACTTTCTGCGTGCCACACTCGTCTTGCTGCTGTTGACGGTAACCGGATCAACCACCCAACCTAAGTTCGGTGGCCCAGGCGATCCTCCGTGCTTCCCGCCTATATTGTGCCAGTGATCACCCTCTACAAGTGAGAAACTTCTGTTGTCGATCCTGTGCGGCTGGTTTAGGCTGGCCGCACGGTACCTATGTCTGTTATTTTCCGGGGCATCATCACTTGGGGCTCCATGCCAATGCTGGTCGGGGTGGCCACCCTACTGGTTTGGCGAAAAAGCGTCCGGCAGTTCGTCTATTTCTTTTACTATGTAATCATCGGTGAGCTTACTGGGGTTGTCCGGCTCTGCCTGCATGACCGTTACAGTCGAATTTACTACTATACGTACTGGATTACGGATTTGCTCGTAGCAATCGCCGCCTTCCTGGCGACGTATGAACTTTTCGTGCGGCGGCTCTTTCCTCGCTTTTACACCGTGCAGTTTTATAGATATTTATTTCCAACGGCTGCGACCGTGATTGTTTTCCTTGCTGCACCAGCCGCTCTGGAACTCAATCAGTTGCGGATTATCATCAGGGCAATTCACGTTCTCGGCGTTCTTCAAGTAGCAGTGTTGGTATTTTTTGTCAGCCTGATGGTTTTCATGGGACGGCGATGGGAGAGATACGAATTCGGAATCGCATTAGGCTTGGGCATTCAATCTGCAGCTCTGTTACTCACATCCGCAAGTTGGACTCAAGGCCCGCGGATACGGGCCATTACTACGGAGTTGCCGGTAGTTTCTTACGATATAGCCTGTCTGATCTGGTTGATCACCTTCTTGAAGCCGGAAAGGCACTCGTATGCGGCCACCGTTCCTGTCAGTCCGGAAGTCCTCCAGGAAGCAAAAAAGTGGGAAGAAACCCTGAAAGGGTCGTTGACCAAAAAGAAAGACCCTGACTAATTGCTGAAATCAGAGGGCCTGAGCCAGGGCATCACGGAAGGCGGTATCGCGGAGTGAGGTTATGTCCTGGGCTTTGGATCGCAACGATTCGTATGCGGGAATAAGGCTGGACGACATCATTTTTTGTGCTTCGGCAACTTTGGCCAGAGAAAGCGAGCCGAATCCGGCAATTCGCCTGACGAAGAGCGCAACCGATCCCATGACTGCATAGAAACGTACATGCACTCCGGCATCAATCAATGCCTCAGCCTGGGCAACCAACAGAGGGTTCTGACTACGCATTAATCCGTACCCGACCCGCTGCAGCACGGCCGCATTATGGGTCATACGGCGAAGATGTTCTGCCGCCACGCGCGCGCGCTGGAGTTGCTGCTCTCGAAATTCCCGCTGGGAAGTGGACTGGCGCAGATGGGCGTCTTTTGTCAGGTCAATGGCTTCGGAAAAGGCTTGCAGATCCACCGGGTGAAGAGCCAGTACGGCCTCGCCGAGGTCGAGCTTTGCCAGCCGTTGGCGCCGCAGGTTGATCACCGCCGCATAGATAAATAGCAGCAGGAGACCAACGGATAGAGTGATCCAGACTGTAAATGAATAATTTGTCATCTTGTCGGATTGACCTAAGGAATCTAAATTGAGCGGGCAGTTTGGTCAACAAAAAGTTTGTAGTTTGACCCGGTTTTTGGTGTCAAAATGGGAAACTTTCGTAACCTGAATGCTTCTAACCGGTTGCAATCTCTCGGGTGGTGCTTTAGGGCCCAGTTCAGATACTAGTTCCCCTAGTAGCAGTGATTTCAGGCCATTTTCCCACAATACTGATAAACGGGTGCTAAACCGGTCTATGGCGGGCTACAGCGGTTCAAAGCACCCATGAAACTCTGAAAAAACACTGAATTTACTGGTTGGATGCCCCTCCCGGTGGTGTTCCTTCTTTTGGAACAATAATAGCCGGAATCTCCTGTTTGCGGACTGCATCATCATAAGCCGGTACAGCGGTACTCAGGACCTGCTTCCATTTGGCCAATTGCTCGTCGAGCTGTTTGCTCAGCATGTCGAAGACCTGGTAAGACGCCTGGGTAGGCGCTGCATCGGCACTGCTCACGACTCCGCCCAGGGCTACCAGTTGATTGTTCAGGCGAATGGGATAGTTCAGCACATCCTGGTCGCTTTTGGCCTTGGTTTGAATCAGGGCTTCTTCCACCTCCGTCATCTTCTTGTCCAGTTGCTTGCCCGCATCCGCAATGACTTTTGCATGCGGATCGTTTTCCAGTCGCTTGTTCAGCGCAGTAATCTGTCCGCGGATGTCGCGGATCTGGTTGACGGCATCGTGGGTCTGGGTGACACGATCACGAATTTTGATCAGTAGATCGAACTGCTTTTCCAGGTCCTGCTGGCTGATCTTCATGCGAGGATCGGGCTTGATCTCCAGCCGTGCGGTGTAGGACTTGCTGTTTACTGTGAGCCGCACTTGATAGCTGCTGGGGAGGGCTTTCGGGCCATTCGTCGAGCCACCCCACAAGGGCGAGCGCGGGACGCGGCTTGCGCCTTCATAACGCAGGTCCCACACAAAGCGGTTGATTCCCGCATCCACTGGAAGATTGCGCGCTGGCTGCGGTCGAAATTCCTCCGTCCCCTCTGCGCCCTCATCCTGCGGCGAACTCTTCGGCGGATACCTGCGCACCACCTGCCCTTTTTGATCCAGGATCTCTAACATGATGAGAGGATTTTTTTTGGACGCTTCGCCGTCAGCATTTGGTGTGGCAGCAGCTTCTGTCGTCGCAGCTTCGGCCGATCCGGACGGCTTGCTTTGTCTAGGCTCCTTTCCTTCAGTGGAAGGTTTGGCCTGAGTGGCTTCGGGCCCACCCGCACCGCGTCGTCTTTCTGGAGCCTTCAATGCCGTTTTCAACGAGTAATAAATGACTGCACCGGATGGAGGATTCTGTCCCACAGCACCGCCACCACCGCCGCCGAAGCCTCCGCTAAAGATCGTGTGGCTGGCGGCTGAGGGCGTGTACAAGTGGACTTCTTCATTGGCGAGTTGCGGATTGTACTGTTGCAGTGGAGCGATATCGTCCAGGATCCAGAACGAGCGTCCATGGGTGGCCACCAGCAGGTCTTTATCATGCAGGTGGAGGTCGTAGACAGGCGAAACCGGTAAATTGAGTTGCAAGGACTGCCAGTTAGCGCCGTCATCAAAAGAAACGTAGACTCCCTTTTCAGTTCCCGCATACAACAGCCCCTGACGCTTCCTGTCTTCACGGATTGCATGCACATAATCGCCTGCGGGGATGCCATTGGTGATGCTGGTCCAGGTTTTGCCGAAGTCGCTGGTCTTGAATGCATAGGGAGTAAAGTCGTCCATCCTATGGCGTTGCACGGCCACGTAGGCAGTTCCGGCGTTATAAGGAGAGGCTTCAATCATGCTCACCGTTCCCCATTCCGGCATCTTCTTGGGAGTCGCGTCAGACCAGTTCTTGCCGCCATCAGTGGTGATGTGGATCAAGCCATCGTCCGATCCTGCCCAGATCAGGTCCTTCTGCAAAGGACACTCAGCCACAGAGAAAATCGTTGAGTAGACTTCCACTCCGGTATTGTCTTTGGTGATTGGGCCACCTGCCGCTTGCTGCTTGTCCGGATCATTTCGAGTCAGATCAGGACTGATCACCTGCCAGCTTTTTCCCTGGTCTGTGCTTTTGAAAAGCACCTGCGCGGCAAAGTAGACAGCATTCGGATCATTGGGTGAGAAGACAATCGGCTCAGTCCATTGGAAGCGGTATTTCTGGTCCACAGCGGCGGAGCCGATAGGATTCAAGGGCCATGGGGTTACGTTCTGCTCTTGTTCCGTGTGGCGGTCGTAGCGCGTGATCTCGCCGCCATAAGACCCGGCATAGACAATCTCCGGATCATGTGGATCAGGAGCGATGTATCCGCTTTCGCCGCCGCCCACGGCATACCAACTCGGACGGTCGATTCCTCCGCGATCGCTCGCGCTGGCGATGCCCACGGTGCTGTTGTCCTGCTGCGCTCCATAGAGGTAATAGGGAAAGCGGTTATCACTGACCACATGATAGAACTGCGCTGTGGGCTGGTTGTTCTGGGCAGTCCAGCTTGCTCCGCCATTGGTGCTGACGTTGGCGCCCCCGTCATTGGACTCGATCATCCGCTCAGGATCGCCTGGATCGATCCACAGTCCGTGATTGTCTCCGTGGGGAACGCGGATGGGCCGGAAGGTACGCCCGGCATCATTGGAGCGGTACATCCCGGTATTCAGTACGTAGACGCCATCGGGGGAACGAGGATCGGCGAAGATGTGAGTGTAGTAAAACGCCCGCTGACGATATTGGCGATCACTGTTGGCCAAAGTCCAGTTTTCCCCGCCATCATCGGAGCGAAACAAGCCCCCTCTTTCAGCTTCAATAAGCGCCCAGACGCGATTCGAGTTGCCATATGCGACTGCGACTCCAATGCGTCCCAGAATGCCTTCAGGCAATCCATGGCCGGAGAGTCTCTTCCACGTGCTGCCGCCATCACTGGAGCGATAGAGGCCGCTTCCCGGACCGCCGCTGTCCATGCCCCAGGGCGAGCGGCGCGCCTGCCACAAAGCGGCAAAAATGATGTTGGGATTGGCTGGATCAAAGGCCATGTCAATGCCGCCGCTGTTTTCATCTTTATAGAGAACTTTGGTCCAGTTCTTGCCGCCATCGGTGGTGCGGAAGATGCCGCGTTCGGAGTTGGGTCCGAAAGGATGGCCCAGCGCCGCCACATAAACAATGTCAGCATTCTTAGGATGGACGATCAGCCGGCCTATCGCTAGGGTGTCCTGAAGACCGGACGCAGTCCACGTCTTGCCGCCGTCAGTAGATTTGTAGACCCCGTTGCCGGCGATGATGTCGCCACGAATGCACGCCTCGCCCGTGCCGGCGTATACGACATTAGGATCAGAAGGAGCTACGGCAATGGCCCCGATGGACGGAGACATGTCTGTCACCTTGTCCGTCATCGGATGCCAACTCAACCCGCCATCCGTGCTTTTCCAGACGCCGCCGCCCGTGCTGCCGAAATAGTAAGTGTGTGCGTCGCCAATCACACCCGTCACCGCCAGAGCGCGTCCGCCGCGAAATGGGCCAACCAGGCGCCAGGTGAGTCCATGCCACGGCCCTTTCTGCTCGCCTTCTGTTTCCTGTGGCGCTGCCGCTTGCGGCGCTTTGCCGGGCTCTGTTGCTTGGTTGGGATGTTTCTTCTGCTGGGCGGATGAGCTGACGCCAAGGGTCAACAACAGAAAAAACAAAATCAGTGGGCGTTTGGAAAACGGTGAAATGGCAGACATTTTCTGAATGTCCTCCCGCGGCACGTGGCAATCTGGCGAACCGAGAATCCTATATTCCCCGAGGAAATTTGGCGAGGGGGGCTGGCGCCGGTGCAAGAAGGATGCCCGGTCTACATCAATTCAGGAACCGCGCTTTTATCGCAAACATCACGCCTGCTCTGCGTCCAATGGTGTGGCAAAGTTGCAGAAACTCAAAGAATGGACCATGAAAGAGCTTGCCCATGTGGTGAGGTCTTGATTTTGAATTTTGGTTGTGTCTCCGCTACGCCGTGTCTCCGTGGGTGTTGATTCTTGGTTGCGGTTGACCGATTGCTTGCGCTCAGATATAACTCCTTGTGATCTGGTAACGGGAAGCGCGGTGAGAATCCGCCACTGCCCCGCAACTGTAAGCGCTCAGAGCCGAGCATGAACGCCACTGGGAAACTGGGAAGGCGCTCAGACTCAAAGAGGCGCAAGTCAGGAGACCGGCCGGGTCCCATCCATATTGGATGTTCCCGGCTTCGAGGGAGGGCCGGCCCCCATGAAATCAATTCTGTCCGCCAGTCTCACTTGTGTCTTCGCCATCGCCTTGATTCTTTCACCCAACGATTCATCTGCTGCCGAAACCGGAATGGTCTACGGCGCCGTCACGGACCCGGTGGGTGCGGTTGTTTCCAACGTCCGCGTTGAACTGCTCCGGCAAAGCAGGTTGATGGCCTCTACCACCACGGATAGTCAGGGCCAATACCAATTCGGCCCCGTTCCTGCAGGACACTATCGAGTGCGCGCCACGGCTGCGAGCTTCGCTCCCCAGGAAAGCAGTTCCTTTTATGTCGGGGGCTCCGGTGCAGCCCAGATAGACCTCAGTCTGAACATCGGGACAATCGCGCAGGAGGTAGTGGTTTCGGCCACGGGGACAGAGGTCCCTGAGTCACAAGTTGGCGCTTCGGTTTCCGTCTTGTCCAGAGACCGGTTTCAGGAGAAATTGGATGTTTTCGATCCCCTGCGGCAATCTCCGGGCGCGCAGATCGCGCAGAGCGGAGAACACGGAAACAATGCGTCTCTTTTTCTCCGCGGCGGAAACAGTAATGCCACCAAAGTCCTCCTGGATGGAGTGGCGATGAATGATATTGGCGGCATCTTCAATTTTGGAAACCTGCCTACAACCGGAGTGCAGCAGGTTGAACTGATGCGCGGGCCCAACAGCGTGCTCTACGGGTCGGATGCAATGGCGGGTGTGGTGAATCTGACTACGCCTCGCGGCACAACTCCGTTGCCGGAACTGGCCTACTCTTTTGACGCCGGCAATTTCAATTCCTTGCGCCATGATGCGTCTTTGGCCGGCGCCTTTCACCAGTTCGATTACTTCACTGAAGTCTCACGCTTCGATACTGGCAATAGCGTTCCTGACAACAGCTTTCATATTGGCGCCTACATCGGAAACTTTGGCTGGACGCCCAACGCTGCTACTGACGTGCGCTTGACCGGACATTACAACACGTCCGCCGTAGGCCTGCCCAATACCATCGATATCTTTGGAATTCCTGATGATGCATTTCAACGCGATCAGGACACCTATATCAGCGCCACCGCGCAAAACCAGACAACCTCCCGCTGGCATAACTTGCTGCGCTATGGTGCTACCAGGCTGCAAGAGCAGTTTGAGTCTCCCGCGCCCGTAGGGAATCCTTTCCTGGGTAACTTCGTAGGCAATGTGGTGACCGTGCGCGGCGCCAACGGTTTCAGCACCACCGGTCAGGCCATCCTTTATTTCTTTGGTACTACTTTTCCCGAGACCAGCAATATATCCAGCAAGCGCGATTCTGCTTATTTTCAGTCTGACTATAGTTTCAGCCCGAAGCTGGTGGGATTGTTTGGAGTCAGATATGAAAATGAACGTGGCGTCAACCTGCCCGGCACTCGCAATAACGTGAGCTATACCGGAGAGCTGCAAGGCAATCTCTGGGGCCGCGCCTTTGCTACAGTTGGAGCAGGCGTGGAAGATAATGCGGTTTTTGGGACGGCGGTTACGCCCAGGGTCTCTCTGGCATTCTATGCTGTCCGGCCCAGGGCTACTGGCTGGTTCAGCGGCACTAGGCTGAAATTCAACTATGGACAGGGAATCAAGGAGCCCAGCATCTTCGATCAGACAGATTCTTTGTTTGATCTGCTCTCGTCCCTTCCCGGTGGCCAGCAGCTTGTTCAGCAGTTTCGTGTTCCACCCATTGGTCCGGAACGTTCCCGTAGCTTCGATTTTGGCTTTGAGCAAGGCCTTTGGAATGGCCGCGCAAAACTCAATGCTACTTTTTTCTACAACAAATTTAGCGGCCAGATCGAGTTTGTCAGCCAGGGCGCGCTCCAGCAGTTGGGGGTTCCGGCGCCGGTGATTGCGCAGACGCTCTTTGGGGCCTCGGTGAATTCGGGGGCCACCCGCGCCCTGGGAGCAGAAACTGAATTGCAACTCAACCTGGGCCACGGCTTCAGCGCCAACGCCGCCTATACCTATTTGGATGCCGTGGTGCAACGTTCCTTTTCCAGCGATGCTCTTTTTCCCTCGATCAACCCGGCATTTCCCAACATTCCGATTGGCGTGTTCGGACCCTTGGTGGGAGATCGTCCATTTCGCCGCGCTCCACACACCGGCAGCTTCTTTCTTCTTTATGGTAAGCCAGGATACACGTTGAGCCTGAGTGGTTATCTCGTGGGCCGCCGCAACGACAGTACTTTTGCCACGGATGCCTTCTTTGGCAATACCATGCTCCTGCCCAACAAGAACTTGGCAGAGGCCTATCAGAAAATTGATTTCAGTGGAAGTTATCGCTTGAACTCCCACCTGACCTTCTATGGCGCCATCGAAAACCTCGCCAACGAGCACTATGCGGAGGTCTTCGGTTTTCCTGCCCTTCCATTGACCTTCAGAACCGGCTTCAGGATCAGATTAGGGGGAGAAAGCTGGAGGTAGCGGTAATGTAGTCAGCATTTTCAGCCACCCAAAAGAATCGAGAATGATTGAGATTGTCTTACTTTAGCCGTCGCTATCAGACAGTTTGCTATTAACAATTCTTGTCACATGACTAAAGTCCATCCTACCTGCGGTTCGTCACCGGCTGAGGATTCAACTTATAATTTCCGATGAATCTAGGTTGTAATCCAGCTCCCCATGGAAATAGCTGTAGACACTGGACCCATTGCTTCTCTCGGTTTTCCCACGGCCACTCCTATCCTGGACGTTCTGCATCCTTTACCTCGCCAGGAATCGGGAAGGCTGACCACGGGTGACTACTTCTTCATCAGCAGCGCCGTCATTGTTGCCTTTACTGAACTGCCTGCGATCCGCTCTTTTGTGGATTTTGTTGCCCACAGGTCTGTCTGGGCGTTTTGGACAGGGTTGGTCATTCTGCCGCTGCTTGCTTTTGTGGTTGCCGTCAGCTTGCATCAGGCCGGGCATCTGCTCGCCGGACGCCTCACCGGATTCGCTGCCGTAAGAATCAGCTTTGGCCGGTTTACGTTGCGTGACCGGCTCGAGCCCACGGATATTCTGTCGCTGGGCTTCATCGTCATGCGCCCGGATGGCGCAAACCAGCTCCGGCGACGGCGACGGCTCACGTATCTGGTGGCAGGCGGTCCCGCAGCCAGCCTCCTTGTGCCAATCGTTCTGGAAACAGCGTTGCGCCTGGCCCAGAACCGCTGGGGAACAATCTATTTTCTGCTGGCGCCCGCAGTTCATCTTTTCTCAACCTTTTCAGTCTTGCTTGGCATCGGCTCTCTCCTCCCTGATATCGATTCCCGGGGCAACTTCTCTGATGGCACCCGGCTCCTGATGCTGCTGAAGAATGATTTTCGCGCCTCGCGCTGGCTGGCACTTGTGGAATTGCAGTTGGGCTTGAGTTCCGGCCGGAATCCACAAGACTGGGGAGAAGACTTGGTGGCCCGCGCTCTCGGGCATAAGGACGATTCCTTTGATACTGTCGCTGCCAGTTGGCTCGGATACCTGTGGGCTAGCGCGCGTCAGGACCTGGGTCAGGCTACAAAATGCTTGGAAGGAGCATTGACCGGTCTGGTGCCATCGCCTGGCCACCTCCGCGACCGGATCCTGCTGGAGGCTGCGATCTTTCAGGCGTGGTACCGCCACAGTTTGGTTAAAGCGCAGTTTTGGCAGTCGCAGATTCTCGATTCTGGCTCGTTGCCCGCGCTGGATCGCCGGCGCCTGGAGATCGCCTTAGTCTGGGCAGAAGGCAAGTCCTTCGATGCTTTAGAAAAGTTGCAGGAACATTTGCTCCGGATTCGGGAACTGCCGGACTCTCCCGCCCGCGCCGCAGCCGAGAGAGACGTGCTGGAGTGGAAAGCGCAAATGGAGTCGCGAATGCTCGCCGGTGCATGGGCTACCATGCACTCCTGGCCTTACGAGCGTCACATCCAGATGGCGTGAGACCATTCGGTAAGTTGGCAAATTTCGCAACTTGGAAGACCAGGGATGTCTCTTGGTTTTTTTGCAGTAAGATCTTTGCTGACGACTAAATACCAAGTACTAAATACTGCCTTCTGCTACTATCGCCTTGTGCCGCCGCGTAAGAGTCAATCTGGAAAAAGTAGTGCCCGCAGGCGGCCTGCCGCCGCGCGTCAACTGGTAATCATCACCGGCATGTCGGGTTCCGGCAAGGCCTCAGTCCTCAAAGCATTTGAAGACCTCGGCTATTACTGCGTGGACAACCTGCCCATGGGCCTGATCGGCCGATTTGCCGAGCTTGCCAAGCAATCCTCAGAGAGTGATAAAGCCGCGCTGGTCGTGGACATTCGCGAAGGAGACCAGCTCAAGAAGTTGCCGTCGATCATTAACGCATTGCGCAAGCAACTGAGCACCACGGTGCTTTTTCTGGAAGCGTCGGATGAAGCCCTGCTGCGACGCTTCAGTGAGACCCGTCGGCCACATCCGCTGGGCAAGGAAGGTTCAGTCCGGGACGCTCTGGCCAAAGAGCGAAAACAGTTAAAACCCATTCGCGCTCTGGCGGACATCGTGGTGGATAGCTCCAAATTCAACGTGCACGAACTGCGCGCGCATGTTACTGACAAGTTCACCCCGGGCAAGACCGATCAGAACATCCTGGTTTCCTGCGTGAGCTTTGGTTACAAAGCCGGTGTGCCCAACGATGCTGATCTGGTCTTTGACGTCCGCTTTCTTCCCAACCCGCACTTTGTTCCCGCATTCAGGCCGTATACCGGACGACACCCGCAAGTAGCCAGGTACATCCGCTCGTTTCCGCAGACCCAGGAATTCATTGACCGCATCTCGGAGCTGCTGATTTACCTGATTCCTCATTACGTGCGTGAGGGCAAGAGCTATTTGACCATTGCGTTTGGCTGCACCGGTGGCCAGCATCGCTCGGTGATGATTGCCGAAGACGTCAGGAAACGCTTGGCCAAAGCGGGATACAAAGTGAAAGTCACCCACCGTGACTGTCCCCGGGGGGTGTAATTAAAAGTGAGAGTCACTATTTGCGAAGGGCCCCCTAACATGGTTCGTCATCCCGAGGCTTACCCACGCGCCAGCGGGGGTAAAGCGGAGGGACCTTGCGGTTCCATCGTTTAACTCAAAAGGTCCCGAAACCGCTTAAGTAAACAGCATGGGTACTGGCTTGACTCGCACTTTTAATTACACCCGTCCCCGGGTGATTAACAATACTTAACCTCTCATACCTTACGTAACGCCCCCTTTTTCACCACCTCCGTTAGAATAGGGGCAATGCCTCCAGCCGTCAGGAGTGACTCATGAAGCAACTGATGAGGTTGCTGAGTTACATCCGTCCGTATTCATTACAATTTTCGGGTTCGGTAGTGCTGATGGCGGCTGTCGGCGCGCTGGATGCTTTCCGTCTCTTGCTGATCGGACCCATTTTCAGTAGTGTGTTAAACCCCGGCTCTCGAACGGACGCCATCCCGCTGTTAGAGCTTCCCTGGGGAGCGCACAAAGTCATTGATCTGCATCAACTCGTCCCGAAATATTCGCACAATGTGCTTAACGTTGTGGCTATAGCGCTGGTCGGGGCTACCATCATTAAGGGTGTCTGCGATTATCTGGGCACTTATCTGGTCAATTACGCTGGATACGGATTGACGACAGACCTGCGCAACGGCCTCTATAAGAAGGTGTTGGCCCGCTCGATCAGCTTTTTCTCCCGCTACCCCACCGGCACCCTCATCTCTACTATCGTCAACGATGTTGAGAAGGTCCAGTTTGCCCTCTCCACCGTGATGGCAGAGTTTCTGCAGCAGTTTTTCACTTTTCTTTTTATCGCCCTGGTTGTTGTCCTGAAGGGCCGAAAGATGGCCTGGATCCTCCTGTTATTTGTCCCGCTGGTGTTTGTTTCTTCCCGCAAGATCGGACGCCGTGTGCGCCAGACCACGCGCAAAGGCCAGGACAAGCTGGCGGAGATACAGAACATTCTTCACGAAACCATTACCGGCAACCGGATCGTGAAAGCCTTCAGCATGGAGACCTGGGAAAACCTGCGCTTCTTCCAGGCTGCGCGCAGGCTGTTCCGCGCCAACCTGCGGTCGGTGCGCGCTGCGGCGCTCAGTTCACCGCTCATGGACATCTTTGGCGCCGTCGCCGTCGCCCTCCTGCTCTGGCTCGGCAGAAACCAGATCAAGCATGGCCTCTTCGATGAGCCTGGTTTCATCGTATTCATCTTTGCTGTCTTCCGGCTCTACGATCCCATTCGCAAGTTCGCCTTGTTTAACAACAGCTTTCAGCAGGCCCTGGGCGCCTCTTCTGAGATCTTCCGCTTCATGGATGAAGAGGACGAGATCGAGGAACGCAAGAATGCATTGCCGTTGCCGCCCTTTTGCGGCCGGGTACGCTTTGAACGGGTCAGCTTTTCTTATGGAGAGAACAACGGCAGCTCGGCGGTCATTCTGCGCGAGGTGGATCTGGAAGTGCGGGCTGGAGAAATAGTCGCCATTGTCGGCTCCAGCGGCGCCGGCAAGAGCACGCTGGTCCAGCTCATTCCCCGGTTTTTTGACGTAACCTCCGGTTCGATTACGCTGGACGGCCAGGACGTTCGCAATGTCACTCTGGCATCCTTGCGCGCGCAGATTGGCGTTGTGACCCAGGAAACCATCCTTTTTAACGATACCGTGCGCAACAACATTGCTTACGGCCAGCCGAATGTGGGAGAAGATGCAGTTGTGGCGGCTTCCAGGGCCGCCCTGGCCCATGATTTCATTCAGAAAATGCCGGATGGTTACCACACCATGATTGGCGAAAAAGGCGTGCGGCTTTCCGGCGGAGAGCGCCAGCGCATTGCTATTGCCCGCGCTCTGCTGAAGAATGCACCTATTCTTATACTGGACGAAGCCACCTCCGCTTTGGACAATGAGTCTGAGGCCCTGGTGCAATCAGCGCTGCAAAATCTCATGACCGGCCGGACGGTATTTGTGATCGCGCATCGTCTGACCACCATCCGGCGAGTGGACCGCATTGTGGTATTGGAAAATGGTCGCATCTCGGATTCCGGCACCCATGAAGATCTGTTGACCCGGCTGGGAACTTACCGCAAACTGTATGAATTGCAATTTATGGATTTAGACCAGACCGCCGGGATTGCAGCTCCCGAGCCATCCGTAAAATAGATAAGTATGGCATTCTCAGATGGTCTGTACGGCTCTCGCTGATCATGCCGATGTCACTGCATGTCTTTGGCCCATGAAGCCGGCGGGCTGAATCTGATTGCTGACTGCTCAAAATATGGCCATCCGTTCCATGACAGGATTCGCACAGGTGAAGTCGCAGGCCAAAGACGGCAGCTCGTTCGTGCTGTCCTTGAAATCTGTCAATCACCGTTTTCTGGACCCGCAGTTGCGCCTGCCGTCAGAAATGGACGAACTGGAGATCAAGATCCGCAGGATGCTCAAAGAACGCATGGCGCGTGGACACGTGGAAGTGACCTTAAGCATTGAGCAGCGCGCCAGTGGCGGATTTGAATTGAATCGCAGCCTGGTGGCCGGCTACGTGGCCGCATTTCGCAAGGCAGCCGCGGAGTTTGGAGCTCCCGGTGAACCTGATCTGAACGTGATCTTGCGTATACCAGGCGCCTTGACGTCAGCTCCTTCCGCCGACGGAACTTTTGAAACCGCAGTCCTGGCCGGTTTGGAGCAGGCCCTTGCGCGCCTCAATCAGATGAGGGAAGAAGACGGCCGAGGCATGGAAGCTGAGATGCGCAAGCGCTTGCAATCCCTGGCAGAGGCCACGCAGGAGGTCTCCAGGCTGCGCGCGCCTGTGAGTCGCGCTTACATGGAGAAAGTCCGGGCGCGCATGCAGGAATTGGTTGTCAATGTGGGCGAGGATCGCGTCCTTCAGGAAGCCGCCATTCTGGCCGAACGCAGTGACGTTCAGGAAGAACTGGTGCGCCTTGAAACCCACATCCAGCATTTCCGCGGCCTCCTGGATGAGGGTGGCGAAGTAGGGAAAAAGCTGGATTTTCTCTTGCAGGAGCTCAACCGTGAAGCCAATACTCTGTTGTCAAAAACCTCTGGCATTGCCGGGGACGGGCTGCGTATTACTGAGCTGGGCCTGTTGATGAAGGCCGAAATTGAGAAGTGCCGCGAGCAGGTGCAGAACATCGAATGAGCGGCATCCTCTACATCATCTCCGCGCCTTCCGGCTCCGGTAAATCTACGCTGGTGAACGAACTGAGGAAGTTCGTCACCGGCCTGGAATTCTCCATTTCTTACACCACCCGGTCACCGCGCGGCAGTGAGCAAAACGGCCGTGAGTATTACTTCATCTCGCGCCGGCAGTTCGAAGAAATGATCAAGCGTGATGAATTCCTGGAGTACGCAGACGTCTTTGGAAACTATTACGGGACGGCCAAGTCCGTCCTGGAACAGGCTGCCCGGCGCGGCAATGACCTGCTGCTGGATATCGATGTGCAGGGCGAGCGTCAGGTGAAGGGCCGGATACCGGATGCAGTGAGCATCTTTGTTTTGCCTCCCAGTCGGACCGAGTTGGAGTCGCGCCTGCGTAAGCGCAGCATGAGCGAACACGTGAATTCGGAAGAAGTGATCCGGCGTCGTTTGGATACAGCCAGAAAAGAGATTGAGAACTATCCCAATTACGACTATATTTTGGTGAATGATCGCCTGGAGCAATCAGTGGACCGGTTGCAGGCCATTGTCCTGGCCCAACGGCTGAAACGCTCAGGCAACCCCCTGTCAGATAGTGAGAGACAGTACTTAGAGGCGGCAGAGAAGTCTCTGAAGTGTAATATGGAAGGCAAGATCCGGAGTATTCTGGCATCATTCAGTAGCTGACGTGCCCCAGCCAGGCTGAACTGCCCAGACCGAAATGGTTTGGAGCGGTTTTTAAGCCAGCCATGAGAAATGCGAGTGAACGCTAGTGACCCCCTCACTGTCGTAAGCTTGCGCAGAGGTAGATAAAGCGCTCATAATGGCATCAATTTTGATGGTTCTTCCCCCGAAATTGCAATTTGGACTGAGGTAGAGCTTTATGAAGCTGATAGATGGATTTGACAGTAATTACCGTTATGTCTTGGTGGCCGCCCGGCGCGCCCGCCAGATTGCCCGTGGAGCGCCTCCGCTGGTTGACACCAATGCCCGCAAAGCCTGTCGCATTGCGCGCGAAGAAATCGCCGCCGGTAAAGTTCAATACAGCATCAAGAACGGCGCTGCAAAGGAATCTCCGCCGGAGCCAAAGCCGGAGTCATAACCCAACTTCCCCTCGTTCAAGATTGTTCCAGGGCAGCCCCTCCGGGAGAGCTCCCGCTATAGGTGTGCCCGGCTTACAACCTCTCCCCCTGTACCCTGTAGCTTATTCCCTGTAACCTATTAGGTATGAAAGTCGCCCTGGGCGTTTCCGGTGGCATTGCCGCCTACAAAGCAGCAGAGATCGTGCGCTTGCTGCAGGACCGCAGTGTCCGCGTGCAGGTAGTTATGACCCGCGCTGCTCAGGAGTTTGTGCGTCCTCTTACCTTCGCCGCGCTGAGCGGAGAAAAAGTGATTGCAGATTTATTTGGCGAAGGCGACCAGGAGCCGAATATCAATTCCGCAGTGGAACACATAGCGGTAGCTCAATCCATTGACGCTCTGGTGGTAGCTCCGGCCACCGCAGACGTGATTGCCAAATTCGCCCATGGGCTGGCGGATGATTTTCTCTCCACTCTGTTTCTCGCAACCACTGCAACGGTGGTGATTGCACCCGCCATGAATGTGAATATGTGGGAGAACGCCGCCACCCAGGCAAACATTCAAAGACTCAAGCACCGGGGTGTCCGCGTGGTCGAACCGGATAGCGGATATCTGGCGTGCGGCATGGTCGGGCCGGGCAGGCTGGCTGCCAATGAATGCATCGTTCAGGCCGTGATGGAGGCGCTTGGCGCTGCCCAGGATCTGGCTGGTGAAACCGTGCTGATTACCGCCGGGCCCACACGCGAGCCGATTGATCCCGTGCGTTATCTCGGCAACCGTTCCAGCGGCAGGATGGGCTATGCGCTGGCGGAAGCTGCACTCCGGCGCGGCGCGAAAGTGGTCCTGGTATCAGGTCCCACGGCGCTCCAGCCGCCCTCCGCTGCTGAAGTCATCCGGGTGCAGACCGCCGCAGAAATGCGCCAGGCCGTCATCTCCAACCTGGAGCGAAGCACTGTGGTGATCAAGGCGGCGGCTGTGGCAGACTTTACCGTCGGCAAAGCGGCGCAGCATAAAATCAAGCGTACCGGAACCATGCATCTGGAACTGGAAGCGACCCCGGACATTCTCAAGGAAATTGCTCAGCGCAAGGACTCCCGAATCGTGGTGGGTTTTGCTGCCGAGACCCAGAACGCCCTGGAAAATGCCCGCAAAAAGCTGCATGCCAAATCGCTGGACGCCATCGTCCTCAATGATGTGTCTCAGCCGGGCATCGGTTTTGACTCCGAGCGCAATGCCGTGACCATCCTCACTCACTCTGACTCCATCAACGTTCCGGAAACCAGCAAATGGGAAGTCGCTCATCGCGTGCTGGATGTGGTGGTGAAACTCAAGCTGGAAGTTCATTCCGAGCGTAGCCAGGAATCCCGATAGTTGCCCCATGCTCACAAGATCGCAATCCAATTCCAAAACAAAGGTCAAAAGATCAAAAGATTGACCCATACCTTCGAATGTGCGATGCTTTGCAGCCATGACACCCCTGACTGACCTCTGGTTGCCGATTCTCGTCTCCGCCGCAATCGTCTTTGTTGCCAGCTCCATCCTCCATATGGTCTTGCCCTGGCATAGGAGCGACTATCGCAAGCTCCCGAACGAAGACAAATTCATGGAGACGGTCCGTCCACTGGCCATTCAACCGGGCGATTACATGGTTCCGTGCCCTGGCAGCAGGGAGGCCATGCGTTCTTCAGAGTTTATGGAGAAGTTCAAGAAGGGCCCAGTCATGATGATGACCATTCTTCCGGGCGGATCCATGTCTATGGGACGGAACCTGGTTCTGTGGTTCCTTTACCTGATCGTGGTCAGTTTCTTTTCCGCCTATGTGGCGGGAGCCGCGCTGCGTCGATATGCGGAGTACCTTGAGGTCTTTCGTTTTGCCGGGGTGGCCGCGTTTCTCAGTTACTCGGTGGCAATGTGGCCCATGTCCATCTGGTATCGCCGCTCCTGGGTTACCACCATCAAAGCAACCATTGATGGATTGATCTACGCTGGCCTTACCGCGGGCGTCTTCGGCTGGCTCTGGCCAAGATGATTGGGGATTTCAAAACAAATGCGTCGGAAAATAAATTCCGCGATCAAGCAACAACTCTCCGCCCGTGTGGATTACTACCGCGAAATGGGGATCTACGATTTTTACCGTCAACCGGTAGCTGAAGCAGATCAGATGGAAGAATCGGATCCAGTCGTCGTGGCCGCTGGGCCGGCCCTCTCTTCTTTATTGGATTCATCGCTCCCGGTCATTCAAGACAAGCCCGCTGCGCTCAAGGCCATCAGCGAAGACATTGGTGACTGCACGCGCTGCCGTCTCCACGAACGACGCAAGAACATTGTGTTCGGCGTTGGCAACATGAATGCGGACATCATGTTTGTAGGTGAAGGTCCGGGTGCCGATGAGGACGAGCAGGGCGAGCCATTCGTTGGCCGGGCCGGCCAACTCCTGAATAATATGATCTCCGCCATGGGTTTGAAGCGCGAGGAGGTTTACATTGCCAACGTGGTGAAGTGCCGTCCTCCGGGTAACCGCACGCCGGAAAAAGACGAGTGCGATACCTGCGGCCCATTTCTCCTCCGCCAGATTGAGGTGGTTCGGCCCAAGGTGATTGTGGCGCTGGGCGCGGTGGCGGCAAAGTATCTTCTTGCCATCAATGACAGCATGGCCAACCTGCGTGGCCGTTGGTATGACCTGAAGGGCGCCAAACTGGCTGTGACCTACCATCCGGCATACCTGCTGCGTGATCCTCGCCAGAAAAAGGAGGCCTGGAAAGATTTGCAGATGGTGATGAAATATCTGGGATTGAAGCCGTCAGCAAAATCGCCTGAATGATCCGAATTGCTCATTCCTGATGAACGCATATTCTGTGCAAATTCTCCGCACTGAGTGCGCTGAGTGCGCTGAGTGCCATGAGCATGGCTCGACAGGAAAACCAAAGCTGCGGTAAGGTGTAAACATGGGAGTGGCAACTCTGCTTACGTGGTGGCTTCTGGCAACGATCTCCATCTCTACTCACGGCGTATTTGCCGCTGAAAATCCTGACAAGACTCTTACGAAATCGAAGGTGGATATTACTGTTCCGTCCGATGTTCAGCGGCCGGATGCCAAGCCTGTCCTGGAGACGCCGCCCGCGGCCGGAGAAGATTTCCCCGCTGGAAACTGGAAATCACCCGGGAACGAGATCAAGATCGGCAGATATTACGCCGTCCAGACGGAACAGAATCAACGATTGCTTCAAGATCGCGCGGCCAATGATTACGTGAATGGCATCACCCGCGACCTGGCTCGCGCGTGTGATGCGCCATTCCCCATCTCGGTCAAGATCATCGAGAGGGAAGATGTTGGCGCCCTGGCTCTGCCCGGAGGCTTTCTCTTCATCACGACTGGATTCGTAAGCGCAGCGGAAGACGAGGCTGAGCTGGCAGCGGCCATAGCTCACCAGATGGCTCACTCTTGCGCTCACCAATTTGTCCGCGGAATGACCAGCAAGGAATTCAGGAAGATTACAACCCAGCCAGGGATCATTTACGGCTGGAAATCTTTTCTTGCATTCGGTGGCAATGCTGGTTCGGTTCTGCCGCCGTTCATTCAGGATTTCCCGCCTGAGTTTGAGGCCGAAGCCGATGTCCTCGCTCTGCAATACTTGCACCAGGCCGGCTATGATCCCAGCGCTCTGCTCACGCTTTTCGCCCGGCTTGACGCTCTCAAGAAAACAGACTCTGACCTGGTGCCCAACGCTTTTGCCAGCCATCTCCAGGCCCCAGGCCGGGTTCAGAAAGCCAGGAGAAGGAGCAAATCTCTCCCGCGCAAAGATCAGTACATTGTGAATTCATCAGAATTTGATACGGTAAGGGCGCGTCTGCTGGTGCTGCTGGCGCGCAGGCATCGAAACCGGGCGAAGCATAGCGGCGACCGGAGTAATTGACCGGGCCGTATGTTTCCCGCCTGATATTCGGAATGGAAAACAATCCCGCCATCGTCGCGCCGGTAATGAGATTCATCGCGGTTACGGACCTCGCGCGTACGATCGCCTTTTATCGTGATGTGCTTGGATGCAAGATCAACCTATCTGTTGCATGAACGTGCATTTGATTGACGGCACCTACGAATTGTTCCGGCATTTCTTTGCCGTGCCCTCTGCTACCGATGCGAATGGCCAGGAGATCGGCGCCGTGCGCGGGGTTGTGGCTTCGGTCCTTTCGATGATCGAACGCGGCGCGACCCACCTTGGAGTGGCCACCGATCACGTGGTGGAGTCCTTTCGCAATGATCTCTACGCGGGATACAAAACCAGCGAAGGTGTGCCGCCCGAGTTGTTATCGCAATTTCCCATCCTGGAAGAAGCGTTGCAAGCCTTCGGAGTCATGGTGTGGCCTGAAGTCTACTTTGAGGCGGATGATGCGCTGGCCTCTGCCGCCGCCAAAGCAGCGCAGGACAAGCAGGTAGAGCAGGTCCTCATCTGCACTCCGGACAAGGATCTCAGCCAGTGCATTGTCGGAACACGAGTGGTGCAACTGGACCGCCGCCGCGATGCCGTCCGCGATGAAGCCGGCGTTGTCGCCAGGTTCGGAGTGAAGCCACAATCGATTCCGGACTACCTGGCTGTGGTCGGCGACGCCGCCGACGGATTTCCCGGCGTACGCGGATGGGGCCCGAAAGCTGCCGCCCTTGTCTTCTCCCGGTACCCGCACCTGGAAGATGTCCCGAAAGATTCGCGAGAGTGGCACCCCTCCATCGGAAGAGCGCGGACGTTGGCGGAGTCACTGTTCAGCTCCTGGAATGACGCTCTCTTGTTTCGTACTCTCGCCACTCTGCGGTTGGATGCGCCAGTCTTTGCGACTGTCGAGGACCTGCGCTGGAAGGGCCCGGGCGCAGACGCCGGGAAACTCTGCCAACGAATGAACTCACCCAACCTGTTGGCGACGGCGAAAAGGCTGGAGAAATCCTCTCCGGGTACGATGGAAGGAAAAATCCACCACGAAGACACGACGTAGCGGGCCGCAGCTAAAATCAAAAGATCACCACGGAGAATTGCTTAATAAGAACATAACTCGAAGGAGAAACTCAATGAGAACGAGACAGGAAATGTGTGTCTTTATTCTGGGCCTGATGGCAATTTTGCTTGTTGTCTCTGCAGGAAACGTGTTGGCCCAGCAGGCCGCGGACGCAAATCATTCCGCTGCCGCTGCTGCGGGGGCAGCGCCACAGGCCGCAGATCAAGGCGGCGTGACCGGCGAATGGCAGGGCATGCTGAGTCGATATCACCTGACGGTGAAGATTGAGCAGTCCGCCGGCCCAGGTCTCACGGGCACGCTCACCTTCGTCGATCAGAAGGTTACTGTTCCTTTTGACAAGGTGTCGCTGTCGCCGGACAGAGTCCTGCGGCTTGAAGTGCGGAATGGCGCCGCAGTGATTGAAGGAAAGCTCAGCGACAACGGAGCTGAGATCAATGGCACATGGCAGGAGAGCGGCAACGCTGCGCCCCTGGTGTTGCGCCGCCCCGGTGCAACCGCGTCCGCGCCCACGCTCAAGCCCAGGACTTTGGGCCGTGTTGCGCTTCAGCCCTGCCGCACACCCGACGGCAATACTGAAGGCCTGTGCGGGAAATACGAGGTATATGAAAACCGCCAGTCGCAGAGCGGGAGGAAGATCGCGCTCAACATCATGGTGCTGCCGGCAATCAGCGGCAAACCGGCTGCCGATCCTTTCTTTGCCCTGGCCGGTGGCCCTGGACAGAGCGCCGTGGAGGCCTATCCGCTGGTTGGCTTTGTCACCAGGGTGCGCCAGAACAGGGATGTAGTCCTGATAGACCAGAGAGGCACGGGCGCATCCAATCCCCTGCCCTGTGAATTGCGCGATGCTAAAGATGCGCAATCAATCTTCGGTGAATATGTTCCCATGGAAAAGGTGCGTAGTTGCCGCGCAGAGCTGGAGAAGAAGGCCGACCTGACGCAGTACACCACGTCCATTTTCGCCGACGACCTGGATGAGGTGCGCCAGGCCATGGGCTACGGAAAGATCAACATCTTCGGCGGCTCTTACGGCTCGCGCTCGGCGCTCGTATACCTGCGCCAGCATGCAGACCAGGTGCGTACCCTCACTCTTGAAGGCATCGCGCCGCCGGACTACCGGGTCATGCTGGCCTTTCCCCGCACCATCCAAAGCTCCGTTGATCAAGTGATCGGTCTCTGTGCTGCCGATGATGCCTGCCACAAGGATTTTCCCAATTTGAAAAAGGAATTTCAGGAACTGGTAGACCGCCTGGACAAGTCCCCGGCGCATTTCGAGGTCGACACTGCAAGCGGGAAACAGGCCATCATTCTTTCCCGCGGATCGTTTGTAGCCAATCTGCGCCCGTTCCTCTACGTCCCCGCGCTGGTCAGCCAGTTTCCCTACACGATTCATCGTGCCTACCAGGGCGATTGGAGCATCTTTGGATCGGTTGCGGTGTCCCTGAGAGGCGAGCTTGAAAAAGCGCTGGACCGGGGCCTGAGTATTTCGGTGATCTGCGCTGAAGACGTGCCGGGAGTGACGGACGCGATCATTCAACGCGAAACCCGCGGCACCTACCTGGGGGACTACCAGGTCCGCATGTACCGGAAAGCCTGCCAGGAGTGGCCGCGCGGAACCGTGCCTCAGGACTTTCATGCTGCTATCCATTCGGCTGTGCCGGCGCTCCTGATTTCGGGCGCTCTGGATCCGGCCACTCCACCTTCGCAATCGGAGCAAACAGCGCACGATTTGACCAACAGCCGCAGGATCATCGTGAAGGAGGGGACCCACGGCACCGGCTCTCCCTGCATTGATGGCCTGATTTCCCAGTTTGTGGACCAAGGCTCCGGCGCCGGACTGGATACCTCGTGCGTAGATAAAATCCATCTGCCGCCGTTTGTTACTCAAACCCAGGTGGATAAGGCACAGGCCGCAGGCCATAGGCCATAGAAAGAGCAACAGCAAACACCAAAGCCTCTAACCACGGCATAGCGAGCGACAACCAAAGAACAACACCCGCCACGGAGGCACGGCGTCCTTTATTCGGCCCGATATTGCTCGTCGCTGACCTGTTCCATCCAGTCGACAACCTTCCCGTTGAGGTTTTCCTGAATGGCCATGTGCGTCATGGCCGTGGTTGAGGCTGCGCCGTGCCAGTGCTTCTCGCCCGGCGGGATCCAGACGACGTCGCCCGGACGGATTTCCTCGATCGGGCCTCCCCAGCGTTGTGCGCAGCCGCAGCCGGCTGTGACGATGAGAGTCTGGCCGAGAGGATGGGTGTGCCATGCCGTCCGCGCGCCCGGCTCGAAGGTTACGCTGGCGCCGCTCACACGTGCCGGATCGGGCGCCTGAAACAGGGGATCGACACGTACCGTGCCAGTGAACCACTCTGAGGGTCCTTTCGCGGAGGGTTGCGAGCCGGCTCTTTTGATTTCCATTTGATCCCTTTCAGGTTGTTGTGTACGCGGTTAAGAGCTTCGGTTCCGTTGCAATGACGACATTTTGGTTTACTCCGGCTGGGCGAATGCCATGTCGGCCGTGGCGGTCTGCGGCCATGGTGACGATGCTGCGGTCCCGTGGTGTGGGCCCCGGACGTTTCCAGAGTCAGCGAGAGGACCTGGCGCGTACTTCTCAAGCGCCGGCGCCACCATCTTGATGTCGTTTGCTGTCGCGGCTCGTGGTTTCATTTCTGTCCCTCCATACCCGCCATTCGCGACGAACTCATAGGTCACTCTCATCGTATCCGGGCTTCTTGTAGAGCTTGTCCAGGTTGTTTTGGATGTCGGGTTTGTACACCTTCTCTATCCAATCCTGAGATTTGACTTCTTCCAGTGCTACTGAAACCGACTCTTCTCCGTAATGCAGAATGTCCATTACGTCTTTCGTGATGGCTTCAGCAAGACGGGTCTTCTGCTGTTCGGATTTGCCGGGTCACAACTTCACGATCACATGAGGCATGGTTTTCTCCTCCTTTCATGATGTTAATGCTTTGGTCTCGCGCGGCGCGACCTTGACGGTCTGAGTTTAGATGCTCGGCGGGATCTCCTGATATCGGAGATTGTTTGGTAATAAAACTCCCGCGTAAGGACGTTAACAATCTTTCATGCGATTGCCTTGGGAATGCAGCATCAGGGCGTATGCCCAACCAGTCGCTAGTACAAAAAATGAGCGGGACCGCAGCCGCCCCCGGCTGCGTCTTCTTGCCGCCGACGCCCAAGATACGGTGTCCCTTCCCC
>DATDGL010000176.1:0-14640 GCA_036522115.1 Candidatus Angelobacter sp.
GTTAGCCCGTTCAATTACTTGCACACTGGATTCATAACCCATGGTTCACCTCGCGCCTACGAAAGCAGGGTATGGGAGTAGTATGAAACTAGTTATATCGCTAGTCAACAACTTTTTTAAATTCATTCACAGCTTCGTGAGGGCTGGGTAGTGGAGGCTACAATGAGGAGCCCCGGAGGGGCGGTACTCTTTAAACGCGTAAGTTGGAGAAAGCGATTTAACTTAATGAAAAAATCATATCTGTCAACCTTTGCGATATTTACCCTGCTTGTCTCAAGCCACGCTTTCGCCCAATCGAAGAAAACCGCCACTAAAAATCCCTGCGTCGCAGTGGCCAACGCTGTTAACGAAGACATCGGCGCGCAACTGGCCAAGTTCAAGCCGGTCGAAATGCCCTTCAACTCCAGCGGACTCACTCCGCAGGAACGCAAACTGGTGCTCAAGCTCATAGAAGCTGCCCAGGACCTGGAGAGCATTTACTGGCGGCAGAGCGATCCCAAAGGCCTGGAACTCTACAAGCGCCTCGCTTCCTGCAAACAGCCGGAAGCTCAGGACCTCCGGCGCTTCCTGATGATTAATGGTAGTCGCTATGACCTGTTGGAAGAAAATAAGCCCTTCGTCGGCAACGGTCCCTTCTATCCCGGACGCGCGCTCTATCCTGAGGGCATCACCCGGGAAGAAATCGAGGCTTATGTCGCCAAATATCCGGACAAGAAAGCTGAGATTTACAGCCCATTCACCGTGGTCAAACGTCAGGGCGGGGATCTGGTTGGCATTCCTTACCACGTTGAGTACAAGCAGTTCCTGCAGGCGGCAGCCGATGCTTTGCGCGAAGCCGCAGCCTTGAGCACGGACAAAGCTTTCGCCAATTTTCTCCGGCTGCGGGCAGACGCTCTCCTGGCCGACGATTACTACAAGAGTGATCTCGCCTGGGTAGATCTGGAAAACCCGAAATTCGACGTCATTTTTGCCCCCTATGAAACCTATCTCGATGATCTGCTGGGCGTGAAGACCTCCTATGGCGCCGCGGTCATGGTCCGCAACACGGCCGAGAGCGACAAGCTGGAAACTTATAAGAAATACGTTCCGGACATTCAGGACGCCCTGCCCATCGCGCCTGAAGATAAGCCATCGAAGAAAGGTCACAGTACGCCCATGGAGGTGATGGACACCCCTTACCGCACCGGCGACCTGCGGCACGGCTATCAGGCCGTGGCAGACAATCTGCCCAACGACCCCCGCATCCATGAGGAAAAAGGCACGAAGAAAATCTTCTTCAAGAACTTTATGGACGCCCGCGTGAATTACGTGGTGCTGCCCATCGGCAAGCTGCTCATGCGTGAAGACCAGGCCCAACTCGCCACCATGGACGGCTATCTCGCCGCCGTCCTCATGCACGAGATTTCTCACGGCCTGGGCCCCAACTACGCGCGTACGAGTGCCGGGCGGCGAGACATCCGCGAAGCCATTGGGCCAACATTTTCCGGGCTGGAAGAAGCCAAAGCAGACGTCGTCGGCCTGTTCGGTCTGAACTGGCTCATGGACAAAGGAGTCCTTCCTAAAGAGCGCGCTCCGGAGTATTACTCCTCGTATGTTGCCGGAATTTTTCGCACCGTGCGCTTTGGCGTGGCGGAAGCCCATGGCCGCGCGGAGATGATGGAGTTCAACTACCTCTCCCAGCAGGGCGCCATTACCCGCGATTCCCAATCCGGACGTTACTCGATTGACCTCGGCAAAATGCCGGCTGCCATTGCCACCCTGGCCAAAGAACTGCTTGAGATTGAGGCCACCGGAGACCGGAAAAGAGCGGAGGATTGGTTTAAAAAGTACGATTCCATGCCATCTGAGCTAAAATCCGCTCTAGAGAATATCCACGATGTCCCGGTGGATATCGACCCAATCAGCGCATTCAGGGAGAAGGTCCAATGATCAAGCATGCAGCCAGGGAGCATCCCCCAACCGAGCGGCGGAGATTTGAGCGCGTGGACATCGCCCGCAATTCACAGGTTCTGGTGCTGGAAGCCAAGGGTAAGAAGGTAGGAGTGCTGCGGCAGATCGGCCGCGGCGGCTTCATGATGGAGCCGGAAAAAACCTACAGCAAAGACGATAAAGCCCACAAACTCACCATCCATGAGCCTGGCGAAGAACTCAGCATCGAGGTAAAGGCGCGTGTCCTGTATAGCGACCACCAATTTGTCGGCTTTGAATTCGTTGACCTTGACCCGGACGCCGCTGTGGAAGTGGGCATCATTATTGGGAAGTTCTACGAGGCCAACCACGAACCATAGGGAACAGGAAAGAGCCAGGCGAGACCAGCGCTTGAGATTTTGATTCTTCCAAAATTCAACCGTACAGACGGTGCACCGCACCGTCTCCGCGCCGAAAGGCGCGCCTGATTTTGCTAGATCGATTTAGTTAATCGTGTGTCCACGTAAAGCCGTCATCCCGAAACTTCTTCAAGAAGTGGAGGGACCTTGCGGTTCTTTCATTTCAAACGGCCACACTTTTTGTTAAACCGGTATGACTACCAACTACGTAATTACCAATGACTGGTCTTTTCTTCCGATGCACCGATGCGCCGGATTGCATGCACGCAAACAAACTCGAATGGCGCTCAGCGTGTCAAACAAATTCAACGCGTGGTTCTCGCGAAATAATTCCCGCCCTGTATCCCATGCCCAGCAGTTTTGCTACAGCTTCTTTGCCATCGTCGCCGTAGTCCAGGGTGCGTGCGTTCACGTACATGCCCACAAAGCGGTCGGCCATCTGGTGGTCCAGGTTCCGCGCAAACTGCATGGCATAGGCCAGCGCCTCTTCCCGATGGTCTAGCGCGTACTGAATGCTGTCACGCAATGCCTTGTTAATGCAGGTCATCAACTCTGTGCCCAGCTCCCGGCGAATGGCGTTTCCGCCCAGAGGCAGAGGCAAGCCGGTCAGGTCGGCCCACCACCGTCCCAGATCCAGAACCCGGTGCAGGCCCGAGGATTCATACGTGAGCTGCCCTTCATGAATGATCAATCCGGCTTCATACTTGCCGGCCACAACGTCCGGAATGATCTGGTCAAACGCGGCCACGGTGGTTTCAATTTTCGGAGCAAACAGCTTGAGCGCCAGGTAAGCGGTAGTAAGAGTGCCAGGCACCGCAACTCTTGTCTGCTTGAGCTCTTCCAGGCCAAAGGGACGCGGCGCCACCACCATGGGACCATATTTTTCGCCTACACTGCCTCCGCAGGGCATGAGCGCGTATTGATCCTGAATGTAAGGATAAGCATGGAAAGAGATGGCGCTCACGTCGTAAACGCCCTCCATCGCCCTCCGGTTCAGGGTTTCAATGTCCATCAGGGTGTGGTTGAACTTGAGGCCGGGCACGCGGACTTTATTCGTGGCCAGCCCGTAGAACATAAAAGCATCATCCGAGTCAGGACTATGCGCAACGCTAATTTCACGAACAGAAACGGAAACAGAAGTAGACATATAGATTTTTGGGGTTTAGGGGTTTAGTTTATCCCGAAGCGTAGCGAGGGGACCCTACTCTCTTTCACAAAGTCACAGGGCATATGCCCCAGCACCTGGTTCAACAACGAGAACAGAATTCTCGTAATCGCCTGGATAACCGCCCTAAACTTTCTCCACCGGCTCTTGCTCGGGTTCAATCTCCCGCAGCGCCTTCTCCAGGGCTTCGTCGGATTTGCGGAGATGCCTTCGCAGGCGCCACCACATGGCGATTGCCGCAACTAGCACGGCCACTGTGGAAAGCACCAGCAATACAAATAGATACCTCATTGACTCCTCGTAAGCATACCAAAGTTGAGTGCCCTCTCCGGTGAAAAAATGGTCATGACCTTGCTAGGGGAAAAACGCTTAAAAAGAGCAGTAAATGGCTGTGGCTCAGCTACGCGCACTTGCAGCATAATACACAGATGCGCCTGTATTCTCGTCTGCCTTTCCTCGTCGCCGCCGCGCTATCACTGGCCACGGCTGCCTTTGCTGAGTTGAACCAACCGCCTGCGGAGCTGGCGTTTTTGCCCAGCGTGCTGAAGGTGAGAGATGACTGGGTGGCGGAGCACTACGTCTGGGACGAATTGCAGTTCCCGCCCATGAATGGCGAACAACATCCGGTGAAACGGGGCCGGTATTGGCGAATCTGGGGCGACGTGGAGAAAGCCAAGAATGCCGTTGAAACCTGGACCTATCTCAAGCCCGTTTTCCTGGCCAACGGTTGGACGGTGGCAAAAGAGCCGGAGCCAGGCCGGTCTCCAGGCATCGGGCGGTACTCGCGCAATGGAGTAGACGCCTGGGCGCTGATTGACTTTTTCAATAACCGCCTGCAACTGAAGATGGTTGAGGTGGCGCCCCCTCCTTTCACCCTGACGCTGACGCCTCCGGGTGCGACGCCGGAAAAGATGGCCTCACCCGAAAAGGGCGACTTTCCCTACCTTGCGCCCATGGCAGGATCGAAATTCCGCGGCGGCGGCCGGGATCCGGGTCCGTTTTGGGTGACACCCAAGGGAGGGAGCCAGCCGGAAATGGTGGCCCAAGGGTCGCTCCATCGCAGCTATGCGCTCACAGGGTTGTCGTACGCGCTGTTCCTCACCGAGTATCGGGATGCGCTCACCAAGGCCGGTTGGGAGATCGTCGACGAGTACAGCAGTGGAGATGCCGCGATGCATGCCCATTTCACGAAAAACGGACGGAATGTCTGGACATATCTCCACATCAACAACGATGGATACGACATTGCCGTCGCCGATGCGGGCGCGACCGACTTGGCCGCTAATCTCAAGAAGACGTGCCACATCGCGCTTTACGGCGTACTGTTTGATTTCAACAAATCCACGCTGCAACCGGCTTCGGATGCGGTGCTGCAGCAGGTGGCGGACCTTCTCGCCAAAGACAAGACCCTGAAGGTCGAGGTCCAGGGCCACACGGACAATGTTGGCGGCGATGCCTACAACCAGACGCTGTCCGAAGCGCGGGCGCGGGCTGTGGCGGATTGGCTTACCAGGCACGGCGTGGCGGCCGCGCGGCTGACCGCGCATGGATACGGCAAGACAAAACCGGTTGCGGACAACAATTCCGACGAGGGCCGAGCCAAGAATCGCCGCGTGGAGATTGCCGATCCCGCATGCGCGCCAGCCCCGGCCAAGGGCACGTAGGAACCACGTTAGAATCAGCTCTGTTGCCACACCGGCAACGGATGAGGGCCGCATGCTTTTCAGATCACAACCGGCGGCAGGGCTTTGGCTCGTCCTTGCGCTGCTGTTCTCTACTCTGTTCTGCTTGAGCCAGGGTGTAGCGCGAGCACAGGAAGAGATGTTGCACAAGGATGCGCCGCCGTCCTTCGTGGAGGCGGCTCCGCAGGTGAATGGTACGTGGGAGACATTGTCCGTCATGATGCCCTTCAATCCCATCCACATGGCGCTGATGTATACCGGAAAGGTCCTGGTGATTGGCGGTTCGGGGAACGATGCCACCAATCAGATTTTTGAAGCTGGAGTCTGGGATCCTGTCTCGCAAACGATGAGTACATTTCGCCTCGACTGGGACATGTTCTGCAACGGCATGACCATCCTGCCCGACGGAAAGCCATTTGTACTGGGTGGCACGCAGAAATATGACGTGGCTGCCCCGGCCGGATTATTCTGGGGTTCTAAAAACACCGCCCTGTTCGATCCCGCCACGGAAAAATTCACAAACGGGCCGGACATGAGTGGGGGCCGCTGGTATCCCACTGCAACACTGCTGGGAAATGGTTTGGTCATGGTGCTTGCCGGGGAGGCCTCCAAAGGGGGGACGAACATAAAAGTGGAAATGGGTGACGGCAAAAGCTGGACCACTGTGGGACAGGCTTTCGGCGCCATTCAGTATTACCCGCGCGAGCACCTGTTGCCGGATGGCGCCGTGTTTGAGGACGGGCCTAATCCCGATTCGCAGATGTTCGATCCCGTGACTCACAGGTGGACCTTCGTTGCCAAAACCAATTTGGGTCAGTGGCGCGCGTATGGCTCGTCGGTTCTATTGCCGTTGACGCCGGCTACTGGCTACAAGCCCAAAGTCATGATTCTGGGTGGTGGGAATGATCTCCCTCCGGGCGCCGCCACCAATACAACCGAGCTGATTGACCTGTCGGTTCCCGCTCCCAAATGGATCACGGGTCCCGCCATGGTGGGAGCACGCATACAACTGAATGCCACCATCCTGCCTACCGGCAAGGTGCTGGTTTCAGGTGGATCGGCGGTGAATGAGGATCCTGCGACAGCAGTGCTTCAGGCCGAGCTTTACGATCCGGTCGCCAATGCCTTTACTTCCGCCAGTACTATGCACTTTGCCCGCCTCTACCATTCCAACGCCTTGCTTTTGCCCGACGCTACGGTGATGGCTGTGGGCAGCAATCCGGTGCGCGGACGAGCCACTTTCGAACCCCGCATTGAGGTCTATAAGCCCGCGTATCTCTTTGATTCCACCGGCAAGCCGGCCAAGAGGCCGGTCATCGCCTCGCTTTCCTCGTCCACCATGAAATATGGAACCACATTCCAGATCAACACTCCGGATGCAGCCACCATCAAATCGGTCGTGCTGGTGCGGCCCGGGTCCGTTACCCATGCTTTTGACTCGGATCAGCGGCTGGTGGGCCTGGCATTCACGGTCAAGCCAGGTCAGCTTCAGGCCACTGTGCCTTCCAACTCCAACCTCGCTCCTCCCGGTTACTATCTTCTGTTCCTTGTAAACGCCCAGGGAGTGCCTTCGGTCGGCCCATTTGTCCATCTCGGAAGTTGAGGTTTGAAGGGGCACGGCTTCAGCCGTGCCGTCAAGACGGCAAGCCGCAAAGAAAATAAGAGTGGAGCGCAGCCGCCCCCGGCTGCGCGATGGTTACAGCTTTTCTGGTTTTGCTTTTAGAGAACCCGGGCTTTCAGGCCATGAAATGGGCCGACAGCTTCAGCCGCCAAAATATGGTTGCAATGCAAATTTTCAATTACCAGATTACCAAGCCGGGGCCCCCCAGCACGCGAGCTTTTGATTTTCCGCGTGATAGGGTGGAAGTTCCCCAGTTACCAAATTCTGAGCGAGTCCAGTAAGATTCTTGGTGAGAATGGGCCCAGCGACGATTTTTTCGGAATTGGTCGTTTACGCGGGAGCCGCGCTTATTTTCGGTATAGCTGTTTTGCTTACCTTGGGCAGCAGGGTTCACCGGGCATCGCCGGCAGCGTCAGTCCTGGCGGTTGGCGGCCCGGCCGTTCTGGCATCAACATTGGTTTTTACTCTTGGGCGCCATGCAGTGCCGCTCATCCTCATTTTTGCCGGGTGGTGGCTTCTCGGTGCTGTCATTGTATTTCTCTTTCCGGATTGGAACATCCCAGGCCATATTGCCTTCACCGCAACTGCCGGCGCCATGTTCGCTTTTCTCGCTTACGTGTTCTGCGTGATTGCAACCTCTCCACTGAACACCTGGAACTTCGTGTTTGCATGTATCTTCCTGCTGCTGCAGACAGGTGCTCTAACCCTCCTGCTGGCAAATATGTTTGAAATCATCGACGTAGTCTGCCGGGTTCGCTGGAGGCGCCAAACAGGACCGGGCACAACCGGCAGTTATCTTCCCCAAGTCTCTCTCCATGTCCCCATTCACGCGGAGCCGCCCGAGCTGGTCATAGAAACGCTGAATGCGCTGGGCCGGCTCGACTACGCAAACTACGAAGTGCTGGTGATCGACAACAACACTCGAGATGAATCGCTCTGGCGCCCGGTGGAAGCGTATTGCGCGAGGATGGGAAAACCCTTCAGATTTTTCCACCTTCTTCCCTGGCCGGGTTACAAATCAGGCGCATTGAATTTTGCCTTATCGCAGACTGCATCGGACGCAGAAATCATTGGGGTGGTCGATGCAGATTATGTCGTTGAGCCGAGCTTTCTCAAAGACCTGGTGGGATTTTTCGTTGCTGCGCAGGTTGCCTTTGTGCAAACGCCCCAGGACTATCGCGATCAAACCTGGCGTCAACGGTACGCACATGCTCTCTACTTCGCATACGAATATTTCTTTCAGATTTCCATGGCTACCCGCAATGAATACAACGGGATTATTTACGCAGGTACCATGGGTTTGATCCGCCGTTCCGCTCTGGAGCAAATTGGGGGCTGGGATGAGTGGTGCGTTACGGAAGATGCTGAAGCTTCGCTGCGATTGCTGGACGCAGGCTATGAGTCAGTCTACGTGCATCGCACGTATGGCCGGGGAATCATGCCGCTTGATTATCATGGGCTGAGAATACAACGATATCGATGGGCATTCGGCGGCATGCAGATCCTGCGCAAGCACGCCCGCCGGCTGCTGGGCCCTTGGTCTAAGGGGAAACTTACGATTACCCAGCGACTCTCGTATTTGAATGGCGCCCTTCAATGGCTGAATGGCCCCATTGCATTGGGCTTCACCGTCGTGCTGCTGATCGGCTCCGCAGCTCTGTTGTCAGGAAGGCTGGTCTCCAGCCCGCTTTTTCAGGAAACTACCATCCTTATATCCGCAGTGTTTATTTCCCTGGCCGTGGTCCGGTTTTTATGGGCTCTCCGGTTGCGGGCTAAGTGTACCCGGAGGGAATCCGGGGATGCCCTGATTCTATTGCTCGGGCTCTCCTCCATCGTCGCCCTGGCGTGCATTCGAGGGCTGGTATCGCGCCGCGGTGTTTTCCGGCGTACTCCTAAAAAGAGGGCCAAAGCGGAACAGTCGGCGATATCCGCGACGCTTGGCCTTGTCTGGTTTGAACTGGTGATGGGAACGTGCTGTCTGGCGCCGGCGATTTGCCTGCTGCTGATGCGCAGTGCCCATCGCCAGCCCGCATGGGGACTCACTATCCTGCTCTTGCTATGGCAGGCGGCCATCTACTTTGCCGCCGTCTGCAGCAGTTTCTGGAGCTACGCTGAGTCCCGGCAGCAGCCAGACTGCTCTACTGATGAACAAGACCGCAATCGCCTCACGCAGCCCCGCGACGGAACGGTCGCGAATATAGCCGCAGGCGAATGATCAACGGCCGTCATCATCGTCAGAGCCGTGTCCATCACCCCCATCATGGTCATGGTCACCGCCCTGGGGGACAGCAACCGTTGTCGCAGCCGTGCTCAAATTGCCGGCATTATCTTTAGCTCCCACAACGATCTTAACCAGGTGCTTGCCGTCGCCGTCATCGTGAGAGAGCTTTACCAGAACTGTGAAGGAATAGCTTCCATCCGCCGCTAAAGTAACTGGTCCTCTCTGTTGGACGTCACCATCGTCCTCGTCGTCTTCGTCGTCGCCCCCCTTCTTTACCGCAAAGAATGCAGTAGCAGGGTCAACCCCCGAGGTGGCATCGGTAATCTTACCCGTGACCAGCACTGGTAGAGAATCGGCGGTTGGCGTTTGCGGCTGAGCGGTTATGCTTACCACGGGTGGAGTTTTATCTATCTGCACCGTGATGAGCCGTCTTGGCTGCTCCTGGTTGCCCGCAGGATCCACGCTGAAGTCAGTGAACTGATGTATGCCGTCAGCGGAGATGATAAAGGGACCGGTGTAGCTGGTCTGGCCGGCATTATCCAGGTTATAGAAGGTCGCGCTTACCGGACTATCCGGATCTGTGGCCTTGAGCGTTACTCTTGCCGGCGTCACAAACCAGCCATTCCTGTTCTCGCCGTCAACGTCTGCTCTTGTGGTTGGCGGGGTGATGTCAATCTTGAAACCAATCCGCTTCCCAGCGTCTTGTAAACATTCATCAAACACCTGGTTTGCATCCGATGGGCTGATCACGCCTGCTACAACCATGCTGTTAACAAGATTGAAGGCTGTCTCCGAGGGCGAGGTGGACTGTCCACTGGAGATCCGGAAAGCAAGGATTCTGCCGCACTGATCAGCGTGTGAAGGTTCCTGGTCCAGCCTGAGTGCAGTTGGCTCAACCGTTGTAGTTCCATCAACGTGGGCTTGCAGGAAAGCTGCGGTGTTGCGTTGGAAGTTAGGCGTCCGGCAGGCATCCCCAATCCCGGCAAAGCCGGTATCTTGCTGGTCCGTATTGGGAACCTGCGGGCAATTGTCGAGATCGTCAGGGACGCCGTCACCATCTGTATCAACTGGTTTGCCACCGGCGCCAAAAGTGAAGGTGGTGGCGCCATTGGCGCCGCCCAAAACCCAGGTCTCGTTCACAGTCCCGGTAGCTGTGCCGCCGCCAAAGACGATGAAGTGATTTGTGAGCTGATCATAGTCTGCGGCTGGTTCAGCCTCAGCACCACCCCGCGGGGTTGGATTGGTTCCTGCGGGAGACTCCTGAATCCACTGAGATGTGCCGGCTCCATTGGCGTTGGTCAGGACCCATACTTCATTCACTTGCCCGGTCTGTGTTGCGCCTCCGAAGATCAACATGCGATTGCTTGAGGGGTCGTACGAGCCGGTCAAACCTGACCGCGGTGACGGTGCAGTTCCCGTCGGACTAAGCTGAATCCACTGCGGATCGCCGCCCAAACCGTTGGCGTTGGTCAAGATCCAAGCCTGGTTGGAGACGGGCGGCCCCTGCCAATCGCTCCGTCCACCGAAAACAATCATATGATTCGACCCTGGGTCGTAGACTGCCACCTGGCCCTCAATACCCAGCGGCGGTCCGCCAATCGGTTGCAGCAGGATCCATTGGGCAACGCCGCCGGTGCCATCCGCGTTGGTCAGCACCCAGACATCGGATACGGCTCCTTCTGAGCCCGTGGTGCCGCCGAAGATGGTCATGCGATTGTTTGCCGAGTCATAGACTGCCGTGTGACTCGATCGTGGGGTTGGTGTGCCGCCGCTAAATGGCAGCGGTTGCCAGAAGGGAGATCCGTTTCTCCCCGTAGCGTTGACCAGTACCCAGACGTCGTTCAGCTTGGTTGTGCCACAACCGATCGGATCGCCTCCAAAAACAATCATTCTGTCGCTCGTGGAATTGTAGACCGCCGTATGGTCATGCCTTGCCGGCGGCGCGTTGCTGAAAACCGATTCTGGTTGCGGAGATGAAAACAACTGCGTCCACTGGGGCGTTCCGCTCACGCCGTTGGCATTGGAGAGCTGCCATGTATCGTTCAGGCTGGGGTTCGGTGTGCACCCTTCTGCACTGTTGCCTGCAAACATGACCAGTGAATTGCTGTTGGAGTCGTAAACCACGCTCGAGCCTTCGCGTGGTGAGGGCAGTGTGCCTGTAGGCGCCAGCAGGGTCCACTGTGATTGTCCGGTATTTGGATTCGAAGGCGGCGGAACTGCGAATTGATAGTTGAAGGTTGCGTCGCCCGTTGGACCGATAACGCCGTTGAAAGAGGTATTGCTGGTGCCGGGCTCTACAACGCCTTGGCTTAGGTTTAAACCCGTAGCCGAAGCGCCAAAGGAAGCCCCTGGATTGCCAAAGATATCCACCGTGTACGATCCCAATGGAGGCTGATACAGGAGCACGAAATTGCCTTCAGAGGTCTGGAAGGAGGTGGCTCCGGGGTTCTCATCAAATACCGTCCCCGAACCGTTCTGTCCGGTGCGGCGACCCTGTGGATCGGTTACGACGAATTGGTTGGGTGGTTCGAAGATCAGCTGCGCCGCCTCAGCAGCAATATCCGTGGCTAAAGACATGGTCAACAGCAATGGCCCAGCCAGCATGGACTCAATTTGGTGCTCGATCTGCTGGGCAAAACTCGCAGTGTTTGACGTGGGATTGATAAAAGTTCCACTTACCGTGACGTAGAACGTCCTGCGACCGAAGTCATGCGATGGCAAAAGCAGCGGGCTGATGTTCCAGACCTGGGTTTGCCAGCGCACGACAACGTCCGTCGAATTATTTGGCGATGGCGGATTGTTGAGGAAGCAATCGTTATTAACGAACACCAGATTGAGCCCGAACGCACATGTGGATATTCCGGCCACCTGGGACGCGGTGAAGAAATCAAGTGCCGGCAACAGCTTGGTCTGGACAATCTTCACGTCGGTGATGGACAGAGACTCCACTCGCAAAAAGCCAGGCCTGGGATCGGCAACCGATTGCAATGTGCATAGGCTGCCCGAACCCCCCGGATTAAACTGTGCTGGGAAATCTTTGAGCAGGTACTGCCCCCAGATCGGGATTTGGATCGGGAGTCCTGGGACGTTGATCCGTTTTATTATGAATGGCGGGCTGGACGATCCCTGCAAAGTAACCGGTATTGAAGAACCGCCGGGACAGCCGGTCAGGAAGACCGCCCTTGCATTCTTGTCCGAGTCCATGGTCAGGGTGCATGTGGTGCTTGTTCCAGATCCAGCGCAATCGCCACTCCAACCTTGAAAGGTAGAGTTGGAATCCGGCGAGGCTGTCAGAGTAACGGATGTTTGGTCCTGATACGAATTGGTACAAGTAGTTGTCGGTGAGGAGCCTGTGTTGCATGGACCACCGGATGGCGAAAAGCTCACGGAACCGATTCCGGGACCGGGCATGGTCAGGGTCAGCACGCGGTTCGGCGGTGGCGGAGGCGGGGGTGGCGGAGGCTGGGGTGCAAAGCCGCCCCAGAAAAGCGGGTCGGATGAATAGCCGTGCCCTCCGGCGGCATCGAGCTGAATTTGAAACTCGGCGATGATATGGTTAACGGAACAGTTGGGGGAGGTCCCAAAACCGACTTTTCCCTGCTGGCCTTCCACCGTCGCCGTCCGGCCCGGAGCGTGAACCACGCCATCCTCGCTGAAGATGACTGTGCCGTCAGTAAAAACATGCACAACGTAGTTGCGCAGCTTTTCTTCCCCGTTCGCGGTTTCCACAGTCTTAAAGGTCACCGTAACATACTCATTAGGCCCCAGCGGCGTGGTCCGGCTGCACACTTCGTACAAAAGCATCAACGTGTCCGGCGACGAGGATTGATTCGTGGGATCCAGATGGGCCTGGTCAGCGTAGAGAAAGGAATTAGTCTCCGGGAATGCGGCAACCGGCACGTCAGACCATTCCTGGCTGCCATCAGGGCACGTGGTAAAAGCGCCATCCGTTACGTGGCAATGGCTGCTGGGGCTGTGCGTCGCAGCCTGGGCGGCACTGATGGACGGCCAAAGCAACAGGGCGAAGATCAGCCCTAAGCAGACCTTCGCATGGCAAGAGAGACGAAGCGGCATGGCAGGTACCTCCGGCTTCCCTAAATGTAGCCCTGATGTAAGTGAAGGGAGACTGTACCATCACTGGGCCGGGAAAGCGCATTTATTTTTGGGGACCAGAAGGACATGCACCGTTGTGGAACGATTTTTTGGGATCGCGGCTTTCGCAGGAATGATTCGCTAAGTTGTTTAAATTCAAGCCGCCTGCCACGGGAACGGAATTGCGCCGCACGCTTTTCCCATTACAGCGATCACCAGTAGTAGGACTCGTGAGGATGTTGTTTTTGCGTGAAGATCTTCATCACTTTTTCACCGTTGGGTGGTTTGTAAATTCGCGTTCATTAGCGTTAATTCGCGGCCCAATGGTTTGTCCTGCGTACAATCTGTAGTACCGCGTGTGAGAATCTTGCTTCTTCGTGAAGATTTTCATCGATTCTTGTTCGCCTCTTTAAGTTTTAGCATTCCTCCGTGGCCTCGCTCTTCTCTCCGCGTCCTCTGCGGTAAAGGTTTTGCTTTTGATTTTGCTTTTCTCCAATACTTGATTTTGATCTTAGTTTTTCTCCGTATTACTATTTGTCAGATTCTTTCTCTGCCGCGACGATTTTCTTACTTTCCTTTCGTTCTTTTCGATCAACTTCTGCGTTGTCATCTCGGTGGTTCTCGGGTGTTCTCCGTCTTTTGTTTTTTGGTTTTGCTTTTCCAACGCTTGTTTTTCTCCGTGCCTCCGTGTCTCCGTGGTGAGATTTGGGGTTTGGTTGCGCCTCCGGCGCGTTGTGGTGAGGTTATTCGCGAGAGCAGCTCGTGCTTACTGGCATTAGCAGGGATGGCATCGTAGCTGTCGTCCAGCAATCCAAAGGGGTCCTCGCCATTCAAGGCCCAATAAGCCCAATTGATCCATTTGTGGGTGCTCAGAAACTGAATCAATTCGTTGAACCATTGTCCTTGTGACCCCGTGTTCGTGCTTTGGATATCGGCCGGTTTGTTGGTTGTGCCGAACTCAGCCAGCCATACGGGCGCTTCATTGCTGAGGTAGATGTAGGCCCAGTACTTGGTCCATATCGCTTGCAAGCTCGCTGATGTCGTCTTGGGAGTAAACCATTTTTGCTGGAACAGGGCTGGGCCAAAGTCGTGGGCCGAGTACACCAGCCGGTGTGGGACGTTTAACACCACCGGAAATTCTCTGGCCCCAAGCAAGTTGCCGCCCCACCAATAACACTCGCCTTTGTAGCAATCAGTGCCTTCCACAAAGATCAGCAAATCAGGGTTTACGGCGAGGACCGCGTTACCGCCTCTTTGCGCCGCCAGGCGCCAGTCATTCCCCATTGTTCCACAGCCCCAGCATGAACCGCCGTAGCCGGCATTATGGGGCTCGTTGCGCAGGTCCATCCCAACCACCGCCGGCTTTTTTCGATAGCGCTGCGCCAGAGCCACCCAGTCGCGGATCCAGGCCTGCTCTGGAAACTCATTGGTATACCAAAGCCCGTTGGCCTCAGCCGATGTGCCCGCTTCCGAGCGGTGATTATCCAGGATTACGCGCAATCCAATTGCTCCTGCGAAATCTATGATCTTGT
>DATDGL010000177.1:0-11001 GCA_036522115.1 Candidatus Angelobacter sp.
TCGTCATCCCGAGGCTTTACCCACGCGCCAGCGGGGGTAAAGCGGAGGGACCTTGCGGTTCCATCGTTTAACTCAAAAGGTCCCGAAACCGCTTAAGTAAACAGCATGGGTACTGGCTTGACTCGCACTTTTAATTACACCAGAAAGTGCATGCGGTTTTGACTTTTTGCCCGCAGAATATCTTTAGTTTGCGGTCAAAGTAGCCCACTACCGAAAGATCAGGGGGATGGAAAAGCGCTGACCGCGCGTTGTACTCTTGAATAGCAGAGGGAGAGTCATGCGTTCACGCCGGCCAGTTCTGTATTCGATTTATATTTCGATTCTGCTGCTGACAATTACCTTTCCTGGAAAGAGCCAGGCGCAGGCGGGATCATCCATCCCCAGGTTTGAAATCACGCTTCCCTCCGGCCACAAAGAAGCGCTTACGGGGCGGGTTTTCGTGATCATCGCCAGGGTGGACGACCCTGAGCCTCGGCTTCAGGTTGGTTCCTGGCGTTCGCAAACGGAGTTTCTGGGTAAAGATGTGACCCAGCTTCAGCCGGGGCAAGCCACAGTCATTGATGCTTACACGCTCGGCTACCCTTTCAAATCTGTACGAGAGCTCCCGGCGGGTGATTACTATGTGCAGGCACTGCTGAACGTCTACACCAGATTCACTCGCTCAGATAACCGCATTATCTGGGCCCACAAGGACCAGTGGGAAGGCCAGCAGTTCAACCGTTCTCCGGGCAACCTGTACAGCGTGGCGCAACACGTTCATCTGGATCCGCTCAGCGGATACAGCGTTCGCCTGGAGTTGAGCAATACCATACCGCCAATATCGCTCCCCGCGGACACACGATACGTAAAGCATCTCAAAATCCAGAGCAGGCTGCTGACCCAGTTCTGGGGGCAACCGATCTATCTAGGCGCAACCGTGCTGCTGCCGGAGGGCTACGAGGCTCATCCTGAGGCGCACTATCCTGTTCTCTACGAGCAAGGGCATTTCGACCTTCAGCCGCCGCTCAGCTTCAGTACGGACCCCGCGCGTGATTCGCCTGCCCTCGAACAACGCCTCCAGCGCACCGGCTATATGACGGGCTTCGACTTTTACAAGGAATGGATTTCGCCGGGTTTTCCACGCATGATCGTGGTCACCTTTCAGCATCCGACAGTGTATTTTGACGACTCCTATGCGGTGAACTCAGCCAACGACGGACCCTATGGCGACGCCATCATGACAGAACTGGTCCCGTACCTTGAGGAACACTTTCGCGTGATTCGCCAGCCTTATGCGCGGGTGCTTTCCGGCGGCTCCACGGGAGGATGGGAGTCACTGGCCTTGCAGGTTTTTCATCCTGACTTCTTTGGCGGCACATGGACGTTCTTCCCCGATCCCATAGATTTCACTCGCTATCAACTGGTGGACATTTACGGCGACAACAACGCTTTTATGGTTCCTGGCTACGAACCTGCTCCGGAGCGGCCGATGCAACGCACTGAGGAAGGCCAGGTGCTCGTCACTATGCGACAAATGAGCCAGATGGAAGAGGTGCTCGGCTCCCATGGTCGTTCGGGGCAGCAGTTTGAAGCCTGGGAAGCAGTCTACGGCCCGGTTGGCCCGGACGGTTATCCCAAGCCGCTGTGGGACAAGCTGACCGGCAGAATCGATCCGCTGGTGGCCAATTACATGCGCGACCACGGCTATGACTTGCGCTATTACCTGGAACAAAACTGGCCGAAAATCGGCCCGCAGCTTGCAGGCAAGCTTCATCTTTACTGCGGAGATATGGACAATTTTTATCTGAATCTGGCTGTCTATCGCCTGGAGGACTTCTTGAAGAAGACCGGCAATCCTGCCTACGGCGGATCATTTGAATATGGCCGCCCGATGAAGGGACATGGATGGCATCCCATGAACCAGGCGCAGCTATTGCGCATGATGGCAGACCACATCAACAAGAACGCCCCGAGTGGATCAGATGAGTCCTGGAAGAGCAGTAATTAGTGGCTCATTGAGGTTTCCGGGTTTCTGGATGGTGGTTATCCCTCTAGGGCTTGGTCCGCAATCACTCGGCTCTGCTCACGCAGCAGCAGGTAGCCGCCGCCGGCCAGAAGAGCCAAAACAAGGCCGCAGACCATAAACAATTTTCTAGTGCCGAATACCTGCGCCAGATATCCGGAAAGCAGCAAGCCCATTACCTGGGACAGCGCGATCAAGGACATGAAACTGCTGCTGACGCGGCCCATCAATTCATGGGGCGTCTCCTGCTGCGACAGCGTCTGCGCCGGGACCAGCACAAAGGCCACGGTAAAACCAATCGTCAAGGTGCTCAGTGTGGCCACCGGAATGTTGTGGAAGAGTCCCAGCAATGCGGCGCCCATTCCCAATCCCAGGAGGCCGTAAAGCACCATAAGCTGTTTGGAAATATTGCGAGCGAGCCGAGTGATGAGCTGCGTGCCCAGGATCATGCCCACTCCAACCATCGAACTCATAATTCCATACCAAATCACACCCGCAGAGAGCGAATCGCGAATATAGATGGAGATGAGCGGGCTGAAGGCGCTCAAGACAAACATGGCCATGGCCATGGCAGTGAATACGAATGCCAGCGCTCTATGAGTGAAGATAAACCTGTTGCCCGCGATGAAATCATTGGTCAGGGCGCGCAGGGTCTTCTCGCGGTCATGCGACGGGCGCGCGATGGCCAGCGTAGACAACATGACTGCGGAAAAGAAGAAGCTCGCCGAATCAAGGTAAAAACAGGCTTTTTCCGACAACAACGCCACCAGCCCGCCGGCCAGCGCGGGTGAAAGCAGCCTGACTGTATAAAAGGCCTGGGACATCAGCCCATTGGCGGCCAGCAGGCCCTCCGGGGGCACAATGAGACGCAATGTGACCATTTGTGCGGGACCGAAGAAACTGGATACAGTGCTCAATGCGGCAAAGATGACGCAAATCTGCGGCACGCTGGTCACAAACACCAGTGGCAATACCAGGAGACCTCGGATCAGATCGCTGGCAATCATGACTCGCTTAACGTTCCAGTGATCCACCAGCACGCCGGCAGGCGGAGAAACCAGCGCCATAGGAAGAACGAAGGCAAGGCTCACGAGGGTGACGCCGACGGCTGACCCGTGGAGCCGGAAGGTGATCAGGCTGATAACGCCAAACAGGGCAAGAAAATCGCCAAAGATGCTGACAAACTGCGCCAGCCAAAGGCTGCGAAACGGCTTGCGCCGCAGGACATCTCGGAACGTAAGGGCTGGAGCCGGGGTCGCCATAAACCAAGATAACATCGGTTTTCTGAGCTGGGCAATCAGGCGATTCTCTCTGTGAGGATAGAATTTGTTGTAGATCGGCGCGACCAGGTTCAATCCGCTTTAGATCCTTGCGATCAGAACCATTCAATTAAGAGCGCAGCAAATTCGACTGTCTCGGTGTTCTCGGCTGTTCTCCGGTTTTGTTGTTGCTTTTCCCAAGCTTTGTTGCTTTTCTCTGTATTACTATTTGTCAGATTCTTTCTCTGCCGCCGACGATTTTCTTTGCTTTTCTTTCGTTCTTCTCGAGCAGATTCTGCGTTCTCATCTCGGTAGTTCTCGTGTTCTCCGTCTTTATGTTTTTTGGTTTTGCTTTTCCCAACGCTTGTTTTTCTCCGTGCCTCCGTGTCTCCGTGGTGAGGTTTGGGTTTGGTTGCGGCTCGACTGCGCTGTGGCTCCGTGTCTCCGTGGTAGATTTGGCTTTCCTTTGCGCCCTTCGCGTCCTTTGCGGTAAAAATCCGCACCGTCGGCGGGATTTGAATTTCTGCCATAGCCTGCGCATAATTGAACGGAGAAAGGACCCCCTACATGCGCAACAGATATTTCATTGCACTCCCCCTATTCACATTTGTATTAGCGGCTTTTGCCGCCCAGCCACCACAGGCGGACAAGAGCAATCGTCCCAGTCCGCCGGGAACCGCCGAGGTTACGCTCAAAGGCAAAAAGGTCACCATTGAATACAGCCGGCCTTTCCTCAAGGGACGCCACGTTGGCCAGGAGCTTGCCCCTTACGGCAAAGTCTGGCGTACCGGGGCCAATGAGGCCACGAGCCTGGTTACCGAGGTGGATCTGGACATCGGCGGAGCCAATGTCCCTGCGGGCAAATACACCTTGTACTCCTTACCCTCAGAGGGCACGTGGAAGCTCATCATCAGCAAGCAGACCGGCCAGTGGGGAACGGTTTACAAAGAAGACCAGGACCTGGTGCGGGTCGATATGCAGAAATCGCAATTGCCGCAGCCAGTGGAGCAGTTCACCATTTCCTTCGACAAGAAGAGTGACACGTCTGCCAACCTGGTCATGGAATGGGAAAACCTGCGGCTGAGCGTACCCGTGAAGACAAAATAGACGGTTATGTCTTTTTGGTTTACCTCGAATCCCGCCCGTTTATTTTTGTTAACTCAGAAGCTCGACAATTTTTCTGAACGGGCGGGAGAGAGGCCCCTGCCCCCTCACAAATCGCATCGGGCTGCATTTTTTGAAGGGTCGCATTGTTTCTGAAAATGCTATAAAGCGGCCCGCATAAATTGACTGGAAAGGGCACAGCAGTGTAAAGCCGCCGAGGATTTCGGCGGCTTCGTTTTTCCGGGCTTAGGTTCTATTTGGGTGGCGGTTGTCCGCTGCCTGGAGGCGGCGTGCTGCTGCCCGGCGGAGAGGTTGCAGTTCCGCTTGGGGCGCTTGCAGGGGACGCTGTTGGATTTCCAACAACACCAGTTGGCGTTCCGACGCTGGCGGGAGCTGGAGCCGGCGTGCTGCTGCTCGGCGGAGGAGGAGTCCCATTTCCGCTTGGAGCGCTCGTGGCAGGTGCCGGTGAGCTTCCTACGGTCGCAGCGGGTGTACTGGCGCCGCTGGGAGTTGCCGAGGGAGTGGGCGTCGCCACTGTGGAGCCTGCCGTCCCCACAGTTCCTGCCGTCGATGGAGTTCCTGTGGCTGGACTCAAGTTCTGTCCGATTGCGCTTCCGCTAACTACCATCTCTACCCGCCGGTTCAATTGACGGCCAGTCGCCGTCCCGTTGGAGGCGATTGGTTCCGATTCCGCAAATCCTCGCGCGCCTACATTGTTGGGCGATACTCCCTGGCTCACCAGGAAGTCGCGCACTGTATCTGCGCGTCTCTCCGAAAGTCTTTGATTGAACTCATGGCTGCCGGTGCTGTCCGTATAGCCATCCACTTCAAGCCGCAGATCAGGGTAAGCCAGGATGATGCCTGACACCTTCGCCAGCCGCACCTTAGCGCCCGGCTTCAGTGTGGACTTGCCTGTGTCAAATAAAACATCAGACACATTCACGATCAGGCCCTTGGCCGTGTCCTTGGTTTGCAGGACTTGGTTGAGCTGTTGCAGAAGACGTTGCCGCTGCTGCTCAGCTTGCTGCTCACTCTGCACTCTGGCCTGTTCGGCCTGCTGCGCCTGCAGTCGCGACTGCTCGGCCTGCTGGGCCAGGGCCTGCTGCTGTTGCTGCGCCTGCTGCAATTGTTGGTCGGCTTGCGCCTTTTCCTGGGCTGCCTGTCGCGCCTCCTGCTGCGCCTCTAACCGGGCCTGCTCGGCTTGTGTACGCGCCTGTTCGGCCGCCTGGCGCTCCTGCTCTGCCAGCGCTCTTTGATCAGCCTGGCGCTGGGCGTCCATACGCGCCTCTTCAGCACGCGCAGACTCACGCTCCGCTTGCGATTGCGCCTGCTCGATGCGCCTTTGCGCCTTCTGGCGTTCCGCCGCCACCTCTTCCTGGTGCTTCTTTTCCATGGTGATCAGGCGCGCATCTTCCGCCGACTGGACTGCTGCGCGGGCGACCGTGCCGATCGGCGTCTTGCCCTGCTTCCGCCGTTGATATTCCTGCGCCTGGTTCAGGTAGTCCTTTGCCTTCTGCAAAGGCTCGGGTGCGTATTGACTGGCTCCCGACGCTTCGGCAATGGCAATTGCATTCTCTGCTTCCAGGATTTGCAATGGCGTCTTTTTCTGGTGCTCAGCTTCGGTCGCCGGCAATTGGGCGGGGCTGATGCTCACCGTGTATTGCCCCTTTTGCAGCAACTCGTAGCGCGCGGTGATGGGATGAATGCCGCCCTCGGTGTCCGAACGCACAATGTTTTCCGCTACCACCATGTCGCTCGGACGCGTTACGGCAAAGTACGGCTCTGCGCTCAGAACCATCCCGAACTCCTGTAACCCGCTGGTCAATTGCAGATAAACATCGCCATCATCATTGGGCATCACCTCGCCCAGGTTCGTCGCGCGACCCTCGGGCGTGATGGCCCACAACACATAGGTCAGATATTCCGGACCGAACTCGCGCGCCGGCCGCAGGTGATGAAAGCTGGCATCAATGGCAAGACGGCCCGTATGCCCGGTGACCTTGGCCCGGCCCTCAATTTTCGGTATCAGCGTTGTGCCTTTGAAATCTACCTGGGTGGTGCCGCCCCGGTCGCGATAATCAACCGCCTGGGTGCTGCGTTGGATTACACTCACGCGATAGGTATAGGGCGGTTCCTGAGTTGCCGGCGTGTTGTTTTGTTCATCAGTCTGGGTTTGGGGCGCCGATGTGTCTGTGCTGTTCGGCGTTGAAGATGTGTCGCTGGAGTTTTGGGATGGGTTGCCGCTGGATTGCGCGGTCAGCGGCAGGACCATCGCAAGACATAGTACGATTAACTCTAAAAGCCTATTTTTCATGGTGATAACCCCACTTTGGCAGGTAGGCCTGTCTATATATGGAGATGCCTGCCGGGAGTCCCAGAGTTTCCTCCCTTACGGATGTATCGCGAGCAGCACCCGCCCGCAACACTCTGCTTTTCCTCCAGCATAGCGAAACCACAACCAAAGATTCCGTGTAACCTGTCTTTATGGCGATCGGAGCCGTTCTCTATGCGCTTGTGCTGGCGGCATTCTGGTTTGTAGCGCAGCATTTTTCCGTTGAGGCACGCATTGGCGGACACATGTTCAGCGGCTATGTGAGCTTTGCCCTGCTGCTCGCACCCTACTGGTTTTTCGGCTTTGGCGCTGCCGAGGCACTGAAGCAAAAGGTGACGAGCGGCCTGGTCCGCGTGCTTGCGCCGGGACTCCTGGTTGTTCCATATTTGGTCTTTTCCATTCCTCGTGGAGAATTTCAGTGGATTTATTCGGCGGTGCTGTTTGCCATTCCGGTGGGCCTGGCCGCGCTGTTTGAGTTTCTCCCTCCAGGAACGCCAAAACTCTGCTGGCAGGACGTACTGGCCCTGGCCGCGATTGGCTTGCCGGTAGAGTTTCGCTGGCTGGCTGGATCGTTTCCTCATCCAGGCCTGAGCGCCCTGCCCAAGCTCTTGTTGCTGGACGGAGCTCTCTATGCATTCCTGGTGGTGCGCCGCCTTGAAGGTGTGGGTTATGACTTCCGTGCCCGATGGCGGGATTTGATGATTGGAATCCGGGAATGGGCCTTCTTCGCCCCCATTGCCATCGGACTGGGACTGATACTGGGATTCATCAAGTTTCATCGCGGAATGCCCCCGGCATCGCAAATTGTTTCTGCACTCCTGGTGACCTTCTTCTTCGTGGCCATTCCCGAGGAATTCTTCTTTCGCGGCCTGCTGCAGAACATGCTGGAAGCGCGCATAGGGCGCTTGCGAGCACTGATGGTAGCTGCCGTGATCTTCGGCCTATCGCATTTCAACAAGCCTCTGCCCTTCAACTGGCGGTATGTCCTGCTGGCCTCCATTGCCGGCGTCTTCTACGGCCGCGCTTGGCGCTCGAACCGCCGGCTCGTCGCTTCCGGCCTTACGCACACTTTGGTGGATGTGGTGTGGGGGTTGTGGTTTAAGAGGTAAGGTCAACAACTTATGCCATCTATTAATTTTATACTTGACAACATGTTAAAACTGAGCAATACTTGAAATTGACAAACCAGGTGTACACGGCGAACCTGCCATGCGCCCCTGATCTAAAAGTGAGCCGGATCGAGAGCTCGCGTGGATCGAGGGAAGAATTGTGTCCGGGCAGCCCATTGAATTCTCGCATCGGCCTCAATCGCTTTTCCGTGGCCTGTACGTGAACCAGAAAACTCTGCCCGTTCGCGCCGCACATGTGTTTTTCAGGCGATACGCGTCCTTTTTCGGCAGGGTGAATGAAGCGGAGTGCCGGTAGCCGGTAGCAGGAAGTTGGCATCTCTGTTCCGGGACAAAAGAGGAATCAATCCTCCAATCCGGGACAATGATCTCTTTATTTTTCAACAACCTTCCCGGAAGTACGGTTCGCACCCTACATGTGCTTTTCACCTCGTTTTTGGCGCACTTGAAGCATTCCAGCGAAAGGTGTATCCCCGCGGCAGCAAAACGGCCGCGGGTTGAATCTGTTTCCTCCTGGTGATTTTCCACCCTTGAACGGCATTGGGAACCCCGGGGCTGGGCTCAGCAGTTTCGCCCTTTCAGGGCTGATTAAGCACTAAAAAATTCTGTCACATATTCTGTCACATAGCGGTGTGACTCGAGTAAAATAGCCGCACTGAAAGGTGTACTATGCCTTTGTCTGCCTTGGTTTCGGCTACAATTTTCTACCTTCTGTCCCTGGGCGTTCCGACGAAGAGCCCTGATCTGAAGGTTGTGATTCGGGAGTCGTTCAGCCTCGGCCAGACCATCACCTCCACTCAATACCTCAGCTCGTCCTATTCCCGATTCGAATGGGCAAATGGACCGGCCAACATTGCCGGCCATCACATCGCTGATATCGTGCACTATGGGGAGTCTGTCAACCAGCGATTCATGCTGGACCTGGACGCCCACGAATATGTCTTTTATGAGACCGATAAAAAAGGGATTAGATCCGGCGCCCAGAACATTCCACTCGGGAACAGCGGGGGAACGCTCGCGATCTGGATCGAGAGCACCGATACGGGCGAGCGGCGGCAGATGTTTGGACACACTGTGCGCCGCATCATCACCAAAGAAAGACGCGTCCCTGGATCGGGTTCATGTTCTTACAGTTCTGAATCGGAGACGGATGGTTGGTACATGGACTATTCGGTGCTGCCGGAATGGCGCCGGCCACATCCTGGAATGTTTTTTGTGACCGCAGGAAATTGCCGTGACAAGATTGAAGTGTACCGAAGCGGAGTCGGACTCGGTTTCCCCTTGAAAGTCACTACCACGTTTCATGCCCATCTCCCGGGTCAGGACCCTAAATACGGAAACAATACCAGCACCCTGGAAGTGGTTGAGTTCAAAGAGGCCCCCTTGGATCCGGCGCTGTTCGCGGTTCCACCCGATTTTCACCGCGTTGCCGAATTGACTTGTATGAACACGCCTCGCAGTTTTACCGCTTGGGAAAAACTCAAAAAGTGGCTGAAAGGGAATTTCTGATCAAGCGACCATCGGTGTTAAGCACGATGGACGTAGTGGACATGGGGACGCGGAGCGGCACGGTAGTTACGGCGTGACCGATCCGTGCCGCTTCTGCTACAGTGGCTCTCTACAAATGTGGTTGAAACTACAAAAAGGAGCTCCGGAATCCCTGGAGCCGCTGGGCAGCCTGGAGTCGCAGTTGATGGAGCGCATCTGGGCGCGCGGGGAGATCAGCGTCCGCGATCTGCATGCCGAGCTTGAATCGCGGCTGGCTTACACCACCATCATGACAACCCTGGACAGGCTGTTCAAGAAGGGCCTGCTGAACCGCCGCAGAGCGGGGAAGCCGTATCTCTACGAAGCCAAGCTAAGCGAAAACGAATATCACGAGCGCCTGACGCAACACTTCTTCGGCATGGTGATGCACGATGGCAAAAACCGCGGCGTCATCCTCTCCGGATTTGTGGATGCGGTGAGCGGGACAGACCAGCAGATGCTGGAAAAACTTGAAGAGCTGGTCAAGGCCAAGAGACGCGCCCTGCGCCACCGGAGGCCGGAGTAGCCATGTTCTATGCGCTGGCCGCCGCGCTGTGTTGCGCCGTTTTGTTCATCGTCCTGGGGGCAGCATCGCTGGCCTCTGCCGGCATACTATGGGCCGCAAGACGCATGCTGGGAGGGTTGCGCCCGCGCACGGGCGCAAATCTGATGTTTGCCCTGCGGGCCCTTCCGCTGTTTCTTGCGGGTTTGATCACACTGGGTTTTGCTCTGCCGGCATTTTTGCGATTTGAGCCGCGCTCCAGCGGAGAAATCATGGGGCTGCGCCTGCTGATTCTGGCGGCGTGCGGAGGACTGACGGTATGCGCGATCAGCATCCGCTGCGGACGAGTCATCCTGGCCACACGCCGCGCCCGCAAAGAGTGGCGCTCGCATTCCATGCTGGTGCAGCCGGAAGGCGTTCCGGTGCCTGTGTATTGCAGCCGCGGTCCCTATCCATTGCTGGCCGTGACCGGAGTATTCCGGCCGCAGATCTTTGTGGCAAGCACTGTCACCCAGAGCCTCTCAGCCAAAGAGCTTTCCGCAGCCATTGCTCACGAGATGACGCATGTAAGTTCACGCGACAACCTGAAGCGGATGGTCTTGAAGCTCACTCAACTTCCGCGGTGGCTCAATCTGTTTCATCACAGCGATGCGGCCTGGGTGAACGCCTCTGAAATAGCGGCTGATGAAGGCGCGATTGCCGGCGGCGCCTCCGCGTTGGATTTGTCCTCCGCCCTGGTAAAGGTCGGGCGACTGGGCACGCCGGCGCCAATCAGCAGCGCCATCGCAGGTTCTCATCTTCTGCCGGAGACAGCGGAATCATGCATCGCAATGAGAGTCATGCACCTGGAGAAGCTGCTGGATGACAGGCAACGTCCCTCGCGCCCGCACAATGATCAGGGCCGAACGTACTGGCCCGTCTTTTCCCTTGCGCTGTTTATCGTTGGCTATGCCATCTGCCTGAATGCGGTCCTTCCGTGGATGCACGAAGCCCTGGAGTTGCTGGTGCGCTAGGAGTCTGTCGGGAATAGATTTGACGAAAAACACACAGCAGAATCACCAAAGTCGCTTGCCACAGAACTGTTTGCGCGTAAGATGCAGCTATGGCAAAGTGCTTTCGTCCCGACCACCTGAATCAAGACCTGCTGT
>DATDGL010000178.1:0-3941 GCA_036522115.1 Candidatus Angelobacter sp.
GGATCGTTAGATCTCCCTACCCCTATCGCGCCGAAGGCGCGCACTCTTTGCCTGCAACCCGGAAGATTTTCATAAGCTTTCGCGGGCCGCAGATCCTGGAACACACTTAACGAGGACGCGAAAAAAAGTTCGTCATCCCGAGGCTTTACCCACGCGTTAGCGGGGGTAAATCGGAGGGACCTTGCGTTCAGCCGTTAACTCAAGAGGTTCCGAAATCTCCTAAGTGAACAGTATTGTAGTTAGTCATATCGAGGTGCAGCCGAAGAATCTCGCGGTAGCTATTGCCCTCGCTGTTGGTGTTGCTTTTGATCTGCCAAATTACTAACTACCGTTTTTTGCTTTTGATTTTTGCTTCTCCTGAATTTCCCTCAGGTTTTTGTTTCTTAAATAGCATTCCTCCGTGCCCTCTCTCTTGTCTCAGTGTCCTCCGTGATAAGGTTTTGATTTTGATTTTGATTTTCTCCCTGCATCCGTGGGGGTGTTGCTTTTTGACTTTGCTAACTGCCAATTAATTACTTTGAGTCATTTACAATGCCGAGCGATGAAACTCTGCAAACTTATTCTGCCTGCCGCTTTCCTGCTCCTGGTTGCGTTGTGTGTCTCCCAGGAAACCCCCATCACCATCCGTGCCGGCACCCTGCTGGACGGCAAAGGCCACGTCCGGCATAAAGTTGACATCGTGGTGCAGGATGGCAAGATTCTCCGCCTGCAAGAGCCTCGCGCGCACGTCAAGTACAACCTGGTTGAGCTGACCGTCCTGCCCGGCTGGATTGACGTCCACGATCACATCACCTGGCACTTTGCTGCCAACGGCCGTGCGGAAGACAAGGATGAAACCCCGGCAGAAGCAGCCCTGGCCGCGGCGAGCAATGCCTGGACCACTCTGATGGCCGGCTTCACCACCATTCAAAGCCTGGGATCACCGGAAGACAAGGCCCTGCGCGCCGCCATCAATGCCGGACAGATTCCCGGGCCGCGCATTCTTACCGCGTTGCAGCCCATCAGCGATCCCCGGCTCACGCCGGAGCAGATTCGTGAGGCCGTAAGAAAGCTCAAAGCCGATGGAGCAGATGTGGTCAAGATTTTTGCCTCCAAAAGCATCCGCGATGGCGGCGGCCAGACGCTGAGCGATGAGCAACTGCAGGCTGCTTGCGGCGAAGCCAGGGCCCAGGGGCTGCGCAGTGTAGTCCATGCCTACAAATCGGCGGTGCGCGCCTCCGCGCTGGCAGGATGCACTGAGGTGGAGCATGGGACCTTCGCCACCGACGAAGACCTGCGCGCCATGGCCGGGCACGGCACATTTTTCGATCCCCAGGTGGGACTGGTGATCCACAACTACCTCGATAACAAGGCCAGATTTCTGGGCCTTGGCAATTACACCGAGGACGGCTTCCAGAAGATGGAGGAGGTCCTGCCGCTGAATCAGGAAATGTTCAAGCGTGCCCTGGCCACCAGGGGGTTGAAGATCGTCTTCGGGACGGACGCCGTGGCCGGCGCTCACGGTCGCAATGCGGAAGAGTTTATCTATCGCGTGCAAGCAGGGCAGGACGTAATGGACGCCATGATCGCCGCCAACTCCCGCGCCGCCGAGTCCCTCCACATGGAGGACCAGATCGGCGCCATCGCGCCCGGCATGCAGGCTGACATCATTGCCTTGGACGGAGATCCGTTTAAAGACATCACCGCCCTGCGCCGAGTGGTCTTTGTGATGAAGGGCGGCAAAGTCTACAAGAACGTGACCGCAGGCGCTAACTGCACGTATTAGTTGTGCTTTTTTAGTTTACCTCGAACCCTGACCTTGCCGAAGCGGAGAGGCCCCTGCCGCCTTATAGTCGCATCAGGGCTGCGATTTGAATTTCAAGAAGATGCTCCTGCCGTGAATTTCTTTGCGTCCGTAGCGTCCTTTGCGGTCAAACCTCGCGTGTTTTTTTTTGACGTGCCGTCCCGATTTTGTTCGCCTGCATTGTTTTTAGCATTCCTCCGTGTCCTCGCTCTTTTCTCAATATCCTCCATGGTAAGGTTTTGCTTTTGCTTTTGCGGTGCCGTTCCGATTTTGTTCGCCTGCATTGTTCTTGGCATTCCTCCGTGTCCTCGCTCTTGTCTCAGTGTCCTCCGTGGTAAGGTTTTGCTTTTGCTTTTGTCTCCGAGTCCGGGTATGGTGTTGTTTTATGCTAATCTTTTATTGCCCTCTTTCAAGCCGGGATGGCGGAACTGGCAGACGCAGCGGACTCAAAATCCGCCGAGGTTTACCCCTCGTGGGGGTTCAACTCCCCCTCCCGGCACCATGTAAGTGCCTCTCTAGGTGGGACTTAATGCACTTGCGGGTTTGCGGGATTCGACCTGTGGGGTTTCGCCGAATCGCCAAACGTGACCAATACGTGACCTATCTGGCCCTTCTCACTGTCTTCCAGCTTTTTCATGGCATCTGCGATATCACGGTTATCAACTATGTCATAACGCTGAAATACTGACCGGGTTTTCCAGCCACCAATTCTCATGATGACGTTTTCCCCGATGCCGATCCTTCGCAGGTTACGAGCTGCGGTTCTCCGCAGATCATGGAATAGCAGATTCGGAACACCAGTATGAGAGCAGGCATTCTCCCAGGTAATACGAAAATCCCGGACGGGCTTCCCATTGGGGCGCGTAAAAACAAAATCATCGGCGCTCTTGCCGAAGATGCAGGCTGAGAGCAATTGATAGACAGCTTCAGTCATGACCACCTCACGGCCCGATTTGTTCTTTGTCGTCCCAGGTTCCAGGCGAATCACCCGATGCGCGGTGTCAACTTGATTGACTCTTAGATTGAGTACTTCCGAGATGCGCCAACCGTAGGTTCGGCCACATTCTACGATGGAGCGAAACCACAGTTCAGGGCAGTATCCAATCAGCTTTTGATATTGGCCATCCTCCAGAAAACCTTTGCGCACGTTGTTTTCAGCCAAGTGCGGAAAGGCCGGAATTCGTGTCACCTTTGTGGGAGTCGCTTTCATGCCCAGGTGAAACATCCGCTTAATGGCAGCCAGTTCGCGATTAATGGTGGCGTTCTTCGCCCCTTCACCCTGCCTTGCGTCCACATAACGAGCCAGCAAGTCGCTCGTAACGTCAACAGCACGAAGGAAGCCAAAGAACGGCTTTAGGTGCAGATTCCAACGCGTCTGGACATCATCAAGGGACTTTTTGCCGTTGATGCGATAGTCGCGAAGGAAGTCGTCAGCCAAGTCTTCAATTTGCACCCGCTCAATTTGCGGCCCCGCAAATGTGCCGGATGTGATCTCAGCCAAACGAATCTTGAGCATTCGCTTGGCTTTTTCTTTGTTGGTGGTTTTCGTGGATTCTCGGTATGACTTGCCGTTCCGAGAATACTTGATCCACCAAACGTCAGAATCAGGCCTCTGGAAAACTGAGCCTGTTCCTTTTGGTCTTCTCACTTCTGTTCTCCTTTCTTTGATTTCCCCTTATTCGCTTGTCCCGCCTTTCTTGCCCGGTCGATCCGCTGTTGCTTGGTCATCCGGGCGCTGGCGGCTTTGCCGCCCTTGCTGCCAATACTAGCAAGATATCGGCGAATTTCCTCTTTTCCCATAATTTTCCTCTCACAAATAACTAAGCGGCTTAGTTTTATTATTAACTAAGCCGCTTAGTATGTCAAGAGGAAACCTCAGAAAGGAGACTTGGCCAGTGTCCCCAATCGCTTCGAATTCGTATTCACGCCCAAGCACGGTTCCTGGCTCAATCTGGTGGAGTCATTCTTCGGAAAACTGGCGCGCACGCTGCTACGCGGCATGCGGGTGAATTCGAAACACGAGTTACGAACTCGGATCGAATTGTATTTGCACGAAGTCAACGACGAACCTGTAGTCTTCAAATGGAAATACCGGGTCGAAGAGCTAGTGGCCGAATCTGTAGCTCCCTGAATTTATTGCTATATTATTTAAGAATCA
>DATDGL010000179.1:0-26541 GCA_036522115.1 Candidatus Angelobacter sp.
TCGTCATCCCGAGGCTTTACCCACGCGCCAGCGGGGGTAAAGCGGAGGGACCTTGCGGTTCCATCGTTGAACTCAAAAGGTCCCGAAACCGCTTAAGTAAACAGCATGGGTACTGGCTTGACTCGCACTTTTAATTACACCTCAACCTGACTTGCCGAACAGCAGGTCGGGCACGGGTAACTCCATAAAAAGATTGGGTGAGAAGAATATCATTTTGATTCCGCAAAATTTTCCATTTCTGACTTGACATTGTCCTGTAGCAAGTCCACACTTTTGCGCAATGAAAGGTAGCCTGTAAACTTCCAGCCATTGCACCCAGGCTCTTTCCGAGACCCTCAGCGTAGTTGAAAAACTTTTGGGAGACACCATGGAAAGAATGGCTTGGAATGCGTCCGCAGGAACATGTGAGGAACGAATGTGGGTAGAGAGAGCGGAGCGCCACGCACTCCAAATCCCCCTGCGTTACCGCCTGGAAGGGCAAAAAGAGTGGTCTCCGGGGGAGACTGTCAATTTAAGCGAATCCGGTATTCTGTTTTCTTCCGAGTCATTGCTGGAAATCAATGACCGGCTGGAAATTACCTTTCAGACTACCGGCGTCCCGCTGTTGAGCTCCAGCACGCGGCTTGCGCGGGTGGTCCGCAGGACCCTGAGCAACTGGCCGGAGACGCGGCCCGCCTTCGGCGCCAGGTTTCATTCCTGATCCGGCAGCTCTCTCCATGGAGTTGGCATCCCATACAACGGCGCACCGTCATGTCCGGCGTTTCGCTTCCGCGTCACCGCGTCCGCTTTGAGCTGATAATCCTTTAAGTACGGGAATTGACCGTTCTGCTTCGCGGGTTCCATAATCAAGATCTCTGGCCAACCAGGTTAGGAACAATGAGGAAAATGTATGTCTACCGAGAAGACGCCCTTCGAAGAGTTTGGACGCAAAATCGACCGCGGTCTGGGGGAGGCAGCAAGGAAGATGGAACAGGAAGGCGAGAAGTTCATCGCATACTTCAACAACGAAGTGGTTCCCGCCATCCGCACCAACTCCACCAAAGCCTTGCGAATCGCCGTGGAGAAGCTCTCGCAACTGGCCAACTACATGGATCAAAAAACGCCCAAATAGCGGCACTGGTTTTGCTCGCCGGCATTCTCCTCGCCGGCTGTTCACACAGGCAACCGGAAGCAGCCACCGTGCCGTCACTGCCTCCGCCGACAGTGCAGCCGGCGCCAGTTCCGGCTCCAGCACCGCCAGGGGCGCCGGCTCCGGCACGACCCGAGATTACCGTCCTCCCCAACGCCAAAGTCCTGTATACGGAAACCGGATACGCAAGCTGGTACGGGCCGCATTACAACAAGCGTCGCGCCGCCAATGGCGAGGTTTTTGACACGGATAGCATGACCGCCGCGCATCTCACGATTCCTTTGAACTCCATCGCGCGCGTGACCAACGTCAAAACCGGCGATTCCGTCGTGTTGCGGATCACGGATCGCGGGCCGTTTGTTAATAACCGGATCATTGATCTCTCCAAGGCGGCAGCCCTGAAACTCGGCGTCTATCGTCCCGGAACCGCCCTGGTGAAGATTGAAGTGCTGGAGTCGCCTGTGCCGATTGACAGCGCAGGGCGATGGTGCGTGCAGATTGGCGGATTCAAGAATGCTGAGGATGCTGCGGAACTCAAAGAGAAACTCACTCGCAGGTATTCAACCGCCAAAGTCCTCCAGTTCACCAGCCCGATTGGGGAAGAGTGGCTGCGCATCCGCGTGGCCCAGGACGACAAAAAACGAGCCGAGAACCTAATTCAGCAGACAGCCACGGACGCAGGAGTTTATCTGGTGCGGCTGGACTGATGCTGGCCAGCCGATTCCTGTTACTATTTCTGCGTTATGAGCGACTGCCTTTTCTGCAACATCATTGCCGGCAAAATTCCCTCTAAAAAAGTGTACGAGGACGAAAAGACTTTTGCCTTCCAGGACATCAATCCGCAGGCGCCCACGCATGTTCTTATTATTCCCAAAAAGCACATTGTGGGCTTAAAAGAAGCGGAAGAATCAGACGCCGAGATCCTCGGCTACTGCCAGCTTGTGGCGGCCAGGCTGGCGCGTGAGCGTGGCATTGAGAACGGCTATAGAACGGTTTACAACGTCGGCCCCGGCGCAGGCCAATCAGTCTTCCATTTGCACCTGCATCTTCTGGGAGGAAGGGCGCTGACCTGGCCGCCGGGATAGATTTTCCGATCACCCGGTTCTTTCAGACTTTCTTTCAGACTTTATTAAAGTTATCTTCCGGCTCTTCGTGGGCCCCGTGGCGGCGGAGCAGGCTGGGCAGCGTCTGTGAAAAGGCGGAGCGCGGCATCACCACATCGCAACCGGCTTCCTGGGCCTTCACCTTCAAGTCCCCCTGAACGTGGGACAAGAACCCCACAATGGAGGTGTTCTTCTTAAAACGGGATTTGAGCTTGGAAACAACCGTAAGCGGCTTGATGCTGCTGCTGTTGAGGTCCACGATCACAAGCGAGGGTTTCTCTTCGGCGGCCGCTCCTGTCTTTTCCGTAATTTCGTCCTGGCTCTTGACGAATTCCACCTTCACATTCAGTTTGCGACCCACTTCCTGGATCTTGGCCAGGAAAAACAGGTCATCGACAAAGGCATAGATGCGCGTGGGGGCATCTTCACGCGGAGGCAACGGTTCCAGTTCACTGGCCGTCTGCCCGCCGCCAAATCCGTTGCGAAAACGCGCCGGGCCCCCGCCTGCGCCATTTCCCTGGTTGCGATAGCTATGGTCCATGGGGCCCACAAACTGTCCACCACCGCCACGGCGTTGCCCGCGATTGCGGTTGTTCCGGTTGCGGTTCTGGCCGCCGCCGGAACCTCCCTGATTGTTCTGTCCACCTTGTGATTGGTTGCTGAAACTACGTCTACGGCGCCGCGGTCTCCGGTTGGCCGGATTCTGCGGCTGATTGAATGAATCGTTCATCGATTTACCTATTTGTGAGTTATGGGTCGATTGCAAAGCTCTCCGCATTGGACGGAAGCCATTACTTTTGGGAACCTCTTTAATGCAGCCTGGTTGGATGATCCGGCTTAAAAACCTTTTTTTTCGAAATCTTCTTTGCTATCAGCGCCTTAAGCTAACGCGCGAACATCGCACAGAATGTGCGGCCTTTTTGAAGACTCTTCGATACTACCACGAAAAACCGCCTGTGCAACCACAAAAACTTTCCCTGTTCCACTCCGAAGTAAGGACCCTTTCGTCTAATTTGTCCCGAACGCTGAGAACAGTTGCCGGCTGGTCCACCGTTTCACTGCACGCCCGAACCATTCGAGATGGCAGGCCTAAAATCTCCGGCAACGGTTCTTGGGACAGGTCACTACATCAGCACACTCATCGGCAAGATGCAGGCAGGTAAATCCTTCATGCGTAGTGACAACGATCTTGACTCCGGAGGAAATTGTAAACTCGCTGCAGGATTCGCCACTGTGCGCATGCCTGTCCAGAAAGTAGAAAGGTGATTCCCCCGCTCAACTCGATTTGCGAAAGAGCTTCCCGCGTGGCACGAAGCATAACAGATTAAGATGGACCTATATTTCCTATCGGCTCCGCCCGCCCTTTGGCCTAACTTTTTCGGAACTACTCGGGCATAGCATCCGAAAGTTTCTAAACCTATGCCGGGGGAAGACATAGACCGGCTTCCAAAGGCCGTGAAAACCTGGAACCGGCCAAAAAACACTGCTTGCGGGTACACTGATTCGCTTTCCCGGCAATAATCAGAGGCGATTTCTGCCTGCTCTTTTGGCTTTCAACCAACGAGCCTTGGCGGCTTCCGAGATCTTCCGCCGGGCTGCGGCAGAGAGTCTTCGTCTGGGTCTGCCGGACGCTCCAGCAGCAGTCCCGGCTCTTCCTCTAGTTCTTGTAGACCCGCTCAAGGCTCGGATAGCGGCGTCGATGCGATCACGTTCTTGTTTCAAGGCGTTCAAGATATCCATAGGTCAGGAATTATAAACTGCCCTCGTAATCTACGCATTTATGCGACTACGTAGGTTGTCCTACTTGCGGATCTTTCACCCTTTTCATCGGCCCTCACAGGTGTGACATACGTCACATGCCAGATGTGACCTCAGGAGCTATCCTGCGTAATGAGGAGGCCTTATAGTGCCAGCCTATGACACTCAGGCCCTCGAAAACTGCCTTAAGTGTCCATTCCGGGAAGAGAGGTTTTTGGGAATCTTCCCAGGGAGGCTCTTGCAGGCATTGCAGGAAATCAACGCGACATCTGTCTATGCCAAAGGTGCTTTCCTATGCCTGGAGGAACAGCCTCCCCGTGGAGCATTTGTTCTGTGTACCGGACGGGCAGGCTGACTCTACGCGGGAGAGCCGTTTTGCGGGCACGCCTCCTGCGAACTGGGCGGGACGCGCGGCGTTATAAAATGAAGAAATATGGTCTACTGTAGGAAACAGGAGTAAATAAGGGCAAGAGGATCACGACCCGGAGCCCGCGATTCCCTCGACGCAAAGCCTTCCAAGGATGATCCTCCCGGCCCGCTCCAAAACAAGCTGTCACGACCCCTGGGCCTCCGTGACGCTCAGGTTTTGGAAGAGAAAGTAAACAGGCAGCCCAACCTTCCCCAGCTCCCCAAAAAAACCGATGTCTATATAGAGACAGAAAAGAGTATACACTCCGGCCACAACTGTTCCAAGCACAAATTATTGTTTTTATGTATACAGGGTATACAGGTTTATTACGATTTGTTTATACACCCAGGTGGGCGGTACCGTTTCCCACCGGGAATCCAGGGGCGCGCAGGAGGTTACTTGTTGTTGTCTTGGTTCAGTTCCTTGAGGGCCAGAAAAGAGATGTAGGTGCGGGCGGAGAGGTTCTTGGATTTCAAATAGGATTTCAGCAACCGGTGCTCTTCGGGGGAGAGATAATAACGCAGGCTCTGGGTCTCTGAACTGAAAGAGGTCTTCCCTTTCTCCAGTGTGGGCAGCAGGATATCGTGGCAGAACTGGTCCGGGGTTTTGTTCTGCCGGTGCGCGAACATCTGCAGTTTCGCGTTTTGCTCCCGGGGAATCTTCAGAGTGATCGTAACTTCTTCCTCAGGCTGCCGCTCCTTGCTGCCCTTGCGAACATCGTCGAGAGCAACGGTGGAGAGGAAACCGGAAATGCTGGTCTGCTTTTTGAAGCAGTGCCTGAGCACCCGGTCTTTCTCCTGCGGAGTAAAGTCCGCGATCATATAGCGGCTGCGCGCGGATTTGGACTTCTTAGGAGGCATCAACCTGGCTCCTTCTCCTCCAGATGCACAAGAAATTCTTCCTGGACCGGGGCGTCCAAAAAGATTTAAAACTTGCTGATGGTGACGAAGATAACAGTGAATCGGGGCAGGAATCAAGAAAATAAGGAAGCATCCAAGGGCGCCAAAGCACTAGAGGCGATTCAGACGGCAGGCCTCTTCGACGCTGAACAAGCCCGTCAACTGAAAGATAAAGCGAGTATAGGTCACGTCGTCATAGAACTGTTGCGTCAGTTCGAGCATGTCTTTGGCCATGTGCCGATACCAGGCAATCAGGTCGTGACCGCGCACCTGGAAGTGATCCGCCAATGCGGGCACGTAGGTTGGCCGGACGATGCGGCAAAAGTCGATGAGCCGCAGCCTGGCCAGGCAAACTGCTGCCATAAAGTGAACCATGGCGGCACGATCCATGACGCGGAAGTGCAGGTCATGCGCGTCGGCTGAGTCCGGATCGGCAGAAGCCGCCTGCTGAATACGAAACCTTGCTACCTCCTGAAAGAGCGCAGCATTGGAAATGACGAGATGCAGCCATTTGCGGGCTTCTCGCATTCGCCGGGTAACCGCCTGCCGGCGTTGCCAAGCGGTAAGTTCGCCGGCATGCTTGAAGTAAAAATCCGCTTCATCGCCGACCAGCATTTCCAGTTCATTAATCCGTATCTCGCTGATCTCGTTGGGGATGTCAATTTGATCCAGGCTGCGGGCAGCGTGAGAGAAAAATTGTAAGCGAACGGCCCAGCGTACAGCCAAGCCGGCCAGAAGCAGGAACATGCCGGGGACTATAAAGTCCCAAAACAGGTTCATTGACGCCTCCCCAAAATGCGCCCCAAAACCCTACTATATTCGTTCAATCTGGTTAAATCGTCAACAGTTAATTCGCGCTCCCGCACCCATTCTGGAATTTCCTTTTCCAGCCGGCTCAGGACGAATACCCATTCCAGCTCCGCCAAAAGATAGGCCACTGGCGCAACCCACCGGGTGAATCCTTGCGGTCCAAAAACAAAGCGTGCCAATGCCCCTACCGCAGAGAGAACGCCAATGGTCATGAAACCAGAGATGATGCCCGATTCCCACTGGTGTTCCCTGATTTTCTGAAATCTGACAAGTGCGAAGTAAAGAATGCCAACCAGCCCAAGCGAGTAGTCTACCGCCAGTTCCAAGTCGACAACTACGGTGCCCCAGCGACTGGCGTGAACAGGGGGCGAGCTCCAGGCCCGAAATGCGGCATACAGCAGCCCGATCCCCACGCAACCCCACACAATTCGGGTGAACCAGCGAAAGCGGGTGTACATCCAAAAAACATTCAGGAAGCTCTCTCGCACCGCCATCACAGAGAAGATGACGCCGCCGATCGCAGTCAGCCAATAGACTTTGAAATACAGGTGTTTGTTTCCTGCAGCGCTGAGGCGAACGGCTAATTCAATCAGTTCATAAGCGATATAAATCAAGAACCAGAGGAACCGGCGCTTGAGGCGCCGTTTCAACAATAGAAGCAGGACGATCAGCTGAAACCCTATTGATGCACCAATTACGAGTTTGGTCAGCAGTGCTTCCATTAAAATGAGTTGGGAGCAGTTAGCTTACGCTACTCCACCCCCGGTTCTCAATTCTGCTTGCAATCACTTCCCTGCGGCGCTGCTGGACGACGTAGGTTCCCATGGCACTGGACCACCACCCTCTGCAACGGCGCTGATGGCCGGAATCGCCACCAGCACAAAGACCGTAGCGCTCCACAAAACCGCTCGAAGAATTCTCATCCTCATACTGTGTTCTCCTCTCAGTAGTGCCATTCCCACGATTGGGAAAGGCAGCCTAATTCTAGTATTCAGGCTAGTATTCAGATATACAAATAGAAACAGACAAACTCCAGATAAAAACGCCCTGACGCTGCACGGGGGTAATCGCCTCATTTTTTAAGAAAGTTTTCCCCAAAAACCTCACGGTTAGCTTAAGATGAGGGGTTTTTCGACGGGTAAATTCGCCGAGAACCCCATTCATGTCCTTCTTTTTCCGCATCATACCTCGCTCCCTGCAAGCTCTGCTGCGTACTCCGAGCTTTGCCGGGACGGTGATCGTGGTGCTGGGCCTGGGCATTGCAGCCAATACCATCATCTTCGCCCTGGATGATCAACTCCTGCTCAACCCGTTTCCTTACCGCCAGCCGGGGCAACTGGTGATGATCTGGGAGGCCAATCCATCGCGAGGCGGAAGTGCGGCCAAACGTGTACCCGTGGCCTGGACCAATTACGCCGCTTGGCAGGCGGAAAACCACAGTTTCGAAGCGATGGAAGCCTATGAAATTTTTCTTGACTATAACCTGACAGGCCGCGAGATTCCGGAACATCTCGCTGCGGCGCGGGCCACTCCGGGCTTTTTTACCATGCTCGGCGTAAACGCCGCCCAGGGACGCACATTCTCACCCGGAGATGATACGCCAAATTCCAATCCAACAATAGTTATTACTGACGCGTTTGCAAAGAAGCATTTCGGCAGCAACAGTCCACTGGACCAGCGGCTGCTTCTGGATGGGATGCCTTACACCATCATTGGGGTTCTCCCCCGCAAATTTCATCTGCCTGCCTTCTTTGAAGGAATCAGCGAATACAAGCCGGACATCTGGCTTGCGCTTCCGAAAGTGTCAAGTACAGACCCGCCCGAGACGGCCAAACGGCGCCGTCTGGTGGTTTGGGGCCGCTTAAAATCAAATATATCTCTCCCCCGGGCGAGAGAGGACATGACCGCGGTGGCGGAGCAGCGGCGCCGAGAAGACCCGGACCTGAATCAGGGCTATGGCATCAATGTATTTCCGCTGGAGGTTGAAAATACCGATCCCGACTTCCGCAATGATGTGCGTCTTTTCTGGCTTTCGGCGGTTGTGGTGCTTCTGCTGGCCTGCAGCAATCTGGCCGGGCTGATGCTGATTCGCGGCGCAGCGCAAAAGAAGGACCTGGCTATTATGGCCGCCCTGGGTGCGAACCGATGGGCCCTGATTTCACCCATCCTCAGCGAGAGCTTCATTCTTGCCGTGTTCGCCGGCATTTTCGGTTTTCTGGCTTCCTATGCCGGAGTACACCTGATTACTGCCCTCAAGCCGAGTGATATTCACTCGCCGGAACGCCTGACAGTTAATTTCCATGCCTTTCTATTCGCCAGTGGTCTTTCGCTAGTGACGGTCCTGATTTTTGGACTGATTCCGGCGCGTTTGACGGCGCGCAACGATATAACGGAGGTGCTCAAATCCACCCGGAGTGGGCGAACGCCGCGATCCTATGCCCGCAGCGTGCTGATCTCGATTCAAATTGCTGCTGCTCTAGGCCTGGCAATAGCCGCAGTGCTCCTGGTCCGCAGCTTCCGCCAGGTGCTTGCAGTCGATCCCGGGTTCCGCCCGCAACAGGTCTTAACTGCGCATTTGTCCCTGTCCCGTCAGCGATATGCCGACGTCCCGGGCCGTGCTCGGTTTTGCCGGCAACTTCAAGAGAAAATTCAGGGCCTCCCGGGAGTTGAGTCAGCGGCACTGGTGGATTACATGCCGCTGACCGCCATTCGCGTGACTCCTTTTGAAATCGAGGGACGTCCGGCTCCGCAGCCTAACGCCGTGCCCTTCACCGATTTCGCCGATGTAACGCCTGGTTTCTTTAGCGCCATGGGCATTGGCGTGCGCCAAGGCCGCCTTTTCACAGAGCAAGACGCTGACGCCGATCCGCCTAACATGGTGGTTGTGAACGAGACCCTTGCCCGGCAGTTCTGGCCCAACCAGGATCCCGTGGGGAGCCACATACGCCGGCTGTCCTCGTCGGCTGGGCCGCCCGGACCATGGCAGACAGTGGTGGGCGTATTCCAGGACTTTCGTCAATCTAATGTCGAGACTCCGGCACGCCCGGAGCTACTCTGGCCGGCAAAGGCTTTTTCAGAAATGACGGTGGTGTTGCGTACCGCAACTGCTGATCCATCAAGTTTATCGTCACCGCTCCAACAAACGGTGTGGAGTTTGGACCATGATCAGCCCCTTTCACAAGTGCAAACACTGGAACAAATGATTACGGACATGAACTCGCAACGGCGTTTCAATATGATCGCCGTCGGGGCCTTTGCCCTGTTTAGCATTCTCCTGACCGCTGTAGGCATGTACGGACTTGTCTCCTCATTCATTTCATCTCAGGCTCGAGGTATTGGAATCCGCTTTGCGCTGGGTGCTCGACGCAAGCAAGTCTGCCTGGGGCTGCTGCGCCCCGCCATGCTGCCGGTCGTGGCCGGGATTGCGCTGGGCCTGGGATTGTCGTTTTTGGTCAAAAAAATTCTTGCCAGCGTTCTCTTCCAGATCGACCCGGTTGACCCGATGACCTACATTGGGAGCTCAGTCGTCCTGGTGGCAATTTTGCTGCTTACAAGCCTGGCCGCCACTATCCGGGCTGCGCGTGTGGATCCAGCCAGGGTCCTGCGGGAAGAGTAGTAGTGAACGGCGCAAATTGCCTTCCCTCTGACGCTACTACCATGCCGTTACGGCTCTGAGACATGGTGTTCTTCATATAGATCGTGCCCGCCCAGGCAAATCCAGTCAAAGACCGGGGCCTTCTCCTGCGCTTTGGGAGCATAAAAAGTGCGCATGGCACGACGGCCATCGGCGAAAGTAAAGATCATCGTCTGGTTTTGAATGGAGTAGGCGCCGCGCTGGATCCGGGGGTGTTCATAAAAGGCATTGGGCACCAGCATCTGGTCAAGAACCTGGTGATCGATAAAAGTTCCGTCGGGGAAAAACTGGATGTATTGCCTTGAACCTGCCAGTCCAAAGTTATATTTGCCGGAGAACTTTTTTCCTGTGCAGCGGCACATGGGAATGTAAACATCAATCCCAGGGCTGAAGGAATTTTCGTTACGGGTGATGACCTGGCGATCGTCGGCATAGTCCTGCCAGAGGATGCTGATCTGGTTGCCCTGCACGCGATAGCGGCCCACCCAGCTCCGGTTGGTATTAGGATCGTTACGATTTGCGGTGAAATCGAAGCCGATCATCCCTTCCTCGGGAACATTTTTCACCACCCAGCCGTCAGCGCTGAAAAGCAGCGTCTTGGTCCCCATACGGCCGCCGGTGCCTAAACCGAAGCCGACGTAGATGCCTTCCAGCGCTCCGGGCGGAAGCTTGTGCGGTGTTTCTTCCACCAGCGCGGCATCCGCCGGCGGGACATGCGAGCCGGAAAGCGCGTCGCCGAACCTCAGGTTGGCAACGAATTTTGTGAGTATCTGCTCGTAGGCGTTGAGCATAGTCCCGGGAGGCACGCTGCTCATGAACATGACTGTTTGAATGCGCTGCTTGTACTGCGCGCCCAGCACGTAGACGGTCCATCGGACTCCATTCTGGTCGGTAGCCGCAGCGGTGGTGGTAAAGGCCTCGTAGCCATGACCGTGCAGCGGAGAAATCTGGCCACCCTGGAGTATGCGATAGGAGTTCTTGAAACCCGTCCACAGCACATTGAAGGAGTTTTGCAGATCACCCTCCATATTGTCGGCAGCCATGGCGATGAACGTGGTGGTGCCGCGAGGCGGCGCAGGCGCATGGAGAATTGTGGTGTCACCCTTTTCTTCGGGGGTCCAGCCGGTGGGCATCTTGTAGAGAAAGTTCCCCGCCTGAGTGTCGGGCGCGGCATCTTGTGCCCAAGCGAGGAGCACAGAGGCGAAAACGAAAAGCGCGACACGGAATTTCATGGGGCGATTTAAACACAAACCAGCTCCCGGCTGCTACTGCCGGGCTGCCGGCAAAACTCGCCGAAATCAAGGGCTTTTGAACTATTTTTTGTCCATTCACCACGCGTTAGAATCTAATGCTTAAGCACCCAGCACTAAGTACTGATTCATTACTATTAATTCTGGTGTCCTATGAAATGGTTACGTCCTTTATTGCTCGGTTTTGTTCTGGCCTCCGCCTTTTATTACTTCACCAACCATTTTGACCATCTGCGGCCCTCTTGGATGTCCCAGCCGGGTCATGTGGAGCTGACCGAGGCATCGGCTCCGCCCAGCTATGACGCTGAAGAGCAGGAGAACATCGCGGTCTACAAGAAGTCTCTGCCGTCGGTAGTGAATATCACCTCAACCGCCATGGCCTATGATTTCTTTTACGGCCCGGTGCCCCAGCAGGGCCAGGGTTCCGGATTTGTGATCGACGGAGAAGGACACATCCTGACCAACTATCACGTGGTGGAGAGCGCGCGGCAGGTTGAGGTTTCCACCAGCGACAAGAAAAAGTATCGGGCCGAAGTTGTGGGAAAAGACCCCCAGCATGACCTGGCGGTCATCCAGATCCCCGCGCACTCCATTCCTCCGGCGGTACTGGGCGATTCCAAGGGCCTGGTGGTTGGACAAAAAGTATTCGCCATCGGCAATCCTTTCGGGCTGAACGGGACTATGACGCGGGGCATCATCAGTTCCATCCGTTCGCTTAAAGGCCAACGCGGTTTTATCGATGAAGCCATCCAGACCGATGCAGCCATCAATCCGGGCAATTCCGGCGGACCGCTGCTGAATTCGCGTGGCGAGGTGATCGGCATCAACTCCATGATCCTGACCGGCGGAGCGGAGCAGAGCGCGGGCATCGGATTTGCCATTCCCATTAACACCGCCAAGGCGGTGCTTAACGATCTGGTCACGATAGGACGTGTGCGGCGGCCGGTATTGGGCGTGAGCACGCTTCCCATTGGACCGGAGTTGGCCGACCAGTTAGGTCTGGCCGCCATTCAGGGTTGCTGATCATTCAGGTCACGCCGGGAAGTGCTGCCGAGCGCGCCGGGCTGCGGGCGGGCGCCGAACGCGCCTATCTTGGAAATTTACCCATTACCATCGGCGGCGACCTGATCGTGGCGGTAGATGGACAGGAAGTCCAGGACCAGCAGGACCTATCGCATGCAATGCAGAACCACCGCGGTGGAGATACGGTGACTGTGACTATCTACCGCGGCAAGCGCCGAATGGATGTGCGAGTGACGCTGGGGGAATCGACTGACCGCGTGTGAGATCGCTATTCTCGTCGTTCCTACGCAGTTTGCATGACTCTTGCGATGGCCGAGGAGAGCTTTCCCCACTGCTCACTCTCGGCAGTCAGGTGTTTGCGGCCCGCGGATGTGAGCGAGTAATACTTGGCGCGGCGGTTGTTATCGGAGACTCCCCATTCGGAGGCCAGCAGCCCGCGCAATTCAAGGCGATGCAGCGCGGGATAGAGCGCGCCTTCTTCAACCCGCAGCACGTCATCTGACGTTTCCTGGATCCACTCGGCGACGGCATATCCATGCTTCGGCCCGCGCGAGAGTGCTTTCAGCACCAGCATGTCCAGCGTGCCCTGGACGAGGTCACCTTGCTTGTTTTTATCTCCCATAAATGATTTATGGGAACAGTATGGCACGAATCGGGGTGCTTTTCAATTTTGGCAATTTTGGCAGTTATGGCAATTGTGGCATTTCCCCAATTTGACTGTCACCAAGCCCCTAGGCTAGCCTCAATGTTGCTGGGTTCCTGGCGTTCTGACCTCTGCTCAACATGAAGACCCTGCGTAAATCTCTTATTTTCAAGATACTTGTCTGCTGGCTGGCGCTCTCTCAACTGGCCACTGCCGGCGGGCTGCGTCCGGTCCACGAAAAACACGCGGTTGTAGTCAGCGTTCATGAGGAGGCCTCCAGGGCCGGCGTAGAGATGATGCGTAAAGGCGGCAATGCCGTGGACGCCGCGGTGGCCACGGGGTTCGCCTTAGCGGTGGTGCATCCGGCGGCGGGAAACATTGGCGGTGGGGGCTTCATGCTCGTCCGCATGGCCAGTGGTGAAATCCATTTCCTGGACTATCGCGAAAAGGCCCCTAAGGCCGCCACGCGTGACATGTATCTGGACGATAAGGGGAATGTGATTCCCAATGCCAGCCTGGTCGGCTACAAGGCTATTGGCGTCCCGGGATCGGTTGCGGGGCTGGTATACGCTCAGAAGAAGTGGGGCAAGTTGTCACTCCAGGCTGTGATGGAGCCGGCCATCCGGCTGGCGCGGGACGGCGTGGAGCTTAGTTACGAGGAGGCACAGTCACTGCATGAAAAGCATCTGGCTGACTTCCCGGAATCGCGGCGTATTTTCCAGCGCGATGGCAAATACTATGAGCAAGGCGAGATTTTTCGCCAGCCCGAACTGGCGCGGACTCTAGAGCGCATTGCTGCCAATCCGGATGATTTTTACAAAGGCGAGATGGCGCGCGAGCTGGCAGCAGAGATGAAGAACGGCGGCGGGCTGATCACTGCCGAGGACATGGCCGAGTACGAGGTCAAGGAGCGCCAGCCGATTCGGGGAAGCTATCGGGGATACGAAATCATCAGCGCTCCGCCTCCCAGTTCGGGCGGAGTTACTCTGCTGGAAACTTTGAACATACTGGAAGGTTACGATCTGGGCCGGTTGGGCAACCGCTCGGCGGATTCCATCCACCTGATTTCTGAGGCCTTCCGGCGCGCGTTTTACGATCGCGCGGAATTTCTCGGGGATCCCGACTTCAGCCAGCTTCCAATCCCGCAGTTGATTGACAAGAAATATGCGGCGGCATGGCGGACCTCGCTGGATATGTCACATTCCAGCGTGAGCAAAGATTTGAGACGGCCTTCCGGCTTTGGCGAGCTCGAGCGCCAGGCTGAGAACCACAATCCTTATGCCGGGCCTGAGCCGGAAAATACAACTCATTATTCAGTAGTGGACGCCCAGGGCAATGCCGTGGCCGTCACCACTACGTTAAATGACGGTTTCGGCGCGCGCGTGGTGGCGGGCAAGCTGGGTTTCCTGCTCAATGATGAGATGGATGATTTCAGTTCTAAACCGGGCGTGCCCAACGGGTATGGATTGATTCAGGGCGAAGCCAACGCCATCGGGCCGGGCAAGCGCCCGCTGAGCGCCATGGCGCCAACTATTGTCCTCAAAGACGGCAAGCTGTTCCTGGTGCTCGGGTCGCCGGGCGGACCACGCATTATTACCACTGTGGCCAACATCTTGCTCGGAGTGGTGGACTTTGGGCTGGACATCCAGGCGGCGGTGAATGCTCCGCGCTTTCATCACCAGTGGGAACCGGATGAAATTGACGTTGAACGTGTGGGGCTGTCTCCGGATACCATCAAGCTGCTGGAAGAACGCGGCCACACGATCCGCGTGGAAGGCTATTGGAGCGATGGCGAATGCATCGCGGTTGATCCCAAAACCGGAGACTTGTTGGGCGCTCCTGACGGGCGCAATGCGGGGAAGGCGGTAGGCTATTGATGTTGCGCGCCATGTCCAGCTACGTCTTTGTCACCCGCAGGCTGCATCCTGGTCTCCTGGACCAGCTTGCCAACGGAGGCGCCCAGGCCATTGAAGTTTTTGCCGCGCGCGGGCACTTTGACTACACAGACAAGCAGCAGGTCCGTGAAGTGGCCAACTGGTTCAAGGGCGGGCAAGTTCAATTTCACTCCATGCATTCGCCCATGTATATGAGTAATGATTTCTCCCGCTCGGTCGAGCCGCCAATCAATATTGTGGACGTGGACAAGCGCCGCCGGATCGAAGCGATGGATGAAATCAAACGGGCGTTGGAGGTAGCGGAATCAATTCCTTTCCATTTTCTTGTCCAGCATATTGGACTGGTGAACGAGTACGATGATGGCCGCAAATTTGAGGCGGCCCTGAGTTCCATCGAGCATCTGCGGGCCTTTGCCAGGCCGCTGGGAGTCAATCTCCTGGTAGAGAACATTCCTAACGAACTTTCCACGCCGGAGAAACTGATGGAACTGATTAAGGCCCTGCACTACGACGATCTGGGCGTCTGCTTTGATACCGGCCACGCGCACATCATGAGCTCCGTCCATCAGGCTTTTCGGGTTTTGGAGGACCGTATTCGCTCGACCCATGTTCATGACAATCAGGGCGACCGCGACGCGCATTTGTGGCCTGCTGCGGGAAGCATTGACTGGAACCAGACCATGCAGTCTCTGCAGTCCGCTCAGCACGGTCCGGTTTTGCTGCTGGAGATTGAAGGTGAAGAAGGAACCCCGGTCTCCAGCCAGATGTCTGAAACATACAAAATGCTAGAGAGTGCGACTGTGGCTGCAGGGTAAGCGATTCGGGTAATCGGTTCATCTGAAAAAACTTACCGCTGATTGGACTGATTTGCACTGATCTGCGCCCAACGTTGATTCGCCTGCGTTCGGGTATGTTCGTGGCTGATAAAAAATGGAAACGACTGCACAACCTGCTGTTACTACAATTGCCGATATCGGCCGTCACGATGGCCAGTCAATTACCGTACGTGGCTGGCTCTACAACTTGCGCGAGAGCGGGAAATTGCTCTTCCCCATTTTTCGCGATGGCAGCGGCGTGATCCAGGGCATTGTGCCCAAGAGCCAGGTTTCGCCGGAAACCTTTGACACCATCAAGAACCTCACGCTGGAGTCAAGCGTGATCGTCACCGGAAAAGTGCGGGCAGACAAGCGCGCTCCCGGAGGTTTTGAGCTGGATGTCAGCGACATCCGCGTCATCCAGAAGGTCCCGGAAGGTGATCCGTTTCCAATTTCCCTGAAAGAGCACGGCGTTGATTTTTTGATGGAGCACCGTCACCTCTGGGTGCGAACTCCGCGTCAGGCCGCCATCCTGCGGGTGCGCGCGGAAATCATCCGGGCGGCACGCAACTTCTTTGACGAACGCGGCTTTGTTCTCACAGACCCCCCGATTCTCACGCCGGCAGCTTGCGAAGGCACAACCACGCTGTTTCCCGTCACCTATTTTGAAGAGGAGGCCTTTCTCACCCAGTCGGGGCAGCTTTATATCGAAGCCACAGCCATGGCCCTGGGCAAGGTGTATTCCTTCGGGCCGACTTTTCGCGCGGAGAAATCCAAGACCCGCCGCCACCTCACCGAATTCTGGATGGTTGAACCGGAAATGGCCTTTGCCGAATTGCACGACATCATGGAGTTGGCGGAAAATTTTGTCAGCCACATTGTCCAGACCGTTCTGGCCAATCGGCGTGATGATCTGAAGGTGTTGGAGCGGGACGTGACCAAGCTGGAAAATATTCGGGCGCCGTTCCCTCGCGTCACCTATGACGAAGCCGTCAAGATGCTTCAGGAAGGCCACAGCAAAGGGCAGGTTGAGACAAAGTTTGAGTGGGGTGGAGACCTGGGATCGCCGGATGAGACTTATCTCTCATCACAATTTGACAAGCCGGTCATGGTGCACCGTTATCCGGCGCAGGTCAAAGCGTTTTACATGGAGCCTGACCCGCAGCGTCCGGAACTGGCATTGTGCGTGGATGTCCTGGCCCCGGAAGGATATGGAGAGATCATTGGCGGGTCCCAGCGCATCGGCGATTACAACCTGTTGCTCAAGCGCATCCGGGACCACGGATTGCCGGAATCGGCTTTCAAGTGGTATCTGGATCTGCGCAAATATGGCGGCGTCCCGCATGCCGGATTTGGGATGGGAATCGAGCGAGTCGTAGGCTGGATTTGCGGCCTGGAGCACGTGCGTGAGACCATCCCGTTTGCGCGCACCCTGACTCGCATTTACCCGTGAAATCGAGAAATTCATGACCCCGGAGATAACTACAGCACCACCGAAAATAGAGACCACGGAGAAGAAGCCGGTCCTCGCGGACAATATTGTCCCCAAGAAAATCAGGATTCTGGGCGTACCGCTGGATCTGGGCCAATCGCGCCGAGGCGTGGACATGGGGCCATCGGCAGTCCGAGTGGCTGGCCTCGAGGCGCGCCTGGAAGCGCTGGGACACGTGGTGGAGGATGGCGGTAACATCGCTGTAGCCATCGCCGAACAGAAAAAAGAAGGCGACCCCAAAGCCAAGTACCTCAAGGAAATCACTGCCACCTGTACCAAGCATGCGGACATGGTTCTTAAAGCATTGGAAGCCGGTAAATTTCCGCTGGTGTTGGGGGGAGACCACTCGGTGGCGGCAGGGACCATGGCGGGAGTGGCGGAATTTTATCGCCGTCAGAACCAGAAGGTGGGCCTGATCTGGATTGATGCTCATTCCGACATCAATACCCCGGAGACTTCACCCAGCGGCAACGTACACGGCATGCCGTTGGCGGCGATTCTGGGATTGGGGCTGGCGGAGTTGGCCAACATCTTCAATTTTTCGCCCAAGGTGCAGCCGGAAAACTGCGTGCTGGTGGGCGTCCGTGACGTGGACGCGCGGGAGCGGGAAAACATTCGCAAGACCGGCATTGAGGTTTACACCATGCGCGATATCGACGAGCGCGGCATGCGCGTGGTCATAGAAGAGGCTTTGCGCGTGGCCGGCCGGGGCACCGCTGGCTATCACATCTCGCTGGACATGGACTGGATCGATCCTGAAGATGCCCCCGGCGTGGGGACGCCGGTTCGCGGCGGCGCCAGCTACCGCGAGGCCCATCTGGCCATGGAAATCATTGCCGACCATAGCCGGATGACGAGCTTTGAGATTGTCGAGGTAAATCCGGTGATTGACGAGCACAACCGGACCGCAGATTTAGCCGTGGAACTGGCGTTGTCAGCCTTCGGGAAAAAAATCCTGTAACCCCACACGGAGACCCAAAAGCCACGAGCCAAGGACCGGAATCTTCACGTACAATCGTCTTGCCGGAGGGTAAAGATGCCCAGGTCCCTGTTGATCTTGCTGCCAGTCATTTTTCTTTCAGCGCTTGCCTGCGGGCAAGGCCAGGATGAGTCCAAGCGCGGACCGTCCACCCCGGAGGAGCGCAAGCGTTTTTTGACGCTGGTGCAGAAACTGGAGAAGGCTCCACTGGATGATAGCCTGAAGCCCGAAGTCACCTGGGCTGAGCAGTGGCTCAACGATATTCCAGACATCAACGTGAGTGTGTGTTCTGCTCCACTGGGGAATCTCGTTGGCGAGAGGTATAAGTACGCGGGACATCTTTCCGTGCAATTTGCCTTTGGCATGGCTGTCTTCCTCATCCAACATCCCAATAAGGCAGCCGATCGAAACGCGCAATATGTGGCCGGCGTGCAAGAGGCCTTGCGGACCTATCGGTCAATCCTGAAGAGTCAATCCCGCGCACAATCCGCCGCCATGGACGAACTGGTGGCCAAAGACGCGGAAGGCACATTGGATGACTTCGTACGCGATGCTGCTAAAGATTGCGGGGACACAGACAGATCCTGAACATCGCGGGATCACCGTGGTCTGAAGCGGATGCAAATCAACTCCAATTAGAGCGTTTCCAGAATTGCTGTAGCCGAGTGATGGTGGAAGCCTCTCGTCATCAACAACTTATAACATCTATTAATTTTATTCTTGACAACATATTCAAACTGTGTGATACTTGAAATAGACAATCCAGGTGTACACGGCGAACCTGCCATGCGCGCCTGATCTAAAAGTGAGCCGGATCGAGAGCTCGCGTGGATCGAGGGAAGAATTGTGTCCGGGAAGAGGCAGAGTTTTCTGGTTCACGTAGGCCACGGAAAAGCGATTGAGGCTGGTACCAGAATTCCTTCCCGCTGTCATCCTGAACGGAGTCCGGGCGACGGTAGGAGTTGGACCGAGCTGAAGAGCCTGTCTTGAGCGAAGCCGAAGGAACCCCGACAACCTGTTCTTTGCCATACCGCGTCAAGGCGACCCTTGTGTTCGTTTGTCTGTGGCCTAGGCCCGGTTGCCTGTGGCTTCGGTTCTTGTTCCGGGACAAAAGAGGAATCAAACCTCCAATCCGGGACAAAGATCTCTTTATTTTTCAACAACCTTCCCGGAAGCACGGTTTCGCGCCGTACATTTGCTTTTCGCCCTTGCTTGGCGCAACTTGGAGCTATTCCAGCGAAGGTGTATTCCACGAGGCAGCAAAAACGACGGCGGATTTTTATCGTGGGCCACATCAATTTAGGACCTGCTCTAGTATCTCCGCTTCTTTGCTGGCCCGATGCAGCGATCACTTGCACCACCAACATAAGTAATCCGGGCAGACTCCTCTGCTATAAATAGGCTCAATGAAGAAATTAAGGGTCGGCGTTCTCTTTGGCGGCCGCAGCGGCGAGCACGAAGTTTCGCTGCTCTCTGCCGCCTCTGTCTTAAAAGCCATCAATCAGGATAAGTATGAAGTGGTGCCCATCGGCATCACCAAGGCCGGGCAGTGGGTGAGTTCCGCGCACGCGGAAAAGCTGCTGCGCGGCGAGAGCGTGCCGGAAGAAACTGGACGGCATCTGCGTGCCGGTCATCCGGAAGCCACGACTTCTGCCATGCTGGCCAAAGGGGACACGGTGATTGTGCCGCCAGTGCCGGAATCAGGCTCGCTGGTTCTCTTTGAAAGCAAGGCGCGGGCCGCCGATCATGGCATCAACGTGGACCTCATTTTTCCCGTGCTTCACGGCACCTTTGGCGAAGATGGGACCATTCAGGGCTTGCTGGAACTGGCAGACATTCCTTACGTGGGAGCGGGGGTGCTGGGGTCCGCGGCGGGCATGGATAAGGACGTCATGAAACGGCTGTTCGTTGCCGCCGGTCTGCCCATCGTGAAACATGTCACCATACTGCGCAGGCAATGGGAGGAAAATCGCGGCAAGGTTGAGCGGGCAATCGAAGGTAAATTGAAATATCCATTGTTTGTTAAGCCTGCGAACCTGGGTTCTTCCGTGGGTATCTCCAAAGCGCACAACCGCAAAGAACTAGGCCCGGCCCTGGAGATTGCAGCCGGATACGACCGTAAGATTGTGATCGAGCAGGGCGTGGGAGGAAGCAAGGCAAAAGCCCGCGAATTGGAGTGTTCCGTGCTGGGCAACGATCAGCCTCAGGCGTCCATTGCCGGCGAAATTGTGCCCTCGGCGGAATTCTACGATTACAACGCCAAGTATCTGGATGAAGGTTCGCAGTTGAACATTCCCGCCAAGCTCACAAAAAAGCAGATGAAAGCAGTGCAAGAAATAGCAGTACGGGCGTTCCAGGCAGTGGACTGTTCCGGGCTGGCACGGGTGGATTTCCTCATGGATCCCAAAAACGGAAAGATCTTTGTCAATGAGATCAATACCATGCCAGGCTTTACTTCCATTAGCATGTATCCCAAGTTGTGGGCGGCGTCAGGCGTCGAGTATCCCGAGCTGATTGATCGCCTGCTGCAACTGGCGCTGGAGAGGCACGCGGAGAAAAGAAAGAACCGGTATAGCAAACAGTGATATCGTGATTGCCCCTCAGCACCGGAAATTTGTCGAGCGTGTTACAAAAACAGGCCTTGAAAAAGACCTTGAGAACCGTTCCTCGCGTTTATCGAGGAAATGGGAGCTTTTATGCGGTCATATCTATCTGCGCTGGCAATTTTCTCTGCGCTGGCATTTGGCCAATCCACGAATGCTCCACCGCCCACCAAGGGCCAGATTGAAGGGACTGTGGTCAGCGCGGCTGGGGGACAACTGCTTCCGCGTGCCCTGGTCATCCTGCGCAACCTGAAGGGAAGAGCACAAACTCTGGGCCGAGCGGATGACAACGCGCATTTTTCGTTTGACCGCGTGGATCCCGGCTCGTACCAGATTCTCGGGGGCAAGCAAGGCTATTACACAGATGACTCTAAACGCGGCATGCAACCAGTAGTGGACCTGGCGGCCGGAGACGTGGTGAAGGATGTGCTCGTGCGGCTCCTGCCGCTGGGCGTGATCTCAGGAAGAATCGTGGATGAGACCAACGATCCGGTTCGCGATGTTGAGGTCAGGCTTTTGGGCGTCGAACACTATCGCGGACGGGAATTCCTGAATACCATGGGCTCTGCCATCAGCGATGATCGCGGCGAGTATCGCATCTTTGATGTCCGGCCCGGTAGCTATTTCCTGCTGGCCGAACACAACTTGAGTAAAGAATGGAAGAAGCAAACCGGCGCGGTGCCTGTAAAAGGTAGTCGCCTCGATATTGCCTATCCTCCGCTGATGTATCCCGGAACCAGCGACATGCTTCAGGCGCAGAAGCTCGTCGTTAATCCCGGCGATGACCTGCGCGCGGATTTCGGCCTGTTTCCCGTCCAGGCAGTTTCCATCCAGGGTAGGGTCGTCAATGGCCTTACAAACCGGCCCATTGCCCAGCCCTCTGTCACGGCCTACTGGGGCCCCAACGCCGGCGTCATGGCACGGACGGCTGAAATCTCTGAAAACGGCTCCGGCTTTGAAATACGTGGCATTGGACCGGGAACTTACACCTTGCGCACCACCTTCGTTGACGATGGCGAGAGCTTCAGCGACGAGCGCGTGGTGGAGATTGGAAGCGAAGGCATAAGAAATGTGTTGATCTCCGGCTTGCCGGATTTCGAGATTGTGGGCCATGTACACCTGGAAAATGCCCGCTATGCATTCACGCCTTCCGTGGAATTTGCCTCCGTCGGGCCCAGGAACTCAAGCATCTTCCGCGTGGGAACGACCCGGCCTGACTACCAATTCACCGGCAAGCTGCATCCCGGTGATCGCTACCGGGTCAACGTGCCCAACCTGCCCCAGGATTTTTATTTGAAGTCAGTCCGGGTTTCAGGCCGGGAAGTTGCGAACACGGATGTAGTGATTGGCGGCCGTCACACAGAGATCGATCTGTTGGTGAGCCCCGGCGGTGGACATATAGAAGGCACCACGCTGAACGATAAGCACGAGCCGGTCAGCGGCAGCTACGTTCTTCTGGTCCCGGACTCATCCGATAAGCTCGATGCCGACCTGATCAGGCCGGCGCACTGCGATGTAAAAGGTAAGTTCGTGATGCGCGGTGTCCCTCCCGGCTCTTACAAGCTGTTTGCCTTTGAAAACGCGGAGGCCGAGATTCTGAACCAGCCCGATCTGCTGAAAAACTACGAGCAAAACTCTCAGTCCGTCAAAGTGGAGGAGGCCGGAAAATACACTCTGGAGATCAAGCCCGTGAGATCGGCAGTTGGCAACTGACTGGCTTGCTCTCTCAAGCCTTGCGGCGGTTGAAGCCCAGCAGGCTGGAGCCGCGCTCACGCAGGTTGCGTGTTTGTTCGTTGATTCCATCCACGGCGCGTCTGCATCCGCTCCCAATGGCATTGCGCACATCACTGCCGCTCATCGGTGTAAACAGCAGGGCGGCAGCCGCGCCAACTCCCATTCCAATCAGCAGAAATGTGATCGACCTCCCGACATTGGTCCCGGTACGCCTTTCTTGTGCCCCTTGGGAATAGTCTTCATAGCGTTGGTATTCGTTCATCGGCTTGGTCCCCCTTTTTGGTCTCCGCTAACTCAATAACTTAGAAATGGAAGATCAGCAGCGCGTTGTCTTGCTGGAAAAACCTTTTGCCTATTTTGCTTGGGTGTAATTAAAAGTGAGAGTCACTATTTGCGAAGGGCCCCCCAACATGGTTCGTCATCCCGAGGCTTTACCCATGCGCCAGCGGGGGTAAAGCGGAGGGACCTTGCGGTTCCATCGTTGAACTCAAAAGGTCCCGAAACCGCTTAAGTAAACAGCATGGGTACTGGCTTGACTCGCACTTTTAATTACACCTGTTTTGCTTGTGTAGCTGTGGAATTCTCGTAGATTGCGGTAAAATTTATGCTTGTCTTGTCAGTCTGCGCTGGCCCAGCGCAGACTGCCGCGTATCAGCCCCTAGCGGATCGCTTGCGACCCGCGGGCCTCAGCCCAGGACTTTAGTCTGGGTGAGCGAAGCGAATCAGCAGGGGAGAGCGGCGCGAATTTCTATAGCCTCACCAGCAGCTCCAAGGAGAAGACTTCAATCCATGGCAATACCAGCAACCCAGATGCGTCCGGGGATGATCATCAAACACAACAACGACCTGCACCTGGTCTTCAGCGTCGAGCACCGCACGCCCGGCAACCTGCGCGCCTTTATTCAGGCCAAGCTGCGAAACATCCGCACTGGCGCCATGTTCGAGCACCGCTTCCGCTCCGGCGACGCCATCGAAAAGATCAACGTGGATGAGATCGCCATGGAGTTTTTGTATCAGGATGGCGACGATTTTTACTTCATGAACACTGAGTCCTACGAGCAGACGCACCTCACCCGCGACATTTTGGGCGATGCTGTCGATTACCTGACTCCCAATCTTCAGATCAAAGTCGAGTTCTATGATGGCAAGGCGGTGGGAATCGAACTGCCACAAACCGTGGAATTGACCGTGGTGGAGACCGAGCCGGGCTTGAAGTCTGCCACTGCCTCCAGCGTCACCAAACCCGCCAAAACGGAAACAGGGTTGGTGGTGCAGGTACCCCCGTTTATCAACGAAGGCGAAAAGATCCGTGTAGATACGGCAGAAGGGGCCTACCTGTCTCGGGCATAGCTTGAAATGCTGGCGAAACGCTATATTGTTCGAGGCCGCGTGCAAGGCGTGGGATTTCGCTGGTTTGTGGACCACGAAGCGCGGCAGCTCGGCCTGAGTGGCTGGGTGCGAAACAACCTGGACGGCGCGGTGGAAGTGCTGGCCATGGGCAGCGAGCAGCAACTCGGCGCCCTGCGTAAGAAGCTGGAGAACGGACCTCGGGCGGCTCGTGTGGATGCGGTGGAAGAGACTCCCGCCGAGCCGGTTGCCGGTCTTAATACTTTTCGCATTGAAGGAGCGTGGTAGCCGATGCATGCCGAACCAGCAGGCAAGTGTGACCACCTGAAGCAACTGGTCCGCGAAGTTCCCGACTTCCCCAAAAAAGGCATTCTCTTTTACGACATCACCACGCTGCTCAAGGACAAGGTGGGCTTCGCCACGCTGATTGACGCGCTTTCTGAGCACTACCTCAAGGCCCGGATCGATGTCGTGCTGGCCATTGAGGCCCGGGGATTTATCTTTGGCCCGGCGCTCGCCTATCGCCTGAACGCCGGCTTTGTCCCCATTCGCAAGCCGGGCAAGCTGCCGGCGGAGACCGTTAAGTGGAGCTATGAACTCGAGTACGGGCTCGACACTCTGGAGATCCACAAAGATGCAATCCGGCCCGGACAGAAGGTGATTATTGTCGATGACCTGCTGGCCACCGGCGGCACCGCCAATGCGTGCGTCCAGTTGGCCAGGTCGCTTGGCGCAGATATTGCTGGACTCGGGTTTGTAGTGGAATTAGACTTCCTCAACGGTCGTAAGAAATTTCAGGGTACTGAGGTCTTTTCCCTCCTGCACTATGACAAATAAGAAATACTGCTCACTCTTGTTGTGTATGGCATGTTTTGGCGCGCTGCTGGCCCGCGCCCAGGATTCATCCCGCTCCCGCGACCTGCTGCAAGCGGCGCACCAGGCGTCCGGCTTGGCCAGGATCACTCCCTACCGGATGACTGCCGACGTGGTGGTGAATCCCCTGGCGCCAACTCCGGTAAAAGGGCGGATTGCCATCTATCGGGATAAAGACAGGTCCCGTTACGAACTGCAATTGCAAGACTACCGCGAGATCAAGCTGGAACTGGGTAGTAAGCTCTATGTGGCGCGATCTCTGCCGTATCCTGTGCCGGGGCTGAGCATGCTCAGAGAGGCGGATCACGCCTGGGACAGGTTTGTTGATCAGGGCGACGCCAAACTGGGCGACGTTCAGCACAAAAAAGTGCAACATATCCAGGCGGATTGCTTTGAGATGAAGACTGAGCAAAGAGAGCGGCTGTGTTTTGATCCGGCCCGCAACGTCCTGCTCGAGTCCATGGACCAGGCCAAGGCGTTGGAGTTTTCTGACTATACCCCTGTCGAGCACCAGCTTGTCCCGCATAAGATCACCGTCCTGCTTGAGCTGCCGACGGAAGAGAAACCGATCATGACCCTGGACAACATTCAGGTCACAGAAGCGCAGTTTGAAGCCGGCGCCTTTGCTATACCGGAACATGCGCAGGAATTTGATACCTGTGGCAACCTTCAGCCCGCCAAGGCCGTCCGCGCTCCGGCGCCGGAATTTTCTCCCACGGTGCAGCGCCGAAACGCCGGTAGTCCCGTGGTCCACGTCTATGGCATCGTGGACAAAGACGGGAATTTGCAGAATCCAATCATTCTCTCTAGCGATGCTGACGTCCGTAGCAGCACCCTGGAGGCCCTGAAAAAATGGCATTACACTCCGGCAACATGCGGAACCACTCCCGTGGCCAGCGAACAGGAAATCGAAGTCAGGCTCTTCGGCGGTGAAGGCGGCGAGGGGATGCGCAGCAGAAGATAGCTGCTTACACGGTAATCCCTGCATTTTCTTGGGAAATATTCTTGTAAGCCCAGGCCATGCGCGGGGTGTTATGGGCGATGCCGATGCGTCCCTGCGCGTCCAGCAGAATCATGCCGCCGTGGCCGTTGAGCCGGGCGTGCAGGTACGTGATGGCTTCATTGCAAACCATCTCGGGAGTCCGTCCCTCGCGGACTCGGTCATTCGCGCGTTTGGCCAACACCAGCTTCATGATCGGCTCTCCCCATCCCGTGCAGGACGCGGCCGCTCCCTGGTTGTCGGCATAGCAGCCGCACCCGATCAGGGATGAATCGCCCACGCGGCCAGGGGCCTTGTTGAGCGTCCCGCCGGTCGAAGTCCCGGCAGCGATGTTGCCATGCATGTCCAGCGCCACTGCGCCCACCGTGTCGCACCCGAATCCCGGACCGGCAAAGGTCAGGTCAGGCTTTCCTGCTGCTTCTTGGGCCTGCGCGTCTTTGAGCCGCTGAATTTCGCGCTCGATAATCAATTCCTCATTCCCGCACAACTGAACACCGTGCTCTTGAGCAAATCGCTCTGCACCCTCGGCCACGAAATAAACATGAGGGCTTTTTTCCAGCACCAGGCGGGCCGCCTGAATGGGATTGCGGAGGCGCTCCACACAGCCGACACCGCCCGCCCGCAACGTGGCGCCATCCATCATGAGCGCATCGAGTTGCACCCGGCCATCGCGAGTGAGAAAGCTGCCGCACCCGGCATCAAAAGTTTCATCATCCTCCATGGTGGTGATGGCAGCCTCAATAGCCTCGATCGCTGTTCCGCCGCGTTCCAGCAATCGCCACCCATTGGCGATGGCCTGGCGTATGCCGTGAAGGTGTGCTTCCACCATGTCGTCGGGAATGGCCCAGGCCCCGCCATGGACTGCCAAAACAGGAGTTTGTCCCAAGAAATTACCTCAGAAGAAATTGGCAAACTTTTGAGTGTATCAAAGCTCAGACCTAGCGATCAGGTTCTTCTTGTTCACGGGGTGTAATTAAAAGTGAGAGTCACTATTTGCGAAGGGCCCCCCCAACATGGTTCGTCATCCCGAGGCTTTACCCACGCGCCAGCGGGGGTAAAGCGGAGGGACCTTGCGGTTCCATCGTTGAACTCAAAAGGTCCCGAAACCGCTTAAGTAAACAGCATGGGTACTGGCTTGACTCGCA
>DATDGL010000180.1:0-5170 GCA_036522115.1 Candidatus Angelobacter sp.
CGTCATCCCGAGGCTTTACCCACGCGCCAGCGGGGGTAAAGCGGAGGGACCTTGCGGTTCCATCGTTTAACTCAAAAGGTCCCGAAACCGCTTAAGTAAACAGCATGGGTACTGGCTTGACTCGCACTTTTAATTACACCCAACTGAATGAACAGTATAGCTAGTACCTGCTGGTCAGTGATATCCTTCCGAGTTTCGTCTTGTGAGGCATGAAAGCTGCGGTCCGGTTGTTTGGCTCGGCAAGTTGCCTCCCTCAAGATGACATTTTGTAGCGCGGCAGTCATTACGCCGCGCGGCTTTAGAAATGAGGGGACCATGAAACGCAGAGATTTTCTTTCCGGGCTGGCGGTGGCTTCGGCGTCACTGGCAGCGGGAAAGACCGCCCATGACGGTAGCGCAACCAGCGCACAAACCAAGCCATCGCAAGCTCCTGCGAGCGGAGGCGGCAAGAACGTGATTATTTGCGCCAGAAACGGGTTCAGCTATATTGACGCCGGATATGCCAAGCTGCGCCAGGGGGCCGACACGCTCGATGCCGCCCTCGAAGTGGTCTCGGGGCCGGAAAACGATCCTAATGACGACAGCGTGGGACTCGGCGGCCTGCCCAACGAGGATTGCGTGGTGGAGCTGGACGCTTGCTGCATGCACGGTCCCAGCCGCAGAGCGGGCTCAGTGGGCGCGGTGCATGACATCAAGAATGTTGCCTCCCTGGCCAGGACGGTGATGGAGCACACCGGTCACGTGATGCTGGTGGGTGAAGGCGCAACCCGCTTTGGCCTGCTGATGGGATTTCCCAAGGAAAACCTGCTGACGGAACACTCGCGCAAAATCTGGCAGTTGTGGAAGGAATACAACTCAGATCGGGATTGGTGGGGACCGGGCATGGCGGACCCGGACTGGAAGGCGCCTGCTCCTTTGGAGCAGAGTGTGATTGAGGACCAGCCGGAACCGATTCAGCGCCTCTATGCCCTGGCTGCGCAGATCGGGATTCCCGCGGATGCCCGGATGGATGCAATCGGCAAAGTGCTGCATCCACCTACGGGCACCATCAATTGCTCAGTCCTGAACGAGAAAGGCGAGATGTCCGGCGTGACCACCACCAGCGGCCTGGCGTGGAAGATTGCCGGCCGATGCGGCGACTCGCCGATTATCGGTGCGGGCTGTTATTGCGACCAGGATGTGGGCGCGGCTGGGGCCACCGGCAATGGAGAAGAGAACATTAAGGTAGCCGGCGCGCACACCATCGTGGAAAACATGCGCCGGGGCATGTCTCCTGAGGAAGCGGGAATGGACGCGCTCAAGAGGATTGCGCGCAATTACAACAATGACATGACCAAGGTGAAGTACGTCAGCATGGTCTACTACATTCTTCGCAAGGATGGCGCCTATGCGGGTGTGAGCATGTGGTCCGGCACAGCGGAGCACCCGATCAGGTTTGCCGTACACGACGGAACCAAGCGTCTGGAGAACTGCAAGTTCATGTATCAGGGCGCAGCCAGCAGTTGGCCTCCCATGCCGAAGACGCCACGCAGCCGGCCATGGAATTGAGGAAGAATCGGGTGATCGCGCGTGATCCGGTGATCGGGAAAGAAACACCCACCACGGAGACACGGAGAAAACCCAGAAGAAAATGGGAAAAGCAACAACAAAATCAAAGGCCGAGAACACCGAGGACGCGGAGGTGCTTGAATTTTGTTAGGTTGCTAAGTGGTAAGAAGCCAAAAGCTAAGAGCCAAGAGCGTTGCCAATTGCTTTTTCATGCAAAGCGGACTTTTACATCCGGCCGTTTGGCCAGATGGATGCTTTCCACAAATCTCACCTTCCCGCTGTGGCGGGTCATCACGATGGATGAACTGCGGGTGCCATCGCCAAAGAAGCGAATACCCTTCATCAATGCGCCGTCAGTGACGCCGGTGGCGGCAAAGATCAGATTGTTGCCCGGAGCCAGGTCTCTGGCGGTGTAAATTCTTTTCTTGTCCTTGATATTCATCTTTTCCAGGCGCGCCTCCAATTCCGGCTTATCCACGACAAGGCGGGCCAGGATTTCGCCGTTCAGGCAGCGCATGGCAGCGGCGGTGATTACGCCTTCAGGAGCACCACCGGTCCCCATGACGGCATGGACGCCGGTGCCAATGATTGCGGCGGCGATTCCGGCGGAGAGGTCGCCATCAGTAATCAGGCGGATCCTGGCGCCGGCCTTGCGAATATCGTCAATCAGTTTTTGATGGCGAGGGCGTTCCAGCACCACAATCACCAGATCTTTTACGTGGCGGTCAAGACGCTTGGCAATGCCCCTCAGGTTTTCAGCGATCGGAGCATCCAGGTCTACCGCGCCTTTGCACGAAGGGCCGACCACCAGCTTTTCCATGTAGCAATCAGGCGCGTTGAGCAGACCGCCCTTTTCTGAAGCGGCCAGGACGGTGATAGCGCCGGGCGAGCCGGTAGCGCAGAGATTGGTGCCTTCCAACGGGTCAACGGCAATATCAACTTCAGGGAAGACGGCGCTATCACGCCAGCCGGCGCCCACGTGCTCGCCGATGTAGAGCATGGGAGCTTCATCGCGCTCGCCTTCTCCGATCACGATGGTGCCGCGCATAGGCACGCTATCCATACAGGTGCGCATGGCTTCCGTGGCCACCTGGTCGGCCTTGTGGCGGTCGCCAAATCCCATGGTCTGGGCTGAAGCGATGGCGGCTTCCTCCACCACACGCACGAATTCCAGCGCCAGCTCGAATTCCAGTGCGGACGCAAGACCTTCTTTTTTATTGTTTGCCCGATCCACGGTTTGAGTCGCCATCCTGCGCCTCCGCTTCAGTAGTTAGTAATTAGCCAAATCCCCTTTGGCGGGGGTTGTCCTTGACTTTCAATTACCAGGGTCGAAAATCATTTGGAACACTCAAATCTAAACGTACAGACGGTGCTCAGCACCGTCTCCGCGCCGAAGGCGCGCACTCTTTGCCTGTCGAAAATCACTGGAACACTCAAATTTAAACGTACAGAACCGTCTCCGCGCCGAAGGCGCGCACTCTTTGCCTGCGATCCGGAGGATCTTCATCCGCTTTCGCGGGCCGCAGGGCCCTTCGGGACAACTTACTAAGTTACCCAAACCAGGGTCCCCGACGCACGCTTCGTGTGGCCGGGTGGGACTTACCAAGTTTTCATCTCCAGCAATCCCGTTTGAATCACAACGAGAACAAAATTCTCGTTACTGCGGACACAGCGGCCTAATTACTAATTACTGCTTTTTCAAAACGCGCTGATTCCGGTGATGCTCTCGCCGATGATCAGCGCATGGATGTCATGGGTACCTTCGTACGTCTTCACCGTCTCCAGGTTCATCATGTGGCGCATGACCGGATAATCATCCGCAATGCCATTGCCGCCCAGGATGTCGCGCGCCATGCGGGCGCATTCCAGGGCCATCCACACGTTATTGCGCTTGCACATGGAAATATGCTGGTGCCCGGCCTTGCCTGCATCCTTCAGCCTGCCTGCCTGCAGGGCGAGAAGCTGGGCCTTGGTGATCTCTGTGATCATCCAGGCGAGCTTCTCCTGGACAAGTTGATGAGATGCAATCGGCTGGTCACGGAACTGCTTGCGAACTTTGGAATATTGCAGGGCGGTATCGTAGCAGGACATGGCCGCGCCGATGGCTCCCCAGCCAATGCCGTAGCGTGCCTGGTTGAGGCACATCAGGGGTGAACGCAGGCCGTCAGAACCGGGAAGTAGGTTTTCCAGGGGGATGCGGACGTCCTGAAGCGACAATCCCGAGGTTACGGAGGCCCGCAGCGACCATTTGCCGTGAATGTCTTCAGCCTTGAAGCCGGGCCGGGTGGTTTCCACCAGGAAGCCGCGAATGCGGTTCTCGTGTTCTTCAGACTTGGCCCAGATGACCGCCACGTCTGCGATGGATCCCGATGTAATCCACATCTTCTCGCCGTTCAGCACGTACTCATTGCCCACTTTTTTCGCCCGCGTGCGCATGCCGCTGGGATTGGAGCCGAAATCCGGCTCGGTCAGGCCAAAGCATCCGAGCTTTTCTCCTTTGGCCAGGGCGGGAATCCATTTTTCTTTGTGCTGGTCGCTGCCGAAGGTGTAGATGGGGTACATGACCAGGGCGGACTGTACGCTCACGAACGAGCGTACGCCGCTATCGCCGCGCTCCAGTTCCTGCATGACCAGGCCGTATTCCACGTTGGACATGCCGGCACAACCGTAACCTTTGAGACTGGCGCCGAAAAAGCCGAGGTCCGCCATGGGCTTGACCAGTTCACGCGGAAATCGCCCGTCACGATTGCACTGCTCAATGATGGGAACAAGGTTCTCTTCAATGAATTTGCGCGTGTTGTCGCGCACCAGGCGTTCGTCGTCACTCAGCAGGGAATCGACTTCCATGAAGTCCACTCCCTTGAACTTAAACGGAGGCATCAGTTCTCTCTTTGAATCAAGAATTATGGGCGCTGCCAGTCAGGAAACTAAACGCTAACAGAGAGGGGTTCCGGGGTCAACGAGAGCCTTTAAAATCGGGGGAATCGGGAGATCGGGGCATCGGGATATCTAAAGACCTGCTGTCATTGCAACTCAATCTCATTTACTGTGATTTCTTCGCCATTGAGGGTTCCGGTGACCGCAACCTTGATGTCTGTGGTCCTGGTGATGGAGTCGATAAACTTGGTGGCCCTCTCATTGCCGGCTTTGTCAAAGCGGATGATTTTCTTATCGTCCGTGAGCACGCCATAACCGCTGGCGGCGCAGTCCGGCATTTGCAGGCACCTCTTGCTGTGCTTAATGCCAAAGTCGGGTCTCTGGCCCTCCTCTACGCCACACGCCATGTCCACCAGGTAGCCCTTCACAGTGGTGTCGGCGGCAAACGCTGTAAGAGAGATGGCTGAGAAAAGAATGATCGCGAGTTTTTTCATGGATTCCCGTCTTGCTCAGTTGGAGTGGCTCAAATTCATATCTGATTTGGGGGCAAATGTCCAGTTCCAGTGGCCTGAGGGGTGTAATTAAAAGTGAGAGTCACTATTGCGAAGGGCCCCCCAACATGGTTCGTCATCCCGAGGCTTTACCCACGCGCCAGCGGGGGTAAAGCGGAGGGACCTTGCGGTTCCATCGTTTAACTCAAAAGGTCCCGAAACCGCTTAAGTAAACAGCATGGGTACTGGCTTGA
>DATDGL010000181.1:0-5151 GCA_036522115.1 Candidatus Angelobacter sp.
TATACAGCGGTAAAGCTTTTCCGACCGCCAACAGCCGCCTTTATGATCCGGCTACCAACAGTTGGTCGGTGACTGGCAGTCTTCAACAATCCGTGAGCCACACCGCAACCCGGCTCCCGAACGGGCAAGTCCTCGCGGTTGGCGGGCCCGACGCGGAACTCTATACACCCTAGCAGGCTGATGAAACAAGTACTCGTCATCCAGTACGGGAGCAGGTTGAGGAGAGGTATGCGCGGAGACGACCAGCAGCAGAATCATGTGTTCAGTTACCTTGTCGCCGGAAGCGCGGGTGCGGAAAGACCATCCGCCCGCGCGCTATCCAGGTCATGGTGGACGAGGTACTCAAGCAACTGTCGTGACGGTTCGACACGATGTACGCTCGTGTGGGCTGTCCCTCGATTGCGCCGGAGAAGCTGCGCTAAAACGCTGTTAAATCATAAAGTAGCGAGTGGCGGGACAGGATTGCTCCTGTCCCGCCCTCTAAGAACGGTGCGTGTGTAGGCAAACCCGCAGGCGGAAAGCGGCGCATCTTCAAATTCTCTGAATCTGCGCAAGAGCTTTTGCAAGCCCTTGATTCCACTCCTCTTTTTCCCTTTGGAATTTTACTGAAATCGAAAACGCCCCGAACGCGGTTCGGGACCAGAGGGTCGTCATCGCCTGTTGCGTATCTTTAATCGCTAATTCGTGGCTTCCTATTTCGCCGCTCCGAGCGCACTTAAAACATCCTCCTCCTGGCGGGCACTGAGCTTTCCCTGCCAGGAGGCGATGACCCTCCCATCGTTGCGAAGGAGCAAGAGGGTCGGAGTGCCGTGTACGCTGATGTTGTTCTGCGCGGCAGACGCCACGGCATCAATCTCAATCCCATTGAAAGCGAGATACGCCTGATTCGCTGACAGATCTTCAGTGGTTACGCCCACCACCCTCACATCGGCTTGCTTGGCCGCAGGGACCATTTTGCGATAGAACGGCATGCTGGCTGTGCAAAAATGACATGTACTGGCGGTCAGCATTAGGAGCGTTCGGCGAGCTTTGCCCAAGCCAAGATCGGCTTTATCTTCTATTATTGACCCCGGTTGATAGACGGAGGTGGGCTGATCCGGGATCCTGGGATATCGCTGAAGGCCAACATGGAGGATTATCAGGGCGCATGCGAGCGCCAGAGCAGCATCACTTATCCTGCGAAATCTCATGCCTGCTTCCTTCCGCGGAGCAAAGCTCACAGCGGGCTCATGGAACATGCAGAGCCCATAGCTCCGGCATCCAACAACCACAGGTTTTTGACGCCTCCCCATTGCAGGAGTTTGGCGTTGGCTGAGCAAGCATCCATGTCCACTGCCCTGCAATCCATAACCAGAGGCTTGGCATCGTCGTGCAGCTCAATCTGCATTCTGGCGCCTAACTCATCAACTGGAATGTTGATTGCGCCATCCAAGTGGGAAGATTGAAAGTCAGCGCGGGGCCTGATATCGAGAATCCTTGATTGCCTGAGCCGCACAGAAAGCTCTTGCGGCCTGAGTTGAAGGACCTGCGGATGCTCACTGACCAGCGTTAAAGTGTCAAAGGAACCATCAAGGCGTGAAAGCAGGCCATCTTCCTGGTTCTTGCCCAGGTAACCAACCCAACTACCTATCAGCTTTCCTCCCTCCAACAGCAAGACAGTAGGCGTGCCTGTAATGCGAAGCGACTTGAGATCGGTTTTCAAGACCTGATCGTGGTCATCCAGACCAGCAAGCACGTCCTGCGGAACCAAAGATTTTTTATCGGTGACAACAATAAGCGACACGTGCAAACGGTGCGCGGCCTCAGTCAAACGCCGGTGAAACGGCTGGCTTGCGCGAGAATACGGGCACTTATCACTAGTGACAACAACCACATTGCGCGGGTCCGAGAGGCGAGCATCTTTGAGCAGAAGGTGTTCGCCAATCGCCAGAGGCTTGATCGGCGAGGAAGCGCTCACGAATGTAATCCCGCTGATGACCCAAGCCACACCATAGGCAAGGACTAGAATTATTGCGAGGTTTCTTATCCTAAGCGCTTTCCACATAAGATCTCCGGACATTGGGCTGCGCCAGCTTTGATCTGATCCTTGCCGGTAGCAGGCGATAGACAGGTCAGAAATTTCGTTCTAAAGCCGCAAAGCAATGAGAGATTTCTTGTCAGCAGGATCATTGGCAAGAAAGACCTTGGCCTTTCCAGACAAGACGATGAAATAGAAATATAATTTTCCTCTTCTGATGTCAGGGCCACCCGCTTCAACCGGCTTCATTCGCCAGTTTCCGGCGCATAGTTGCGCGCTACGGCTGATGGCTGCGTCGGGAGCTTGCAATACAGACACGCGGAGTGGCGCGCCATCGCGTCCGATTTCCAACTCAGCCACCGCTAACCCCTGATGCCCCTGGACAAGAGATTCGCTGGGATATTGCGCAACACAACGTTTCTGGGCTTCCGTCCACAACGGCAGGTAACCATACCGTTTCTCGGTTGAAGGTGAGTGGCAGGATGCCAGCGAGGCTAGACATACTCCCAAGACAATACCTAGCCGAAGATGTCTACCCAGGGTGTTCCAAGCTGATTTGCGCATTGCAAGTGCGTGCGGCAAATGCGGGCTTTTCCGTTGCTCCGGAGCCAGACTCGTTTCGTTGTGGTCAACCAGCATCCAACTCTCCTAATTCAAGGGGCAGGGAAATTGTGAGTCATCGCAAAAGCTACCATCCCCAGAATCAATACACGCGTGGCTACCTCCGTAATCGGCCAACTCACAAAAGTTTGTCTCATCGCAATACTGGCACGGGGCAGCCTTCACAGTGTTTGGCGTGAAAGCAAAAGCATGGATCGCAATACCAAGCGGAACCGCCAGAAGCAACTTGACCAGCAGTCCGTTCATAAAGTGCACGTAGCTGTTTCTCATGGCCTAAACCTCCTTGTTATCGTCACCGCACGGGACGGACGCCAGTATATTGAAATACGCGCTGGCGCAATTGACTGAAGCCGCCAATCTGTTGACGGAATGCGCCAATTGCAAAAGTGCGATGCGGGAGAAGCGTCGGAAGCGAGAGCAATCATCCGGAGTGGGTAAGTCGCCTATATTCTGCCGGTGACTTTCCAGTCCAGCGCTGGAAAGCACGGCAAAAGGAGCTGGCGTCGGCAAAATGTAGCCTTCCGGCAACGTCGCCGAGGCTGAGATCCAGTTCACACAGAAGTTGCTGGGCGCGCTTCTGCCGCACGCTATCCAGCAACTCACGAAAACTTTTGCCTTGGGAGTGGATCTCACGCTGCAGGCTGCGAGAACTTTTTGCCAACTGGCGTGATACCGAGGCTAGAGTCGTTGTTCCCATTTCAAGGTTTTCAGCTAGAACCCGCTGAATTTCCTCAAGAGAACCATGGTTGGGATGCAATGAAACCAGCTTCCGCATTGCCTGCCCCTCCAACAATTCACAGAGTTCCGGATCAGCAAGCCGGTGAGGTCTGTCGAGCAAATGCCGGGCGAAGACCAAGCGGTTGACCGGCTGATGAAATCTGACTGGAGCGCTGAATATGTGATTGTATTCTTTTAGAAGCGATGGCTGGCCGTAAGTGCAATGTACTTCTGAAGGACTGAGGTTCGTCTGGGTAGCAAAGCGGAGCCGGCTTAGATAATTGATCAAAATGTATTCAACATAAGGGCGAGGCAGATCGCATTGAATGCCGCGACTGGAAAGTTCAAGGTAGGCGAGATCGTTGCACAATCGCCATGAAAGCACAAAAGCAGTATTCATAAGCTCGAAATAACGGCTACTGCGCTTCAGTGCATCCCTGGGAGTTGCGCTTGTAGCCAACATGTAATCGAGCAAACGGTATGCGCCAAAAGGGACTTTTTCAGCCGTACGGGCCCCGAGCATTTGATCTCCCGAAATCTGCAAGGCTCGGTCCCACAAAGTGTACATTGTCTCCACGGGAACGAAGCCCAATACATCGTCAATCTGCGCGGAAGAAATACCGGCTCGAAGCTTTTGGCAATCCAACCCCCGGCCAGCGCACTCATCAATAAGGATCCTGGCAGTGATTGCAGTTACCATGCCCGCGCCCATGAGGTCCCCTCAAAGCAGCAAGGAGTGTAGCACTCCCATGGTGCGAGAGCGTTAACAAATATCTCAATGGTAGTTCCAAAATGGAACAGGCCATGGACTGCCAGTACGTAGATACAGCGTGCTGCACGGATCGCTGATTTGCTACTGAACTTACTGATGTTTCAGGAGAAGCGTTTCACTTTCCGAATTTCGTTTTGGTATTTGCCAGGGCCCCGGCGCTGAATAAAATGCGCGTGCGCTTTGCGTGCGCTTCGGGATGGCATCCTCCAGATTATGGGCTGTTTTGGCAGGCCCCAGCCGTCAATCTGAACCCGCCGGATTCAAGCAGGAATGCAAAGTCGCTGATGACCAAATGCTTTAACTTTTGAAGATTATCAGGGATTTCCCCCCCTTCGGCAAACTCAGGGTTTCGGGATAAACTCAAGAAGAAGTCACTGGGCAGCTTCGCGACCGGCTGGGCGAATTGAACAGTCTGTGATTCTCAGCAAAAAGCATCAGACATCGGCTGTTTTTTGGGCCAGCGCGAGGCAGCCTGGAAGACTCAAGGGACCCCTCGCTATGCTTCGGGATAAACTCAAGACCAGGGCGGCTGCCCTTCTTCTGTCTCTTCTTTTTCCAGCAATGAGCCCGGCCAGCGCCCTTGGCCTGGATTATTGGCACACTCATGGTAACCAGATCCTTGATTCGAAAAACCATCCTGTGCGCATAGCGGGAGTCACATGGTCCGGTTTTGAGGCCCCGGATGCCGTGGTCCATGGCCTTTGGGCGCAGGATTACAGGTCCATTCTCAAGGCGATTCGCCAAAACGGCTATAACGCCATCCGCATTCCGTATTCCAACCAGATGGTGGAAGCCAACCCCAAACCCGTCAACATCAGCTTCAGCAACGCCACAGGCCCCATTAACACCGATCTGAAAGGACTAACGTCGCTGGAAATCCTGGACAAGATCATAGATTTCGCAGGAGCAATTGGATTGCGCGTAATCCTGGATAATCACCGCTCGGAAGCGGGCACATCGGCTGAGGCCAACGGGCTTTGGTATACCAATGAGTTTCCAGAGCAGGCCTGGATCCGCGACTGGG
>DATDGL010000182.1:0-6282 GCA_036522115.1 Candidatus Angelobacter sp.
TCACAATACTTTGCGGGGTCGAAAACCCCGCCGCAGCTTTACAATTCCAGCATGCGCCGCTTTCCACATTCTGCGCTCGCGGCATTCCTGGTCTTAGCACTCGTGCTATCCACGGTCACTCCGGCTCTGGCTGCTGTGCACAAAATCGGCAATGATCTTTATGCCTACATCTCTGAAAATGACGCCAGCGCCAACTCCACCTTTCTGGTTACTCCCGAAGGAATCCTGGTGGTAGACACCGGGTTGAACGAGCGGGAAGGGCGTAAGTTGCTGGCAGAGATCCGCAAGATTTCTCCTGCTCCTGTGCGTTACATCATCAATACGCATTACCACCCGGACCATGTTGGAGGAAACAACATTGTGGGTCCTGGTGCCATAATCATCAGCAATGAATATCCCCCGTCGCAGCAGCGTGCTTTCACTTATTCAGTGGATGGGACAAAGATTTCCTTCCCCACCAGGGCCGGGTTCCAACTCGGCGGACACGAGATTAAAGTTCTCTTCCCCGGCCCGGCGCACACCCTGCACGATGCTCTCGTCTACTTTCCCGAGGAACACGCCATCGCCACCGGCGATCTATTTCTCAACGGCTCCTGCCCCGCCATGGATGAGGGCGACATGGAGAACTGGATTGACGCGTTGGATGAGATGCTGAAAATGCCTGTGGAGACTTTCGTGCCCGGACACTTTGAGGTGGGCAACAAGGAGCAGTTGCGCCACTTCCGCGACTATCTTGCCGCGTTGCGCGATCAGGTGGCGCAGCTTTTCCGTTCTGGCGCCTCGCTGGAGCAAATGCAGAAGAAGCTGGATATGAGCATGTATAAAGATCTGCGCCAGTATCCGCAATACGAAGCCACATTCACAGACAACGCCGCCGCTTATTACCACCAGCTCCAGCAACGGAAATAAGCCCCGCCGACAAGTCTGTCATCCTTGCGGTCTATTTGTGGTCTGTGGCCTGCCCCCTGCTTCCCCCCCAAAGTTTCACTTTCTCTTAACCTGCCCTTCACATCCCGCTGCTATAAACAATACATTCCAACTGTGGATGAACCTCACTGCTTAGAAAGGGAGTTCCCCTCCACCTCAAAAAAAGGAACTCCCTTTCGTTTCCGCCAGGCAGCAATCAAAACCTGATCTTGTTCTCGTAATCGCCGCATCAACCACCGTGAGCCTTCCACGCTCCCACAGACCTTCTCCTTAGTTACCGGGTTGCGACGGGGGAGGGGAGTCGCCAGCCTAAACGGGAGCCCCCAGGCATCCGCGTTCTTTAAGAACCGGCTCCCCCGCGCAAATTGCACACCTCTTCTTAATCTCCTGGACACACAATCTCACAGGCGACCCGGAAAGTCAACAGTTATAACAGGCCATAATATAAAAAGACCAGTTATAACAAGTAGACGCCACATGGAGCCTACCGCGACAATCGTGTCGATGCAAGCTATTCAAAAGACACTAGGTTCCAGGATTCGCGAACTGCGGACCAAGAGGGAATGGTCACAAGAGGAGTTCGCCGACCATTGTGATATTCACCGCAGTCACATGGGGGAGATCGAACGCGGAGAGACCAATTTGACACTTTCCACCCTGCTGGTCATCTCCCAAAAACTGGAAACCACCATATCCGCTCTTTTCCGGGGAATCGCCTAAAAGCCATTGATCTGACCCGCTTTTGCATGGAAAAAGCCTGCCGCCTTCCATTTTGGGAGGTGTACCAAAATGGTTCGTGCTGTTCTAAATCTATAAAAATTAGAAGGCTCTAATAAAAATCAGAACGAGGCGGCTACGCTCCACTCTTCGGCCTACGGTGGAGAGCCTGCTTCCTGTCTCCTATCCCTATCTATGCTTTGTGCTTCGCGGGTGACCGCCGGTAGAGCTGCCATGTGTGCCACAGGATTCTCATCGAGGCCAGCACTGGAATGGAGAGGAAGACTCCAATCACGCCTGCAACCTCGCCTCCGGCCAGCACCCCAAACAGCACCAGCAGGGGGTGCAATTCCAGCTTGTCGCCCAGGATCCGGGGAGAATTCACATAGTCCTGAATGATGCGCCACAGGAGCAAGAAGATAAAAAGCCAGAACAGGTGGTGGTAACCGGTCAGGAAGGCCACGCCCAAAACCAGCAGGCCTCCCAAGATTGGACCCACGACGGGAATAAATTCCAGTGCTCCCGCTGCGGGCCCCACAGCGATCGCGTATTGCACGCCCATCGCCCAAATCACAATGGTGATGACCACGACGGCAAGAACGGAGAGCAGAACCTGGGCGCGAAGAAAATCGCCCAGCATGGAATTCATCTGCACCAGGGTCGCGGACACAATTTGGCGGTTGTGCGGGTCCTCCACCGAGTTCACCATGACCTCGCCGAATCTGCGTCCGTCCTTGAGAAAGAAGATGGCCAGGATGGGCACCAGCAGCAGCCACCACACGCCCTGGAGCGTGCGTGCGGCGCGCAGGACCAGGCTCTGAATCCCGTTGATGATCTCGCCCCGGTGGTTCATCAGGAAGCTTTGAATGCGTTCCTGCGTTGCTGCGCTCCAGCCGTGCTGGGTGGCCACCTGGCGTGTGATATCGCCCTCACTGATCTGGGTGGCCAATTGCGGCGCCTTCTGCATGAGCGTTTGCGCTTCCTGCACCGCCGGAGGCACGGCCAGGGCCAGCACCAGCACCAGCCCGGCGATAAAGACCAGGTACACCACGGTGATGGCGGCATTGCGCGACCCTTGCAACACCTTTTGCAAACGCTCTACCGGAGCTTCAAAGAGATAGGCAAAAAAGATGGCAAAGAGAAAAGCCAGAATGATTCGCCATGCCGCATAGACGAACATCAGGGCCAAGCCAAATACCAGCACCGTAACCAGCGCCTGCGCTGTCTTTTTGTCCAGGAATTTCAAGTCTTACATACTACAAAAAACAGGGGACAGGGAACAGAAAGAAAACCCGTCCTTCGCCATTGGCTGTTTTTTCCCTAAAGTTTCTAATGGGAATGACGATAGATCTTCAAAGGGACAATCAAAGATCTCCTCCATGGCCTTCGCGTCCTTGGTGGTTAAAAGGTTTTTTTGCAGTTGGTTTTACCTAAGTGCTGACAGCGAGGGTCTGGTTCCCCGCTTCATCTGGATCCGGAAAATACGGCAGCAGCGGATAGCCTTTGTCCCGCCAGCCAAAGAAGCCTCCGGCCAGCGGCCGCACCTGCTGGATGCCCTTCCTTCTCAGTTGCAGCGCCACCCGGGCGCTTGTGGCCTCGTTGGGTCAGGTGCAGTAGAGGACCACCTCGTGCCCGCGCGGAATTTCCATCAGCCCCTGTTCCAGATCTTCGGGAAGGATGCGGACCGCCTGCGGCAGAATTCGCGGATCGGGCAGGAAGTCCAGCGGATGGCGCAGGTCCACCACCAGCAATTTTTCGCCGGCCTGGATCCTCTGGAACAACTCTTCCGGAGAGATGCGCTCCATCCAGATTTCCCGGATGAATTTCCTGCGCTGCCAGAATTTAAAAGAAATGTAGGCGGCGGGAATAATGACCAGCAGAGTCACCGCAAGCTGCCATTTGAACTGGGCCAGCCGGTCGGCCAGAGCAGTGACTTTTTCCCGGAACAAATAACCGGCGCCGAGAAAAGTACCGCACCAGATGATGGAGCCCATCAGGTCGAAGATGAAAAACCGGCGCAAGGGCAGGCCGCTGCTCCCGGCCAGCGGCGCGGCCACTGCATTCAGGCCGGGAACGAATTTCGATACCAGCAGGCTCTTGGCCCCGTATTTTTCAATCAGCTTGGTCGTCCGCCGCACGCATGAGTCCGGCTCCAGGGAGACGCGGCAGATAAGTTTCAGCACCTTCTGATTGCCCCTGCGTCCGATAGCAAACCAGAAGAGGTCGCTCACCAGGCACGAGCACACAGAGACCGTCAGCGCCAGCCACAATTGAAACGGCCCCCTGGCCGCCAACGCTCCCGCAGCCAGCAGCATGGGCATGGCCGGCAGAGGCAGCCCAATCGACTCCGCCAGGATCCAGACTCCCAGCACCACATATCCAAACTGCGCCAGAAATTCCACTCGATGCCCCCGAATTCATGGCCTTGCAGATTACCACTCCATCTGGTTGCATGTGATGCAGGGAAGAAGCGGAAAGTCACAAGAAAGCATCTGCCGGGTGCTAGCGACTGGCTGCCAGCTCCACCGAATGCAATACCAAAACGCCCGCGAGCGGGCGTAACGTTGTTACAACCCACGCCAATCGAAGGTTTTTGCCGGATTAGCAGGAGTTCGTTGCCTCCCGCCTATTCTACCGATGGTGGATAAAACCGGCATTTGGTTAACTCTTTCGTCAACACAATCTGAAAATAGGGCAAAGGCTGCAACGCTGTCACATCTCATTGAAAATACAGGCGAGATAGGCTTCTAAACGCTGCTCAAAGTCCTTTTTTGTTGCGCACTTTTATGTCTAAACCAAGCAATTGCAAAAAGGGCGGCTCATTCCGCGATTCCGCGAGAACCCACGCCAATTGCGAAAAACCGCTGGCGGAATACCTCGCGGGCAAAACATAGGCTTTTGCCGCTACGCCGCTACCTTGCCCTCTAACTCTTTTGTCATCAACGAAACCCGGTAGCGGAAGCGACGATTTTTCCCGCTACCTGCCCCTACCAGGTCGTTTCTTCTGTCCGTTTGCAGGGGGGTTAGAGTAGGGATGGAGTATACAAAAGCGATTTTGCATTTGGCATTTTCCATTCTGTTTCCGGCCCAACACACACCTCTCCCCTGGCGCTCACGGACCCGCTTTCGCTCTCGGTCTGCTGGATGGCAGCCGGTTGTGCCGCGGTCTTTGCTTCGCGCAGCACTCGAGTCCTTGATTCGTAAGCGCCGGTACACACACGTCCGCCGCTGCGTATTGCTACGCTCACGGATTCGCTGCCGCTCCTCCCGACAAAAGTAGGAGGGGGACACCGAACCGTTGGCGACCATTGCGTCGGAACGCCTCAAACCACGGCAGGCCGGGATTTCGGCTGTCGGCTCAGACGCCGCCAAAACGCCTCAAACCACGGCAGGCCGGGATTTCGGCTGCCGGCTCGAACGCCGCCAAAACGCCTCAATATTCAGTTGTCAAAGAACACGTCTTGCGACTGTTGACCCCTTGGGGTACAGCCTTCTTACAGTTTCAGGATTGCATCCGCAGCAGCAGGAGTCAATCAAGTGCTGTCACAATGCTGTCAGAGTGACAGCACTTTTTTGCAAAAAGGCCAATGTTTTGAGGTTTTTTGCTGTTGGGAAGCAATGGAATTGCGTTGGCTGTGAGGGGGGCCGGGATAGCCTGCCTTTTTGCCCTTCGTACGGACTGGTAAGTAAGGTGTGAAGAAGCGGGGAGCAGACGGGGCCGTTGCTTCCGCCCCCACCCACCATTCCTTAGAATTTCTAAACTTTCTGTGTCTCTAGCTAGCGCCAAGGGTGTTGAAGCGGAATGAACTCTGAGGTTTTCCCAACCACAAAATCGACACGTCACATCACCGGTTAATTCTGAAGTTGCTGATTCTGAATCACTAAGCTGCTCAACGGGCTAGTAGCGCCCCTGATGTTGCATCAGATGCTTTACCTTAACAAATCGGCGTGAGCACGGACCGACTAATCGACCCAAGTTTAAGGAATTTCTAGAGTTTGTTGAAAGTTGAAAGATACCAGGACCGTAAACAGAACCAAATATGTCAGCCCTTCGTAACCCCATGTTCATGGAGGGTAAATTGGTTGATCCCTCACGAGGAAAGGTGTAAATGAGCTTTGCAACAAGATTTCTTATTCGTCAGGCCTGTGCTAATTTGCGACCGTGGAATCCGTGCTGTTGAAACTCTTTGATAATGTCCCCCCGCGGACTCAATAGAAATGTCCCCTAAACTGAGATCTCCAGCCAGAAAAGGAGATCTTGTTGAAGAGGACAGCGATGAGCAATCGCGAACTGGAGCGGGTAGCAGTGATGGGACGAGTCAAGAGTGGAGCTTTAAAACTGAGCGATGCCGCGGTGATGTTGAAGTTAAGTTATCGCCAGGCGAAACGGGTGTGGAGGCGATATGGGAAAGCGGGAGCCAAAGGACTCAAGCATGGGAACACAGGGAAGCCCTCGAATCGCAGCCAGCCGGGGAAAGTGCGACAACGGGTGCTGGGGCTAGGAGTCTGTCGGGAATAGATTTGACGAAAAACACACAGCAGAATCACCAAAGTCGCTTGCCACAGAACTGTTTGCGCGTAAGATGCAGCTATGGCAAAGTGCTTTCGTCCCGACCACCTGAATCAAGACCTGCTGTT
>DATDGL010000183.1:0-15181 GCA_036522115.1 Candidatus Angelobacter sp.
CTCGTGCGCTTCCAGAAATGCCTGCTGGGTCGCCCGCAGATAGGCGCGGTGATAGACGGCCCCGCTGGCCATCGAACGCAGCGAAAACACCTGGAGCTTTACCCGCTCGCCATCCAGATCGGCGTAGGCTTCATACCAATCGACCTGGGCTTCGACGCCCCAGTCGTAGCTCTGTGGCACGAAGGTCTCACGCCCGGCCAAGCCCAGCGCTTGCTTCCGTTGCTCCACGTATTGCCGAACCGTCCGCTCGGCCGCCGTGCAGCCCGGCACTTCCTCCCTTATTCGCTTCCAGATGCGGTGCGCTGTGTGCCGCTGTTTGCGCGGTACCTTACGATCCGCTTCCAGAATCTCTTCGATAAAAGCTACCGCAGGCCCCATCGTGGTCCGTGGGCGGTCGGTCTTCTTTCTTCGCACTGGAACGGCGCTGTGGATGGCTTCGCGCACCATCCGCCGATGCACCCCCAGCTTCCGTGCCACTCCCTGAATCGTTCCCACTCCAAACTCATATTCCCGTCGAATCTCTTCGAATATCTCCACCTTCGCTCTCCAATCCAACTCCCCTCCGATCAAGTTTTCACTCAATCAGACTACGGAGTTCGCTTTGCCTCAGGTGGGCCAATTTAAACCGCCGAAGTGGGCCACTTTAGAATGCCAGAATCACGAGTAGGCAGCGTAACTCGAGGAGCGAGAAGCGACAGGAAAACCAACCCAACTTGGTCTTCCTCCCTGAGCCAACGCGTGAAGCGCGAAAGGCTCCGGAGGAAGGGATCAAACTCAAGGTCAACGCGGACAAGAGCGCGGTAGCACGACCGGGGAAGCGTAAGTTTCTGGGCTTCAGCCTGAACCATGGCCGGGAACCGAAGCGGCACATAGCTGCCAAAGGCCTTGCAGCGGTTTAAGGCGAGGGTCAGGGAACTGACCGCGAGAATGCGAGGAAGAAGTTTGGGACAGACAGCCAAGGAACTGGCCAGCTACCTGCGTGGTTGGAAGAGCTATTTTGGCCTCTGTCAAACTCCTTCGGTGCTGGAACGGCTGGACGCATGGATACGGCGACGGCTGCGATCCCTGATCTGGAAACAATGGAAGGGGAGGGCAGCGCGGTACCGTAATCTGCGCCAAGCTGGCGTGGTAGCAAAAGTGGCGGGTTCGGTGGCTGCAAGCTCACTCGGACCTTGGTGGATGGCGAATAGTCCCGCCATCACCCGCGCTCTTCCTAACACCTTTTTCGAAACACTCGGCATCCCTCGACTGGGCGGATAGTTTAACTTTGTCGAATCGCCGTATACGGACCCGTATGTACGGTGGTGTGGCAGGGGTGGGCAGGTAACTGCTCCCCCTATGCCGATCCTTGCGTTCAGCCGTTAACTCAAGAGGTTCCGAAGTCTCCTAAGTGAACGGTATTGCGGGGCTCCCAGCACGCGCAGCTTTTGGTGTTTTGCGCGTGATGGGGTGGAGGGCGGGCGTAGGGCCGAGGGATCGGCTCCGCCCCAAGTTTCGGTTCCACCAGACCGTTGGCAGTACTGGAGCTACGAGGGATCATTTGGGTGACCCCTTATCCGCGCCCTTGCGCCTCGTCCCATTAACTAACGAGATTCAATCTCCCCTTAAGTGAACGGTATTGGGGGCCCCCCAGCGCGCGCAGTTTTTGGTGTTTTGCGCGTGATGGTAAGTACCGCTGTTCCAACAACATAAAAATACATAAAATAACGATTGACATACTTATTTATGTTACGTTAAGATAGTCTTGTCTCGCCCAGAGTGGCAGACGTCGTTAACTTCGCTCTTTGAGAAAAATTGAATATGTTTGATCACGGACTTGAGTACCTCAAGAAATTGCTTCCTGAATTTCAGAAGAAGCCTAAGCCTGAACCCCGACCGGCAGCAGCCGCTCAAACATCTGCAGCCGCCGCGAAGCCTGCATCGCAGTCTCCTCCTGGGCCGCCGGAACGGTCCCCACAAAGCACTCCATCAAACGCCAACCCCGTTGAGATGCTCGATGGGTTAACTGACTTCCTCCGCCAATATCTGGTTTGTGATCAGCATCAGCTCAACGTCCTCGCGCTCTGGATCATCCACACCTGGTGCTATCAGCACTTTCCCACCGCAACTTATCTCAACATCTGTTCTGCCGAACCTCAATGCGGCAAGACCCGCTGCCTCGAATTGCTCAGCCTCTTCTCGGATTCACCTTGGCTTGCCACCGGCGTTCTCCGCAAAACCATCCTCGACAAACTTCTCACTCCCGAACGCAGCCAAAACCTGGCCGATGGCGCCCCTTTTCCAGCGCCTCGCACCGTCCTCCTCGACGACTGCCACCACACCTTTGGCCCATCGGAGCGCCAGCCGCACTTGGCCCTTCTCAACACCGGCTCCCGCAAAACTGGCCGCTATGTCTTCGGTTCCTCCGAATACTGTCTGTTCGGGCCCAAAGCTTTCGCCTCCAATGCACCGCTTCTTCCATCACTCGCTTCGCGTTGCATCCCCATACCTCTCCGGCGAAAGAAGCCATCTGATTCTGTCCGCCGCTTTGATCGCAGGATCGCCGCAGGTCAAGCCGCCAAACTTCTTGACTGGCTGAATGCCATCTCCGCTCGTCCCGGCTGGATCGCCAAAAAGGCCAACGAAGCGCCGCCCGGACTTCCCAAGCGCCTCACCCCGCGCGAACAGGATTGCGCCGAACCTCTCATCCACATTGCCGACGCCATTGGAGGAACCTGGCCGGAAACAGCGCGCAACTCGGTCGATATGATTTTCAAACTCTCTCCCGGCACAGTCGCAGCGGAACTGCTCCACGATCTGCGCGTCATCTTCATGTTTAAGAAGGATCCCGAATACCTGGCCAGCCGCGACATCCTTGAACTCCTCGCCTCTCTGGAGTTTCGCCCCTGGAACTCATGGAGCCGCAATTCCGGAAAGAAACTGGCAGGTCTCCTGGGTCCGCTTGGAATCAGGAGCCAGAATCTCCATTGCAATTCGGAAAAATCCTTCAAAGGATATCTGTTCAAGGATTTCCAGGACGCCTGGCAACGCTATGCGCCGGTCGCCGAAGCCGATGCGGAATCCTGACTCAACGCGCAACCTCTGCCGGAACTGACTTTACTTTTGTAATCAACAACTTGTGACGAATCGAGGAATTTCAGTGATTTTTGCAAAATGTTTTGTCAACATGAGTGAGCTTTGCCGTAGTCAAATAAGGAACAGCGTCAATGAGGGTGCTTTTCAGCATAGCGACTGTTGCAGAAGCCAAAAAAACGGGCCTCAACGGCCCGTTAGCTAGCCGAAAATCTATCTCACTGGTAGCCGCTGAAGGTATAACCGATTGACACGCCCAGTCGGGTGGCATGATCGCTGCTGAATTCAAAATTGTGGCGAACAAAGTAGAAGTGCGCTTCCGGCCGGATGAAAATGTGGTGGAAGGTGTAGAGTTTCACTCCTCCTCCTATGTGGCCCAGCAAGTGATTCGAACTGGTGAAGTCCGTGCAGGAAAAGAAGCTGCAAGTAACGAAGGGTTGATAAAAGCGTATGCTCTCGCCTCCGATTCCACCTTCCACTTCCAGTGCCGCCTTCTTGCCCAGCGGAGGCGCAAAAACGGCATTGAAGTCATAAAAGATCGGACGGAAGGGCTGGAATCCCTGGGAAAGATTCCTTGTGGCCCTCCAGAAGACCTCACCGCCGATCCCGAAATGATGGGCCAGCAGAACATCGGCGCTAATGGTGGGAAACACTCCACCGCCGACCGACTGTGGGAAAAAATTACCGGAAGCATCGAACGCTGAGGGCGCTTTCACGGCGCTGAGTCCAAATGCTGCATCCAGTTGTTGTGCGTGAGCAGTCTTGCCTGCAAGGAAGAACATGCTTAGGAGTGCGATACAAGCCAGATTTCTCAAGGCGGTCTCTCCTATTTTTGTGAATTCCATCAACAGTTTTAGATGCGCTGTAATGGCCTCCGTGTCGATGGTATAAGGATTCCCTGACTAATAACCCAATCCGGAAGCTTTGGTTGCGCGGCTTAATTTATATAGACGCGGCTCCGGTTTCGGGATTTGTATAATTTTGTTTAGAAATATTGGGATGATGCTGATGTTCGACCACGCTAACATTCTTCAGGCTTATCAGCGAATCAGTTCAGTCGTGGTGAAGACGCCATTGGAGCCGGCTTCCGATTTGTTTCCACAGCATCGCGGCCAGTTGTTCTTCAAAATGGAGAACCTGCAACACACGGGATCATTCAAGTTGCGGGGCGCGAGCAATAAGATCTTGTCGCTCACATCGGAACAGGCCGCCAGAGGTGTGATCGCCGCCTCCAATGGCAATCATGGATTGGCCGTGGCTGCGGCAGCCGCCAGGCTGGGAATTCCTGCCGAGGTTTATGTTTCATCGCACGTCTCGCCCTTCAAAGCGCAACGGATTGAAGAATACGGCGCAAGCATCCGCCGCGTGGGCACCAATCCTTTGGAAGCTGAATTGGCGGCCCGGGCGGCCGCGGAGCAAGCGAATAGAGTTTTCATCTCGCCCTATAACGATTGGGACGTGATTGCAGGGCAGGGAACCATTGCCGTGGAGTTGCAGGAGCAGCAGTCTGCCATTGATGCGATTTTTATTGCCGTGGGAGGCGGAGGACTGATTGCGGGAATCGGCGCTTATCAGAAATGGCTCTCGCCAAAAACAGAGATCGTTGGTTGCTGGCCGCAGAATTCGCGCGTTCTTTACGAATCACTCAAAGCCGGACGCATCATTGATTTTCCTGAACAGCCGACGCTCTCTGAAAGCACAGCCGGCGGTCTGGAGCCTGGATCAGTAACACTGGACGTCTGCAAGCAAGCGATCGATCGATGTGTCCTGGTGACAGAAGATGAAATTGCCGCGGCTGTGCGCCTGGTTCGCGAGACCCGGGGATGGACCGTTGAAGGCGCCGCGGGTGTGGCCCTGGCCGCATTCGCGCAACAAGCCAATCTCTGCCGGGGAAGAACCGCGGTGGTGGTGATATGCGGGGAAAATGCGAGTCCCAAACAGTAAATCAGTTGCCCACTCCACTACCAAACGCGGCAGACATTGGGGCTGACCATGGCCTGTCCTGATTTGCAGCCAAAAGCTTTGGCAAAATCAGAATAGTTGCGCAAGGTCCCCAGGGTACGCAGGCTCACCGGAGCGTGCGGGTCCACCTTGGCTATGACCCGCAGACGTTCCGGGGTGATGTTCGCGCACCACTGCTGGGCGAAGCTGATAAAGAATCGCTGGTCGGCGGTGAATCCGTCTATCGTATTCTGGGCCTGGGGATGCGTGGCCAGGGATTGGTGCAGGGCCGTCAAGGCGATGCGGATGCCGCCATTATCGGCGGTATTCTCGCCCAGGGTGAGCCGGCCATTCAAGTGGACGTCGTCCACCACTACAAGCTGCTGATACTGGTCGGCAAGGCAACTGGTTCTCTTCTCGAATTCTGCGCGATCGCTTTGTGTCCACCAGTTGGCCAGATTTCCGTGGCCATCGAACTTGCTTCCCTGATCGTCGAAGCCGTGAGTCAACTCGTGGCCAATGAGCCAGCCAATAGCGCCAAAGTTCACCGCGTCATCCATCTCGGGATTAAACAAGGGCGGCTGTAGGACTCCCGCGGGGAAGTTGATGCTGTTTTCCGGCGGATAGTAATAAGCATTCACTGTGGGGGTCGTGATCACCCATTCCTTGGGGTCAACCGGTTTCGCGATTTTTTCCAGGTTATAGCTCACCTGAAACTTGCGGGCACGGACAACATTGCCCGGCAGATCGTCGCGCTTCATGTTCACAGTGCTGTAGTCGAGCCATTTCTCCGGGTAACCAATTTTATTGGTGATGGCCTTCAGCTTGAGCAGCGCCTGCTGCCTGGTCTCCGCAGTCATCCAGGGCAGTTCCTGAATGTCTTGAGCCAGGGCCTGCTCCTCCAGGTTGACCATGGCGGCAAGCCGTTCTTTGCTGGCCGGACTGAAAGTTTGTTCCACATAGACGCGTCCCAGGGCCTGACCTAAGAGTCGGTCCGTGGCCGAGACACAGGTCTTCCATCGTGGCTCCTGCTCGCGTTGACCATTGAGGAAGCGGCGTTCGAATTCAAAATCTTCTTTGACGAATGCATTGGACAGAAAAGGGGCGTTCGCCTGGATTACGCGCCACCTCAGATAAGCCTTCCAGTTATCCAGCGGCGCTGAATCGATGACCGCATTCAGCTTGAGAAAGAAATCGGGCGGTGCAACATTCACCTCAGCAAATGCGGGTGCGCCGGCAGCCTTAAAAAAAAGTGGAAACAGAAGGTTGGGAGCCATTTCCGCCAGAGCGTGGACCGTCATTTTGTGGTCGCGGTTCTGGGGATCACGCATCTTGACTCTTTCATAAGAGCCTTCCGCCAGCTTGATCTCAATCTGCAGCACGGTCGCTGCGTCCTTCGGCGCTGTTTCCGGACTCTCCCCTGCTAACGTGAGCATGGCGGCGATGTGGGCTGCGTACCGGGCCCGCGTTTCTTTTGATTTGTCATCCTGGCCAATGTAGTAATCGCGGTCCGGAAGCCCAAGGCCTCCTTGGAAAATTGTTGCGGTCTCCATGGTGGCGTCATGCATGTCCGGCTGGACTCCAAACTCAAACAGAGCTGCCACGCCGATGGAGTGCAAATGCGCCACGGCTTTCATGAGCTGTTCGCGGCTGGAGACGGAGTTGATTCCAGCCAGTTCCGGCTTAAGCGGAGCATGGCCTTGCTGCTCTGCGACCGTGGTATTCATGCACGAAGAGTAAAAGTCTCCTATGGTTCTTGCCGCCGGCGTGCGCCTGGGTGTGACCACGGCAGCTTGCTCCAGGAGTTTCCGCAGGACTTCGCGGTTGTACTCGGCGAGTTGGTTGTAGCGCGCCCAAAAGACCTGGTCTGATGGGACCGGGTTCTCCTTGCGCCATGTGCCACACGCGTATTCATAGAAGTCCTCGCAGGGATCCACAGTGCGATCCATGGCGGTTAAATCAAAAGACTGCGGACGCTTGCTCACGCTCGCGTTTCCGGCCTGGCCGAACATCACGGCCGGGACCAGGATGGTGCAACCGAGAAACAGAATGCAAGCCTTGAACAGTGCCTGCGGGAGTCGATTTTGTGTCTTCAAAACGGATTGACCTCCTGGCCGGCGACGTGCCTTTTCGTGCTCAATACACAAGGGGATCCATTCGCAACAGCGGACGCATGCCGGGGTACTCCGCGAGTCAAACTGCGCGGATTACTTGTTGTCTTTCTCTCTCTTTTCTCGAAATTGCGGAACCACCAGGGCCTGCTCCACGCTGGGGGCATTGAGGGCGAGCAACTCGCGCGCTGTTCGCTCGGATTTTGCCGTCAATCCGGCCTTCTGGTAAGCGGAAACCAGAAGCTCGATGGAAAAAGGATCGTTGGCGTCTTCCTCCAGATGGGGAATGGCCTCCAGCCATTTGTGTTTCGCCATCAGGACCATTCCTGACGAAGCATGAAAAGCGACATCAATGTTGGGATTGTGTGACTCCTGCGCGATCTTACTGAGTTGGGAGAGGATTTGATCGGCCACGCCCGCTCGCCCGTGCTGGAGTGCCCGGTAGATTTCCGTGCGATAGATCAGAGCAAGCTCCTGCTGCCGGGCGCTGCGCGAGGTGTCATGGGGATGATCCAGGGCGCCCTTGGCTTTTTGCAGCCAGCGCGAAGCAGCCGCGTCATCTGCCTGATAAAGCGCCATGGTTCGATATGCTTCCGCCTCCAATGCTCCCACAGAATTGTCATGCGCCATCTGGGCCGCAGTCTGGAAGGCGGCATCCGCGTCAGTGAAACGTTTTTCCCGCAAGTAAGTAGTTGCCCAGCGCAGCTTCCACATGACCGCATAGGCCTTGGTGTAGGCATGCTGTATGGCGATTTCGTACTGCGCCCTGGCTTGGTCTTCCTTTCCCATGAGCGCATACGTATCTGCAAGGCCGAGGAGGGACTCGCCAAAGCTGGGTTCGATCTTCAGGGCTGCGCGATAGTGGTCCACTGCCTCGTCAAAGCGGCCTGCCATGCGCAAAATTTCCGCGTAAGAATCCTGCGGGTTAGGTTCTCCGGGAAGGACTGTAATGTAGTGCTGCATGACCGGAAAAGCCTTATCGAACTGCCCTTCAAAGGCATAGTCGTAGCCAAGATTGTTCAGCGCACCGGCGAAATCGGGGTCTACCCGCACCGCTTGCGCAGCCAGCTCTGCCGCTCGCTCCCACTGGTGGTACTTGGAACCCACGGATAGCGCAGCGAACCAGTAGAGGTGCTTGTCTTTGGGATAGCGGGCCAGAAGCTCATTCATGGCGGCCAGAGCGCCGATGGCATCGTCGCGGCTGTCGTCCATAATCCACTCGGCCATCAGCCGCTCGTCCGGCGTTACCGAGTCCATCAGCGACATTACTTTCTTGAGCTCGGCAGCCTGGCGGTCGGGATCGGGGATTCGCTCGGAAACATAAAGATGGGCCAACATGAAATTCGGGTCTTTCTCAATGGCGGCTTGCCAATGTTCCAAAGCTTTGGTGATGTGAAGATTTTCCCAGTCGAAGACGCCCTGCTCAAACATGCCGCGGGCCTCCGGCGAGCTGGTGGTGATGGGCATGCGGCCTTCTTCCACTGCCGGCAGCGGCGATTGTGCCAGGACCAAAGCCCAGGACATCAGGGGCAGCAGTGCTGCCGTTACCGCGTGAAGGGTAAATGAAGTTTTTTTCATTCTGCTAATTTCCACGAAGAATGTAGCCGTATTCCACCGGCAACTTGCCATCGATTTTCAAGACTTTGACTTCCTTATTGATCAGAAACACGTCAACCAATCCGATTGCGCCGGGAATCGTGTGCACGGCATTGAGCATTGCCTCATTCGAATCTACGATCACAACCGCCTCCTTGTGCGCGGCAATGAATCCCCGCAGGTCCTCCGGAGTTGTTTTGTAGATGCGTGAGAGCAATAGCTCCATCTCCGGGGTGGAGGGATCGCGCACAACCACCGTGATGTTGGTTCCGCTGTTCCACTTGCGCGTATCGCCTTTGAAGATCTTGGTGATCTCAGCGGTTGTGAGGTCTTCAGTGCCGTTCCCTTTGTTGACAATCACCGCCATCTGCTTTGCCGCTGATCTGCCCTCAGCAATGCAGAGAAAGAACGTCACGCACACCATCAAATGCAGAACACCTTTACCTGGACGCATACGAATGGAGAACATCTTAAGGAAGGAAGCAACTTGCTGTATGCATTACAAAAGTCATTCGGCAGAGAATTGCTTGAATAGGACTGACATCTTTTCCGGATCATGCCCGGCGCTTAATTTTGTTTAGTTTCCAATCTGCGGCCGCCGGAGGTCGCACGGCTTGTGCGCGGCGATATTTTCCAGGCAATCCAGCAGTTGTTGCGAGGATGGATCCTCAGAGGCCCGGGTTTTCAGTGTTCCCCCATCCTGGAATGGCGACCCGGTCGCGCCCGCGATGTCGATGCTGGCAAAGCGTTCCCCGAGTAATCCCAGAGTTTTTACGGTGACCACGGAATCATTGGGAATTTGCAGAGAATAGGATGTCTGGAGCAACATCTCCACCTCTGCGGGATGGTCGCGCAGTTCAGGCCGCACACGCACGCTGGTCACGGAACCTACATCCACTCCGGCCAGTCGCACTGCGGCCCCCGCCCGCAGGCCGCCTGCATCCTGAAAATAGCAATGAACCCGGAGCGGATGTTGCTCAGGCCTGAGGACCACGATCAACGTGCCCACGGCAACCAATGTAACCAGCGCGATGGTGATAGACGGATGTTTACCCAACGGCATTTTCATAGGATTGGAGTACGATAGTACAACCCGGATAGTATGATTTTAGCCATGTTTGAGAGTTGAGTTCCTCCGCTGTCTTTTTCTGCAACAGCACGTCAAAATACGAAGGAGATTACAGCAGCCCAGGGCTGCTCATTTGAGGCTCCATGGGGTTTCTGGCTGCTTTAGCTTTGGCGGGCATGCTGTTTCAGGGTACTTCATCCAGCAGCGGCCCAGGCCAAACGCCAACAACTCAATCAGGAAGCGCGCAGACGCAAAATCCTTCATCACCTCAGAACCCCGCGCCTGCCGGGGCCGCTTCTTTGCCCCAGAACGCGAATCCGGCTAAGCCGGACAAGCCGCTGACCGTGAATGCGGGCGCGCCCATGATCAAATCGGCGCCCCGCCCGATTCAGATCCCTTTCATTGACCGGCCTCCAAAAATGGAGGAGTTTCAGAGCATGGAGCCTTCCCGGAGCGACCTGGTGAACATTACCGGGTTCATCCAGCAGACTCCAACTGATGGAGCGCAGCCAACCGAGCGCACAGAGGTTTACATGGGCTACGACCACCAGAACCTTTATGTGGTCTGGCTGTGCTTCGACAAGGAACCGGGCAAAATTCGCGCACATCTCAGTCGCCGGGAGAACATCTTCGACGATGATTACGTTGAGATCATTCTCGATACTTTCCATGATCAGCGCCGTGGGTTGGTGTTTAGTACGAATCCCCTGGGCATCCAGGCGGACGGAATCTGGTCAGAAGGCGGTGGCAACGATATTTCATGGGACACCGTTTGGAATACCTGGGGCAAGGTCGGCAAACAAGGCTACATTGTGATCCAGGCCATTCCTTTCCATTGCCTGCGCTTTCCTGCCGGCCAGGCCGCTCCGATCTGGGGGTTCACGCTGGACCGATGGATTCCCCGGGCGGATGAAGGTGACTGGTGGCCACGGGTCTCAGCCAAAGTTTCAGGAATACTCAACCAGGAAGCCACTCTCGGCGGACTGGAAGGCATATCGCCGGGAAAGAACATGCAGTTCAATCCCTATGCTTTTGCCCGGAGTTTTCGCAGCATCAACCAGGATGTGCCGACGAACCCGGTATTTCAATCCAAAACTTTCGACGGCAAAGCAGGACTTGACTCCAAGATCATTTTCCAGGACAAGTGGGTGCTCGATACCACCGTTGAACCGGATTTCAGCCAGATCGAGTCTGACCAACCGCAGAATACCGTGAACCAGCGCTTTGCCGTGTTCTTCCCGGAAAAGCGGCCGTTCTTTTTGGAGAACTCCAATTTTTTTGAGACGTCGAATGGTTTCCAGCAAAACCGGCTGGTATTTACGCGTCAAATTGCTGATCCGCAGTTTGGAGCGCGCCTTACGGGAAAGGACGGTCCCTGGGCCGTGGGCCTCCTGGTGGCGGATGATCGCTCACCCGGTGAACAGGTGCTCCCTGGCGATCCGCAGTTTGGCAAGCGCGCCTTTTTTGCTGTGGGCCGCGTGGCCTACGACGTGGGCAAGAACTCCAACGTGGGCTTGATTTATACCGACCGCGAATTTGACGGAGACTTCAACCGCGTGGGCGGCCTGGACTTTAATTTCAAGCTGGACAAGAACTGGAACCTTTATTACCGAGGAGTGGTCAGTACTACTTTGGACAACGCACATGGCAATGGCTACTCCTTTGGAAACAACCAGGACGTCTTGTTATATGGCAGCGGTGAACGCTTCCAGTTGAATGTTGAGTATCAGGACATTACGGGTGGTTTTCGTACCTTGCTGGGTTTTATTCATCGCACGGACGTTCGCCACCCCAACGGTTACTACCATTTTTTCTGGAAGCCGCAAAAGAACAAGCTCAAGATGATCTTATATGGACCCGAACTGAATGTGGACCGTACGTGGGACCACACCGGACTCGGGGTAGAGTACAACGTGAACTTCGATTGGGCTTTTGGTTTCCACCGCGGCACCATCGTTGCGCCTGTCGTAGGAATCGAGAGTGATACACTGCGGCCGCAGGATTTTTCCGGGTTGACCTTCAATAAAAAATTTAGCCAGGATTTCGGGGGGATTGTATTTCGCACCAGTCCTCTGCGGCAACTCATTTTCAACGTTGTTGCGATCCGCGAGGGAACTGTAAACATCGTGGTGCCGCCGGGGCAGCTTCCCAATGAGGGCGATGAGACCACCATCAACGCTGGATTAACGTACAAGCCCTTCAATGGTTTGCAGATTGATAACACTTACATCATGGATCGCGTGCGGCACAATCCGCTAGGCCACGCGGTCTTTGATAATCACATCATCCGCTCAAAATGGAATTATCAGTTCAATCCTGCGCTCTCAGTGCGCTTGATCGCGCAATACAACGGACTTCTGGCCAACCGGCAGTTTTCCAGCCTGCAAACCACGAAGAACATGAATTTTGATTTTCTCTTTACTTATTTGTTGCATCCGGGAACGGCCATCTATGCCGGCTACAACAGCAATCTGGAGAACATTGATCCGGGACTGTGCGTAAAGATAGCAGGTCAATGCGATCCCAACGGAATTGGCCTGTTGCACGGTGCAAACCGCTTTTTAAATGACGGCCGCACAGCATTCATCAAGATCAGCTATTTGTGGCGTCCGTGAGAAGGGCAGCAGTTAGTTACAAGCCATCCCACCGCGCGCAGGATTCACTGGGCAGAAAGATCCAACCGGCAGTAAAATCCAATTCCTCACTTCCTGCGTACCGTTATTGCAGGTTATGACGATGGCGAAATGGATCTCAGTTTGTGCATTGGTTTTGGCCTTAATGACTGAGGCGACGGCTCAGGGCCATCCCGGGAAGGGAAGTCCGCTGAATTGGCAAGCCTGGTCAGACGATGTGTTTATTCAGGCGCGGAGAGAAAATCGTTTTGTGCTCCTCGATTTGGAAGCGGTATGGTGCCATTGGTGTCATGTGATGGATGCGAATACTTACTCGAATCCAACTGTCATCAAGATTCTCCAGTCCAAGTACATCGTGGTGAAAGCGGATCAGGATTCGCGACCTGACCTTTCCAATCGTTATGAGGATTACGGCTGGCCGGCAACCGTGGTTTTCAATGCAGATGGGCAGGAAATCGTTAAGCGTCGTGGATATCTGCCGCCGGAGCAAATGGCTTCGATGTTGCGCGCCATTATCGATGATCCCAGTCCTGGGCCCTCGGTGCAGCCGGAAGCAAAGCTGGAGTTGCCGGCGAATCCGCTGTTGAGTGCGGCTGCGCGCAAGCATTTGTACGCCAACTACCTGGCAGGATACGACGAGAAAAACGGAAGCTGGGGCTACAATCAGAAATTGCTGGATTGGGATTCAGTCGAGTACTCCATGGTCCTGGCGCGCTGGGACAATGACGTGCAGGCCGGCAAGATGGCGCAGCAGACCCTTGCGGGGCAGTTGCATTTGCTGGATCCCGCTTGGGGCGGCGTTTATCAGTACTCGACGGATGGGGACTGGAGCCATCCGCATTTCGAGAAGATTATGCAGATGCAGGCAGAGAACCTGCGCATTTACTCACTGGCCTACGCCTGGTGGCATGATCCCGCATATCTTCACGCGGCGCAGGAAATTCGACGTTATCTCAAGACCTTTCTCGCCTCGCCTGACGGCGGTTTTTATACCAGCCAGGATGCGGATTTGATCGAAGGCAAACATAGCGCCCGATACTTTACGCTCAATGATGCGCAACGGCGCCGCCAGGGTATTCCGCGAGTGGACCAGCACATGTACACACGCGAGAACGGGTGGGCAATCACCGGACTGGTTTCCCTGTATGCGGCAACCGGAGATGGCGCCGTCCTGGAAGACGCGCTGCGCTCAACCCGATGGGTTCTTGCCGATCGCACGTTGGTCGATGGCGGCTTCCGCCACGATGCCAGCGACCCGGCTGGGCCGTATCTGGGTGACACCGTCGCCATGGCCCGTGCTTTTATGTCTCTTTATGGCGCTACCGGAGATCGGCAGTGGCTTGAGCGGACAAAAGCGGCCATGAAATTCATTGACGGCAATTTTCATGATAAAGGGGGCGCAGGCTTCGTTACTTCAAAGACCTCCACTGATCAGGCCTACCAGCCTCGCGGACAGAGAGATGAGAATGTAGCGGTGGCTCGGGTAGCCAACCTTCTCTTCCACTACACCGCAGACGAATCTTTTCGACAAATGGCGCAACAGGCCATGCGGTATTTGGCCGCTGACCCGATCGTCGAACGCCTCCCAGCTTCCAGCGCGCTGCTGGTGGATCTGGAGTCGAGCAGCGCGCCTCTGCATTTGACGATTGTGGGGCCCAAGGACGATGGAGTGGCGCGGGCTTTGTTCCAGGCTGCTTTGGTCTATCCCTCCAGCTACAAACGGCTGGAGTGGTGGGACCGCAGGGAAGGCAGCCTGCCCAATCCGGACGTTCAATATCCTGAGCTAAAGAAGTCCGCCGCTTTCATTTGCACCAACACCACTTGCTCATCGCCAATTTTCAAGCCGGAAGATCTGGCAGTCAGAGTGGACAAACTGCTAACCGCGTCCACTGCGCCGGTAGCTACGAAGTAAGCTACGCCGGCAATTTCGGCTGCTGGGCAGGGCCGGTGGGATTGCCTGTCTCGACGTAGTTTTTCAGGCGCGTTACCTGTTCGGTGAGCATGCCGTTGGATGGAACCGCCCAGGAACTCATCCCTTGAGGCTGATAGCCGGCCAAAGCATAAGTGACTTCCAGTTTTGTCCCGCCAGCATCCAGAGTAAGAGCGAAGGTAAGAGTGCCGGCAGCGCCCATGCCCTGAAAAGGCCCTAGCGCCCCAGACATGCGCAGCATTTGCCCAGGTTGAAAATACAAAACCTCCATGTGGCGTACACCGCCGCCATTGGCCAGCTTTTCACAAAAGCAGCCCATGGGACGCTCTTCAATCGAGAGATTGTGGGCATCGCCAGAGAATGTGTGCTGCGAATTCCACCAGTCACCGACGTTATGCACCAGCTTCTTGTACACGTCAGCGGGGACCGCATGAATGCTGGTCACAATCTTGATCGTGAAGCCGTTAGCGCCCGAATCCGCGACCTCAGCCAGACCCGCCATCTGTGCCAGCGCGAATACCAGTATTGCGAGGACACTCTTCCTGACCATGTGTTCTTCCTCCTGAGATATGGATGTTTGCGAGTTCTCCAGTCCGCATTTTAGTGGATGACAGCAAAGTTTGTGATTGGGAATCCTGCGCTATCACCGTGCATCCGGACATAATTTCGATCGGACAAATCATCTGCTAACGACAATTGGGAATCCACTGGCTGCGCAAGCTGTGGTCTGTTATTATCAGAGTGCGGGGTGGAGCAGTCTGGTAGCTCGTTGGGCTCATAACCCAAAGGTCGGTGGTTCAAATCCACCCCCCGCAACCAACCTTAAGTT
>DATDGL010000184.1:0-11213 GCA_036522115.1 Candidatus Angelobacter sp.
CGTCATCCCGAGGCTTTACCCACGCGCCAGCGGGGGTAAAGCGGAGGGACCTTGCGGTTCCATCGTTTAACTCAAAAGGTCCCGAAACCGCTTAAGTAAACAGCATGGGTACTGGCTTGACTCGCACTTTTAATTACACCCTTGCTGAATGCCGAGTGCTTCCGAGAAACTTGACATCTAAACTATTTATATCTAGAATTTCTTCATCTTCCACCGCGCCCAGAATTCGCCAGCAGAACTGAACCTTCATCCCGGAGGCAGCCGGTGAAAATCATCTGCCTTGGCGGCGGTCCCGCCGGACTTTATCTCTCCATCCTGCTCAAGAAAGCGAACCCTTCCTGGGACGTGAGTGTCGTCGAACGCAACCGGCCCACAGATACTTTCGGCTGGGGAATTGTGTTTTCAGATAAGACCATGGATGGCTTCCGGGCCGTGGATGAAGAAACCCACGCCGGGATCACGCGGGCCTTCCGCCATTGGGATGATATTGACATCTTCTTTAAAGGCCGCAAGATCACCTCCGGCGGCCACGGATTTTGTGGAATCGCCCGCATCAAGCTGTTGCAGATCTTCCAGCAGCGCGCGGCTGGACTGGGAGTGAAACTGGTCTTTCAGAAGGAGGTCGCCGACCCGGATGACTATGCTTCCCAATGCGCTCTGCTGATCGCCTCCGACGGCGCCTCTTCCATGACCCGCAGGAAGTACGAGCAGGTTTTCAAGCCCAACATTCAGGTTCGCCAGAACCGTTTTGTCTGGCTGGGCAGCCGCAAGAAGCTGGATGCCTTCACCTTCGATTTCAATGAGACCCCGTGGGGCTGGTTCAACCTGCACGCCTACCGCTTTGATCACGAATGGTCCACCTTCATCGTGGAGACGCCGGAAAAGACCTGGCTGGCCGCGGGAATAGACAAGATGGAGCAGCAGGAGTCGATCGCGCTCTGTGAAAAGCTCTTCGCCGAACGGCTGGACGGTAATCCTCTCATCTCCAACGCCAAACATCTAAGTGGTTCTGCCATCTGGCTCAAGTTCAACCGCGTCCTGTGTGAAAAGTGGTTTCACAAGAACATCGTTCTCATCGGCGATGCCGCGCACACCGCGCATTTCAGCATCGGCTCCGGCACGAAGCTGGCCATGGAAGATGCCATCGCCCTGGCCCGCGTGCTCTCTAACCATAAGGGCGACGTGGAAGGCGCATTGCAACGCTATCAGGAAGAGCGTGAAATCGAGGCGCTCAAGTTGCAGAGCGCGGCGCGGAACCGCATGGAATGGTTTGAGCAGGTTGATCGTTACGTCCACCAGGAGCCCGAGCAGTTCGCCTACGGCCTGCTCACGGGCAGCCAGCGCGTGGGCCATGCCAACCTCAAACTGCGCGATTCCGGCTACGTCGAACGGGTGGAGGAGTGGTTTGCCCGGCGCAGTGGCGTAAGTGGTGCTCTTCCGCCCATGTTCACGCCCCTGGCAGTGCGTGGAATCACTCTGAAGAACCGAGTGATCTGCTCTCCCATGGCTACTTACATGGCGCATGACGGCGTGCCGAATGATTTCCATCTCGTGCATCTGTCTGCACGGGCAATGGGCGGAGCGGCCATGGTGGTAACGGAGATGACCTGTGTCTCCCCGGACGCCCGCATCACCCCCGGCTGTCCTGGCATGTGGAACGACGAGCAGCAGAACGCGTGGAAGCGCGTGGTTGATTTTGTGCGCACGCACACCGATGCCAGGATCGCTTTTCAACTCGGCCACGCCGGACGCAAGGGTTCCACCCGCATGGGATGGGACGCCATCGACCAGCCTCTGCACTCCGGAAACTGGCCGCTGATCTCTGCTTCACCGCTGCCATATATTGAGGGCCTCTCGCAGGTTCCACATGAAGCCACGCGCGACGATATGTGCCGCATCCAGGCGGATTTTGTCTCCGCCACGCGCCGGGCCGTGGCGGCCGGTTTTGACTGGCTGGAATTCCATTGCGCCCATGGCTATCTCATGTCCAGCTTCATCTCGCCGCTGACTAACCAGCGCACCGATGAGTACGGTGGCTCGCTGCAAAATCGCTGTCGCTATCCGCTCGAAGTCTTCTCCGCCATGCGGGCTGCATGGCCCGCCGACCGGCCCATGAGCGTGCGCATCTCCGCCCATGACTGGGTGCCCGGCGGGTTGACGCCGGAAGACGCAGTCGAAGTTGCACGTCTCTTCAAAGACGCGGGAGCCGATGTGATCGACTGCTCCTCCGGGCAGGTGAGCAAGGCGGAAAAGCCGGTGTACGGGCGCATGTTCCAGGTGCCATTTGCAGACAAGATACGCAACGAGGTGGGCATTCCCACCATTGCAGTGGGAAACATCTTTGAAGGTGATCACGTGAACACCATCATCGCCGCCGGCCGCGCGGACCTGTGCGCCATTGCGCGCCCTCACCTGGCTGACCCCGCATGGACGCTGCATGAGGCGGCCAGGCAGGGGTTCACTGAGATCACCTGGCCCAAGCAGTATCTGAGCGGAAAAGAACAACTGGAAAGGAACCTGGCTCGCGCTCAATTGATGTTGCAGGCGTAATCGCCCATGGAGCAAAGCTCACAAGCACTCGCGGGCAAGCACGCTGTAGTTACCGGCGGCGCCCGTGGTATTGGTGCAGCCGTCACCCGGGCGCTGGCTGCTCACGGAGCAAAAGTGACCATGCTCGGTCGTAGCCCTGCTCCATCAGGTAATCTCGCGGGCCCACAACTGAATTACGCTCAGGCAGACGTCTGCGAACCGGAAACCCTGAACCAGGCGTTTGACTCTGCGCGCGCCCGCTTTGGCCCTATTCACGTTCTGGTCAACAATGCCGGCCAGGGAAGGTCCGCCCCTTTCCTGAAAACCGATTTCGCGCTCTGGCGCAGCATGCTGCTGGTGAATCTTGAAGGAGCTTTTCACTGCATACATCAGGTCTTGCCCGGCATGCTGGATGCCCGATGGGGACGCATTGTGAATATAGCCAGCACTGCGGGGCTCAAGGGATACGGTTATGTCTCAGCTTATTGTGCGGCCAAGCACGGTGTTATAGGTCTCACGCGTTCACTGGCCCTGGAGGTCGCGGCCAGGGGCGTGACCGTGAATTCCGTCTGTCCCGGCTATACCGAGACGGATATGCTGCAGCAGGCCATCGCCGGCATTGTTTCCAAAACAGGGCGCGCCGCGCATGAGGCCCGTGCGGAATTGAGCGCCCACAATCCACAGAAGCGCTTCATTCAGCCGGAGGAGGTTGCCAACGCAGTCGCGTGGCTGTGTCTTCCGGGAAGCGAAGCGATTACCGGCCAGTCCATTGCGATTGCCGGCGGCGAGGTCATGTGAAGGCAGCCATGGCAGGCACTTCTACTTCAACCATGCGCAACAACGCCTCCGCCTCGCATCCTTCCAACGGCGCGGTTTTGGATCTGGAGACGCGGGCCAAAAAAGGGGACCACCAGGCCCTGCGCCTGTGGCTTCGTCTTCTATCGTGTACGGTGCGCATCGAGAACAAGATTCGGCTCCGCCTGCGGCGCGAGTTCAACACCACCTTGCCTCGATTCGACTTGATGGCCCAGTTGGAGCGTAGCGCCGGCGGGTTGCGTATGAATGAACTCTCCCGGCGGTTGATGGTGTCCGGAGGAAACGTGACCGGAATTACCGACCAGCTTGAGCGTGAAGGTCTTGTGGTTCGCGCGGATTGTCCTGGCGACCGCCGTGCCTTTACCGTCAAGCTGACGGACACCGGGCTTAAGCGCTTCCGTGAAATGGCCGCGCGCCATGAGCAGTGGATTATCGAGTTGCTCGGTGGCCTTGCTCGCGATGAACAAGAGACCATGATCAACGTACTGTGGAAACTGAAAGCGCATATCAACGGCGCCGCCTCTGCGGCGCTCAAGCCGAATCGACGTTCGCAGGCTGGAGGAACCCGATGACGATGAAAGACGCCGCCAAGGATGCTCCTCCAATTATTCAGGGCCGTCTGCTGGGTAATTACGAAGCGCAGCATTTTAAGTACAAGGCGCAGGACGGCGTTGCCTGCATCACGCTGGACCGGCCGGAACGTAAGAATCCGCTGACCTTTGATTCTTACGCCGAACTGCGCGGCTTGTTTCGCGCGATGTCGCAAGCGGCTGACGTCAAGGCCGTCGTCTTGACCGGAGCGGGAGAAAATTTCTGTTCCGGCGGCGACGTGCATGAGATCATCGGCCCGCTCACCCGGCTGGAGATGCCCGGCCTGCTCGCCTTCACCCGCATGACCGGTGATCTGGTGAAGGCCATGCGTGCCTGCCCCCAGCCCATCATCGCTGCCATTGATGGCGTTTGCGCCGGAGCAGGCGCCATCCTGGCTATGGCGTCTGATCTGCGCCTGGGTACGTCGCGCAGCAAGACTGCATTTCTCTTCACCCGCGTGGGGCTTGCCGGATGTGACATGGGAGCCTGCTCCATTTTGCCCAGAATCATCGGCCAGGGCCGCGCTGCCGAGTTGTTGTTCACCGGACGCAGCATGAGCGGCGATGAAGCGGAACGCTGGGGCTTCCTGAACCGCTTGTGCGCGCCTGAAGAGCTCCAGGCCGCAGCCCTGGCGCTGGCTGCCGAGCTTGCATCAGGGCCCACATTTGCGCATGGCATGACCAAGAAGATGCTGCATCAGGAGTGGAACATGGGACTGGATGAAGCCATTGAGGCAGAAGCCCAGGCGCAGGCTGTGTGCATGGCGACCAATGATTTTCATCGCGCCTACCAGGCCTTTGTCGCCAAACAAAAACCGGTATTCAAGGGAGATTGAAAGATGGTCCCTGGCAATCATCTCGACTGGCCTTTTTTGGAACCGCGCCACAAGGTGTTGGCCACGGAACTGGACTCCTGGGCCGGCCGTGCTCTCTCTGACCATCATCTGCCAGAGCATTCCATGAGTGCGGTTGACGATGCGTGCCGCAAACTTGTAACCCGGCTCGGGGAAGGTGGCTGGCTAAAGTACGCTATCGGCGGAGTTGCCTACGGCGCTTCTGCTGACGCCATTGATACCCGGGCAATCTGTCTGGTCCGCGAAACCCTGGCCCGTTACTCCGGCCTTGCGGATTTTGCGTTTGCCATGCAGGGCCTGGGCTCGGGCCCAATCTCTCTTGCCGGAAGCCACGAGCAGAAGCAACGCTATCTTCCTCGCGTGGCCAGGGGTTCGGCCATTGCCGCATTCGCCATTTCCGAGCCGGATGCGGGCTCTGATGTTGCTGCGCTCCAGTGCGAGGCCGGGAAAGACGGCGATTCCTACCTGATTAACGGAGAAAAAACCTGGATCTCCAATGGCGGCATCGCCGATTTCTATCTGGTGTTTGCCCGCACCGGCGAAGAAGCAGGAGCAAAAGGAATCTCCGCATTTATCGTCGACGCAGGCACGCCGGGCCTGGCCATCGCGGAGCGCATTGAAGTTATGGCTCCCCATCCTCTGGCGCGTCTGACCTTTACTGACTGCCGCATTCCCGCAGCGCAGCGCGTAGGCCCTCCAGGACAGGGTTTCAAAATCGCCATGGCCACCTTGGACATCTTCCGCTCTTCCGTTGCCGCCGCCGCTCTCGGCTTCGCCCGGCGCGCGCTGCATGAAGCGCTATCGCGCTCCACGTCGCGCAAGATGTTTGGCCGGGTCCTGGCTGATTTCCAGTTGACCCAGGCCAAGCTGGCCAGGATGGCAACGGACGTGGATTCAGCAGCCCTGTTGACCTACCGCGCGGCATGGCTCAAAGATATGGGGCGCTCCGTGACCGTGGAAGCGGCCATGGCCAAGATGACTGCCACTGAGACTGCGCAGCAGGCCATCGATTCTGCGGTGCAGATCTTCGGCGCGCTGGGCGTTGTAAGTGGACAGGTCATTGAGGGCCTTTACCGCGAAATCCGTCCCTTGCGGATTTATGAAGGCGCCACGGAAGTGCAGCAATTGATCATCGCTCGCGGCATGATCAAGGTCCACAAGGAAAGTGAGCGCGAGCGTGGCTGAATCCATGGCCATCATTCAAGCTTTTCCCAGGGCAACACTCTCAGGAGCGCGATGAAGATTCTGCAACCACCCAATTGGCCTCGGCCCAAAGGCTATGCAAACGGCGTAGCCGCCACAGGGAAAATGGTTTTCCTGAGTGGCATGGTCGGCTGGAATGCGCAGGAAGAGTTTGTGGCCGCGGACTTTGTGGGCCAGGTACGCCAGGCGTTGTTGAACATCGTCGAGGTGCTGGACCAGGCCGGCGCCAAACCTGAACACATCGCGCGCATGACCTGGTATGTAATCGACAAAAGTGAATATATGGCCGCTGCCAGTGAGATGGGCGTGATCTATCGCGAGATTATCGGCCGCCACTACTCTGCCATGACTGTGGTTGAAGTATCAGCCCTGGTCGAAGAAAAGGCGCGGGTAGAAATCGAGGTTACAGCAGTGATTCCCGAATGAGAATCTTTATGGCCTATTTGCCGAGGACTAGATCGATTCCCAAAAAGAGCAGTTCCAACTTATGGCGTGGCAGTTTACTGACGCGTTCACTCAGAAGAGATCTATCTAAGGAGATGATTTGCGACACATTGGCGACAGAATCTTTTGGTAATCCAGTGACCCTCGCGGACAAGCTCACATTGCCCGGCGCCGGCGCCCACTTCAAATTGCTCGTCAGCGGCACGCAAACAGCGGTAGAGATACGGCCTTGATTAAGGGAATCGCTCTGAACGACGACCACGGGTCGCCGAAACCCAGGTCCGGAGCGCGTGAGCGCCGGCAGGTCGGCCCACCAAATCTCGCCTTGAGAGATCACCACTCAACACGCTCTAGGCTATGGCGAGCCACGGAGGAAACGAATTCATCCTTTTCCTCGCCGATTTCCCCTATTGCCTGGTCCATGGACTCGGTGACTTTGTCCGGCGCATGGCGGGCCAGATACTCTCGCAAGGCATCCGTGAAGAGGCGGCTCCGCGACCTACGTGTGCGTCGGGCAAAACGTTCCGCTCCCTCAAAGAGATCGTTAGGAATCGAGATCGCCGTTTTCATACCCGGAGTATGACCACATGGCTGGTCCCTGGCAAGAGGAAATTTGCAAATGCTATGCCCCGGCTCGATGCTTCTGGCGTTCCAGTTCTCGCAGGCGCGCGCGCTGAAGCTTGCCCGTGGATGTGCGCGGCAAGGAAGCTGCGAATTCAATTGCCCGAGGGTATTTATAAGGCGCGATCTGGGACTTCACGTAATCCTGCAGCTCTCGCCGCAGCGCGTCATTCCCGTCCGCGCCACTCCTTAAAACCACAAATGCCTTCACGATCTCGCCGCGCTCCCGGCTGGGCGAGCCGATCACCGCGCATTCCGCCACTTTCGGATGGCCCATGAGCGCGGTTTCTATCTCCATTGCTGCAATCTTGTACCCGGAGCTCACGATCATGTCGTCCGTGCGCCCTTCGTACCAGAAGTAGCCATCGTCATCCACGCGATAGGCGTCGCCGGTAATGTTCCATCCATTTTGGACGTACTTGCTTTGCAGTTCAGGCGCGTTCAGGTAGCGGCAGCCCGTGGGCCCTCGCACTGCCAGGCGTCCTACGGTGTTTGCCGGAACCGGACAGCCGGTTTCATCAATCACTCGCGCTTCGTATCCGGGAACTGGCTTGCCCGTGGCGCCGGGCCGGATCTCGTCCCCGGCGGCGGAAATGAAAATGTGCAAAAGCTCTGTAGATCCAATCCCATTGATGATCCGGATTCCCGTCGCCTGGCGCCACTCCTCAAAGACCGCATGCGGCAAATGCTCTCCCGCGGAGACGCAGCTTTTGAGTGACGTCAGGTCAAAGCGGGGCACGAATTCGATGGTCCTGTGATAGAGCGTGGGCGCTGTGAAGCAGATACTGCATCGGTGTTGCTGGATGGCCTGAAGCAGGCCTTCAGCACTCACCTTCGGCAACAGCAGCGTTGAAGCGCCGGCTCGCATGGGAAAGAGCAGCAGGCCGCCCAGTCCGAAGGTAAATGCCAGCGGTGGGCTGCCGCAGAAAATGTCCTGGTCAACCGGCTTTAGGATGTGCCTGGAAAAAGTGTCGCAGACGGCCAGCAGGTCGCGATGAAAATGCGCAGTCGCTTTGGGCTCTCCCGTAGTTCCGGAACTGAAGGCAATCACGGCAACGTCGTCCTGTGAAGTGGCCGCATTGGCGAACTCGCAGGAATGTTCTGCGAGCAGCAGCGGAGGGTCCGCCCTGTCCGAGTTGTCGTAGAGAATGATTTTCTCCAGGCAAGCGGCCGTTCGTTGTGCCTGGTCGAGCTGTTCTGAAAATTCCTTGGCGCACAACGCGTACCTGATCCTGGCCTTGGTGACGATTGCGGCCAGCTCCTGGGCCCGCAGTTGGTGCATGGTGGTTACCGCGATGCCTCCTGCTTTGAGCACGGCAAACCAGCATGCCGCCAGCATGGGAGAGTTAGCATCCCGCAACAGGACCCGCTCTCCCCGCGTCAGTCCTCGGCTCGTCAACAGGTTGGCCATGCGGTTGGCGCGGTCCAGCAGTTGCTGATAACTCCATATCTCGCTATCAGTGCGCAGACACGGACGCGGACCCAGTCCCTGCTCGACGTTTCGATCCAGCAGCTCAACTGCCGCGTTCAGGCGAGCAGGATATTCAAGATCGCAAACACCGCTTGCGGCCATCACCGGCCACGTCTCTACGGGCGGCAGATGCTCACGGGCAAAAGTATCGCTATGCGCGGTTGGCCTGGTCGGATTGGGGACAGTGTCGCCCGCTGTGGCGGTAATTCCCTGCCTGGACGATGCTTTCTTTCGAGTATTGGACATTAACTCGCTTCAACCATCGGTCGACCTGATTCCTAGATGGTCATTTTATCGAATCTCTCTGCCCTACTATCTGCCGGATTCTTGCTCTGGCGCGGCGATTTTGGTCCATTTTTTTTCTTCCCTGCATTTCCACTGCTCAGCAGCCGCAAAAGTTAATGATGGAGCGGGATGGTTTTCAGATCATCCGATCTTCCGATCTTCTTCCTGTACCCTATACTTAGGAGTACCAGTTGGATTATGACTCAGCTTAACAAGCCCATCCTTCAGGGAAAGGGCGCTACAGACTATGAACGATATCTTCGCACTGATGATCTGCTTTCATTGCAAACACCCACCCATGAGCTTTCTCACCCGGACGAGCTTACCTTCCAGGTAGTCCACCAGGCTTCAGAGTTATTGATGAAGGGGGCCGCGTGGGAGTTGGAGCGTGCCCGCGCGGCGCTCGTTGAGGGCGACTGTCCCAACTCGGCCCGGCTCATGCGCCGCGCCAATGCCATGCTGGAGTACCCAATCTCGTTGCTGCATGTTCTGGAGACAATTACTCCCTGCGACTACCACGCCATTCGCGCCGGCCTGGGACACGGCAGCGGCCTGGATTCACCGGGATTTCTCTCTTTACTGCACATTGCCCCGCGAATCGGAGATGCGTTTCAGGAACAACTGGCCGGCAAGGGGCTGGCGAGTATCGACATCTATCGCCGCTATCGGGAGTTCTTCGGCTTGCACGATGTGGCGGAACGCATGCTGGATTTTGACGAACACATGCAGCTATTCCGCGTCCATCACCTCAAGCTGGCGCAACGCATTATTGGCGGGGGAGTGATTGGAACCAGTGGAACGCCGGTGGAAGTTTTGCAACAACGCATGCAGCACGTCGCCTATCGCGAGCTTTGGGATTTGCGCAACCAGATCACCGCAACTATAGAGGTGCCTGGCAGGAACACCACCTGAGCGAATCGTTTTGAAGAGCGCTAAGCGCAAGCGCGTTGCGTCTAACTGCAATCTTCTGCGCATTGGCTGCAAGGAATTTAGCTCTTACGTGAGCGATATGTGAACCACATCATCTACGGAGCTGGCGAAGTCTTGCAGGCTGGTGATGTGTGCGGCCTGATCGGCGCTTATCGCGTTGCATCCTGGCTAATGGGAAGTGCTAGACCACGATAGTTGAGCCGGGGCGAGTGATCTGGTAGGACTCATACTCCTTGCTCGAATCCAAGATGGTCAGTCGCTGTCCGTTCGAGAACAGGAGGGATAAGGTGCCATTTTCCTGGCCCTCGAAGCTTTGTATCGTTGCGCCTAGGAGAGACACCGTGCGGGCTGCGATTTGCGCTGCACCCGGCTCTGGTTTCCAGATCCATTCTTCCTGTTCATCAAAATAGTTAAACTGGCTTTCGACGTAAATAATCACATCTTTATCGAAGCCAAACTGGATTTGATACACGCCAATGGCGACCTGTACGACTTCTCGGCCGTTCAGAAAATTCAAATCCAAGTCTTTGCTCAGCCCGTACATTGGTGGTTCCTAGCGGGGCGTGGAAGTTTAGGTCGCCGTACCCATTCGTCCAGTTGGCCGACAATTGGCAGCCCCGATGAATTGTAGATGACAACTCACCCATATGGGTGCTCCTTCGGATTATTCTCTTACTATACTCGAGCTTACACTTTAAGGTAATTATCACTCTTGTCCAAATTAGCATGTGAGAAATAGGCGGCAGAACTCTGCTAAGGTTGCGTTTGAAGGAACGTAAACCCTAGGGAGGAATGCCACCGTGTCAAGTGGCGACAGCGCCTAAGCGTTCGACCTTGGCCTATGCCAACCAGCATCGCCCGTGGGAGTTGTATCAGACGGTGTTTGGACAACTGTTGACGCGTTGCCAGCAATTGGCGGCCGCAGGCAAACGCAAATTCCGTTTCAAGAACAAACTGCTCAGCCTGGATGCCACCGTCATTGATCTGCGTCTGGCCCTCTACGATTGGGCGCAGTTTCGCCGTACCAAGGGAGCTATCAAATTGCATCTGCTCCTTGACCATAGATGGTTATCTGCCCAGCTTCGCCTGCATCACCGAGGGTAAGGTGCATGAGATTCGCGTGGCCGCCAGATGCGTTTTGATCCCGGTAGCATCGTGGTGTTTGATCGCGGCTACACCGATTACGACTGGTTCGCCCAACTCGATCAGCAGGGCGTGTTCTGGGTCACGCGGTTGAAGGACAACGCTGATTACGTGGTGGTGGAGAAGCGAAACGTATCCCACCGTCTGATCCGCAGCGACCAAATCATCGTGCTGACGGCCCACGGCAAGGCGGGTAAAGACATCTTTTTGCGCCGCATCGTGGTGTTCGACGAAGTCAACAAACGAGAGTTGGTATTGCTCACCAACCATCTGGAGTTTGCCGCTTCCACCATCGCCGCCATCTACCGCGAGCGTTGGCAGATCGAG
>DATDGL010000185.1:0-15441 GCA_036522115.1 Candidatus Angelobacter sp.
GGGTGGCCTGGCATTCATCGAGGAGGAAGGTGGGAAGATCGAGGGTATCTGTCCGGTAGGTAAGGGTGGCGGCGGTGAAGCCGGTGGTGGGCGCGGGCCGCTCGCAGAGCAGGCTGAGGAGATGCAAGCAGAGCGTCTTGCCGGATTGCTTGTGCTGGGAGCGGATGTGGAGGTAAGGAGTGGCTCGGGCAGCGGAAAAACAATGGCTGTGGAAGATCCAGAGAGCCAAGACGGTACGCTGATGCTCCGAGCAGTGAAGATAGCGAGCAAGGAAGTCGGTGATCTGCTTGAGCAGGCGAGCGCCGTCGCTGGGCGAAGGGCTTTCCGGTTTAGTGGTTTGGGGGTTGGGCGGGCGTGGTGACTGTTCCGCCGGTTCAACGGACGTAGCTGTTGCGCTGAGCTGCTCAGTGCTCACATGGCCTCCATTTCGTATGCAGTTGTCAAAGACCGCTTCGGGAAACAAATCCCGTTCGCCCTGGGGCGAAGGCACGATTTACCGCGCCTATTACCAGCATGGCAGCGGGGTCATTGGGAGTCAATCAAGTGCTGTCACAATGCTGTCAGAGTGACAGCACTTTTTTCAAAAAACCGGCGGTTTTTGAGGTTTTTGGCGGAAATGGGTGATTGGCGGCTGGTTTAATTGCCGCTCTTCAGGCTAAATGAGGGGCCCAGCACGATTCCGCAACATAGGGCGGCGGCGGCGATGGTCAGCGTGGGCGTAATTCCTATTTGCGAGGCCACGATTCCCCAAATCACGCTCCCCAAAGCCAACCCTCCCTGGAGCGCCAGAACGTAGAGAGACATCACACGGGCGCGCACCCATGCAGGGACCGCTGTCTGAGCGACAAAATTCAAGGTAGCCAGATTGCCGAGATAGGCCAGTCCGGCAGCGGCGGCGCACATACATGAGCCAACAAGACTCTGGACGCGGGGCAAGCCAAACACGGCCGCGGCAAAGACCAGGTTGCCCCAGGCGACCACAGCATCAAACGAAAAGTTTCTGCGAATGCCGGCCAACAGACCGGCGCCAATCAGGGCGCCGACACCGAAGCAGCCGAGCATGATTCCGTAGCCTCCAGCTCCGTGGGAGCTGGCAATGAGAGGCAGCAAGGCCCAAAAGGCGCTGACAAAGAGAGAGAAGGCCAGCGTCCGCACCAGCACAGCCTGAATCCGGTGGTCCTGACGGGCATAGCGCAGGCCGCTGCCGATGGACGAGCTCAGGCTGACTGCCGGGGGCAATTCACGCGCTGCCGGCTTCCAGCGGTAGAGAAAAAGAATCACGCCCAAAAAAGAAAAAGCGTTGAGCAAAAAGGCCACGCCGCTGCCGGCGGTCGCGATCACCAATCCACCCAGGGCCGGGCCGACGGAGCGAGCAATGTTGAAGCCGGCGGAGTTGAGGGCCACGGCGGAAGCCAGTTTGGGCAGGGCCACGAGATCCGGAATCAGGGCCTGCCATGCCGGCTCATTCATTACCGCGCCCGTACCCAAGAGGAAAGTGAAGATCAGCAGCCATTGCCGCGTGACCGCCCCGGTGATGGTGAGTACTCCCAGCACAGCCGCAGCCGCCACCATGGACGACTGCGTGACCATCAGGAATTTGCGCCGGTCTACGCTGTCGGCCAGCGCTCCGGCGGGCAGAGCGATCAGAAATACGGGCAGGCTCAAGGCCACCTGCACCAGAGAGACCCAGAAGGGCGAGCTGGTGAGGGTGGTCATCAACCAGCCGGCGGCAATGTTCTGCATCCAGCTTCCGGTGTAGGAGATTAGAGCGGTGATCCAAAGAGTGCGGAAGAGCGGTTCACGCAAGGGCCCAAAGACGGAAGGACGAGCGGGTGCGACCTGGATGGGCGCCGGACTATCCATGGAGAGACCGGTCCTTGGATTGGTGGCGGCACTCATGGCAATTCATTTGGACTCAATCTCCGGGGATTTGGTGAGCGTTGAGGAAGAAAAGGGCCATTCCCGGCGCCGCGCGGCGCGGACCATGAAAATTACCAGCCCGATGACGACAATGGCAATGGCGTAGCGCAGCTCATTCATCCATTCGTTGCGCTCACGGAGCACAAATCCATATCCCACGGCGGCGAGCAGCGCCGGAAGCGGATAAAGCCACATGCGGAAGGGCCGGGGAAAGTCGGGACGGTGAAAGCGCAACCAGAGCAGGCCAAAAATCTGAAGCAAAAACTGCGAGCTGATGCGGATTACAACCAGGGCAACAATCACGTCCGCCAGACGAAGCATGCAGAACAGAAAGGCGGCCAGTCCCAGCCAAAGCAACGAGACATGGGGGAACCTGCGTTGGGGATGCACGCGGGCAAAGCGGCGAAAATAGTTTCCATCTACGGCGGCTGCATAGGGCACGCGAGAATAACCCAGCATGAGGGAAAAGACGGAAGCAAAAGCCGTCCAGATCACCAGGACCGCCACGGCCTTTCCGGCCCAGGTCCCGAAAGTCCTTTCCATCAAGGTTGATGCAATGAACAAATGGTTGTTGCCGGCATAGTTTTTCATCTCCTGCCAGGGAACGACCCCCAGAATGCTGATATTCATGACCAGGTACAGCGCCGCGACCATCAGGATGGAATACATCACGGCGCGCGGGATATTGCGCTCAGGCCGGCGAATTTCCGCGCCCAGGAAGCAGACATTGTAGTAGCCCCAGTAATCGTAAAAAGACAGCAGCATGGCGGAGCCCAACCCGGCAAGGAATGCGGAGGAAAGCTTGAAAGCACCCGGAGGAAAACTGAAGGCGCGGGCAACGCTGAAGTGAGAGATGCCGGCCACGATCACCCACAAGACGGTGGCCATTACGCCCACCCACAGGAACCGGGAGAGCTTTCCGATCACGGAGATTCGCCGATACAGGAGAACCACCGCGAGCGCGCAGCATCCCATGGCCACGAAAGTTGCGGCAGTGATGGGCAGGCGCACTTCAAATTTCCCCATCAGGGGCAAGGACCAGGAAAAGGCGTGATCAAAATACGCATGATTGAGCGCATTCGGCCAGAGATAAGTAGCGTACTGCGCCACACCCAGGCAGCCCGAGGCTATGGAGAGCGGAGCGCTGAAGCTGAGCTGCCAGACGAACAGAAAAGACATCAGGCGGCCAAGAGTGCGAGCTCCGTAACTTTCTTTCAAGTACTGGTAGGAGCCGCCGGCCCGGGGCATGGCGGCGCCTAATTCCGCCCAGACCAGCCCATCACAAATGGCGAAGAACGCTCCCAGGATCCAGCCCAGCATGGCCTGCGGCCCGCCCATGGTCACCACGATGAGAGGAATGGTGACAAAAGGGCCGACGCCGATCATGTCGATCATGTTCAGCGCCGTGGCTTCGACCAGGCCTATCTCGCGTGACAGGGTCGATGAGTTGTCTGCTTGTGGGGAGGGCGGCATTGAAATTTATGAATTCTGATTTGTGATTTTTGATTTCGGATAGCTAGAGCATTTTCAGTATGGGTGTAGTCCGCCTTTTAAAGCGCTTCGCTCCAACACCGGGAGCTGCGCGCTGGCCTTCGGCAGAAAGGAAGTGATTCCTTTCTAATCGTTTTATGCCTCGACTGAAGTCGGGGCGGGCACGACTGAAGTCGATGCCCTGATACAAATCGCGTGTCGCGGCAGCCTACAGCATCTCTGAAAATGCTCTAGAGTGTCCAATGTCTCACGTCATTGCATCTTATTCAAACTACAAGGGTTGAACAACCTCTTGCCAGGTTGCTCCCTGCGTATATACAATGATGTATATACAACGCGAGGTGGAGAGACCATGGCGACAGCTCGAGTATTTAAGTCCGGTAATAGCCAGGCAGTGCGGCTCCCTAAGAAATTCCGGCTCAATAGCCGTGAGGTCAAAATCTTTCGACGTGGAGACGAAATTGTCTTGAGGGAAGATTCGAGCCCGATGGGTCGAGCATTTGACATAGTGGCTAATCTCCCGGATGACATGTTCCGAGAGGGCAGAAAGGATAGTCCTCCGCAGCGGCGCAAAGGCCTCGAATGAGCGCAAAATACCTGTTGGATACCAACATTTTCATCTATATCCGCCAGAACCATCCGCCGAAAGTCCAGACACGCTTCCGAAGGCTAAAGCCAGGTGAAGCTGTGCTGTCGGTGATAACTTACGGCGAATTGGCTTATGGGGCGGAAAAGAGCCAGCAAAAAGCCAGGGCATTACAGCAGCTTACAGAACTGACCCAGTTGATTCCGGTCCTAGCATTACCCGAAGACGCAGCCCACACATATGGTGAATTTCGAGCGACACTGGAAGCCCAAGGCCAAGTCATCGGCAATAACGACCTTTGGATCGCGGCCCACGCTAAGGCTGCCAACTTGACGCTCGTTACCAATAACGAGCGCGAGTTTAGACGAATTCCCGGACTGAAGGTACAGAACTGGGTCAGCTGATCCAGAAAATAAAGTCACAAGCGAGACTCTTTCAAGCCGCCTTTCCATCGTACCTTGCCTTTCAGTTTGCGGACCGCACTTTGAGCGTTCGTTTGAATCAACAATCGCAGTGCCGCTTCCACTGCGGCCTTCCTGGCGCGAGCGCCGCTGCACCGCAGAGCTTCGCGCATCAAGTGGCCATCAATCTCCATGGTTATTCGCACGATTGTACTTTCTTCCTGCCATCTCGGATTGTTACGCACCTTTCAGCAGGTGTAATTAAAAGTGCGAGTCAAGCCAGTACCCATGCTGTTTACTTAAGCGGTTTCGGGACCTTTTGAGTTAAACGATGGAACCGCAAGGTCCCTCCGCTTTACCCCCGCTGGCGCCTGGGTAAAGCCTCGGGATGACGAACCATGTTGGGGGGCCCTTCGCAAATAGTGACTCTCACTTTTAATTGCACCCCTTTTCAGCAAAAGGGCAAGAGATCTCCCCGCCAACCGATGTTTAGAATAGCTATTTGCCCGCACTTTCTAAACCTGGGAATCTCTGCGTGGTTCTTGTCTCCACGCGCAACCCTTTGAACATCGGCACGGCGGCACGCGCCATGAGCAATTTTGGCTTCACTCGACTCCGCCTGGTCAATCCTTATGAACCTTCGTTTCGCGAGGCGCGTTCCGCGGTGGGAGCCGCGGAGCTGCTCAAGAACGCGGAGGAGTACAAGAGCATGGCCGAGGCGGTGGCCGATTGCAGTCTGGTGGTGGGAACCACCGCGGGGCGGAATCGGGAACTTCATCAGCCGCTTCGATTGCCGGCAGATGGCGCGCGCCTGATTCGCAAGCGACTCACTTCGGGCCGCGTGGCTGTTCTTTTTGGATCAGAGAAGCGAGGGCTCTCCAATGACGATCTGGCCCATTGCCACTGGCTCATGCGCGTTCCCACCAGCGAAGAGCATGTCTCCATGAACCTGGGGCAGGCGGTGGCCGTGTGTCTTTATGAATTGGTACGTGACGGGAAGGCCGCAGGCAAGCGGGAAAAGGTCAAGCTGGCGACAGCAGCGGAGGTCGAACGCCTGACAGGAAATTTACTTGAAGTTCTTCGTGCCAGCGGCTACGTAAAGCCGCGCGGGGAAACTGCCACGGAAGACAGAGTACGCCGCATGATCCGGCGGCTGAACCTGTCTGTGGAGGACGCTGAAGTTCTACTGGGGATGCTGCGGCAGATCCTGTGGAGATTGCGGCCAAGCCCAGAATGACAAGGAGAAGCTGCACGGTCACAATAAAACCAAAGTAGCCCACTACCGCACTTTCAGTGATATGAATACGTCGAACGCTGCTTGATTCCTGGATGCTGTTGTGGGATTCTTCCCCTGCGCTACGCTTCGGCTCAGAATGACAAAGGAGAAGCTGCACGGTCACCATAAAACCAAAGCAGCCCACTTCCGTGAAATCAGCTCAGCAGCTTTCCTGCCACTTCACAGTACAGATCCACTGCCTGGTGAAGCTGTTTTTTGGAAATGTATTCACGTTCGGTGTGGGCGACGTGAATGGACCCTGGACCCAGCAGCAGCGGCTCGCCCCATTTGCTCAGCGCCGGAATATCCGTGGTGAAGGCGGCCACCATGGTTTCAAGTCCGGGAACGGTGCGCAGCTTGAGGAAGGGAATCTCCAATACAAACTCCGCTTCCGCCCTGCCAGCCATGGTCTCCACAATTTCTCTGCGCAATGCTTCGGACGGGCCCACTAAACGGTAGAGCAGGTGGGCGCGGGCGTGGTCGGCAATCACATTCGGCGCCCGGCCACCTTCCAGCAGGCCGATGTTCAGGGTGGCAGGCCCCACCTCCGGATTCTTCGGCAACTCCATCTCGCGCAGACTGCATAGGACATCCAGCAGCTTGTTGATGGCCGAATCTCCCAGCTCCGGGTAGGCGGAATGCGCCATTTTTCCCTGGGCCACAATCTCCACGCGCAAGGCGCCTTTAGAGGCAATGGCGATCTTATTTTCGGTCGGCTCGCCATTGATCAAAAAGCGATTGCCGAGAGGACTTTCATTGGCGGTCTTTGCGCCCAGGCTGTCACGCTCCTCGCCCACTACAAAAAGCATGCCCACGGACGCTCCCTGCCCGCGCAGCCGCTGACAAGCGGCCACCTGCGCGGCGATGATTCCTTTGGCGTCGCAGGATCCCCGTCCATAGACGTTTTCATTGTCCTCCGAGGAGGGAAAGAAGGGCGGCACGGTGTCCATGTGCGTGGAGAAGACCAGCGCGGGCGGCTTGTCGTCCAGAGTCGCCTGGACGTTAAAGCGCATGTGCGCGACCGGCATTTTGTGGACGACGTAGCCCAGCCGGTAAAGTTCATCGTAGAGGGCCGCGCCCACGGCAGCCTCATCACCGGTAGTGGAATCAATGTCCACCAAGTGCCGCGTCAGGCGGATGGGATCCATAACCGTCATACAGCATAAATGCTGGATGGAGTAGAGGAAAATGGCCTTGTCCAAATCCCGTCCTATGGCGTGGCGGAAATTGCCGGGCGATGCTGTAACCAAGCCGAGCGGCCTGCAACAGGCGCAGAACAATCTGAGGGGCCGGGAAACCCCAAAGCGGTTTGGAGCGCAGCGACAAAATTATCAGGCCGCAAGTTGGATTTAAGGATAAAAAGGGCTCGAGCGGAATGGTTTGGATGTATAGTGTTGGGCGCTCAGGATGCCAAAATGGAAATCCTGGCCAGAAAGGTTGATATGGGTGCTACTGCACCAGAGGAAGCAGTTGAAAGGGACCGAAAGCCCGATCAGCAGGGTTCCTTGCCCAGCATTCTTAGTCAGCTTGGGCTGCTCTTGGTACCCGCGGGCGTCATAGCACTGTTTTGTCAGGTCCTGGAGGTCACGCCGCAGATAACCGGGGCTGCTTCTCTTGCGACAGTCTTTCTTACAGGGATATGTATCTACCGCGGACAGATAAACCGGTTGGTCCCATCATCGCTGCTGGCAGCCTTGCTTGTGGGACTCGCAATGCTGTTCTTTGTCAATTATCCGCATATATTGCTCAAAAAGACCGGGTTAATCAAGTATTACAGAGTGAGCAACGATTATCTCGCGGAAATTGATCCCGACATAATGCAATCACAGCAGGAGATGTGGTTTTATGGCGTTAATTTCAGTATAAGTGCTGCGCAACGCCGAGATGCATTGCTCAATAGACTGGCAAACGGCGTGAAAATCAGATATCTAATCCTTAATCCGAAGAGCAGCCGTCTTGACGAATTGGCAAAGGGCTTCGATATGCCTTCCGAGGCACTGCGCACCGAAAGCGAGAAGGGATTTTGGAACCTCTTGGACCTTCGGAAGCGCTGGCAAGAAACCTCTCGATCTTCTGCTAATCCGGGAGAGTTGGAGATCAGAATATTTGATACTGTGCCTAACTTTAGATTATATGTATTTGATCCGGGACTTACTCGTGGAAGGACTTATTTTATTCCGTATGCCAATGCTGTCAGGCAGGCAACGCTACCGGGGTACTTACTTGAGAATATAGATACTGGAGTTTGGAAGGCTTATTTCGACAGCGTTCGAAAATTGTGGTTTGCCTCTTTAACTCTTGATGAATTTCTGAGGAATCATCCCGAGATCCCGGTTACTCCATGACATTTCAGTCGGAGCCCTTGCTGAGCCCGTATGGCCAAGCACGAGTTCGAAGACCATAAGAATGATGCTGACTAAGGTGGAATAACGGTAACTTCCAATTAGTGGTAAAACAAAGGCGTGGCGATCAAGTCCCTCTTTCTTGGCGGGCCGGCAGGCAAGCTGGAAGCACTGCTCAACGAAGGCCATCCCGATGCAACTCATGCAGCCCTGGTATGCCATCCGCATCCGCTGTTCGGAGGCACCATGCACAACAAAGTTGTGTACCATGCCATGAAGTCGCTGCACGGGTTTGGCTTTCCCGTGCTGCGCTTCAACTTTCGCGGGGCAGGCCTGAGTGAAGGCGAGCATGACCAGGGCCGGGGCGAGGTGGAAGACGTACGCAGCGCCCTGGATTGGCTGAGTTCCGAGTATGAACTGCCAATCATTTTCTGCGGATTTTCTTTTGGCGCGGCCACAGGACTGCGCGCAGCCTGCCCTGACCCGCGTGTTGCAGGAACCATTGCGCTGGGGACGCCGGTCTCTACAGAGGGCCGCGCCTATGCCTACAACTTTCTCGGCAACTGCGATAAACCCAAGCTATTTGCGAGCGGGGCCCGCGACCAGTACGGAGCAGAGGCCGGGCTCAAGGAGATCTTTGCCATGGCCGGCGAACCGAAGCAGCTCATTCTGATTGAGGGGGCAGAACACTTTTTTGAAGGCCACCTGCCGGAGATGCAAGCCGCTATTCGCAATTGGGTGCAAGCATTTTTCAAACAAGCCAGGCAGGCGAGCTGATGTCCCTGGCACACTCCGTGCGTTTGGCAGCGCGGGAGATATTTCTGCACGCGCTGGCTGAATCGAGCGTGGGAAAGGCGTTTGGCCGCCACCTTTCTTATGAACGCGGCGTGCTGCGCGTCTGCGATGACCTCTATCCACTGAATTCCTATTCCCGCGTCCTGGTCATTTCCTTTGGCAAGGCCGGGCATCGCATGGCGGAAATTCTTTCCCGCACGGTTGGCAACACGGTGCAGGGCATTGTCGCCGATCCTACTCCGCACTCCTACCAACTTCCCGGATACCGGTATTTTGCCGGCGGCCACCCTCACCCGAATGCGGAGTCCTGGCGCGCTGCGGAGGCCATGTTGAAGGCGCTCGCCGGGTTGGATTCACAATCCCTGGTCTTGTTCATGGTCAGCGGCGGCGGTTCTGCGGCGGTGGAGAAGCCGGTAGACTCCGACATTACGCTGGAGGACCTGATCACCACCTACCGCGTCCTGGTGAATTCAGGCGCGCCCATCGCCCAGATCAATGCGGTACGGAAGCATCTCTCCGCGGTCAAGGGCGGACGCATGGCCCAGGCCGCGCAGGGGGCACAGCAGGTCTCCGTCCTGGTTTCCGACGTTCCGGAAACCTCTCTGGATTCGCTCTCCTCCGGCCCGACCATGCCCGACTCGAGTAAGGTCGAGGATTGCCATCGCATTGTGAGCGAGCACCATATGCTGGAGGACTTGCCGTCTTCCGTCCGCGAGCTTTTCCAGCAGCGCCTGCTGCAAGAGACTCCGAAAGACGGTGATCCGGCTTTTGCCCGCTCGCGTTGGTGGAAGGTGCTCTCCGGCGAGACGGCGGAGAGGGCCGCTGCTGCTGCTGCATCACAGCACGGCTATGCGGTCGAGATTGACAGCACCTGCGACGACTGGGACTACGCCAAGGCTGCCGATCACCTCCTGGAGCGCCTGCGCCGTTTGCGCCAGGGCGTCGCCAGGGCCGGCATTATCTCCGGTGGCGAAGTTACGGTGAAGGTAACAGGTAACGCCGGGAGTGGCGGGCGCAACCAGCACTTTGGCCTCTATTGCGCGGAGAAGATTGCCGGAGAGAATATCGCGGTGCTCAGCGCTGGCACTGACGGCATTGACGGCAATAGCCCAGCCGCCGGAGGAATCGTGGACGGCACGACGATGGCTCGGGCACGCGCCGCCGGAATGGACGTCAGCGAACAACTGCGTACGTTCAATGCATTTCCGCTGCTGGAAAAATTAGGCGACACCATTCAGACCGGCCCGACGAGCACCAATGTGAGGGATTTGAGGATTCTGCTGGCGTACTGAATAGGCGGGCCTTACTGGTGATGACTGCTTTGCCGGTATGCACGTGCCTGGTCTCGGGCGCCGTGGAAAACGTGCAGGATCTCAGTTCTACTGCGCGTTTTTCGATAGTAAATCAAATATTTTCCAGCAGGAAAACACCTGACGCCGGGAGCTATGTTATCTACGGCACGGCCGATGCCAGAGTAATCTGCCAGTAGCCAAAAGCGCTCTGTGATGCTATCGATCAAGCGGTCCGCAACATCCACGCCTGCTCGTTTTGCCCAGTATAAAAAAATCTCTTCAAGGTCCTGTTCGGCGTCCTTCGAAACGCGATATTTCATTTCTCTTCGCGTGACACTGCTTCCGTGAGCAACCTACGGCCTCTCGCCTTGACCTCATCCGCCAACTTCTTAAGGCCACGGCGTCCCTGATAGTCGCGATAATACCCACCCTGAATCGACTGGATACTCGCCAGAACCCGATTGCGGATGCTTTCGATCTGCTGCGTGGTCAAGTCAGTCAGCACATCCTCAGCACTTGGCCGGGCAAGCCGGACCGCACGAGCGTCTTCTTCCTCCATCCTCCGCAGTGCTTCGCGGACCACCTCGCTGGCATTGTTGTAACGGCCGCTTTTGACCTTCTTACGTACATACCCCGCAAGGTGATCTGTAATTGAAACATTCATCTGGTCCATACGGTTAACCCTTTGTTCCTGACGTTACGATAAAAAACTCATTAATGTCAATCTTTGACATTAGATACGGGTGCAAGTGTCCAGGCAGGGGGGCGAATGTGAGGGATGCAAGAATATTTTTGGCGTATGGAGAAGCGAAGATTCAACGCCGACTACTTTCTTCTGGTGACAACCTTGAGCTGTTCCGCGCCCAGGATTTTCTTGATCTGGTTGCGTGCATGGATGGCCCAGGGGCCAACGGTATCCAGGCGGGCGTAAGCCTGCCAGTGGCGCAGGGCTTTGCGCGGCTGGCGGCTTTTATCGTAGGCCAAAGCAAGATTGTAATGAGCATCGGCGTAGGTGGGAGCCAGCGAAATAGCAGATTTGTAGGCCTGGACGGCTTCTTCGAGCCGGCCGGTTTCGTCCAGCACATTGCCCAGGTCGAAGTAGGCGAGGGCGTAACGGAGATCAACCTCGATGGCTTTGCGATAGTAACGTTCCGCCAGGAGGTAGTCCTGGCGATTGTAATAAAGCGTTCCCAGATTGATGTAAGCGGCGGCATGGATGGGGTCCAGTTCCACACATCTGTTGTAGGAGTCAATGGCCTCCGACTGTGCCCCTGGATCTTCTTCCAGGGCGACGCCCCGGGCAAAAAACTCAGCGGCTGTCTCGGATGTACGCATGGGATGAATCCTGGCTTGCTCGATCACCCGCTGTCCGCCGAAGTCCATTACGAACTGGCCGGCCACGGGCTCCACGGAGGCGCCACGATGGCGGAAGGCCACGCCGGATTTGCTGGCGAAGGCGCTGGCCTCAAGCAGCGGGTTTTCCATGCCGGCAACCTGCTTCATCATCGCCTGGAGCGACTCGCGGATCACCGCCGGACGCACACGCTTGGAACGTAGTTCGTGCAGCTTGCGCAATTGCAGGAGGTCAAAAAAAGAATAGGAATCCGTGACGGGAATGAGCCCGGCCTTCTCCCAGCCTGCCAACTGCCGGGCCGTGATGCGCAAAATTCGCAGGACGTGCGCTCGTTGGTATCGTTCCACGTGATGTCCCTGGAACTACCGCCTCTCCTCTCTGAATATACGCATTATGCGAAACCCTGTACTTAAATAGCAAGAGCAAAGTTGCTGAAAGTAGAGGAGAAAGGTATTAGCACTGTGGAAAAGAGGCAGTATTCAGTACCTTAAGCATTTAGTAATTAGCCAGATGCCACCCCGATTACGGCGGTTCGTCCCGGCCCTGCCGCGGACCAGGGATTCTCCGGTGAGCTTTACGCTCCGGGGTTCCTCTTTTAAAATTGAGTCAAGGCCGACGTAGCTCAGTTGGTAGAGCAGTCGATTCGTAATCGACAGGTCATCGGTTCAAGTCCGATCGTCGGCTCCATTATTTTGGGCCGCTACGCGGCACACCGCCAGAGTGTTTTTCTCCTGCAGCAACCCTTCTGCGCCTGATGCAGCGGGCTCCGCGCGCGAGTCGGCTTCGCCCTTTACGTTGTCGTCCAGAGATGGCCGCTTTCGCGGCGCACCGCCAGAGTGCTTTTTTCCCTGCAGCAACCCTTCTGCGTCTGTTACAGCAGGCTCCGCGCGCGAGTCGGCTTCGCCCTTTTAGGCCTTGTGGATGTAGACTTATCGAAGGCATCCTTTCAGGACATTTCGAATGAGCGTCATCGTAAAAGACCCAGAAATCCTCAGTGGAACGCCTGTCTTCCGAGGCACGCGAGTGCCCTTCCAGGCACTGCTTGATTACCTGGAAGGTGGGGAGACACTCGATGAGTTCCTCGATGACTTCCCAACTGTAAGCCGCGAAGAGGCAATCGCCGCCCTTGAGGAAGCGAAGTCACTGGTAATCGCCCAGCTCAGATGAAAGTGCTCATCGATGAGTGCATCCCCAGGAAGTTTGACGGCCATGCATTTAATCCATCCCGCTGAAGTTGTCGAGATTTAGCTGCAATACTATTCACTTAGGAGATTTCGGAACCTTTTGAGTTAACGGCTGAACGCAAGGTCCCTCTGATTTACCCCCGCTAACGCGTGGGTAACCCGTCGGGATGACGAACTTTTTTTCGCGTTCTGGTTAAGTGAACAGTATTGGATTTAGCTGCCGTAGTCCAGATTATTGGAACATCCCTCAGGGATTTTGCCGTCGAATGTCTTTTTGTGGAGTCAGGGAGCAAGAGCACATGAGATGCGGGCGAACCGGCCAATCCGCCCGCATCTGCGGATGTGGTTCCTACTTCTTGTCGTATTGCAATGCGTCTTGCAACTGCTTGATGGCATTGTCTACGGCTTCGATGGCTTCCTTGCGATGGCCGCCGAAATCATGAGCAGCGGTCTCCAGTTCGCGCCGGGCTTCACGCAATTCGCGAATAGCTGCGCGAATGTGCGGATGTTGCTCTCCTTTATAGCCCTTGCCTTGGGGAACCGGGGCATTCGCGGGTGTTGCAGCAAATACGCCAGGCGTGATGGTTGCGAAGCTCAGCAAAAGCGCAGCGATAGAAAGTTTTTTTAACATTTAGATTTACTTCCTCCTTGTGGCGCTCTCTTGGAGCGCTCAGGAGTGTAAAACGCGGTTCGTCCCAGGAAGTTGCGGGAATGTATGCCTTTGCCACGGCCCAAAAAGAAAGATTTTGGCGTTTCATAATCGCGATTTAGCAAGACGAAGGCCAAAAAACGACGTTGAAAAAATCTATGGTACATTCGCCGTTCGTGCTTTGGTTTTTCTCATTCGCTGCACACCCCGGATGACTGCGCCCAGCACAATCGCCGGGCCCCAGATCCACACAATCTCGCTCCATAACACATCCATTCCGCGCGCGGAGAAGAAGCTGCCGGCGCCGATAGGCGATACCTGGACGGGCGTCCAAGGAAAGAAGTATCTGCGGGTATCGAAAGGAGAGAAGAAAGCCACTCCGAGGCCTCCGTTGGTCAAGGCATCGAGCACGCCGTGGGACGCGGTGATGATGAACAATAGCAGCATCAGCTTCCATCGTTCACGCCTTGCGGGTCCGAAACGAAAGGTCATGACCACAGCGAGGACGGCGGCAAACAGCAGCGAATGGGTCATGCCGCGATGGCCCCACAGGTCGCCGTAGCGCACGCCCAGGGGGAAGCCGACGACGTCAATGTCAGGCAGGATAGAGCACAGGATGGACAGATACCAGAAGCGCCAATTTCGTCGCCAATCGGGTTTTCCCGCCTGACCCAGGCTTCCTGCCACCAGCGCGTGAGTGAATACAGTAGCCAAGAGACTGTTATGCGAGCGATTACGAGGATTTCCTATACGTCAATTTCCAATGCCTGCCAGTTCATCGCCGGTTGCAAGCGTCTCGGAGGGACTTTCTTCTTCTGTCATAAAGGCAAAGGTCTCCTGCGGCACGGTGGACATCCAAACCGGGGCAAATGACAGGCGGTGCAGCGGCGTGGGGCCATGCTCACGCAACGCAGCCAGGTGTTTGGGGGAGCGGTAGCCCTTGTTGGAGGCGAGATCATAATGGGGATAGACGGGGTCCCACAGGCGGATGAGGGCGTCGCGCGCCACCTTGGCGATGATGGAGGCGGCGGCGATGGAAGCTGAAAGCGCGTCGCCGTGGATGATGTTGGTCTGCGGGCACTCCCAATTCACGCGGACGGCGTCAATGAGCAGATGATCGGCCGGAGGAGCAAGCTGGGCGATGGCCTGGCGCATAGCCAGCAGGGAAGCGTGATAAATGTTGATCTGATCAATCCGCGCAACATCGACGGCGGCAATGGCGTATGCAATTGCATGTTCCTTGATGCGCTCTGCCAGTTTTTCGCGCGTTTCTGCATCCAGCAGCTTGGAATCGCGCAGGCCCCGAATGCGGTAGTCCGGTTCCAGAATCACGGCCGCGGCAACCACCGGTCCGAACAGCGATCCGCGTCCCACTTCGTCCACCCCGGCGATCCGCTTTGCTCCAGCGGCCCAGGCCAGCTTCTCATATTGCAGAGTACACTTGAGGCGCTTGAGCAGACGCATCTTCAGAGTGCCTTTGGAATAAGGCAAGCCAGTTCCCGGATTGATGGGAACAGGTTTTTTTCTCTTCTTTTTCTTGGTAGAAGCCGGGGGCACGTTTTTATTATGCCCTCAATCAGCAGGCGGACACAGAAGATTTTTTAAGTCCTCTGCTCTAACTACAGCTTTTTCCAGGTATCACCATCCGGGTCTGTCAGAACGCCATCCTGGAGCTTTCCGGTGGCGTCATGGCCCTGGAGGGTGAATGTGATGACGGTCCCCTCAATTTTGTAAGTTCCGTTAACGGACCTATTCATGGTCTTCTGAGACACTGTAAAACTGCCGTCGGACTTCAGTTCCAGAGTTACTTTGGAGTCCTTGGTGTTCACATAGGTGCCGGTCGGCTTGCGGGAACAACTCAGCAGGGTAGCTGTCAACGTCAGAAGTACCAGGACCGCACCTGCTCTTTGCATTTTTCTCATGAATGTGCGCCTCTTCGCACCAAACCCCAGAATAGCGTAGCGGCTATTGTATAGCAGCAATCAGCCATCAGCCGGGCCGCTGCGCCAAAGGGGTGTAATTAAAAGTGCGAGTCAAGCCAGTACCCATGCTGTTTACTTAAGCGGTTTCGGGACCTTTTGAGTTAAACGATGGAACCGCAAGGTCCCTCCGCTTTACCCCCGCTGGCGCGTGGGTAAAGCCTCGGGATGA
>DATDGL010000186.1:0-10257 GCA_036522115.1 Candidatus Angelobacter sp.
AGTCAGGTAAAGATCCGCGGGCACCGGATCGAGGTGGGGGAGATAGAGGGGCGGCTGGAGGAGCATCCAGATTTGCAGGAGGCGGTAGTGGTGGGACGGGAAGAGGTGGGTGGGGAGCAGCGGCTGGTGGCGTACTACACGATAGGGGAGGCAGAGGGGCAAGGGGAGAGAGGGGGTGTAAGGGCGCAAGAGTTGCGCGATTACCTGAGCGAAAGCTTGCCGGAGTACATGGTACCGGGGGGGTATGTGCGGCTGGAGAAGCTGCCGCTCAGGGGGAATGGGAAGGTGGATCGGGAGGCGTTGCCGGCGGAGGAGGAGGAAGGCTATGCGGTTGGGGGATATGAGTCGCCGGAGGGGGAGGTGGAAACAAGGGTAGCGGGGATCTGGGCGGAGGTGCTGAAGGTGGAGCGGGTGGGGCGGGGAGACAACTTTTTTACACTGGGGGGCGCATCGCTGCTGGCGGTGCAGGTGGCGGCGCGGTTGCGACAGGGGTTGGGAGTGGAAGTAGGAGTAGATGCGTTGTTTGCGTGGCCGGTGCTGAGAGATTTTGCCCGGGTGGTAGAGAGCGCACGGCAATCCCGGCTGCGGATCACGCGTGCAAATCAGGGCGAACTGTTTCCTACCGTCGTTCGCGATCTCTGCGCTGAGGCTGTTTTGGACGCCAACATCGCACCCGTTTCCCAAACGCCGGCGGCCACGCCTGCGGAGAATATATTCTTAACCGGGGCTTCGGGATTTTTGGGTTGTTTCCTGCTGGCTGATTTGTTGAAACGCACACAGGCTACCGTATATTGTCTGGTTCGCTCGTCCACTGCCGAAGAAGGAATGGCCAGGCTAAGCGCGAAGCTGAAATCGTTTGCTCTGTGGGACGCGGCAACGTTGCCCCGTATCGTAACTGTTCCAGGAGATTTATCGAAACCACTGCTTGGCCTCTCGCTGGAGCAGTTTGAAACAACGGCCGGCGTCATCGATGCCATCTATCATTCCGCGGCGATGGTGAATGCTGGCTATTCCTACGACTTAATGAAGTCTGCCAATGTGTTGGGAACTCGAGAGATTATAAGAATGGCGTGCCTCGGGCGCCGGAAGGTATTGCATCACATCTCGAGCCTCGGCGTGTTCCCACCGTTCCTCTATCCGGGAGAGGTCGGGCCTGTCACAGAGGAAGCGTTATTGGAAAGATGGCAGGAACTTCCGGATGGTTATGGTCAGAGCAAGTGGGTTGCGGAAAGGCTGGTACAGGCGGCGGGGTCTCGTGGCGTTCCCTTTGCTATTTACCGGCCGTGCTTCATTTCCGGATCTCTGCAAAGCGGAGCAGGCAATGCAAGCGATTTCCTTTCGCTGTTCATCATGGCCTGTCTGCATCTTGGCTGCGCTCCCGATCCCGGGATGGGAACCGACGATAACAAAATGGGAATCAATATGTTGCCTGTTGATTACATGAGTCGTGCGATTTTGGCCCTCTCCCAACGCGAGGAGGTACTCGGACGCAGCCTCAACGTGATGCACGAAGAATCGATGAGGTTTAGTGATATCTCGGACAGCCTTGCTTCCTGGGGACGCAGTTACGGATTTCCCATGAAGAAGGTGTCGTTTGAAAGTTGGTGGTCCCAGTGTAATGCCACTGAGGAGTTGAAGGTTTTGCAGATCTTCTTTCCGGAACCAACGCACAAACCGGCCCCTCAACGCGCCCGCGCTCGAGGGGAGCTCAAGATGGATCTGGAGACCCACCGTCTGCTGCAAGCTGAAGGAATACATCGTCCTCAAATGACCCAGGAATTGATGGAGAGATACATAACATACGTGGCGAAAGGTATGAACAACCGCCAATTGGTGGCCACAGGCTGACGAACTGACCACGAAGTCTGCGCCATTTCGCATGGTGAATCGATCGGGTGCGCAAGGGATTACTTTCGCCGAATTCAAATCGTTTACAAACACAGAGTGATGCAACTGCAGGAGGAGTCGTGGAACAACTTGCCAATAGCAAAAGCGTGGGCGGACTAGGCCGGCAAATCGCAAAAATACTGATGCAAATACCGCGCCAATACCTCGCCTTGGCGCGCGAAACCGGCCAGGATATGCGGTATGCAGTCCGAGCGCTGTTCAAGTCACCGGGATTCGCGCTAGTCGGCATCATTTCGATGGGAATTGGTATGGGACTGACCACGATGGTGTACAGCTCGAATTGGCGATTGATAACTCGTGAGCTGCCCGGGGCCGCGAATGCTGAACGGTTGGCGATGCCTGATAAGCCTGTGTCGTATTACTACATCGAACAATATCGGGAGCAGAAGAGCCTGTTTACCGGAGTCGCCGCACTTCAGACCGGGGTGCCCTTCAATCTCACTTTCCAGAATGATGCGAATGAGAAACCGGAACGCGTTTTTGGACAACTTGTATCTGCCGATTATTTTTCGGTGCTCGGCATCCAACCGCAGTTGGGGCGAGTGCTGAGCACCGATCTTGACAAGCCAGGCGACGCGCCGGTTGTGGTGATCAGCGATCGGTTCTGGCGCTATCGACTGAATTCCAATCCCAATGCGGTGGGCCAGCCCATTCGCCTGAACGGCCAGCCCGCGACCATTGTGGGAATTGCTCCGAAAGACTTCAATGGTGCTCTCTCCTTGAACCCATCTGAGCTCTTCGTTCCAATCACGGCGCCGGCCTCGCTGGCTCCGGAACTCGCGAACGACGTGCTGCACCAGCGCAATGCCAGGGAGTTCCTGGCCATGCTATGCCTGTCGCCCGGCGTCACGGTGGAATCCGCGGAGGCCGCTCTTGACACGATTACCCGGCGTCTTGACGAGCAGGATACATTGGCTCCGGCGCGCATTGACAAGGGCAGACGCGTAAATCTGCTTTCAGCAGGTACGATGGTGCCGCTCTCCCGCAAATTGAAGCCCGTGGTGGTCGCATTCTATGTTGCGCTCATGGGGCTGATCATGACCATTGCCTGCATGAATCTGGCGAACATGCTGCTGGCGCGCGGCGCTACTCGTCGAAAGGAGTTGGCGATTCGCCTGGCACTCGGGGCCAGCCGATTCAGACTTGTCCGCCAGATGATAAGAGAAGGCGTGTTGCTCTCACTGCTGGGTGGCATCGCTGGATTCGCGCTCGCGTATTGTCTTGCCGCGCTGAGATCCCGCTTCAGTCCGCCCACGGCGGTGCCAGTCGAATCCAATTTCACTCCAGATTGGCACGCAATTGTTTTCCTGTATTTTCTGGCGGTCGCGTGCGGCGTCGGGTTCAGCCTGATACCGGCCTTGCGAGCCACAAAGGTCGATATGACACCTGCTCTGAAAGAAGGCTTGGCGCTTCAGTTGCCTGGTCACCGGCGCATTGGTGTGCGCAACTTGCTGATGGTGGCTCAGGTTGCGGGATCGCTCATGCTGCTGCTGATCACAGGGTTCCTGGTAGTGGGACTTACCCAGGTGAGCGGCGTTCAAACCAAATTCGATCCGCATACAATGTATCTCTTGTCCATCGATCCTGCGCGTGACGGCTACTCGCCCGAAAGGTCGCAGGCTCTATTCGAGAAACTTCCCGAACAGCTCAAGAACTCCGGCCCAGTCAGCAGCGTCGCCCTGGCGGCGCAAGCGCCGTTTTCGATCACGGATGAAGACAGCACCCGTCAACTGACTGCGGAAGATCCGTCGGGGGCTTCGGGCGTGCAGCGGGCGGTGATCAAGGAAACAGTAGGCGCGGGCTATTTTGCCGCTCTGGGCGAGCCGATGCTGGCTGGCCGGGAGTTCGTGGAACTGGATCAACGGACCCAGGCAGACGGATCGAAGACTTTGCCCGTCGTGCTGAATGACAGTGCCGCACACGGATTTTTCGGAAATGGGAGTGCGCTTGGCAAGCGCGTGAAGGACGACCAACAATCCTACGAAGTGGTTGGCGTCGTCCGCGACCTGAAGAATGGCATCGGGATCAGACAATCCGTAATATACCTGCCGCTGACGCAGCGCAATTTTGCGCGGCCACCAGCCGACGGCATGACCATTATGGTCCGGTCGGATGCGGGAACGGATGCCCTGAGCGGCATCCGGCACGAGATCGCTGTCATCGATCCGCACTTGAACATCTTCAACGTGCGAACCCTCAGCGCCGACCTGGAGCTTAGTCGGTCCGCCGAGCGTTTCGCTGTCGATACCTACGGCGGAATTGGAGTTTTTGGCTTGGCATTGGCCGCAATCGGACTCGGCGGGGTCACAGCATATGCGGTTGCGCGAAGGCGCAAGGAGATCGGAATTCGCATGGCGCTGGGGGCACGTAAGGGGCAAGTGCTGCTGCTGGCGATGCGCGAAGGCACGGCTCTGGTAAGCGTCGGAGCGGTTCTTGGATTTTTGGGTGCGTTCGCACTCACTAAAATGCTTTCAGCGCTAACCAACGTTTTTGTCGATGCGCTTAAGGTGGGCACGGGCGATCCGCGCTTGGTCGTCGGCGCACCACTGCTGCTGGCAGGCTTGGCCCTGCTCGCCTGTTACATGCCGGCGCGCAGGGCAGCCAAAATTGATCCGCAGAAGGCGTTGCGCGAGGAGTAGAGCACCTTGCTCTGCAGATACTAAGACTTCCGGCTATTTACCAGTGGAGGAGAACCTTGCCTGTTGGCCAATTGAGTCCCTGCGGATGAATCGTCATCGGGTTCCCCTTCAATGGGGCTTCACTCGCAAAAAAGACCCAAGGTACCTATAACTACACAATCAAGCGGTCAGGACACTAGTGTTTGATACCAGCAGCTTTGTTTATCGTAACTGGCCAGCCTTCATACGGGGACCATTGCCGGGCTCCATCATCAACACAAGCCATGGCGCCAGTGAATTTGTGTCAACAGGAGAGATTATGACTGGATCGTCCATTATTCGTACCCCTGCGAATATCCCAGATCTTCCCTCGCAGGCGGCGCAGGAACTCGAACCGGTTTTAAAGGTTTTCGAGTTCCGAGTGTCCCGTTACTATGCCAGCCTCATCGATTGGAAGGATCCTGACGATCCCCTCAGACGCATCGTGATGCCGGACGTTAGTGAACTGGACAGCATGCTGGATATCGATGCAAGCGATGAAGAACCCAATACAGCCGCGCACGGCCTTCAGCACAAATATCGGCCTACTGCGCTTCTACTTGTATTGTAGGTCGCCACAAGTGAAGTGACTGCGCTTACATTGCGCAGATAATCAAAGGAAAAGGGCACTTGGTGAAGCTGGATGCCAGGGAATTGGCCGCTACTTTAAAACGAGATTGAGTCTTTTACCGCCCTGATCCAGTTCACTCTTTTGTGGTGGGCAAGCGATAGAAAGAGTCTTTTACCGAGCTATGTGCTCTTGGCCACGGATGCGGGTCGGCAATAACCCAAAAAATCTCCAAACACTTGGAGGGAACCAATTCCCTGGCCTCCCACAGCAGGCTGTGACCTTCTGGCCGACTTGAGTCCTCGCCCGCACTACTCTGAGGACGGTTGATGTACTGACATAGAATCCGTGCCGTTTCAGGCTCAACAATGGACATTATCATTCAACTCATTTTAATCGTGGGCTCCGCGAGGCTCGTCGGCGCTCTGTTTAGGCGCATTGGCCAACCTCAAGTCTGCGGAGAGATTGCCGCTGGCTTGATCCTCGGGCCTTCCGTTTTTGGCGCATTGTGGCCCCAGGCGCAGCAGTTTCTATTTAATCCAGCTACCGGACCCCGCCTGAGCACAGTCAGTGAGATCGGACTCATCTTCATAATGTTCCTGATCGGCATGGAGTTTGACTTTAGCCATTTGGCTACATCGATGCCGGTTGCGTTATCCATCTCAGCCGTCGGAATTATTCTGCCATTTGGATTGGGAATGTTACTCGGGGGATGGATCTATTCGCAAATGAACCCGCACGTGGATGCGCACGGATTTACCCTCTTTGTTGCCTTGGCTATTAGCATTACCGCCATGCCCGTGCTGGGCCGCATCCTGATCGAATTCAACCTCAATAAGAGCAGGGTGGGGGCGCTTACGATTACGGCTGCCGCTGTGGGTGATGCGGTTGGGTGGCTGCTTCTTGTCCTGATTTCTGACGCGGTGGTAGCTCGGTTTGACCTCGCTCGCCTTCTGGTATCGGCGGCAGAGGTTGTCATCTACATTCTGGGGATGATTTTTCTTGTCCGACCGTTGCTGGTGAGATGGACGCGTTGGGTCATGCGCGACTCTGGCGGTGACCTCTCCTCCGCTGCTCTGGCCCACCTTATAGTTTTCTGTCTAGCCTCCGCTGCAATCACAACTGCCCTGGGAATATTCTCTGTATTCGGGGCATTTGTAATGGGAGGTATCCTGCATGACCAAAAGGCATTTTGCGCGGCCGTAAACAAACGCATGCGTGACTTTGTCACCGTTTTCTTCTTGCCCATATTCTTTACCTTGACCGGTTTGCGAACCGACATCGGGTCGATAACCGGTCGTGCAGCATTGATCACCTGTGCCGTTGTGATCCTTGCGGCATCCGTAGGGAAATTCGGGGGTTGCTCCGTAGTAGCCAAACTGAGCGGACTTACCTGGCGTGAAGCATTCTCTGTCGGCATTATGATGAACACACGCGGGCTGATGGAGTTGGTCGTGCTGAATACTGGCTACGATCTAGGCATTATTTCCAAACCAGTATTTTGCCTCTTCGTAATAATGGCTGTTGCCACCACCTATATGACTTCGCCAGTGCTCCGTCTTCTCATTCGAGGTACAGAACTGCAGGCAGCCTTCCAGGTCTCTCCATTTATGGAAGGCCGCACCTCGCCAATGGCCGATCGGGCCAGTAGCCGAATCGCATAAGGCCGTTAGTCTGCCCGTGACAGCTATAAATAGCGCAATCCGCGGGTCATCCACCCGAAAGAGCCCGCCTCAATCGTCAGCAAAATATCCTACAGAGCGCTTCACCTGCACATTGCCCACATCGTAAATCTTCCATAACCTTCTCCAACCCTGTATTGCTTCCTCACATTCGAAGGTGCGAGTGCCACCTGGTTAGACGCACTTGTCAAAAACGATTTGTGTGGCCAGCTTGTCGAGGAAGTTGCCGAAGTTCATAACAACGGATCAATCGACAGATTCTGCGTCGAAGGCTGCTGGGGCCAGGTTTGGCAAAAGTTCAGGTACGCGCCACTTCCAAATACCTGCCCTATTTGATTTCTCGAAAAAGGACACATTGGAACTGCAGTAGTTTAGATTCTGCAACCGCCAACCAAGGCAATCACATGAAAATTCTTCGACAACTTAAAACTTGAACTTCGAGGCATTTCAACGGCAGTTTGTCTCTCTGCCATGTCCGCGATCAGATCAGCAGTCCTTCCAAATTTGAAGGGAAAAGCAAGTGGCCTTGCCTGCTCTGCTGGGTGACACACTATGAATGTGGATCAAGAGACTGCCCCGTTTTTTGGTTCGACACGTGATCTCCATTTCGGCGGCGATCAGATTCCGCACTTCCAGTGGTGTTTATTGTTCCTCGTCTAGCTCAGATCACGACTGGGCGGTTGATTTTGAACAAAATCACCGTACAATAAACGTACAATGAATCAGGGAATGCAGGCTTTCTAGGCATTCTGGGCATTGTAGGGACTTCGACAAATCAATAACTTGCCTGTTTTCAAGGACCGAAGCCATTCGATCCCGACTAGCTCCACCAAATCTTCCCTCAATATTTTCAATGATTTCAACAGGGTCGCATTTGCTTTGTACAAATTTTGTACAACCGAGTTTTTTGGATTCCAGTCAGAGGCCAAGTTAGCTCTCGACTTTGCCCCGCACGGCCGCCATGCTTAAGACGCGGGGCGGGACTGTTCTTCAACCCTGTGGGCTGGGATACAATTCAAAGCTATTTCGAAACCTGAGGGTGCGTCCATGCTGAAGAGGATTATCACTCGCCTCACGGTGGGTTTACGCCTGCGACCGGCTGGTCTCAATCTGGAATGGCCGAGTTTTGCTCTTCTCAATATGGTATTGGCGCTTGCCATGGTAACGATGTATCCGCAACGGGCCGCGCCGATGACCATGCCCCAGCCGTTGGACGAAGCCGACTGCACGCCGCCCAACGGGACATACCCGGCCCATCGGTACGACGTAATCATCGTCGGGGCAGGGATTGCGGGACTCAGTGCGGCGAAGGAGTTGCAGCACTTGAATCACTCGGTCCTGATCCTGGAGGCAAACAATCGGATAGGAGGCCGCGCGTACGTCGGCTATATCGGCGATGACAAGGTCCCCATCGATTACGGAGGAGCGTGGATTCACGGCATTCCCACCAACCCGCTCACCGGGCTGGTTGACTCCATGGGCTTCCAGCGGGAGCGCACCGAACTCAATCTTCCCTACTTCGTCAACGGCAAGGAAGCCAGCGACGAAGAGAAGAAAGTCTTTGACCATGCCGTGGAAGAATACGAAGATGCGGTGACGCTGGCCGGCAAGTCCGTTGAGGACCAGCACGCCCTGGCTGAGTTTGCGTGCAGCCAATACAAAAGCCACGTGCCGCGAAAGAAAATTTGCAGCGATCTGCAGCACAGGATTCCGTTTAGCAGGATTTCTGTTTTAAGCGAGCTTTGCCGCGGGCCGGTCCTTTCCCCGGAGAAATTCTGCACCATGGCGGACAAGGATTTGCGCATTACCAGTGACGTGGCAGAACAGTACGTGCCGCATGCCAGGGAGTTCAGCGACATCATTCCTTTACTCATCGCGAACGCCGGTCCGCTGGAGAGCGCCGCTGAACTGGGCAAGACCTCCGCGGTTGACGGCGCACACTTTGAAGCCGGAGAAGATGACCTCATCGACCAGGGAATGGGCGCTTTCGTCAAGAAACTTGGGGAGGGCTTGCCGGTCTGCCTGAACTCGCCGGTCACGGAGGTGGATTATTCAGTGGATGGCGTAAAGGTGAGCGCCGGGGGGAGAGTCTTTGAGGGTTCGAATGCACTGGTTACCGTCTCGGTTGGAGTGTTGAAGAAAAAAAGAATCGCGTTCAAACCGGAACTGCCGAAAGAGAAACTCGCAGCCATTGATGGTTTGCAGATGGGCAACATGCAGAAGGTGATCGTCCCCCTCAAGCGAGATATTTTTCCGAAAGAGCCGAAGAATTCATGGATCCTCTATGAAGGAGAGCTTCCTAGGGAGGCACTGGACTTCGCGAAAAAGCAGAATCTTCCATTGGTGGATGGAACGCGGGTGGTCATGGCTTTCGTGATCAAGCCGCTGAACAAGAACATCGCTATCGGCTTCTTTGGCGGAGACTGGGCGAAGGCGCTGGAGAGGCGGTGCGAGAGCATAGAGCAAGGTTCCGGTAAAAGCAACCCGAAATGCGACAATCTCTCGATTGCAATCACCAAGTCTGCTCTCTCCAACATGTCCGGTGAAAAAGGGACCGACGAGGACATTCAAGAAGAGGGAATCCATGTAACTCGCTGGAGCCTCGATGCAACTTCATTTGGCGCCTATTCGGTGGCCGAGCCGGGAAGCTGGTACCAGCGCGAAATCCTGGCTGAACCGGTGGAGGATGCAAAGGGGAGAAAGCGCTTGTTTTTCGCGGGAGAAGGGACCGCCCGCGCGATCTATAACGGTTCTTATCCCGGCGCCTACGAGTCAGGCCTGAAGGCAGCGCGAGATATTCATGCCACAATCCCTGGGCCGGAGAGAAGGCGAGACAGGCCGTGACCCCATAGCAGTTTTACCCTGAATTCCGTACATTCTGCGCATGCTTTTGAGAACAAAAGGAAAATCGGTTGCAGAATCGGTTGCAGAAGGGTTTTTCGTTGCGGAATCGCCCACTCCGTACAGACGGATAAAAGCATGGTTCAAGCCCGTTTCAGCCATAACCAGCATCCGACGTGCGAATCGGAGATTTCGGTAACATTTGAAATGGGGGGATTTAACCTATATCCAAGCATGGGGCTGATTCGTCCTCTTCGTCCTCTTCCTCCACTGCGCTGATTCCGTTGGAGATAAGTGGAGGACGAATGGGAGGAGGAGGACTTTGATTCCTCCACCATGCCTCCACCATTCCTCCACCACAGACCCTACGGGCCGGTACACACCCGCTTCGACCCAGAATGTCAGCCGGGTACACACTTCTCCCGCTGCGTCGGGCTGTGGCGGCGCCTAAGGGCCGCAGCCGAGGGCGGCTGCGCTCCACTCTTTATATTCAGTTGTCAAAGACCATTGCCGGGACCAATAAAATCCCGGTCGCCCGAGGGCGATCGGCGTATTTCGTACGCCTGTTACCAGCATTACAGCCGGAGTGGTGAGAGTCAAT
>DATDGL010000187.1:0-14661 GCA_036522115.1 Candidatus Angelobacter sp.
CTCCAAGGCGGCCTCTGTCGCCTTGTTTGATTGCCTTGCGCAAGACCTGAAAGGGACGGGCATTCGCGTCAACTCTGTTCTGCCCAGCATCATTGACACGGAGCCGAATCGGAAGGCCATGCCGGGCGCGGATTTTTCCAAATGGCCCAAGCCGGAAGAGATTGCCCGCGCGATCCTGTTCTTATGCAGTGATGACGCCAAGCTGATTCATGGCGCCGCCATTCCGGTGTATGGCGACAGCTAAGGTCATTTCCACAACACATACAGTCCTCCGTTCATGACGAGGATCACGATGTTCATCACAACCAGCATCAGGTCATAGTGCCAGCCCTGGTTTCCTTTGCCCCAGAAGCCGCTGTGCCAGACCATCATCTTTTTCTGGATTGCGCCCAGCATCAGCAGAATAAGTCCGGCGGCAGCCAGTTGCGTCAGGACGCCGAAGATAACTCCCAGAGCGCCGGCCAATTCAGCCGCGCCGAGAAAAATGATGAAGCCCTTGCTCATGCCAATGCTCTTGCTGCGGCCTTGCGGGTCTTTCAGGTGGCTCCATCCACTGTAAGCAAAGATGATGCCGACCATGAATCTCAGCAGAAGGAGGGCTATGCTGGAATAATTGTATAGTTGCGGAAACATGTGTTCACCTCCGCGGACACACTCTAGCACGAAGATATGGCCTGACGAATCCGGCAGCGTTCCGATGCTGTTCCCGTGCTCGGTAACCTGATATCCCGATTCTGTTAGGATTGGCTCTCTTTATGGCCGATCCAGCCGGAAGTGCAGCCGTCGAGTTTGTCGATGTTACCTACCGCACGGCAGAGGGGCAACCGCTGCTTTCCAATCTCAACCTGTGCGTACAGCGTGGAGAGACGCTCGTTCTACTGGGGCGCAGCGGTTCGGGAAAGACCACAACACTCAAACTGATCAATGGATTGCTGACCTGCCAGCAGGGAAAAATCATGGTGGATGGCAAGGCAATCCACGATTGGGATGTGATTCGTTTGCGGCGGCATATTGGTTACGCCATTCAGGATGTCGGGCTGTTTCCGCACATCACAGTGGAACGCAACATCGGGTTGGTGCCCCGATTGGAAAAATGGCCGCTGGAAAAGATCCGGCGGCGTACGGAAGAGCTGCTGGAGCTGGTTGGGCTGCCGGCGGAGCAGTTTCGCAATCGCTATCCCAACCAGCTTTCCGGCGGACAGCGCCAGCGCGTCGGCCTGGGGCGGGCCCTGGCATCGGATCCGCCAATCTTGCTGATGGATGAACCCTTTGGCGCGCTCGATCCGCTCACCCGCGCGGGCATTCAACGCGAATTCAAATCTTTGCAGCAGCGTCTGGACAAAACCGTAATCTTTGTGACCCATGATGTGCGTGAAGCCATGCTTTTAGGCACGCGCATTGCTGTTATGGATGCAGGACGGCTTCTGGGAGTCTACGCGCCGCGAGAATTCCTGCAATCGAAAGAGCCGGTAGTCTCCGACTACGTCAACGTACTGCGTTCGGAGATGAACCTGTTTGAAAACCTGGAGAAGTAGCCCATGAGCCTGAAAGATTTCTTCATCGCCCACTGGAGCGAGATTACACGTGCCGCGCTGGAGCACATCAGCATGGTAGGCATCGCCATGCTGCTGGCCATTGGCGTTGGGGTCCCGCTGGGAATTCTGGTGACTCGTCGCCGGAGTTTGCGCGCGCCGGTGCTCGGCATCAGCAATCTTGTCCAGACCATTCCCAGCCTGGCGCTGTTTGGCTTTCTTTTGCCGCTGCCCTGGTTGGCAGCGCGCGCAGACCGGCTGGCCATCACGGCGCTTGCTCTCTATTCGTTGCTTCCCATCATTCGCAATACCTATACAGGAATCATGGGAGTTGATCCCGCAATTCGTGAAGTGGGACGAGGAATGGGAATGACGGATGGACAGCTCCTCTTTCAGGTTGAGCTGCCGCTGGCCCTCGGAACCATCATGGCCGGAATCCGCGTGGCGACGGTGATTGCCATCGGCGTGGCCACGATCGCGGCGGCGGTGGGCGCTGGCGGGTTGGGAGAGTTCGTCTTTCGGGGCGTGGCCATGGTGGATAACCAGTTCATTATGGCGGGCGCGATTCCTGCCGCGTTGCTGGCGCTGGCCGCGGATTTTGGCTTTGGCCTGCTGGAAAAAAGACTCCAGAGACGTCACTAGGATCGCTCCGCCGGGAGCATAGTTCGTAAAAGCCGCTAGCTCCTGATCGACCTTGTTGGTTGTGTACGCAATCGGTGCATCGGAAGAACGACAAGCTGAGTGAGTGGCCCGCGCGGCCATTTCCGGCTGAAGGGATACGGTAGAGTGGATATAGTCAGGCCGCTAGTCTGCAGCACCTATGTTTTAGCGCGGTTGTTGTTCATTCTCGCGTTAGCTAACCTCGTGCTCGCAGGCTGCAGCCCGGGTCATCAAGGCATTGTTGTCGGATCAAAAAATTTTACCGAGCAAGCTGTGCTGGGAGAGATTCTGGCGCAGCACATCGAGAACAAGACCGGGTTGCCGGTGGAGCGGCGTTTTTATCTGGCCGGCAGCTATATTTGCCATCAGGCACTGCTGGCGGACCGCATTGACCTTTATCCCGAATACACGGGCACGGCGCTCACTGCAATTCTCAAGCAAAAACCTTCAGGGAGTTCTGCCCAGGTTTATCAACGCGTTCGGGACGAGTACAGACGCCGTTTCAACCTTGAGGTGAGTGGGCCGTTGGGCTTCAACAACAGTTTTGCCCTGGTGATTCGTGGCGATGATGCAGGGCGGTTGGGGATGAAGACCATTTCGGATCTGGCTAAGTATCCTCAATGGCGCATGGGGGTGGGATATGAATTCTTAGAGCGCCCCGATGGCTTTGCCGGGCTGGCCAAAGCTTACAACCTGCGCTTCGCCGGGTCCCCGCGCGTGATGGACCTGGGTTTGTTGTATCGCGCTTTGTCCCAGAAGCAAGTGGACGTGGTGGTCGGCTCGGCTACTGACGGTTTGATCCAGGCCCGTGGGTTGGTCGTACTGGAAGATGACAAGCATTATTTTCCTCCCTACGATGCGGTGCCGGTAATACGAGAGCAGACGTGGGCGCGCTACCCGGCATTGCGCAAAGCACTGGCCGAACTAGGCGGCAAGATCACGGAAGATGACATGCGACGGCTGAATTACGCCGTGGATGGCGAGCATCGGGATCTGAAGGAGCTTGTGGCGGAATTTTTGCGGAAGAAAGGATTGTGATCAACTGGAGTTCATCGCTGGGTTCGTGGTCGATTTTTTTTCTCTGCGGCAGGGAGCAGAACCGAAGGTACAGTTTGTGATGCCAACGCATGGGGAGACTTCAACCGTGTTTAAGCGTTCTCGAGCACCAGGTCAATGGCCACAGACAGCCTGTTCCAGTTGGCCTGCTGCTGCTCCAGATACTTTGCCCCGGCGCGCGTAAGCGAGCAGTACCTGGCGCGGCGGTTGTTTTCAGATTCCCCCCACCTGGCGCGGATCCAGCCCTGCTGCTCCAACCGGTGCAACGCCGGATACAGCGCGCCCTGATGCACCTGCAGCACGTCACGGGAAAGCTGGCGGATGCGCTGAGCAATGCCCCAGCCGTGCATCGGCTGGAGAGCGATGGTTTTCAAAATCAGCAGGTCCAGCGTACCTTGCACCAGGTCTGTGGGTTTGCCCATGGTCCAATCTCCCGTCAGTTATTGACAGGAATTTAACACCTGCTCCTGTCAACGGTCAAGGGGAACACAAGATTAGACCTGTGCAAACCAAAGAGGTTAGTGTAATAAGCAGACGGAAATGAAAAGTTCTTCCCGCAACCTGATCGTGATTTACCTGGCCGCCTGGCAGCGCTCCTTCAGCATTGGATTGCTTGGAGTTGTGTTGGGAGTATTTCTTTACCGCCAGGGCCTTTCTGCCGCCAAGATCGGCCTGGTCATTGCTGCGGGACTGGCAGGGGCGGCCACCGCGACCATTTTTATTGCTTTCCGCGCAGACCACTTGGGCCGCCGTAAGACCCTGGTCGTTCTCTCACTGCTGACTGCGATCGGATCGCTGCCGCTTATTTTCCATTGGGGAATGCCCGCGCTGGCCGCGCTTGCCTTCCTGGGCATGCTCAACGGCATGGGCACGGACCGCAGCGCCTCTTATGCCTTGGAACAGGCAGTACTTCCCAGCCTGGTTTCAGATCAAAAACGAACCTGGGTTTTCTCCTGGTACAACCTTGTTCTGGATACCAGTGGCGCGCTGGGCGCTCTGGCTGCCGGCCTTCCGGCGCTCGAGCAACGGCTGTGGAACATAGACCTGGCGCATTCCTATCGCACTCTGTTCATGGGTTATGCAGCCCTCAATCTTCTGGCTGCCGTCTTGTACCTCTTCTTATCGCCTGAGGTCGAGGTTGTTCATGCGGGTTCGCTGGGTGAGCAAAGCAGGCTGGTTTCGCCGGAAGCCAAGACCATGGTGGCCAGGCTGTCTGCATTGTTTGCCATCGACAGCCTGGGTGGAGGGTTCCTGCTGGATGCGCTGGTTTCTTATTGGTTTTTCCGCCGGTTTGGAATCGCTGAGGGATATCTGGCCGTTTTGTTTTTCACCGTCCATCTGCTCAATGCGGTGTCGCATCTCGGCGCCGCATTTCTGGCGCAACGCATCGGGCTCGTGAAGACCATGGTTTTCACTCATCTGCCTTCCAGCATCTTTCTGATTGCAGTACCTTTTGCTCCGTCAGCCAGGTGGGCCGTGATGTTGTTTCTGCTGCGGGAGTCGCTGGTAGAAATGGACGTTCCCACTCGCCAATCGTATGTTGCCGCAGTTGTGCGTCCGGTAGAGCGAACCTACGCCAGTGGAATCACCAACCTGACCCGAAATGTTGCCTGGGCGGTGTCATCGGGCGTGGCGGGCTTGTTCATGCAGAACATTGCATTGGCTGCGCCTCTCTGGCTCGGCGGCGGACTAAAGATTATCTACGACGTCTTGCTGTGGCGGGCATTCAGGCATCTGCCTCCGCCGGAGGAGAAGACCTGAGTTTTTTGGATTTTATCCCGGAGCGCGCAGCGAGGGATCCCCTACCCTCTAGCGGCTATTTCAGGGCCTATGCCCGAGCTACAAAACGATCCAGCGTCCAAGGGCTTGCCCGCGGCGGGGATTCGAGGCCAGCTCTTGAAGCGCGCCCCAAGCTAAAAAACCAACCTGGCAGAGCGCAAGAAATCTATGGCCCATGCATTCTTTGATAGTAAAAACCCTTAGGGACGAAACCGAAAGTAACGAGTCTAAATCATTGGTTCCCCACGGTTATGTGCGGTATGATGACTCACCGGTTTTCGATTTGAAATAAGTGGCGCAAGAGTTTAGGTCCAATTTATCTGCGGCTCCGGAGGTTATGCCGGTGCGCGATGTTCCCAGCGCGCCTGGGCCCACGCCTGTCCCGATTCCGGAATCACCGCCTCCTCGCCGGCGCAGGCGATGGGTTCTTTGGACGTTCCTGGCTGCCATCGTTGTGCTTGTAATCCTTGTGGTGGCCAGCCGCCTCACGTTTAGCAATGGCAGTGCGTCCGGTGCTCAGGTCGTGCGTACCGCGGTGGTGGAGCAGAAGGATTTTGTTACCTCAATGCGGCTGCACGGCATTGTGGAAGCAGTTGATTCCCACGGTATTGCGGCTCCCCGGCTCTCCGGCCAGGGACTGGGCACCCTCATTATCACCAGGCTGGTTGCCAGCGGCAGCCAGGTCCGCCGCGGAGACGTGCTGGTGGAATTTGACCGGCAGGCCCAGCTTCGCAATGTCCTGGATAAACAGGCCGAATATCGCGACCTGGTAGAGCAGATCAAGAAGAAGCAAGCCGACCAGGCGGCCGCTCGCGCTGCCGATGAAACGGAGTTAAAAGCGGCGGAAGATGCGGAGAAGACCGCGGAACTGGAAGTCAAGAAGAATGAAATCCTCTCCAAGATTGACGCCGAAAAAAATGAGCTGAATCTGGAACAGGCCCGCGCGACCCTCCAGCAATTGCAAGAGACGTTTGATCTGAAGCGCAAGGCGGACCTGGCGGACTTGCGCGTGCTGGAGATCCAGCGCGACCGCGCTCAGGCCGCTGCACGCTGGGCCGAGGGGAACACGGAAAAAATGGTGATCCAGTCTCCTGTGGATGGTGTGGCCGTCATCAACTCCATGTGGAAGGGCGGCAGCCTCTCTGACGTGCAGGAAGGCGACGAGGTTCGTCCCGGCTTTGCTTTCATGCAGGTTGTCAATCCTGGCCGGATGCAAGTGCGGGTGCGCGTGAATCAGGCTGATATTGATGACTTGCGCGAAGGACAGAGTACGCGCATCAACCTGGACGCCTACCCCGATCTCTCTTTTGCCGGGCAGGTGGAGCGCATTGCCGCCGTGGCCCAGACCAGCGCGTTCTATAACAGGGTACGGGTCTTTACCGTGCTGGTTGCCATCAATGGCAGCGACCCCAAACTATTGCCGGATCTTTCCGCAGCGGTGGATGTCCAACTTGATCGCCGGCCGGGTGTGCTGGTCGCGCCGCGGGACGCGATCGTTACGGAAAACAACCACAGCTATGTGCAGGTGAAGAACGGCTCCGGATTTGAGCGGCGGGAAGTAAAGCTCGGCGCAGCCAGCGACCTCGAGCAGGTCATTGTTTCAGGAGTGGAGAGAGGCGCAGTAGTCCTGCGCAACTCCAATACATGAAGAAATTCTTTCACAGCGGATTTTTCAAAGGGCCCAAGGGGCTGGCCGCAATTGCCGGAGTCATTGTGCTGGTTGCCGGAGTGGGATTGGCATTTCGGCGCTCCGCGCCTCCGAATGTGCCTACCGCTGAGGTGAAGCGCGGCGAATTCGTGGACAACATTTCCATCCGCGGCAACATTAAGGCACTGCATTCCATTCAACTCACTGCGCCCTCCATCGCCGGTGACCTCCAGATTGTGAAGCTGGCCCCAATGGGCAGCATGATCAAAAAGGGTGATGTGGTAGTGCAGTTTGATACCACTACGCTCAAGGCCACGCTTGACCAAAGGCTCTCTGAATTGAAATCCGCCGAAGCGGACATTGATCACAGTAAGGCTGAGGCGCGTCTTAGCCGGGAGCAGCAGGCAACCGATCTGTTGCAAGGGCGTTATGACGTGGATCGAGCCAGGTTGGATAGCAGCAAGCAGGAGATACTCTCTGAAATCTATGGCGCTGAGACCAGGCTGAAGCTGGCCGACGCCGAACAGAAGTATAAAGAGCTGCAACAAAAGGACGTCTCTACCAGGAACTCGACGGACGCAGACATCGACGCCAAGAAATATAAGCAGGAAAAATCCCTCTTTGACGTGCGGCTGGCCCGGCAGCAGCTAACCTCTCTCACGCTGCGGGCCCCGGCCGACGGCATGGTGACCATTATGCCCAACCAGCGGGCCCGCAACTGGACCCAGGGCGGCAGCACGCCGGATTTCAAGGAGGGAGATCGCGCCTGGTCGGGGGCTGTAATCGCCCAACTCCCTGACCTGAATGCAGTGCGCGTGAGCGCCCGTGTAGATGAGAGCGATCGGGGACTGTTAAAGTCCAACCAAACGGCCACCGTCCGTATTGATGCCATTGCCGACAAGGAATTTCCCGCGCAGGTGGCTGAGGTCAGCCCGCTGGCCAAGCTGGACTATTCTTCCTGGCCGTTCACCAAGAATTTTGATATCGCGCTCGAGATCATGGAAAGCGATGCGCGCATCCGTCCTGGACTGAGCGCCAGTGCGCGCATAGCGGTTGAGAAGATTCCTGACAGCATCCTGGTGCCGGTGGAAGCGGTTTTTGAAAAGGACGGACGCTCCGTCGCCTATGTCCTCCATGGTTCCCGATTTGAAGAACGACAGGTGCAGGTGGCGCGGCGTGGAAGGACCCAGTTGTTGATCGCCGGTGGCCTGCAGCCGGGAGAAAAAGTTGCGCTCAAAGATCCCACCCGGGAGAAGCAGGACAAATGATGAGAAAAAGCGCCTTCAAATGGTTCAGCATCGTCGCTGCCGTGCTGCTGGTGGGATTTGGAATTGCTTTTGCCGTTCAGCAGTTGCGTCCGGCCCCCAGGGTCATTCCGACCACGCGAGTTCAGAAGGGAACACTCGAGTTGGACGTTGATACTCCGGGAGAATTGCGCACACCGCATTCCGCCATGCTCGTAGCGCCATCTGTGACCGGGACCCTGCAAATTGTCCGGCTGGCCAGGACCGGCACGCAGGTCAAGGTTGGCGATGTGGTGGTGGAATTTGATCCCAGCGAACAGGAATACAACCTGGAGCAGAGCCGCTCGCAATTGGCCGAGGCGGAACAGCAAATCGCCAAAGCCAAGGCAGATGCCGAGGTAAAGACTGCTCAGGACAAAGTAGCCATGCTGAAGGCGAAGTTTGACGTCCGGCGCGCCGAACTGGAAGTGAGCAGGAACGAACTGATGAGTGAGATTGATGCTCGCAAGAACCTGCTGAATCTGGAAGAGGCCCGGCGGCGGCTGGCCCAGCTTGCGCAGGACATCAATTCGCGTGCCGCCTCCAACACCGCATCCATCGCGCTGCTGGAGGAAAAGCGGCAGACCGCGCTTCTCGGCATGAAGCAGGCACAACGCGGCATCGATAGCATGCAGGTCAAATCCACCATCAATGGATTGGTTTCAATTAAGGAAAACATGGACAGTGGTATGACCTTTTATGGCATGAACCTGCCTGAATACCGTGAGGGTGACCTGGTTTATCCGGGCCGGTTTCTGGCCGAGGTCCTCGACCTGGACCAGATGGAGGTCATGGCCAAGGTTTACGAGAGTGATCGCTCGAACTTGAATGTAGGCCAGGTGGCGGAAATCCGTCTCGATGCTCAGGCCGGGCCTCCTGTGCAGGCCAAGGTCAAATCCATTGCCGGCATGGCTTCGCGCAATGATTTCGGCCCCAACGCCATCGGGCGCTTTGAAGTTTTGTTTTCGTTCCTGAATCGTGAAAATGATTTGCGTCCGGGGATCTCGGCTGAGATCCTGGTCCGCGGCAACCAGATCAAAGGCCAACTTTACCTGCCTGCACAGTGCCTGTTTGAAAAGGATGGCAAACAAATCATTTATGTGAAGCGCGGAAACAATTTTGAACCCACAGCCGCCACAGTGAAGTTCCGCACGGAAAATCGTATTGCTGTGGATCTGCCCGAGGGGACTGAGGTGGCGCTGGTCAACCCCGAAGAGTTGAAGAACCAGGAAAAGACCAAGGCCTCCGGCCCGGTGGGTGTGGGACAGTAATGCAACTGCGCAAAGGCAAGCCGATCCTCTCCGCTGCCGACTGGGCCCAGTATTTTGCCGACCTCAGTTTTGGCCTGGAAAACCTCATGATGCACAAGCTGCGCTCATTCCTCACCATGCTGGGAATGATTTTTGGCGTGTCCGCGGTGATCGCCATGCTTTCAATTGGCGCCGGGGCCAGGCAGCAGGTGATGGCGTTGATTGAGCAGATGGGAGTGCGCAACGTAATTGTGGAAGCGCGCGAGGTCAGCGCATGGGAAGATTGGCAGAAGGTGCGCCAGCTTTCGCTGGGTCTGACCCTGCGCGATTTTCGCGTGATATTGGCCAATGTTTCGGGCGTGGTTCAGGGAACGCCGCGTAAGCGTTTCATCCCCAGCCGGATGTCTCCCAAACCTCAGCAGGAGATGCCGGTGGTGTACGGCGTGGGTCCCAACTATCAGCAGATTGCCAGCCTGGCGGTGGTGCAAGGCCGGTACTTCGATCAGGACGAAAATGAGCATGCTGCAGCCGTCGCTGTGCTTGGGCAGGGCGCAAAGGCCAGCCTGTTTGGGCAGGGTGAAGCCGTCGGCCAGTATGTCAAGGTGAATGAGCAATGGTTGCATGTGATCGGCGTGGTCGGACCGCAACTCAGCGCCCAAACCACCCTGGAATCGCTTCCGTCACAGGACATGAACAATTTGATCTATGTCCCGCTCTATACCGCCATGCTGAGGCTGGAGGATAGCCGCAGCAACATGAAAGACGAAATCGACGGCATGTACCTGCAACTATCGTCGGCGCTGGATACTGTTCCCACGGCAGACGTGGTGCGGTCCCTGCTGAACATCTCCCATCGCAATGCGGCCGATTTCAGCGTGATTGCGCCGGCAGAGCTTCTGGCGCAGCAGCAACGCACGCAGCATATCTTTGACCTGGTCATGGTCGCCATTGCTTCCATTTCTCTTCTGGTGGGCGGCATCGGAATCATGAACATCATGCTGGCCAGCATTCTGGAACGTACGCGGGAAATCGGCATCCGGAGGGCCATGGGAGCCCGGCAAAGAGATGTCATCCGGCAATTCCTGGTGGAAGCTGTCTTGATTTCGCTGTTGGGAGGCTTGATTGGCATTGGCTTCGGGTTTGGCATGTCCAGGCTGATTGCGTGGCTCGCCGGCTGGTCCACGGTCACAACCTTCAACTCAATTCTTTTAGCTTTCGCCTTCTCCGTCTCTGTAGGACTGCTGTTCGGCATTTATCCCGCCAGAAAGGCCGCCCGGCTGGATCCGGTAGAAGCGATCCGGTATGAGTAGGGATCGGTATTAGCCATCGATGCTTCCACCTCTCTGGACAGGGCCTTGACTTTGTTCGTGCCCGACCCGAGTTCATTCAGGTCGTAAACAGTTGAAAGAAAGTTCTTTCCCGAAAAATGCCCTGATAGGATCCACATGAAAAAATACGCAATCGCATTCCTCCTGCTGCTCGCCCCAACATTCGCTGCCGCCCAGGTTTACTCTGGTGGCATCTTTCACTCGCGCAGCGCTCCTGTGCAGGTTCCGGGCCCGGTTCATCTGGAAGATTTTGTCTTTGAGGGCAAACTGCGTCTTGGGTTGGAAGATGCTATTGTGCTGGCGCTGCTCAACAATACTGATGTCAGCGTAAATCGCGCCCAGTACGATCTGTCGCGATTTGCCGTGCAGAGGGCACGCCAGCCGTTCGACCCGCTGCTGGTCTCCAATTTCGCCGCCACACGCTCCGTTTCTCCCAGTGCTTCTTCTCTTTCAGGCGCTTCCACTCTGAGCACGTTGAACCAGCCCCTGGGCATCTCCTTTTCTCAGGAGTTTCAAACCGGAACCGCGCTGGGTGCGAGCTTCAATTCCACGCGCTCAACCACCAACAGCACCTTCGCCACAGTGAACCCGTCGTTCACCTCCGGGCTCACCTTTTCGCTCTCGCAGCCGCTTTGGCGCAATCGAGGATTGTTCCCCAACCGCGCAGGGATCATGATTGCGAAACGAGGCGTGCGCCAGTCGGAGGCGACCTTTGAGGCGCAGGTCAGCGACACGCTGCAACGCGTGATCTTCCAGTACTGGGACGTGGTGCAGGCGCACAAGACGCTCGAGGTTCTCAAGAAGTCTTTGGAACTTGCACAGGCGAGCTATGACCGCGACAAGCGGGCGTTGGAGCTGGGCGCGCTGCCTCCGCTGGACATCTATCGTTCGGAATCCCAGGTGGCGCAGCGTAAGATCGCGGTAATTCAGGCGGAGTACAGTCTTAAGCAGGTGGAGACCGTGCTGCGGCAAACGGTGGGAGCAGACCTGGACGACCGCATTGGCGCTCTGGACCTGGATTTGACGGAAAAGGCCGAGCCTACCGGTACTCTTGCCGGCGTTGATCTTCAGGAAATACTCAGCCAGGCGCTTAACAACCGCCGCGAACTTGAGGCGCAAAAACAACAACTCGCGATTGACGATACCAACGTCAAGCTGGCCAATAATAATTTGAAACCTGACCTGAACCTGGGCGCCAGTTACACCAGCAATGGCCTGGGCGGCGTGGTCTTTGGTGCGGACGCCCTTGGCAATCCCATCTTGGTCTCCAATGGAGGGTTCAGCGATTCGCTGAGCCAGATTGGTGGTTTCAGTTTTCCCACGTACGGCATGAGCCTGCAGTTGCGTCTGCCCATCCGCAACAGCGCAGCGCAGGCTGATCTGGGCGTCGCGCTCGTCTCCAAGCGGAAAGACCTTTACCAGAAACGCAGTGTGGAACAAACCATCAGCTCGGAGGTTAAGAACGCGGTGCACGATCTGGAGCAGGCAGAGTTGGTCATTACGGCTGCACAGACCTCACGCGACCTCTCTGCCAAGAACTTGTCTGCCGAAGAACGAAAATATCAACTGGGCGCGGAAACCATCTTCTTTGTCCTGGACGCGCAAAACCAGCTTTCCCAGGCCGAACTTGCTTTAGTGCAGGCCCAGATCTCCTACCAAAGGGCCCTGGCGGAGGTAGATCACGCTACCGGATCTCTGCTGGACAAACACAAAGTCAGCCTGGCTACATCTGTGCCTTAAAGATATTGATTTATGTTTTTTGCAGTTTACCTCGAATCCCGCTTGTTTTTTGGGAGGCCTATGCTTGAAGCAGTTTCTGCAATGGGCGGGAGAGAAGTCCCTGCCGGCTAATCAATCGCATGGGGCCGAGATTTCTCTCCTTCTTCAATATGTGTGAAATGCATCTGGGAAAATCTTTGGGTTTTGTTCCGATCACCCGATTACGGCGATCTCGATTCTTAACCCGGACTAAGCTACCGGTATTACGATGTTCTGAATTCTGGATGTCTGGCAAACCTATTCCGCAGCTCTCGATTTCCAGCGCTGGATAGCCAACTCAGGCAGCGGGCAGGCAATCTTACCAAACAGCAAACGCCACTTTGCGTCGCAAATATGCCTCATGTACTTGGGTGTTAACACTCTGAAAGCATTGAATCAGCCTCAAAAAATCAAGCAGGAGACGAAAAAACTATGAAGCAGCTTTACAAATTGGCGTTCCTTCTGGTGCTCGGTACAGGCCTAGCTCTAGCCCAAACCACGCCTTCATCGCAACCGTCAGGATCACAGGTCCCTGACAACAGCCAGATGGGACAAAAGGGTGCAGGCTCTGCCACCGCGCAGTCCGATATTCAAAGCGCGTTGCGGAAGCAGTTGCCGAACGTCGCAGATAACGTGACTGTGTCCTCAACCGACGACAATAAGATCCAACTTTCCGGAACCGTTAGCTCTGATGCGGAGAAGCAACAGGTGGAACAGATCGCCCGTACCGCTGCTCCTAATTCGGACGTTGTAAATAAACTGACGGTAAACGGTTCCTCGACCAATCCGGCCAGCGCCCCGCCCGCCACCAGCAAGCCGCCGAAGGTGCAGTTGATTGCTTACCAGACCGGCAGCCAGACCTCTCCGGCAACTCAGCCTGCGGCTGGCGATCAGACCGGCAGCATGAGCCCGAGTTCTCAATCCGGTGGAGATGTTCAGGACAAAATCCAGAAAGCGATTCAGCAGGACTCCACCTTGTCGACCGCAAACGTCAACGTGAGCGTGAATGACAACAAAATTGAACTCAACGGAACCGTCGCCAGCAAAGATCAGAAGGCTACCGTGAAGCAGATCGCGGAATCGAATGCCGGCGGGATGAAAGTAGTGGACCACTTGAAGGTAGAGAAAGGGGCCACTTCACCTGCAACTCCGCCTGAAACCCCCAAGAAATAACATTGGGAATAGATAGTATTTTCGGGCGGCCTTGCGCCGCCCTTTATTTTTTTTTAGATGGCCCGATTCGTCGCCGGCATCTCTCGATTTACAGAGCTGCAAGGCCAACCTCGCTAAGCTCACGGCATCCAACCAGACAGAATCAACAAAGGGCGCGGATCTCTTCACGTTCCCGGCATGCGCCTGCGCTATGGATGCGCACCTGCGGCGCAAGTTTAATTTTCCGGGACATTGAAAGAAGAAGCAGAAGAAAAAAGAGGAGGCGAGAAAATATGAGACATCTGTGCAGAATGGCTCTTATCCTGACGTTCGGGGTGGGCTTTGCGTTGGCTCAGACAGGCATGCAGAAAGAGCCATCAACACCCCCAACATTTCCGTCGCAGCAACTGCCGTCACAGCAGCCACCCACGATGCAACATCCTGATGAAAGCGCGGGACAAACCGGGGCTGCTTCCACCACCATGCTGCCCAAGGCCCAGGCGGACATTCAGAGCGCGTTGCGCCGCCAACTGCCTGCCTCGGCTGACAGCGTGACCGTAAGTATTACAGACGACAACAAACTCCAACTCACCGGAACGGTCACCTCTGATATGGAGAAAAATCAGGTTGAGCAGGTTGCCCACTCGGCTGCTCCCGACCTGAGCATCGTCAACAATCTTCAGGTTGCGAATGCGCCTGTGGCTCCGAGCGCGATGCCTGGCGCTATCCCGCCGAACAATCCCGAGGGAAAGACTGGAACTGAGAGGCCCACACAGCCGGCTTCATCGCCTCGCCCCATGCCTCCGATGGGCTCCAGCTTCATGGCCGGCCAGCAGAGCACCGCTCCGCAATATCCGAGCAGCTCGCCAAACGGTGCTGGAATGAGCGGCCAAGCTTCCCAGAACAACACCGCCACCGCGGCCAATTCGACTGACGCGCAGAGCAATATCCAGAAAGCGCTACAGCAGGACCAGAGCCTTGCCACCGCCAACATAAACGTGACTGTAAACGACAACAAAGTGGAGTTGACCGGCACAGTCACCGGCAAGGAGCAGAAGAAAACTGCGAAGAAAATTGCGGAGTCCAATGCCGGCGGCATGAAGGTTGTGGACCGCCTGAAAGTGGAAGGCTCAAAGGACAACACCGCTCCACAGAAGTATTAATTGATTTGCGAAACCGGAATTCAGGGCGGCGAAACAGGCCGCTCTTTTTTTG
>DATDGL010000188.1:0-64795 GCA_036522115.1 Candidatus Angelobacter sp.
GGTGCAAAACGAGCGCTTGGCCGCCGACTCAGCGCCTTACCTCACGACCAAACTTTCTCAAGCTGCGGCCTCGGTTCCCGGAGCCAGGTTGGATCGTCTGCGTCCGCAAAAGGGCTTGCAGCGTCTGGAAGAGAAGGTCGCGGATGGCAAGCCGCCCAGTACCATCGGCGATAACCTTGCCGCCCAGATCGTTGCCAGCACGGTTGCCGCTAAAGATCAGCTCATCGCGCGCCTGCGCCAGCAGTTTCCCGTAATCAATGTGGATGACAAATTCCTTGAGCCGCGAGAGAAGGCAGGCTATCCCAGCACCAACCTCCAGTTGCAGATGCCCAACGGCAGCGCCGCGGAAGTGCAGATCGTCACGCCGGAAATTCAGGCCATTACCGATCAGACGCACCGACTCTACACCCAGGGACGCAACTTTCCCGAAGGCTCACCGGAGCGGGCCCGTTACTGGGACCAGGCTGCGGCCATGCACCGGCAAGCCCTGGAGAAATTCCTGGCCCGCAACTCTCAATCAGTCACCACAACCTTCGCTCCTGGAGAGAAGGTTGTTCTGCGCAACGGGCAGAGCGGAAAAGTCGTAGGCCTTTCTCGCGATCTCAGGCGCGTCGTGGTGCGTACCGGGAGCGGGTTGCAGACAGTAAGACCAAGTGATTTAACTTTTGGTCGGCCACGCCGCACCGGACCGCCACAGCAGCCGCCATTGCAACTTGGCTTTAAGGAGACAAGAGAAATGGAATGGAGAGTAGTCCGGCCCGGAAGAAATCTTCCGGCCTATTTGGTCTTGAACGAGACAGCAAACAAAATCCTGAATCATGTTAGCGGCGGCGAGCGTTCAGGTGCGAACGTGCCACCTTACTATGCTCAGAAATGGGTAGAGGGAGTCCGAAAGCTGGCGGATCAGCAGCGCAGCGGTTTTACGCGGCAGAGGCTTGAGACCTTTGCACAGGCTCTCGAAAGCGCCATTGATGCGCAAAAAGGCTTGAACATCGCAGAGAAAACAGCCGATCAGACTGAACATGTAGATACAGTTTCTGAAGAGCTTTTTCACTCTGTCACACGAGGTGGATCTGGGCCGGCTGACATAGCGGCTGGCGTACCGTATGAAGAGCTTTCCGACCATCCGTACCTTAAACCAATGCGTTCACGTATCGAACGGGAAACAGGCAAGACGGATGATGTCACCATTGTAATGGAGGCCATGAGTGATGTTGCCTTCGGAGAGGCTGTGGAGCTTACATTACAAGAGGCTGAGCGCTTTGCACGAGATATGTGGCAGGCCACTTTGAAATACTATGGAGTCGATGTTCTCCATCGAATACGCAATATCTATGAATATCTGAACGACCTGCGAGCTGATACAGAAGTTAAACTGGACGCGGAGAGAAGAGTTTATGTCGATAAAGCAAAACATACCCTTGACGAAATCATCGATCGAAGCGGAAATTCAGAGAATTCAGCGGGAAGTGATGCAGGATCTCGCAAACGGAGGAGCGAAAAAGGTTCCAGCACTCGAGGCGGAGCTTAAGGCACTTCGTGATTATGTAAGGGAGAATAAGGACAAGATAGTTGATGGGTAACCGCTACTGTCAGAATTTTGTTTTGTCTGGAGAGCTAATTGCCAATGGCTGTTTTGTCAGTATGGCGGCAGTGGCGGAGATTTCTGATTTGATTTTGCGCGGAGATCATCGCGAAGCAGGTGTGTCAGATCAGGATGCACTGGACTGGCTCGGCCATCACTTGCGAACCGTCCGGCAGATTCACGGCCCCGATGCCTTAAATAGCTTAAAGAGGTTGGCTCATGGAATCGCGGCTACACATTTTAGAAGGAGATCGCAGTGAGGGATAACATAGACGAATTTATAGAAGACTACACGAAGGCTTTCAAGGCCCACAGCGAAGCGCCTCCAGGAAACAGGGGCGACGCATCTTAATTCGCCTCCGGCGCAGTCTCTTCCCAATTCGCGTGCATTCGTTTTGATTCGCGGCTAAATCTGCGCAGATCCGCGGCAATTAGTTGTATTTTTTCTGCTTCGTGTCCTCGCTGTTTCGTAGCCTGTCCTCGGGGTGCAGCCGAAGGACGTCCTCTGTGGTGAGGTTTGCAGTTGCTGTTCAATTACCAAAAATTAAAAAAACATACTCCATCCCTATCCCATGCCTATTTTCGCTAGGGGTTTCACATTTGCTTTCAAATTTACCCAATTACCAATTTACCCAATTACCAAATTTCCTCATGCCTACACGAGACTCCGTCTCCTCCGGCATCCTCACCAAAAAGATGCTGGCCTTCGTCGCCGCATGGCAGGGCGATGCCGTTGCCGCCGCCCGCACTGCTGGCTATAGCAATCCCAAATCTTCTGCTGAAAAACTTATGAGCAATCCAACGATTAACGACGCCATCAAGAAAAAACAGGACGCCACTGTAGAGGAGTCCGGCAGACGCCTGGGCAAGGAGCTCAACTTCTGCCGGGCCGACGTTCTCAATCGCATGTGGGAACTCGCCAACCCTTCTTCGCCTCAAACTCCTCCCAGCTTTCCCACCCAGCTCAAAGCTGCGCAGGCTCTTGCCGGAATTCTCGACAGCCATGTTACGAGCGCCGCCGAACTCACCCGCCTGCTTCAAGGTAAAACTCAGGCTGAAGCTGAGTTCTTCGCTGACCATGGCTATTTCCCTGAACCCGGAGATCAAGTGAATGAAGAAGTCAATCAAACCAAAACAACCGACGAAAAATAGACCCGCATCCCTTGATGAGCGGCGCCGGGCAGCAAGTCTCACTCGCCACCTGTCGAAGCCAACTTCATCCGCTGAACCGAAGAACTCCGCCGCGCAACGGTCCATTGCGCCGGAGCTCGCTAAACAAGAACCCGGTCTTCAGAAGAACGTTGAGCAGCCCGTAAACCTGGAAGCCCAACCGAAAGCTCAGCCGCAAGCAGCGGACATGGTGTCCCATCCCTTGGTGTGGATGCAGAAACACACCAAGACCAAAGACTCACACTGGCGCGAGGCGGGAGCATCTTCGCCCTACCGTCCGTTGCCTGCCAAGCTTTACTTCTCTTCGCTGGCTGATGGGTTCCAGCAGGAGCAAGTCATGTTTGTGGAGAAGTCGCGGGACATGATGCTCTCCTGGCTCTCTGTCGGGCTGTTTACCCACGCCGTCATGTCCACGCCGGGAATCGAAGTCCTGTTTCAGTCGCAGAAGCTGGAGAAGGCTTGCGATCTGGTGGGCTACGCCAAAATCTTGTACGAGCAGTCCGATGAGGCGATTCGCAAAGCGTACCCGCTGGCCAAGGGAGTCCAGGCGGGCGGAGAGCTGACGTTTGCCAACGGAAGCCGGATCGTCGCCATTCCCGGCGGGGCTGACCAGATACGCTCGTACCATCCCTGGGGGCTGCTGATGGACGAAGCCGCCTTCATGCCTGAAGCGGCTGATTCTTATAACAATGCTGTTCCGGTATGCCAGAAGATTGTTGTCCTGAGCTCTGCCGGGCCAGGATGGTTTGCCGATGTTTGCAGCTCGGCGATTTCAGGCCAGGAGTTAGTCCGGGGTATCGTGGCCAAGCGTGCGCCTCAGGGAGTAGTGTTTCGTGTCCACTACAGCGCTGACCGGGACCGCGATCCAGCCGTCAATCCCAAATGGATGGAGGAAGAGCGCAAGAAGTACAGTTCGCAACACACTTGGGATCGCGAACAGGAGATCATCCACGAAGCTGGAGGTGGCGAGCGGCTCTTCGCTGAAGTGTTGAGCAGGTGGGGCGAGCAGATCCTGATTGATCCTGAAGAATCCGGCTTTCAACCTTCGCCGTATTGGAAGCGCATTGGCGGTTTTGATCATGGCAAGGCGAATCCCGCAGCGGCGCTGGTAGGAGCCATGGATCAGGACGGCGTGCTGTTCATCCTCGGTGAATACTACCAGCCGGGAATGAGCCCGAAACAGCATCGTCCGCATCTGGCCATGCTCAGGGGTTTTCTGGGCGCGGAGTCCTATGCCGATCCCTCAATCTTTTACAAGACTCAGGCCCAGGCAGATGGCACATTCAAGGCCATCGCTGACCTGTACATAGAAGAGGGAATTGGGAACTTGATTCCAGCCCCTAACAACAATGAGCTGACTGGGATGGAGCGGATTCTGAAGCATTGGATCGATCTGGACAGCCGGATGCCGACGCTGAGGATTGTGTGTCCGCGGTCCCTGCGGGAAATTGGCCGGCCGGTGTACGGTCTGCACAATGATGGCTGTCCCAATCTGCTTTGGGAGTTGCGGCGTGCCAGAAGAGAAGAGCTGTCAGCCGGGCAGCTTGTGAACAAGAATCCTACAGAAAGAATCGTAGACAAAGACAATCATCTCCGTGACTGCCTGAAGTACATCGTCTCCGCGTTCCTGGAGCCGGAAAATCAAACCCCGGAGATGCGAGCCCAGGCGGCCATCAGCAACATCCCTAAAGAAGATGTCACCTCGCGGATGATTTGGTTTCAGGATGCAATGCTGAAGGAAAAAGCTCAGGGCTCGGCGCCACGAATTCCGATGGGACGAAGAGGCATGTTCAAGTTGCGGATGACAGAGGCCAGGAAATGGTAAATATCCCATTACAACCCCCAGGTTCACTTAGTGGTTGCTACGGCTATGGACTGCGGCGCCGGTTCGGGCACGGAAGTTTGCAATTGCATGGCGCGGACCTGCTTCAAACCTTGCTGCACCAATCCAAAAGCGACAAACCAGGCAATTGCTCCCAGGCCCAGGGTGACCAGATAATGCAGGAATCCGGGGTCTGCAGTGCCCATGGCGACCGGTGAGTCCCAGAGCATGTGACATCCCACGGGAACCAGGAACGTCTTCCAGAATGTCCTGTCGAGCATCCGCAGTTCGAACACGCCTTCTTTCTTGATCCGCCACAGAGCGCCGGCGGCTATGGCCGTCCACACTACGTGCCCGAAGGGTGAGAGCCATGCGCGGGTCAGGATGGCGCTATTCAGAAAGCCGGCGCCGCCCTGGGCAAAGAAGTTTTGCCAGCCATTGGTCTTGACCAAACCGTAAATCAGGGCGTCTTGTGCGTAACCGGCACTCTCAAAAACGGCAAACCCGGTGCCGATTGCCGCTCCAAAAAGCAAGCCGTTCAGAATGTATTTATGTTTGACCTGGCGGCAAACCACCACCACCGTGGCGATCTTGGCGAACTCTTCAATGATTCCAGCCGAAGGCGGGCCCATCCATTTAACCGGGAGAGACATGTTGTCCAGGATGGAGGTGGCAATGAGCGAGAGTATGCCGCCAAAACATACCAGCATCAGCAGGGAATAGAAGGACACATTGCGCGGAGTATTCAGCTCAAAAAAGAGCACTAGCGTGGCCAACGGGACGGCCAGTGAACCCAGGAACATGAACCCGGGAATAAATTTAGGATTGGCAAAGTAAGGCAGCGACACGAGAAACAGAAGGTACACCACCACCACAAACACCAGCACACGCACAAAGAACCACGGTTTCGGCCATCCCGTGGCAACGTCGGCCAGCGGAGGCGTGGTGCGCGTGGTTCCCACCACCAGGTAGTCTTCCACCTCCTGATGCGACCGGCTCTTGAAGACTTCAGAAAACAGCCCGCCAAGGCTGAAGCCTTCCAGCGGCGCGGTATCAGTAAATTCCGTAATGCGGCTGCCCAATTCGGAGAGCAGGTGCCTGTGTTGCACCGGCTGCGCAGGCTGGGTTTGCTGCGCCGCGGCGGGTGCATGCAGCGACGCTCCGCATTTGGGACAAAATGCCGATCCGTTGGGGTTGGGCGTGCCACACTGCACACAGAATGCCAATGCCGGCGGGGCGATGGCGGGGCTGGCCGGACGCCGGGCAGGCAAGGCCGCTCCGCATTGGAAGCAAAATGTTGCCCGCTCAGGATTTGCGGCAGCGCACTGCACACAGAACAGCGATACTGGCAGGGAAACAGGACTCGCCTGATGGGGGGCAGACACAGCGTTCGGGCCTGGCGCGGCTGAACCGCACCGAGAGCAAAATGCTGATCCATCCGGGTTTTGTGTGCCGCACTGGATGCAGAACACTGGAGACTCCTTGATGTTTGTGCAATCTGTCTGGGGGGACTGCAAGAAAGTATCTATCCGGCTGAGGCCTGTGTCAATCCAATGCTTTCCTTAACACCATGAATTCAGTAATTACAATTGTTCCGTGCCCGAACTCCGCGACTATCGCCCCAAGGATTTCTCATGCCTTCTGGAAATTGATAAAGCTTGCTTCGTCAAGGGCATTGCCTATTCCGCGCGCGAGTTACGCTATTTCCTAAGCCGGCCCTCGGCCATTCGCATTGTAGGGCAGCACGACGGCAAGATCCGGGGATTTGTGGTTGCCGACCATTTCTTTTCTCGCCGTCTGGATCAGCGCATGGGAAGGATCATTACCATTGACGTGCTGCCGGAGGCCCGGCGCAGCGGCCTGGGTAGCCGTTTGCTGAAAGCGGCGGAAGAAAAGATCAGAGAGGCCGGCGCTGCTTACCTGTCACTGGAAACTGCCATCGATAACCTGGCAGCTCTGCGCTTCTACAAGAAGCACGGGTACATAGGTCTCAAGATCCTGCCGAACTATTATCTGGACTCGATTGACGCCTTGCTGATGGGCAAAAAACTGTGACTGTTCTCCGACGATTTAGCCTGCCTCGGGCTGCGGTTTTGAACCATCAAATTATTTCTGAAAATGCCATAAGTTTTTTAGAGCGTGCTTCATAAATAGGCCTTGAAAGGGCACGGATTCAGCCGTGCCGTTCAAAACCTAAAGAAGATGCGAGCTTTCAGCCCCTGAGGGAAATTGTCCGTCAGGGCGCGGTTTTGGTGATTTTCCTGTACTCTGTAACCTGTCAAAAAAAATTCCCAATGCGTCAACGCTCGCCCCTCAGAATTGCCATTGATAGTGGCGGAACTTTCACCGATTGCGTCTGGCTGGAAGGTTCTTCCCTCCGGATCTTAAAAGTATTTTCCACTCCCGGCGATCCTTCCGCCGCCATCGCCCAGGCTATCAGTAAGATTGCCGCTCCCGGCGTGCCGGTTACCATCCTGCATGGCACTACCGTGGGCACAAATACGCTGCTGCAGCGCACAGGCGCGCGGGTTGCGTTCGTTACCACGGCGGGCTTTGAAGATTCCATCGAGATTGGGCGCCAGCATCGGCCCAAGTTATACGATTTCTTTTTCGAAAAGGACCCGCCACTCACACCATCTGGCCTGCGGTTTGGCGTGGACGAACGGACCTCGGCAGAAGGCAAGATCATCCGGCAGCCGGACAAGGCAGGCTTGCACAATTTGGTCAACGCAATCTCAGCCGCCAAGCCTGAAGCAATCGCAGTTTCGCTGCTGTTTTCCTTTGCCAATCCGCAAAACGAGCAGGCTGTGGCCCGGGAACTGGAAGAATTAAACATACCGTTGTCTATCTCCCATCAGATTCTTCCCGAGTTCAGGGAGTATGAGCGCGCCAGCACAGTGCTCGTGAACGCTTACTTGCAGCCCATCATGCAGAAGTATCTCCACGGGCTGCAAACACGTGCCGGGCAGCGCAACCATGCGCGCATCTTTGTCATGCAATCCAGCGGAGGCATTACGGCATTGCAGACCGCTGCTGCACAACCGGTGAGGACGGTTCTCTCCGGCCCGGCGGGCGGCGTAGTGGGCGGATTAGCCGTGGCCCGGCGCAGCGGCTTTGAAAAGATCATTGGTTTTGACATGGGCGGCACCTCCACTGATGTGGCGCTGGTGGAAGGGAATGCTAAGACCAGCAACGAAGCCGAGGTTGCGGGCCTGCCCATTCGTGTTCCGGTTCTCGATATCCATACCGTTGGCGCAGGCGGAGGCTCGCTGGCTCGCTTCGATGCCGGCGGCGCGCTCCGCGTAGGCCCGGAGTCCGCGGGCGCCGATCCCGGGCCCATCTGCTATGGCCGGGGCGAGCTGCCTACCGTCACCGATGCCAATCTGTTGCTTGGCCGTCTGCCCGCCAACCAGTTCCTGGGCGGTGAATTTGAACTCGATCTGCCACGAACTCAGGAGATCGTGCAGCGCTGGCTGAAGCAAAGCGGCAGCCGCTTGACAGTAGAAGAGTTTGCCGCCGGAATCGTCCGCGTAATCAATGCCAATATGGAGAAGGCCATCCGTGTGGTCTCGATTGAGCGCGGTTACGATCCACGAGATTTTGCCTTGGTTGCATTCGGTGGCGCGGGTGGCATGCACGCCTGCGAGCTGGCCCAGGCCTTGCGCATCCCCAAAGTGATTGTGCCCGCGTATCCTGGCGCGCTCTCCGCCCTGGGCATTCTCATCAGTGACGTAGTCAAGGACCATTCCCGCACCGTGTTGATGCGGGTGCGCCAGCTTCCCTTGAAAGAATTGGATGGCTTGTATGCGGATTTGCAGAGCAAGTTGAGCGCGGAACTCAAGCAGGAAGGCTGGCAGGGAAAAGCGGTCTTTGAGAAGAGTTGCGATTTGCGCTATCGAGGCCAGGGCTATGAGTTAAATCTCCCGTTCGGTAAAGATGTGATTCAGCGTTTCCACACCGAGCATAAACGGCGCTACGGCTATAGCAGTCCGGAGCGCGAAGTGGAAATCGTCACAGTGCGCCTGCGGGGGCGAGTGGCGTCCACGGAGAAGCTGAGCAAATTAAGAATCGAGAACAAGGCAGGCAAGCTCAAAAAATCGTCTGCTCAAGTTTGGTTTTCCGGGAAGAAGCACAACACCCCTGTGCTGCCCAGAGAGTCTCTCAAGCCAGGAAAAGTACATCGCGGCCCGGCCATCATCACCGAGTACAGCGCGACCACCGTGGCGCCACCGGGACACAAATTTCACACGGATAAAACCGGGAACCTGATGATTGACGTTCATTGATCAGCAGCTCCAATTTGCTCCGTGGTCTGCATGACCTCGAGAGTAGAATTAGCTGGAAGGACCGAAACCCACTATGGCAAGCAGTACCTTAGTTTCGGTAAGTGAATACCTCAAAAACAGCTACCGCCCGGATTGTGACTATGTTGATGGGCGGCTGGAGGAGCGCAACGTGGGTGAGCACGATCACGCTGCTTTGCAGGCTGCGTTGATTCTCTGGTTTGGCCACCGCCAACAGGAGTGGAACATTGAAGTCCTGCCTGAGCAGCGGATGCAAATCTCAGCTACGCGCTTTCGCGTTCCCGATGTATGCCTGGTTTCTCTCGATCAGCCCGTGGAGCAGATTTTGACCAGGCCTCCGCTCGCTTGCATAGAGATTTTGTCTCCGGAAGACACGATGCGGCGTATGCAGGAGCGGGTTGAGGATTACAGAAAATTTGGCGTACCGAACATCTGGATTCTCGATCCGGGCACGCAGAAGGGATATGATTGCCGGCCTGCCGGATGGCTGGAGGCAACTGAATTTCAAATCACCGGTACTGCCATCAGGCTTGTTTTAGCTGAGATATTCTCCCGGATACGCAGAACCCGCAAATAGATCTCACCGCCAGATTCAAAATAACAAAGGCGTTCTATTCGAACGCCTTTGCTTCTTTTTCTGGCGCAGCGGGCTTATGCAGCTCCCTTCTCGCTGTCAATATCTTCAACGTCTTCAGGTGGATGTTCCCGATGCGCGTCTTTCATGGCGTCGCGGGCCGCATCCTTGATCTGGCCGGCAGCATTTCGGGCTTTGCCTTTCACTTGGTGCTTCATCCCCTCGGCTTGCTTCTCCTTATCGCCGGTCCATTCACCAACCTGCCGTTCCGCCCGCCCGGCCACGTCTTCCATCTTTCCCTTAATGCGATCTTTGTCCATAAGTACCCTCCTCAGTTTGTGATCTAAACCACGGTCCTTCTGCCGCTAATAAGCTGGAAGACCAGTGCAATCACGGCCAGCACCAGCAACAAGTGAATAAATCCACCCATGGTATAGCTGCTTACTACGCCCAGCAGCCACAGGACGAGCAACACTACGAAAATTGTCCAAAGCATGTCACCTACTCCTAGATTCAAGTCGGCTGGTACCAAGCCTGCTGGTAATTTGGAGGGTTAATCCACAGTACTGGTTGTACAAAATCGAGAGCTGCTCCTAGTCGGCAACAACTCTGTTTCCTGGCAATGTATGGATCGTGCCCTCAACCGGGGTGCGTATACTGGGTACACAATGAAAGTGGCCATTCAAGGTGAGCGCGGCGCGTTTAGCCATCAGGCAGCTAACATGCTTGTGTCCAAAGCCGAAGTAGTGCCATGCAGCCGCTCAGTGGACATGTTCGACGCTCTCGATTCCGGCAAAGCCGCATGTGCCGTAGTGCCGGTGGAGAATACCCTGGCCGGTTCCGTAGGTGAGAATCTCGACCTGCTGATGGAACGCAAGGTGTTCATCCAGCGGGAACTCAGGCTGCGCATTGAACACAACCTCATAGTTTTTCCGGGAGTGAAGCTGGAGGATTTGCGCCAGGTGCTCTCCCATCCTGTGGCTCTGGACCAGTGCCGCAAATTCCTGCGAAAGCAGGCCAGGCTCTCGCCAATCGTCTTTTACGATACCGCCGGTAGCGTCAAGCACCTGATGGAAAACAAAATCCGGGATGCAGCCGCCATTGCCAGCAGGCAGGCCGCCCGGGAATATGGGGGTCGGATTCTGCTGATGGGACTGGAAGACAACAAGCAGAACTTTACCCGCTTTTTTCTGATCGAAAAGCGCAAAAAGATTCTTGCCGATGCCGATAAGACCTCTATCGTCTTCTCTTTAAAAAATGTATCCGGCGCATTGTTCAAGGCGTTGAGTGTCTTTGCCCTTCGGGACCTCGATCTGGGCAAGATTGAATCCCGCCCGGTCCATGGACGACCTTGGGAATACGTGTTCTATGTGGACATTCTGAGAGGAGAGGATGAGGCCATGCGGAAGGCCCTTGACCACTTGGCCGAAATAGCCGGGTTGGTCAAGGTACTTGGGATATACCCCAGGGCCAAATAAGAATTGCCGGTGGCTAAGTTCTTACAATACAATCCGACTCCCGGCTGCATCTTTCAAGGTTCTCAGGTCATCAATATGTGAGCGTATTATTATCAAGGAATATTATGGCGTCTGAAAGTCAAAAAGCACCTGCCGTTGCCATCTCGGCTCCCGATGTTAAGCCGGTCATCGAGTTGAGCAAAAATGGTGTCCCGGTGTTGCCGGTACGCGATACCGTGCTGTTCCCGCATGCCGTCCTGCCTTTAACTGTAGGACGGGAAAGCTCAATTCAACTTATAAACTCGCTGGGAGACGAAAAAACCATCCTGGTGGTCGCGCAGCGAGAGGCGCGCGTTGATTCTCCCCAGCCGACGGATCTTTTCAGCATCGGCACCTTGGCGACCGTCCACAAAGTCGTCAAAATGCCCAATCAGAGTCTGTTTGTTTTTACTGAAGGTCTCTCTCGCGCCAAACTTCAGGAATTTACGCAACTTACACCATTTTTGCGTGCCCAGGTTGATGTCCTGGAGGACCACGAGCCGGATACTTCGCCTGAGTTGGAGGCCTTTCAGCGCAACGTTTTGACCCTCTTCCAGCAAATTGTTGCCGGATCACCAACCCTTTCTGACGAACTGCAAACCGTTGCGATCAACATTGATGAGGCTGGCCGGCTGGTGGATTTTGTGGCTTCCTCATTGCCCTTCCTGTCCACCAAGGATAAGCAGGAAATACTGGAAACCTCTGATGTGCAGCGGCGATTGCTGGCCATCAATCGGCATCTGGCAAAAGAACTGGAAGTGCAGCAACTGCGCAACAAGATCCAGACTGAAGTTCAGGACCAAGTGCAGCAGTCACAACGCGAATACTACCTGCGCGAGCAGATGAAGGCCATCCAGAAGGAACTGGGCGAACAGGATGAGGCCCAGCGCGACGTGGAAGAGCTGCGGCAGAAGATTGAAGCCGCCGGCATGCCTGAAGAGGTGAAGAAGGAGGCGTTGAAGGAGCTAGGGCGCCTGTCGCGGATGTCACCCATGGCCGCGGACTATTCCGTTACCCGCAACTACATTGAATGGCTGGCGGTTTTGCCGTGGGCCAAATCGAGCGGCGTGGAAGTGGATATTAACAAGGCCCATGACGTCTTGGAGGCAGATCACTACGATCTGCGCAAGGTCAAAGACCGCATTCTGGATTACCTGTCTGTGCGGCGCCTCAAGCCCAGCATGAAAGGCCCGATTCTTTGCTTTGTGGGACCTCCCGGAGTAGGTAAGACTTCACTGGGCCGCAGCATCGCGCGCGCTCTGGAGCGCAAATTTGTGCGCCTCTCCCTGGGTGGCGTGCATGATGAGGCTGAAATTCGCGGCCATCGTCGCACCTACATCGGCGCCCTGCCCGGACAGATCATTCAGGGGATTCGCCGGGCGGAGACCAACGATCCAGTATTTGTCCTTGACGAAGTGGATAAGCTGGGTCGCGATTTCCGCGGTGATCCTTCTTCCGCGCTGCTGGAAACGCTCGATCCGGAGCAGAACTTCACTTTCCGCGATAATTATCTGGACGTGCCCTTTGATCTATCGAAGGTATTGTTCATCTGTACGGCAAACATGCTGGATACCATTCCGGAACCGCTCAGGGACCGCATGGAGATCATCGAACTCCAGGGATACACGGAAGACGACAAAGCCCATATTGCTGAACGTTACCTGGTTCCTCGTCAGATTGATGAGAACGGCCTGAAGCCGGACCAGATTGAGATATCGGAAGACTCGGTAAGGTTTATCACCCGTCACTATACCCGCGAAGCTGGCGTCCGCAATCTGGAGCGTAACATCGGCGCTGTCTGCCGCAAACAGGCCCGTCGCCTGGCGGAAGGCAAAACAGAAAAGCTGGTGGTCACGCGGGAAATCATCCAGGAATTCCTGGGCGGCATCAAGGTTCGTTTGGATACTGAAATTGCCGAGCGCACCAAGCGCTCCGGAGTTGCCGTGGGATTGGCCTGGACCCCTGCTGGTGGCGATGTGCTCTTTGTTGAAGCCAACAAAATGAAGGGCAAAGGCGGCTTGACCATGACCGGCCAGCTCGGCCAGGTAATGCAGGAATCCATGCAAGCAGCCCTCACTTGGGTGCGTTCCAACGCCCAGAAGTTGGGCATCTCAGAAGATTTCTTCAAGGACCATGACATCCATATTCACGTGCCGGCAGGCGCCATTCCCAAGGATGGTCCATCGGCGGGTGTAACCATGGCCACCGCTCTGGTATCACTTCTCACGGATAAACCAGTGCGGCCGCTGACAGCGATGACCGGTGAAATCACCTTGAGCGGAAATGTGCTTCCTGTTGGTGGAATTAAGGAGAAATTCCTGGCCGCCAAGCGTGCGGGAGTGAAAGATGTACTTCTACCTGCAGAAAATCGCATGAACGTGGAGGAAGACCTCACGGCGGACCAACTGGAAGGCGTAACCATCCACTACGTGTCCATCATAGAAGAGGTGCTGGAGATTGCCATGCCATCTTCGCGCACGGAAGAACGCGAAGACGCAGAGACCCGCGAACAGGTCTTGAGCACCATTCAATAACCAAGCCAGAATTTCAAACAGCCGGGCTACGATTAGTCCGGCTTTCTTTTGAGTGCAAACAATTCACGTCGTGCCACCCGAAAAACCGAAACTTTTCTTGCTTTTTCCAATTCAAACTAATGTAGCCGGACGTAAATGCTCGTCAGTTCCGGTATCCTAGTACCATCCATGCGCATACGAGTGCTGCTCTTTGGGCAGCTCAAAGATATCGTGGGGCGGCCCGAGGAGGACCTGGACGTGCAGCCGGGTACCAGGCTTTCTGACCTCATGGCCCGTTACGCCCGGGAGTTTCCGGGGTTTGGGCCTATGGCTGGTTCCGTGGCCTGCTCCGTTAACCGTGAGTACGTCTCAACTGCCACTGTACTCCATGACGGAGATGAGGTTGGTTTTCTGCCTCCGGTCAGCGGAGGCTCGTCTGGAATCAGCGCTGAAGCGCAGGAAGAGCTGCATTCTGAACATTGCGCCATTGTCCGGGCAAAGATTGATTCCCGGAAGATCGCTGATATGCTCAAAGCCCCTGAAGATGGTGCTACGGCCATTTTTGAGGGCATTGTCCGTAATAACAGCCGTGGAAGGCCGACCCTCTACCTGGATTACCAGGCCTATGATTCCATGGCTATCGATGAGTTGGAGAAATTAGCCCAAACCGCCCTGGAGAAGTTCAAGGTCCGGGATGTCAGGCTGGTGCACCGGCTGGGTCGTCTGGAAATAGGGGAAACCAGCGTGCTGGTGGTGGTGTCATCGGCCCACCGCGGTCCGGCGTTTGATGCCTGCCGCTGGCTGATTGATACCCTCAAGAGGACTGTCCCTATCTGGAAGAAGGAGTGCTTCACCGATGGGGCGGTATGGGCTGATGGTGAACCTTTTCCTGAAGATATTCGTGCAAGAACTAACGATTAAGCGCGTTCTGCATCTAAACAAGGCAGAGCTGCCCAAATTATGACGGTCAGATCCCTTGCGTTTCAGTCCGGACGGCTGGCAGGCCTGTTGCTGCTCGCGTTGGCTGCGGCAGCCAGCGGCCAGGCCCCGGCGTCTTCTGGTCCTGCCCGGCCACCGGCAGACGACTCCAGCACCATTCGTGTCAATGTCCGTCTGGTAAACGTGTTTACCACGGTCACGGATGACCATGGCGCCCCCGTTTCCGATCTCAATAAAGACGATTTCAAGCTTCTGGAGGATGGTGTTCCGCAGACCATCAGCATTTTCGACCGTGAGTCTGAGTTGCCGCTCAGCATTGTGCTGGCCATCGATACCAGTGAGAGCACGCGCCGCGATCTCAAGTTGGAGATTGCCTCGGCCAAGAGATTTGTTCATTCCATCCTGCGTCCCCTGGACCGCCTCAGCATCTTTCAGATCAGTGAAGATGTGCTGCAACTCACCCGCTATACAGCGGATATGAAATCCATTGAGGGCGCCATTGATGATCTCCAAAAAGGCGCAGGAACATCGCTGTACGACGGCATTTATCTGGGTGCTGAAACATTGCTCAATCGTCAGGGAAGAAAGGTCATGGTGCTGATTACTGATGGTGGAGACACCACCAGCAGCGCGAGTTACAACACCGCCCTTCGTCGCGCGCAGGAGGCTGAAGCCATTGTCTACAGCATCATTATTGTGCCGGTGGCTGCGGATGCCGGCCGCAATATCGGCGGCGAGCATGCTCTGATTCAGATCTCCAAAGATACCGGCGGGAAGTACTACTACGCCGAAAGCATCGATCAACTGGACCAGGCTTTCCGGCAGGTGAGCCAGGAGTTGCGGACGCAGTATCTGCTTGCCTACTACCCCAATCGGCGGCTGTCAGATTCTCCATTTCGTCGCATCACAGTTGAGGTCAACAAGAAGGGCGAAGAAGGCCAGTCCCTCCAGGTGCGACATCGCGCCGGCTATTACAGCGCACCGGCGCGTTAAAGGTTGATCCAGCATCTCTGAAAAGCGAAGGGTAAGCTGGATTCTCCATTTCCTCGTTGCCAATTGCTATTAGCTTGTTAGAATGTCTGTCATGGCATTTCGGGCTACTGCTCCAGCTTTTTCAAAAAAGACCAAAACTCCCCCTCCTGAAGATACCGGCATGGAGGCCGCTTATCTTAAAGCGCTCGGGGAGAAACAGACTCCGGTCACGGTGAAACTTCTCTCTGGTGAGACCTTTCGCGGCTGGATCGAGTATTACGATCTGGCTATGATTCGTTTGACCCGCGAGAACGCCCCCAATCTCTTCATCTTCAAGCACGAAATCATGTACATCGCGGAAGATAACGGGCGCCGTCCCCGTTGATGTCCGGGCAGTCAGATTACCTTCCGTTCATGCAGGAATTGGCCCGCGAAGCCGGTTCTGTGCTCCTGTCCTATTTTGGAAAGGTGGCAGTCGAATACAAGGGGGAAGTAGACCTGATTACGGAGGCTGACCGCAGTTCAGAGAAGCTGGTAGTGGGTCGCATCCGTAAGGAATTTCCCGGACATGATCTGATAGGCGAAGAGGGCAGCCGGGTTGAGACCGGCAGTGACTTCCGCTGGTACATTGATCCGCTCGACGGAACAACCAACTTTGCCCACGGCTATCCTGTATTTTGTGTTTCCATTGCCTTGGAGCACAAAGGCGAGCGGATTGCCGGCGTACTGTATGATCCCTGCCGCGACGAGCTTTTTGCCGCTGAAAAGGGCTCCGGCTCACGACTGAACGGCAGACCGATCCGTGTTTCCAAGGTCCAGCATCTTGCAGAAAGCCTGGTTAGCACTGGCTTTCCCAGTCACAAGCGGCACCAGAATCCCAACATCCACTTTTATCACCAGATAACCCTCCGGTCTCATGGTGTGCGGCGCGCCGGGTCTGCGGCTCTTGATCTTTGCTGCGTCGCTTGCGGGCGCTATGACGGTTTTTGGGAATTCAATCTCAATTCCTGGGATACCGCCGCCGGAGTCCTGCTGGTAGGGGAAGCAGGAGGCAAGGTCACAAACTTCACCGGCGGCCACTTTGATATCAGCAGCAGGGAAGTGCTGGCCAGCAATTCCCTGGTCCACGATGAACTCTTGGCTGAATTCAAAAATATCTTTGCGGGACGCGTGGAAGGCCTGCCTTCACCGGTAGAGTATTTTCAATCCCGGTAAGTGGGAACGTCACCTGGGTGGTGCTTTTTTGGTTGGGCTGTTTTCTTCCAACGCCTTCATAGCTTCCAATTCCTGCAAAGCCTGCTGAGATTCCTGGTCATTCGGATCGAGCTGCACCGCAATCTTGTAAGCTGCAACTGCCTTATCGCGCTCACCATTCGCCCGGTATGCGTCGCCCAAAAGGGCTTGCCCCAGGGCATCATCTGGATTTGCCGCTATTGCCGGTTCCAGCAATCGGATTGCTGCCGCATAGTTGTGTTGTTGGATTTCGTTTTGGGCTGCTTGGTGTAGCCGGATGGGCTCACCTTTAACGCCGATCACCCGCATACCCAGAACCGCCAGCACCGCTGCGGCCAGCACCATCGTCAGCCATTCAAAGCTCTTCTTGCCGGAAGCATTGGCAGTTGCCAGCGGAATGCCAAAAATCAAACCGGTAATGAGTCCGCCAATGTGGCAAACATTGTCAATTCCCGGCAAGCTTGCGCCCAAAAACAAATTGAATCCTGCAAAAAACACAAGGCTGCTGGTTATAGAGCGCTTTTGCCATGCGGAGACCGAGACATTGCCAAATTTAATGCCGGATAAGATTGCTCCGCAGATGCCGAAGATTGCTCCTGAGGCTCCCACCTCAAACTGTCTGGGATTCCAGAAGATACTCAGCATCGAGCCGCCAACGCCCGTCAAAAGGTAAACAGCGACGGTAATCCAGGTGCCAAACAGTTTTTCTGAAAGCTGTCCCAGGCTCCACAGACACCACATGTTAAAGGCGATATGCATGAAGCTTCCGTGGATGAAGCCGGCCATGATCAGCCGCCAATATTCGCCGCTATAAGTGAGAGGACCCACGTTGGCGCCCCAGCGTATAAGATTAGGGCCGCTGAATATGCCCGATGCTCCGCCAGTCATGATCATGCCCAACAGCACAGCGACGTTGATTCCCACCAGCAGGGTTGTTGCCGGGTAATCCCGCAGAGTTCCCGTGCTCATTCCGCGGCGGGCCCGGCTTGTAGCAACCCCAGCGCAGCGGTCACAGAGTACTGGCGCTATCCCTTCTTCGTTGACCTGGAGTTCGGCCCCGCATTTAAGGCATTGAGGCATGGCCATATCAGGATAACAGGAAGCACAAAATTGTTCTGATTAGTATGCTTTTTGGAGTTTTCCCGGACATCTGCAGACTCGCCCATAACTTGTTAGAATTTTCTTGTGGAACCGTCATTGCTGAATCGTAAAGTTGAAAAGCGTCCTGACAAGGTGAAACTTCAGGGAAGAGTCCTGTTTCTGACTGAAGATCCGGAACTGATCCGGCGACAACTGGCCGGAGAAGATCTCCCCTGGGACACCAGCCATACGGAGAACAATCCCAAGCTGAGGGATGACATCTCTACGGATGAGATCACGCCTGCGCATATCTGTTTCTTTTTCGATGAAACCTTGGGTGAGTTCCCCTACACCGGATTGAAGTGCGGCGCGGAACTGCCCATTCAACGTCGTGATGTAAAGAAAGGCGGCTTCGTCGCCGCCGTCAGCGGGAAGCGCCGGGGCAAAGGATCCAGCCGGGAACAATCTCCTTACGCTGAACTGTGTGCCGGAATCCAGGTGGTGATTGCGGAAAATATCGAGCGGATTTACAAGCAGAACTGCCAGAACCTGGGCGTGCTCACCTCCACCGACTTCAGCCTGATCGACAAAATCCGTGCCGGGCAGGAAATCCCGTTGAGCGAGTTCACCAGGGGTGAAGACGAGATCACCCGCCAGGTCATTGAGTACGGCGGCCTGTTTCCATTCAATGTGGCGCGCATGCAGAAGAAAGTTTTTCTGCCCCCTATTAAAACTGCCAGGCGGCCCATGACTATTGCTGAGAAGATCTTTGCCCGGCACATGTTCAATGAAGACGGCCGGTCCGTCGTGCCATTTGTGAAGCCGGGAGACACTGGTTTTGCCCGCACCGACCTGCGGTTCAGCCATGAGTATGTCACCCCCATGTCCGCCATCTTCTTTGAGCATTTCGTCGGAAAAGATGCCAAGGTGAATAATCCATCCAGCATTGTTTTTTTCCGTGATCACCTCACGTTCCTTGACGAGGTCATCTCCGAAGAGAAGAAAAAGATGGGGCTGCTTGATCTGGCAGGACAACTCAAGCTCAAGCAGGAGGAATTTGCCAGGAAGCAGGGAATCCGTCTCCATGGCGAATTGACAGACCGCAAAGGCTCAGAGGGCATCTGCCATTCTGTAATTGCGGAAAGCTACGCCCGGCCTGGCGAGCTGAATGTCGGGTCTGATTCGCACACCCCGCATGTGGGCGCAGTAGGCTGCGTGGCCTTTGGCATTGGTACGACCGATGTATTTAACTCCTGGATTACCAATGATGTACGGATAAAAGTTCCGGAATCAGTTAAGGTGGCGATCCGCGGCCGACGCAAGCCCAACGTGACCGCCAAAGACTTCATCCTGGTGCTTTTGAGCTTGGATTATATCCGTAGCGGCCAGGCGCTTGCCAAAGTCATGGAGTATTCAGGTGAAGCCATCGAAGAGTTGAGCGTGGACGAGCGTGCCACCATGACCAATATGGCCGCAGAGATCGGCGGTTTCACCGGCATCGTCGCGCCTGACGAGAAAACTGTCGAATTCCTGATGGACCGTCGCCATATGCCGAGGGCGGAAGCGGAAAAACTTTGTGAGGGGCTCTTCAGCGACCCCGATGCCGAGTACGCCCATATCATCCAATTGAACGCTGACGAAATCACTCCCATGGTTGCCACGCCCGGTGATCCTGGCAACGGCAAGTTTGTGCGTGATCTGAATACGCCTGTCCCGGTGGAAATCGCCTATGGTGGAACCTGCACTGCGGGCAAGAATGCTGATATGGATATGTATGCGCAAGTGCTGTCCGAAGCCTTGCGCCAGGGCCATCGGGTGGCCGATTCCTGCAAGTTCTATATTCAGTTTGGCTCGCAGGAGACCCGGGATTACTGCATTCGCAAAAGTTACCTGGATATTTTCAAGCGCGCAGGGGCCATCGTGATTGAACCAAGCTGCGGCGCCTGCATCAATGCCGGCCCCGGAGTTTCCACTCGATCCGATCAAGTCGTGATCAGCGCCCAGAACCGTAACTTCCCCGGACGCAGCGGTCCGGGACAAATGTATTTGGCCAGTCCCTACACCGTGGCCGCCAGCGCCGTTGCGGGACATATCGTGGAGTATGAGCCCAGCAGTGAGCGCGAATTGATCGTGGCTTAGCAGTGATTATTTTCGGTGGAAGGCATCCGTTAGGGAAACCGGGTTCATTCGTGCCGGCCCCGCGTTCATTCATGCCGAACCGGAGTTTACTCGCGGCGAAACTCTGCTGTAGAACGCTCTTAGACCTTCAGGCAGCCGTGGGCTGAAACAGTTGCGCTACTCTGAATTGCTGTTAAAATCATTTGTTTTATACTGGTTATTGAAACCCCTTGGAGAACTAGACCTTTATGGCATATGTGATTGCAGAGCCGTGCATCGGGACTAAAGATGCTGCCTGTGTGGATGCCTGTCCTGTGGATTGCATTCACCCCAAAAAAGACGAACCGCAGTTCGAAAGCTCGAATATGTTGTTCATCGATCCGGTCGAGTGTATTGACTGCGGCGCTTGCGTTCCGGTGTGTCCGGTTTCGGCCATTTTTGCGCTGGATGACCTGCCGGAAAAGTGGAAGAACTACACTGAGATCAACGCCAAATACTTCGGCCGTTAACGTCCGAGCAGAGATCTTCGCGCGCAACCGGACATGGTTGCGCGCTTTTGCTTTTGGGTGGATACCACGCGCGAGGGCAGGGGACCTTACTTGTGCGTGGGGATGAGGGCGAAGCCGGCTCCTGGGCAGCAGCCCGCCTTTCCAGGAACCAGAGAGTTCTTACCACGAACTATGCACTCAAGCGGTTGGGAGCGTAGCGACAGAAAGAAAAGCTATGCCAAAGCAGTCTGAAGCTCTGGTCCTGCGCACCTACCCGTTTCACGAAGCGGACCTGCTGGTGACTCTCTTTACCCGGCTGGAAGGCAAGGTTCGGGGCGTTGCCAAGTCGGCCAAGCGTTCGAAGCGGCGTTTTGGCGGGGCTTTGGAGCCGCTCACGCATGTGACGGCTCATTGGCAGGAAAAAGAAGGGCAGGAACTGGCGCGGCTGGATTCCTTTGACATCATTGCCTCGCCTCTCACCGCTAAAGTCAGTTACCCCAGGATTTTGGCTCTGGAATACGTATCTGAGGTGATTGACCAACTGCTTCCCGAGCGCGAGCCCAACGATTCCATCTTTCGCCTGGCGCTTTCCGTCGTTGGACAACTGCAATCAGACGCCGTGTGGATGCCGCTTACATATTTCGATCTCTGGATGGTACGTCTGATTGGGTTGCTGCCATCGCTGACCGAATGTCTGCAATGTGGCACGCCGCTCAATGGCAGCCGTGCCTATTTCCACCCTTTGGCCGATGGACTGCTGTGCGCTCAGGATAAGCGGCTGGCCAGCACGGAGATCTCTGCTGATTCGCGCACGGTAGCGGCAGAGATGTTCCGCTCACCCGTTGAAGCTTTTGCCGGAACAGCCTGGCCGCGCCAGCGCGCCGCCGAGTTGCGCAAATTCCTGGCTCAGCGCATCGAACGCCACATCGAGAAAAAGCTGGTCACCGCTGCCATGCTGGACCGGCTCGGATGAAGAACAGCGTTCAACAGTTGGAGATATCACCAAAAACAGATCACCGGATCACGGCGATCACCCGATCTCTTCTGATAGATTAGTAAGTTTCATGGCAAACTCCAGCGCCCTGACATTCCAGGAACTCATTCTGCGTCTCCAAACATTTTGGGCGGAGCGCGGCTGTGTGCTGCAACAGCCTTATGACGTCGAGGTGGGCGCCGGAACTATGGCCCCGGAGACCTTTCTGAGAGTGTTGGGACCAAACCCTTATCGTGTTGCCTATGTCCAGCCCTCTCGCCGTCCCGCTGATGGCCGCTACGGCGACAATCCCAACCGGCTTTACAAGCACCTGCAACTGCAGGTGATTCTCAAGCCGCCACCGGAGAACGTGCAGGAACTGTATCTTGAATCGCTGAAGGCAATAGGCATTGATCTGCGCCAGCACGATATCAAGTTTGAAGAAGACAACTGGGAGGCGCCGACGCTGGGTGCGTGGGGCATTGGCTGGCAGGTCATGCTGGACGGGTTGGAGATCACCCAGTTTACCTACTTCCAGCAGTGCGGAGGCATTGATCTGGATCCGATCTCAGCCGAACTGACGTACGGGTTGGAGCGAATCACCGCGTTTCTTCAGGATGCAGACAGTATTTATGACATTGTGTGGGTCCGCGATGCGGAGACGGGCAGGGAAGTGAAATATCGCGAGGTGCGGTATCAGGATGAGTTGCAGTTTTCCGTCTATAACTTTGAAGTTGCTGACGTGGGTCAGGCGTGGAAGCATCTGGAACTTTACGAGTCTGAGTGCCAGAAGTTGATCGGCCAATTCAACGCGCTAAGTGGCAGCAAAACGGTCAGTGAAGACGAATGGAAGCGTTTTCCTCTGCTGCCTGCCTTTGATCTTTGCTTGAAATGCTCGCACCTGTTCAACATTCTCGACGCTCGCGGGGCGATCTCAGTAACTGAGCGGGTCGGAGTAATAGCGCGCATCCGCCAGCTCGCTGTGGGCCTGGCAAAAGCGTTTCAGGCACAGCAATCGGCCCCGCCAAAAGCAGAAACAAGAGTAGGAGCGCAGGTGCCCTCGCCTGCGGGTGGAGGACGATGAATGCCTGACTTTCTGCTTGAGATTGGCTGCGAGGAAATTCCTGCGCGCATGATTTTCGATGCCAGCCTGGAACTGGAAAAACGCATTCTCGACCTGCTGAAAAGCAACCGCCTTCAACCGACGGGCGAGATTGCCAAAACGGAAACTCCCAGGCGACTTTCCCTCTTTGCTCGTGGGCTTCCTGAGAGCCAGCCTGACACGCAGCAGCAACTTACCGGACCGGCGGTAAAAGTTGCTTATAAAGACGGACAACCGACTGCCGCAGCTCAGGCTTTTGCGCGAAAGGCCGGCATCGACGTCGAAAAATTAGAGAAGATCACGACTCCCAAAGGCGAATATCTGGCCGCCACTGTTACCAACAAAGGAAAGCTGGCCAGGGATGTACTTGCGGAACTTCTGCCTAAGGAGATCGTGGCGCTCCATTGGCCCAAAAATATGTATTGGCGCGCGGGTAAGCCGGAACGATTTGTGCGGCCTGTGCGCTGGATGGTTGCCCTGCTGGACGGAGAAGTCATTCCCCTGGAATTCGGCGGCATCAAGGCGGGAAATGAGTCGCGCGGTCATCGTATTCTGGGTCCGGCGCTCGCAAAAGTTTCCGCGCCATCCGCCTACATCGAGGCCATGCGCGGAGCGCATGTGATCGCCAGTCCTGACGAACGTGAACAGCGCATACGCAAAGCCCTGGATGCAGCCACCCGGACGGTTCCCGGCGCGCGCTGGCGTGAGGATGCAGAGTTGCTCAAGGTAGTGGTGAACCTGACTGAGTGGCCCTCTGCCATTCTTGGCAGTTTTGATCCCCAGTTCCTCTCGCTGCCAGAAGAAGTCCTGGTCACGGTCATGCGCGACCACCAGAAATATTTTGCCGTCGAGGGCGCCTCAAAAAAATTAGCGCCACATTTCCTGGCCGTCCTGAATACTGATGGCGATCCTGCTGGCCTGATTCGCCATGGCAATGAGCGCGTCTTGCGTGCCCGCTTCAACGACGCCCGCTTCTTCTGGGATACCGACCAGAAAACTCCGCTGAGAGACCGGGTGGAGATGCTGAAGGCGGTGACCTTCCATAAGGACCTCGGCAGCTACGCCGATAAATCCGAGCGAATGGGCAACCTCGCGGAAAGACTCTGTCAGATGTTGGTCAATTCACACCCCAAGATCAACGTCAATGCAGTTCAGCAAGCAGCCTGGCTTGCAAAAACGGATCTTACGACCGAACTTGTGAAAGAGTTTACTGAACTGCAAGGAATTATCGGCGGATTGTACGCGAAGGCCCAAGGGCTAACGGAAATGATCTCCGACGCAATCTATGATCAATACAAACCCACTTCCATGGATAGTTCTGCGCCGCGCACGCTGGAGGGGGCTCTTTTATCCATCGCAGATAAGGCTGACAGCATCGCTGGAATGTTTGCTTTGGGGATGGTTCCGTCTGGCTCTAAAGATCCATTTGCTTTGCGACGGCAGGCGAATGGAATTGTAAAAACAATCGCTGAAAAGAAGTTCCTACTCAACTTGGCAACGCTCTTCCGCGATGCAATTGATACATATGAGGGAAGTGAAGCGTGGAAGAAATTTACGTTTCGTGGGCAAGCCTATCTGAATCAGGTACAGGCCTTCTTCCGCGAACGATTGGAATTCTATCTGCGCGATGTTCTCGGCATCGCCTACGATGTTGTTAATGCCACGCTTGCCGCTGATTCAAACGATGTTGTGGATGCGGCTGCGCGCGCCTCGGCTGTGGCCAAGGTGCGTCCTTCCGCTGATTTTGAAGCCATTTCGACTTCGTTCAAAAGAATGAAGAATATCTTGCGGCAGGCCGCGGAAAGCAAAAAGAGAGTTGCGGAACCCCCGCCAAACCTGTCTATTCTTAAACAACAGGAAGAGATAACGCTGCATGGGCTTATTCGCGGCATTGCGCGGGAGGTGAAAGTTCTCAGCGCTTCCCGGAGATACGAGCAGGCGTTGGTCAAAATATCTAAGTTGCGTTCTCCTATTGACGCCTTCTTCGATAAGGTCATGGTGATGGTAGAGGACGAGGAACTCCGTGCCCAGCGTCTGGGGTTACTCCAGACACTGGTGGATGAGTTCTCCAGCATTGCTGATTTTTCTGAGATTGTTACGGAAAAGAAGTAGAGCGTTTCCTAAAAATCAGGCGCCGGAGATCCCGGCGCCTGGGTCGAAAATTTAGGCTGAAACCTTAGAACGGACAGGGTGTTGCCGCTGTTGGAAGGGCGGTGGTGTCGGGATAGCTGAATGCGCCTCCAATGGCATTCGAAGGGTTGCCAATCTCAAACCACTGCAGCAACGCTTCAGTCTGCGGATGGTATTGAAATACTTCATTCCTTTCTCTGGTGACAATCGGCACCGTCTCGTTGGGAAGCACCTCCACAGGATCGCCAGTTTCCAGGTTAGCCTGGCAAGCCCCGAAAATACCCGGGAACTGCCACGTGGGCACGATGTTGTTTCCAAATGGATCGTTGAGCGCTTCTGATGTCTCGTGCGAAAAGGCCGTGACATCCTGCGCTCCGCCGCCGAAGACTCCCGGGGACATCCAGGAGGCAAAGGAGTAAATCCAGCGCTTTTCCGGTGTTACCGTGGGGTCGAAAATGTACTCGTGGAAACCGAGAGTGCAGCACGCCAGATCTCCGGCTTCATCGACAACTGAGAACAGGAATGTATTGGGATAGACATGGTAGTTCATCGCGTTCGTAGCAAAGGCGCCACTGTTGATGTCATTTACCGCCTGATTGAAATCAAGAGCGCTGAACAGCAGGTCCAGCATGAATACAACGGTGGTGCCATCCGGCGCGGTTGAGGGAATGTAGCCTGGGACGGTGAGGACCGTGCCATCGAAAAACACCACCTGGACGGTTGCGGGTACCTGGATAGTTGCGCGATTGGCGATGTGCGGATTCAACAGGGTGTGCCAGTCCTCGTCCATCATGTTGAAGAATTCGGCGCGCTGCACGGCATCCCCGAATTGTGTGTTACCCACGGAATAATGGGCGTTGCGGAAATTGGGAGAGTCCTCGAGCAAATCTTCAAACGGCGCAAAAGGCACGTTGGCAAAAACGCTTCCGTCCGGATTGAGTAGTTGTAGCGAAACCGTGCTCAGGTTGGCTGGAATCACTGTGGTGTCGCCCAGCAGCGGGTTATTTCCTATCATGATGAAAGGAGAAGTAGTCGTGACCCCGTCACTGCTTTGAAAAAAGTCGATGGATGGCGCCGTAGAGTTAAAGGCGCCGGTAAAAGTCGGCACAGTATCCAACCCGCGAATACTCGCGTTGTTTCCACTTCCGGAGCTGTGGGCGGCGTTGTTGCGCAGGCCGCCGCCGGGAGAGTTGGCATCGTTGACGAACACTCCTCGGGTGCTGGTTACGCCTTTAGGGAGCACCAGCCGGATCGTAGAACTCGTCGGCTGCACTGAATTGATGTTGACCTTGGGCATCCTGACGTATCCAGGGTTCAAGACCGGTAGCTTCGATGGTTTCTGGGGCGGGTTCTGGGCGATGCTGTTTACTGATATAAGCAGAAACATCATGCACACAGAAAACGATATAGCGCGCGCGAACTTCTTCATGCAAATCCTCCATATTTCAAAACGGAAACTTCTAGCGTTCAAGGGTTCGCACGAAGCATACATCTACTCTGGATTGGAGTAAACCGTAATGACGATGAAAATCGTAGGGAAAATTACTGGCTTCTGTTAGAGGGAAATTACCGCTCCTATTGGCGGGCAAACTTCATCCCCTGATGAACAATCGTCCATCATTTTCTGGTTCTTGTGGGATTTGTGCTGCTGCTAACAAAGTAACCCAGGTGGGGGAGAGCCTGGGCCACCGGTTTCTTGATGCAGCGGACTTTAGGCTGCGCGTGCCGTATCGGCTGCTTTTGCGGCCATGGCTTTCTCCCGGCTGGGCCGGGAATCCAGGACCTTCATCGCCTTCCAATCGTAAGGAAATTCCTTGCCGCAATCCAGGCAAACCACATAGGTTCCTGTCAATGAAGCAGCGGGGGACCGGCGCTGGCCAGACTTATTGGTAATGGGGAAACTGTAGTTTTTGTGCCAGCAACCGAACAGCATATCGACAATACTCGCCATATTTACCACGCTCCCGTCGGGTTAATTAATCTCGAACCAGATTGCCCTTGGCTCACTCGCACGGGAGTGCATGAACTCCCGTACTCAATGATATTAGATTCAGAGTTCCCGGAAAAGGTTCGCAAGAGAGGCTGGATCATCGCGATTTTCAAGCGGAGTAATGTAAAAATTGCACATCGTATCTAAGTGGTTGCGAATCAGGAGCTCAACGGAGAAAAGCGAAACTCAGAAAGTGACAAAATTTGGCAGATGCCGCGAATACGTCTTAACAAAACTTTTTATTCAGATGTTTTGTTCCCCGGCTTCGAATGCCTGCATTTTGTCATGATGGCTTGGTGGAGTTTGTTGCGGAGCGTCTCGGGAAGTTCATAAACCTGGTTATCGCGGTAAATCTCGATGGTCTTCTTGGTGGTATTCATGACCACGTGGCAGTCATGGCACCACTGGAGATGCTCTTCCAGTTCTATCCGGACTGCAGCGTTCGCGGTGCCGTCCAGATAGTCGGTCAACTCTTTCAGGAAATCATTGCATTTCACGTTGGCCGTTTCCATCCTTCTTCGACTTGAAGTATTTTGCCAGACGTTCTCGAAGTTGCAAACGGGCACGTAAAAGCCGGGACTTGACCGCTGGAATGCTGAGTTCAAGCATCTCGGCCGTCTCCTCCGTGGAAAGTCCTTCAACGTCCCGCAGAACAAAAACCGTTCTGAAGCCAGGCGGTAAACCCTGAATGGTCTTTTTCAGGATGTCACCCAACTCTGCTTGCCCATAGAGTTGTTCCGGGTTCGGGCTCCAATCGGCAACCTCGCGCGGCATCGTGCCTTCGTCGGTTTCCACATCCTCATCAATGGAAACCGTCCGATCGGTCCGTCGGCGGCGCAGCTTCATCAACGCTTCATTGACGGCGATCCTCACCAGCCAGGTATAAAACTTCGAGTTCCCCTGAAACTGTTCGAGATTCTGATACGCCTTGAGGAACGCCTCCTGGACCACGTCCTGGGCGTCCTCCTCGTTATGAGTGATGTGCTGCGCGATGCGGAAGACATTGCGGTCATACCGCTTGACCAGTTGGCTGAATGCTTCCAGGTCGCCTTTTTTCGCGGCCTGAACTAATGCCAGTTCGCTGGTATCTTCCCCGGCCTTCTTTTGGATGGTCTCCATTGGGTCTCGACTCAAATAATTTACTATGTCTGGCGCCATAAAAGTCGTTTCAGGAAATAAATAAAGGGCATTTATCATTTAGACGTAGATTGACATTTTCCGTTAATCCAGTGGCTCTCGAAGGGAATGCCGACGTGCGGCGCTGGACATCCTCTAACGATATGAAAAAATGCGGGTTCCTGGTTCTCCTAAACCTGTTTTTTCTCTTATTTATTCCCGGATGCTCAAAACAGCCTCCGGATGTGCACATTAACGTAGTGATGAAGAAGTATTCCATTGAGCCTGCTGTGATTCAGGTGAAGAGCGGGGAACTGGTTGAACTGGAAGTCTCAACCCTGGACGTGCCGCATGGTTTTGATATCGCGGATTTGGGAATCAGAGAGCCGGTACGGAGGGGTCAGCCGGCAATCTTTACTTTCAAGGCCCCTGCCAAAGGGGAATATGCGATCACTTGCGGCATCCTCTGCGGCGCTCGTCATGAGGATATGAAGGCCAGGCTGGTGGTGGAGTAGGAGGATTCATACCGCGGCATGAGCGACAGCCAGAGAGACGCGAGTGGCACAGAGCCGTATTTCCTCAAAACCGACCGAGTCGCCTTTCGCTGCTGGCGCAGTGACGATTTGCCGCTGGCCATGGCCCTTTGGGGAGATCCGCTGGTCACAAAGTATCTGGGTGGGCCTTTTTCACCTGAGCAGGTGCAGCAGAGGCTCGATACTGAAATAGTCAACATGCAGGTCTACGGTATCCAGTATTGGCCCTTTTTTCTGATGGCTGACCAGGAGCACGCAGGCTGCTGCGGACTCAGGCCTCGCAAGCCGGAACAGCGAATTTATGAATTGGGAGTCCATCTGCGCAGCGCCTTCTGGGCCAGGGGCCTGGCGGAGGAAGCTGCTGGAGTGGTTGTCAGGTACGCTTTTGAGACTCTGGGTGTCCGGCAACTCTTCACCGCGCACCATCCGGATAATACGGCCTCGCGGCGGTTGCTGGAGAAATCGGGTTTTTTCTACTCACACGATGAATTCTATCCGCCCACGGGCAAGATGCATCCTGGCTATATCATGAAGCGACCTTCGTAGCGGATGCGCTAGGTCCTCTCCGTCCATGCGCCGTCAGCGCGCACACCAGGGTCGAACTTGATTACTGTGGCGATGGGGAAGGCAGTTTCGTGGCCTGCGAGGACGCCAGTTTGAAATCCACGCCATTCTTGATCCATACGTGAACGAAATAGTAGTCGCCACTCATGTCCTTGCCGCCGTAGCTGCCTTTGATGGCTGCTTTACCGGTGGCAATAACGCAGTCACTATTGAATATACGTGCAGCCACATCACTTACGACCATTTCCTCGTATTTGATTTCGGCCGAGGCATAGAGTTGAATGGCATCAGCCTTATTGGCGAGCCGGCCCTCGGCATTCAGGCCTGAGTAGTGCTCGTCCAGGTGTTGTTCCCACCAGACGGTGCGGCCGTCAACAAATGCTTCGCGCAGAGTGGTTTCCAGCCCCTGGATCTCCTGGAGAATCTCCTGCTCATTGGCGGGACTACGGCGGGCCGCCTTGCCGGTGGAAGTCTGTGCCTGAGCCTGAGCCAATCCCATACCGATGATCAGCGCGATACAGAAGAAGCCAATCCTGACCTTCATCCTCAACCTCCAAACTTGTTTCCCATCAAACTGCCCCACTACGGACAATCCTTGCCCAGACATATTAAGTCACGGAGGTATAAACTTCAGTAATTCCACCTGTGGAGGGGCAGACCATATAATCGCACTACGCGGAATGTCACGCTCTGATAAAGTCCAGGCCATCATTGAAGAGGCGGTTTCTGAGGTTTTTGAAGCTGCTCTGCCCAACCTGCGCGCGCAGATCATCAGCCGCGCCGTGGAAGAGTTGCAAACTCTGGAGCCTTCGCCGGCAAGTCTTCCTGCTGATCTGCTGAATGCCGCTACCTCCTCCATCCAGGAGTCGGCCTCACAGGCGGAAATCCTGCGTCATCTGCTGGAAGGAGCAGCTCGATTCTGTGGCCGTGCCGCGCTTTTTGTGATCAAAATGAGCTCCATGACCGGATGGCTGGGTATCGGCTTTGAGAACAACGATGAGATCAAATCATTCAATCTAAGCGCGTCCGCCGGACTGGCGGAGCGGGCCATTCAGGGCCGCGCGCCGGTTTCCGGGACTGCGGAGGAGTTCGACAGTGGATTTGTCTCCACTTTGAGCGCCCCGGTGGACGGCAACTGCCTTGTGTTGCCGCTGGTAGTCAAAGAAAAAGTCGCAGCCCTTATCTATGCGGATGCGGGGAAGCTTCCGGATAGTACGGTTGATCTCTCCGCGCTCACGCTGCTGTGTCGCTTTACCGCGCTTTGGCTGGAGTTAGTCGCTTTGAGGAAGACAGGGATCACTGCCCCAGCCGAGGAAGGCCATGCTCACCCGGTTGCCGCTGCTGCCCCCACGCCGGTTCCACCCGCCCCGGTTGCCGCGGACGCGGATGCCACGGCTTCGGCCTCGCCAGAGGAGAGCGATTCCCACAAAAAAGCCCGGCGATTTGCCAAGCTCCTGGTGGACGAAATCAAACTCTACAACCAAAACAAGGTAGCCGAGGGCAAGCAGAACCGGGATTTATACGACCGGCTGAAGGAAGACATTGAAAAAAGCCGCGCTGCCTACGATAAGAAATTCACTGGAACTCCGGCATCTTCCGTCCATTATTTTACCCAGGAATTAATTCGAGTTTTGGCTGATAATGATGTTACGCTCATGGGCGGAAATTTTCCGCATTAACTGAATCTGTGGCAGTCCGACGTTTTCTATTCATTCTTGTCGCCCTCATGCTGGCTTTGGGAGCAGGCTCCTCCAATCTTTGGAGCACGCCTCAAGCGAGCAAGAAGCATACCTCTTCACGTAAAAAGCCCGCCTCCCGGAAATCAACCGCCAAGGCCCGCAAGCTGCAAAACATTCGCAACGCATTCATTGCCTCCGCGGACCTCAAACCCATGGCGCAGCAGCTTCTGCAATTTCGCAGCGTGCAAGCCTATGCCGGCGTAGAGACATATGCCGTGAAGCACCAGCAGGATGCCGGCGGATCTCTGGCGTGGGTTGTGGTTGGCTATGCCCATTATCTCGACAAGGAATATCCCAAAGCACTCACCGCGTTCCAGCATACCGCTGATCTCGAACCGGTCCTTGGAGACTATCTCGATTATCTGCGCGCTGCCGCCTACCATGGCGAGGAAAACCATCAGGCGGTGCTTAAGACTCTGGAAGGTTTTGACCAGAAGTATCCTGACTCGCTGCTGATTCATGATTCAGTGCTGCTCTATGCTGAATCTTTGATGGCTACAAATGCTCCGCAGGGGGCAGCGGCATATCTGGAAAAACATCGCCAGCCCTCGCATCTTGATATTGAGTTGACCCTGGCCCACGCCTATAGAAGCGCCGGGCAAAATGCCAAGACGGCGGAAATCCTGCGGCGGATTTACTTTGACGAACCGGTTGCCGCTGAAGCTGAGAGCGCGGCCACCGAACTGCGCCTGATGGGCGAAATTACGCCCAACGGAACTTTTGAGCAACGGCATGCCCGGGCTGCGACCCTGCTGAAGAGCCGGCGTTACGCTCAGGCTGTAAGCGAATTCAGTCCTCTGGTGGAGCAAGCGCCGCCGGCAGCATTGCACGCCATCCAACTGGAATTTGCCACCGCCCTGTATCGTGAGCGCAAACGCGAAGACGCCCAGCATTTGTTTGAAACCGTGCTGAAGAGCGGCGCAGATGCGGACGCCCAGGCCCAGGCCCTTTACTTTCTGGCTGAAATCGCCCGCGATAAAGATGATCGTGACCGCAATTCTGATCTGGTCTCCCAATTGCGCAGCCTGTCGCCACAAAGTTCATGGCTGTCACAAGCGCTGCTTTCCACCGGCAATATGTACCTGCTCAAAAAAGATTATGACAAGGCTGGGCAGGCGTACGCGGAAGTCTACGAGCGTGATCGCAACGGACGGTTCTCTCCGTACGCGCATTGGAAAGCGGCTTGGCTCAACTATCGCCAGGGTAGAAAAAATGATGCCAAGAGGCTCTTTGAAGAGCAGCTCGCGTTTTATCCCACTTCAGCAGAAGCCTCGTCAGCCCTGTACTGGCGTGGGCGCCTGGCCGAGGCAGATGGCGACCAGCCCTTGGCGCGGGCCTATTACCAGAAGCTGACACAGAATTACCGTTACTACTACTACGCCAATCTGGGGCGGGACCGTCTGACGAAACTTGGACTCCAGGATATTGGCGACCCAGCTCTGTTGGATAAGCTGCCGGCGCCTTCCGCGCTGCCTCAAAATTGGGATGCCCCTGGAGACAATGTCCGTGCCCGCAAAGCACAACTGCTGGCGAATGCGGCGTTGTACGATTTTGCTGAGCGGGAACTCCGGGCTGCGGCCGGCAGCTCTCCTTCATGGCTGGCAGCAAGCGAAGCTCAACTCTACGCCGATTCTGGAAGTTACAACAGGGCCATCGAGACCCTGAAGCGTGCTGTTCCCGGCTATTTTTCCGCAGACCTCAATCAGCTTCCCCGTCCCATCTGGGAAAATCTGTTCCCCCTGCCGTTCTGGGAGGAGTTGAAGAAGGATTCTCTGTTGAACCAGCTTGATCCATATTTGGTGGCCTCGCTCATCCGGCAGGAGTCGGAGTTTAATCCTGCTGCGCTTTCCCGCGCGAATGCCATGGGACTGATGCAGCTCTTGCCCCATGTTGGCAGGAACGTGGCTAAAGAAGAAAAACTCAGGGATTTCTCCAACAACGAGCTTTTTGTGGCCAATACCAACATCCTGCTGGGAACGCGCTATTTCAGACACATGGTGGATCATTACCACGGCCAGGTTGAATACGCCCTCGCCGCCTACAACGCCGGTGAAGATCGCGTGGATGATTGGCGCAGCAGCGGCAATTTCAAGGACGTGGAAGAGTTCGTGGAATCCATCCCCTTCACAGAAACCCGCGAATACGTTCAGGCCATCATGCGCAATGCGGTCTTGTACAAGCTCCTGTATCCAATCAGCTAGTCCACATCTATGCGATCGGGGCACAAGTCAATCCCTTGTGCCCTCGGTTGCCAAGGGCATAGCGATGAGAGTGCAGGAACCACGCGCTGCCGGCTCCGCCGCCAATCAAGGCCAGCTTTCCTGTTTTGGCGCCGCCCAGAAGAAATCCCAGTCCCGCGCCTACCGCCGCGCTGCCTAAAGTTGTGATGATGTATTTGTGATTTTGTGGACTGATTCCGTTCAAGTCCCGGTTGCTCATGTCCTGCGCTATTGCTGTTGACCTGGGCATAATTAGCAATCCCAGGCAGATGATGGCCATCCAAAGTCTTTTGTATGTCATACGAAGTAGCTCCCCATCCTCGTTCCGCGGTGAACCGCAATTTGAAGGTTGATCAGTTGGATGGAAGAGCATGAATGCGGAGATGTTCAGAAGCAGGAGGTGCTCACGAAAAATCTGATTTCAAGGCTCCGGCTGAGTTGCTACTTTATCTTCCTGTGGGGCCAGAAAGATTTCGCTGAGCAGCAGCAGCGCGCCCACCACGATAGCGCTGTCCGCGATGTTAAAAGCTGGCCAGTGGTGCGAACCTACATAGAAGTCCAGGAAGTCCACGACTCTCCCGCTGGCGATGCGGTCCCAGAGGTTCCCCAGAGCGCCGCCAAATACCAGGGAGAGAGCTATAGCGGTGGCATTCATGGCGTTCCCGTTCTTCCATAACAGCGCAGAGACAACCGCCAGAGCTGCCACGGAAAACAGGATCAACATAACCAATTTCCACTCGGAAGGCGACTCAGCAAACAATCCAAAGGCCGCACCCTGGTTCTGCACGTGAGTCAACCGGAACAGGCCGGGTACAACATCCACGCTATCGGAGACGCCAATCTTGTGGGCGACCAGCCACTTGGTGAGGCGATCCAGTACTACCACCAAAGTTGCAATCAAAATGTGATACTTACGCATAAACCTTCAGCCGGATCATCCTTCTTCAATTTCTCCCAGCGCAGCCAGGCAGCGCTCACATACAGTAGGATAACGCTGATTGTCGCCTACGTGTACGGAGTAGTTCCAGCAGCGCTCACACTTTCTGCCAGGTGCCTTAGTCACTTCTACGCGCACCGGAGAGCTTCCGTTCCCGCCGCGAGCCTGAACAACTTCCACCCCGGAAACGATCAGCAGGTAGCGCATTTCCTGCTGGTACCGGTCCACCACCTTATATAGACCGTCGGATGCGTGAATTGTGACCACGGCTTCCAATGCACTGCCAATCATTTTTTCCTGCCGCGCGGCCTCCAGCGCCTTTAAGGCCTCATCCCTGACGGCCATCAGCGAATCGAAGTCGGCACGCAGGTGCAGCGCATAGTCCTTGTCCGGCGCCTGGCCGGTGATGTCTTCTGCTTGAGGAAAGTATGCCAGATGTACGCTCTCCGAGCGTTCGTAAATTTTAGGCAGGAACGACCATACCTCCTCCGTGGTAAACGACATCACAGGCGCCAGCAGGCGTACCAGGGTCTCGCCAATCCGCCACACGGCAGTCTGGGCCGAGCGTCGCGCCCGGGAGCGCGGAGCAGACGTATAGAGCCTGTCCTTCAGGACGTCAAAGTAGATGCTGCTCAGGTCCACTGCGCAAAAGTCGTGAAGCTGGTGATAGACCCGATGAAATTCAAAACTGTCATACCACTTGCACACCTGCTCGCTCGCCTCAGCCGCGCGCAAAAGCATGTACTGATCCAGAGGCAGCATGTCCTCAAACTTCACTGCCTGCTGCTCGGGATCAAAATCGTAGAGGTTCCCGAGAATATATTTGAAAGTATTGCGGAATTTGCGATAGTTCTCCGCCACCCGCTGCATCAGGTTTTCAGAAACGGTGACATCTTCCTGGAAATCCACGGAAGCCACCCACAGCCGCACAATTTCTCCGCCAAGCCGCTTGGCGATATCCACAGGATCGATGCCGTTGCCCAGGGACTTGGAAGTTGCGCGGCCCTGGGGATCAAGCGTCCAGCCATTTGTTGTAACGGCGCGATATGGTGCATGGCCACGGGTGCCTACCGAGCAGAGCAGGGAAGAGTGAAACCACCCGCGATACTGATCTCCGCCTTCCAGGTAAACATCAGCAGGCCAGGGCAGGCCGGGTTCATGACCCAGCACCGCGGCCTGGCTACAGCCGGACTCGAACCAGACATCAATGATGTCAGTCTCTTTGCGAAATCCGTTTCCACCGCAGCCCGAACACTTTGTTCCCTGAGGCAGGATGTCGCGTGGCTCCAGTTCGTACCATGAATCCGCGCCCTTCCGCGCAAATAGCTCTACCACGGACTCATGGGCCTGCTTGGATTCCAGAAGTTTGCCGCAGCCTTCACAGAAGAACACTGCAATAGGCACGCCCCAGACTCGCTGGCGGGAAATACACCAGTCCGGACGAGTGGCAATCATGTTGGCAATGCGCTCTTCACCCCACGCCGGTATCCATTTCACCGTTTTGATTTCATCCAGCGCCCTCTGGCGTAACGTGCTGCCGTCCGCAGGAGCTTCCATGGAGATAAACCATTGCTCGGTGGCGCGAAAGATCACCGGATTATGGCAGCGCCAGCAATGCGGATACGAGTGCTCAATCTTTTCTGAGCCCATCAGGACATGGCGTGCCTTCAGCAGTTCAATGATGTGCGGATTTGCCTCAAAGACAGTTCTGCCTTTGTATTCCGGAAGCCCTTCACTGAACTTTCCTGCTTCATCCACGCGAGTGGCTTGGTCCAGCTTGTACTTGGCGCCGGTGTAGAAGTCGTCAGCTCCGTGGGAGGGCGCTGTATGCACCGCGCCCGTGCCCTGATCGGTTGTGACGTAAGTTGCCAGCACGCCCAGAATCTGCCGATCGAGAAATGGATGCGCAAACGTGGCGTATTCGAGCTTGCTGCCGGAAAATCGCGCGATCTCCCGTGCGCCGGCCAGGTTGCACTTCTCCATAGCCTGCGCCGCCAGGGCGTCCGCAACGATGTAGACTTCGTCGCCCTGTTCCAGGGCTATGTACTCCAACTCCGGATGAAAGGCCACAGCCATGGAAGCCGGCAGCGTCCACGGAGTGGTAGTCCAGATGATCGTAGAAACTTTCTTACTCCCCAGTTTGGCGTCAATTCTGCCGGGATCGCTGGTCAGGCGGTACCGCACCCAAATGCTGGGGCTGGTGCGCGTGGCGTATTCGACTTCGGCCTCTGCCAGTGCGGTCTTATCGTGGATGCACCAGTAAACCGGCCGCAGTCCTTTGTACACCGCGCCTTTCTCCATGAATTCAAACAGCGTACGCACGATGATCGACTCATAATGCGGATCCATGGTGGAGTAAGGCTGGTCCCAACGCCCCAGGACGCCCAGACGCTTGAATTGCTCTCGCTGAAGGTCGAGGTACTTTTCCGCATATTTGCGGCAGGCGCGTCGCACGGCCAGAGGGGCCATTTCCAATTTCTTGCGGCCCAGCGATTCATCCACCTTGATCTCAATGGGCAGGCCGTGACAGTCCCAGCCCGGAACATAGGGCGAGTCAAACCCAGCCATCGTCCTGGATTTCACCACGAAATCTTTCAGAGATTTATTCAAGGCATGGCCTTCGTGAATGGGACCGTTGGCGTACGGCGGTCCATCATGGAGAACATAGGCAGGACGGCCCTTCCGCGATTCACGGATCTTCGTGTAAATTTCCGTTTTCTCCCATTTTTCCAGCCACTTCGGCTCGTTCTGGGGCAGGTTGGCCTTCATGGAAAAAGGAGTCTTAGGAAGATTCAGGGTTGCCTTGAGCTCCAGAGGCGCTCGCATCATTTCTCCAGTTCACAGGGGATCAGTTTTCATTATAAACAACAGGGACGACCAGGCTGGCGGCGTTTGTGATGGAGGCAGCATGATTCTCGCCAGGCAATTTGGTAATTGGGGTAATTTAGGAATTGAGAATCAAACCCAAAATCCCTGACACGCCCTCGCACGAAAGATTCAGCCCTTTGGTGAGCTACAGAGAACGTCTTTCTTAATCTAACGTTCCTCTGATCTGAAGTTCAGACAAGATACGAACATTGATCTGCTGGTGTTACTTCTTGAAGATTCCAGCAGAAACTTTGCTTGGCAAATGCAACTTGTCCGGCGGTTTACACATCATTTATGAGTGAACTCAAAACGCCCTGCAATTGTTGGCGTAGGTATAAGTGGGTCGAACCCAATGGCGAACCAAGTTATCGTTCCTCGTCCTCCTGGCTTTTTCGGTAGCGATGTCCCTGTGTTTCGATTGCTCCCGGAAGCTCAACAGCCATTATGGAAATCTCTCTTTCAGAACGTAAAGGAAGCGTTATTTCCGGAGAAGCTGCCGCCTCTGCGGCTCACTTCAAGGCCAGTCACGGTGCGCGAGATATGGAGCCGTGGCAATAAGCGCCAGGCCGCAGCCGGATCACTGACGATTCACGTGATGGCGATTGCCGCCATCATCACACTCACGCTGATCGCTACGCGTGCTCCCCAGATGGACAAACCCAAAGAACAGGTGACGCTCATTGCTCCCCCGCTGAGTGATTACCAGCCGGTAATGCAGCCGAAAGTGGCGCAAAAACAACTCGCGGGCGGCGGCGGCGGTGGTGACCACGCAAAGATCTTTGAGAGCAAGGGCCACCTGCCGAAGGTGGCGCCGGAGCAGTTCACTCCTCCAACCGTTGAGATTCGCAACGAAAAACCCAAACTGGCGATGGAGGCTACCGTAGTCGCCCCGCCAAACGTGAAGCTGCCTGACAATCCAAACATGCCCAACCTCGGGAATCCGATGTCAGCCCGCGTGAGCGGGCCGGTTTCAAATGGACCCGGTTCCGGTGGCGGCATTGGAACCGGTAACCGCGGTGGCATTGGTCCCGGTAGTGGTGGCGGATTCGGTCCCGGTCAGGGCGGCGGCTTTGGCGGCGGTGTTTACCGGGTAGGCGAGATCGGCGTCTCCGCTCCAGTGCCGAAATTCGTTCCTGACCCTGATTATTCGGAAGAAGCGCGCAAAGCCAAATATCAGGGCACGATCACGTTGTACGCCATTATTGGAACTGATGGCAGACCCCGCAGCCTGAAAGTTGTTCATGGACTGGGCATGGGACTGGATGAGAAAGCAATGGAAAAAGTCCGCACCTGGTTGTTTGAACCGGGAAAGAAAGACGGACAAGCCGTGGCTGTGGCCATGAATATTGTGGTGGATTTCCACCTGTACTGATTTTTCGAACGTAGCTGCTCGGAAGAGAGGCGAACCTGCCTCTCTTTTTGTTTGTGGATTTGTTTTACTCGTGCTTGTTCGCAGTCAATCCTGCCTCTGAATGTTGATTTCTGAGTGCCGCCTGACGCAGCAGGCAGCACTCGCCCGCGGGAATGGGGCTGCCATGGGGGCAGGTGCGTGGATGGCCGAGGAAAGAACAAATGCTGTCTGTGGCTTCCGGTGAAAGAATGTGCTCGAACTTGCAAGCCTGTTCAGCAACTTCATGTTCGTCCTGAACCCGAAACGTGTGCATGAAGAGGCGCTCGGCCAGGCGGTGGCGGCGAATAATGTCTTCCGCGCGTTTGCGCCCTTTTTCCGTGAACAGGATCATGTGATCGCCGTGGCCGGGAAAATCAACACTGGGACGCAAGGCATCGTGGCAGCGATTGAACACCTGTTTGTGCGTGTGTGGCTCGCTGGTATGCTCTTCCATCTCCACCAGCCCCAGTTCCTGCATGCGTTCCAACGCCAGACGCGTGGGCAGCGCCCCATCCACTTCGATGCGGCCCAGTTCCGCCGGCTCGCCGTTTTCAGCCAGCACCCAAAGCTCTTCCAGCACTTCATCGATCTGTTCTTCATCGGATAGAGCAAATGTTTCCTGGGAGGCAATGCGGCCATGGTGCAGCTCGAGCCTGCGGTCGGCCATGCGCGCTACCATCGGATCATGCGTCACCATGATGATGGTGCGCCCCTGAGCGTGAAGCTGGCGCAACTTGCGCAGCACGATCTCTTCGTTCTGGGCATCCAGGTTGCCGGTAGGCTCGTCGGCCAGGATGATGTTGGGATCGTTGATCAGCGCGCGCGCGATGCAGACGCGCTGCTGTTCGCCTCCGGAAAGCTGCGCGGGAAGGTGATGGGCACGGTGGCCCAGGCCAACACTCTCCAATGCGGCCAGCGCTTCTTTTTTGTCTGTCATGCTGTGGAAGTACTGCGCTAGCATGACGTTCTCCAGCGCCGAGAGGTAAGGAATCAAATGGAATTGCTGGAAGATGAACCCGATTTTTTCTGAACGAAAGCGGTTCAGCTCAGCCGAAGACATTTGCGCGACATTCGTTCCCTCAATCCAGATGGCGCCCGTGGTCGGCTGATCCAGACAGCCAATCAGGTTTACCAGGGTAGATTTCCCTGAGCCGGAGGGCCCCATAATGGCCAGCCATTCACCGGTAGCGACGGAGAGGGAAACATCGTCCAGCGCCCGTACTTCGACGTTCGCTGGGTAGATGCGGGTCACGCTTCTGAGTTCAATAGACATTTATTCCCCTCTCAGGATACCCGCAGGCTGGATTCTTCGCAAAAGGCGCAAGGGCGCGGTGGAGGCCATCAGTGCCAGCAGGACGCTGCCCAGAACCACCGGCGCCAGCAAATCCGGCCGGGGCGGGATGGCCGCGCCAAAATTAGCGTGGCCGATCCAGAAAGCGATTGCAGTGCCTATCAGAAATCCCAGGATGGCGCCGGCGATGCTGGTGAGGGCGGCTTCACCCGCGAAAAGCAGGTTTACCGCGCCATTGGACGCTCCCAGAGCTTTCATGACGGCGAAATCTTTGCGCCGCTCCAGCACTGCGCTCGTGAGCGTGGCCACCATGCAGACCACAATCAGCAACACCACTACTGCAGACGCCGTCAGAACAATCGACCGGGTCTTACCCAGAACCGCGGTCTGTGCCGCGGTAACCTGCCGTACCGGCTTCACCTCTGCATCAGGCAGGGTGGTGGAGAGCATGGCAATGCGGCGATCAATTTCAGACGGTGGACCGTCAATCCTGAGTTGGGCCGTGTTAGCCTGCAATCCAGTGAGTCGCTCAAAATCCTCCAGGCTTAGATAAATGCGGCTGTCGTCCTCTGAGCCGGATTTGAATGTGGGACCAGTCGGAATGGTTATCGACTTCGTCCCATAGTGGAGTTCGCCTGAGTTAGTGGCGAATCTCTCGGCAGCCCGTGTACCTCGCCACGCATTTTTGTCAATGAGATCATCTGAATTCGGACTGAAAGACCAACTCGGATTCAACTGATGAAAAGCATGGAGGTTCGTTCCTGCGGCTACAACGCGCTGTTGTGCCTCGCCGGTCACCACCGCGTATCCCACGGGCACCACTTCCGACTTCTCGCCTGCTATGTTCCTGATCCTTTGGAAGTCATCCGCGCTCAGGCTGCCGTTATGTGCCGTAACGATTGCGTTGGCGCCAAAGGTGCGGAATTCACGGCTGAACTTGCCTTCCAGGTCGGAATAGACGGTCAATGCCACCGTGGCCATGGTGGCCACCACCGTGATTGAGAGCAGGGCGGTAAGAGCGCGGTCCCGGCGCACCCATGCTGCTCTGAGTAGCAAGCGCACCAGCATCCGCTTGCGGCTCATGCGTCACCCCGCAGCACCAATGCCGGTTCGAAATGCATGGCTTTGTGTACTGCTCCCGTACTGCCGGCAAACGCCACCAGCAATGCGGTAAACACCACAATCGCCAAAACCACAGGTTGAACAGTAATGGTCGATCCAAAAACACTTTGGCTGATGCGCTGCGCCAGAATGGCGCCAATACCAAATCCGGCGAGTCCGCCGGCCACCGCCAGCAATCCGGCTTCAGTGAGGAACAAAGAAGCCACTGCGGCGTTACCGGCGCCCAGCGATTTCATCAGTCCAACTTCCTGGCGCCGCTCGATGATTGTGGCCGCCATCAGGGCTGATACTGCCAGCCCGGATGCTACCAGCGAAGCGATGGTGAGCAGCAGCATGAGCCCGGAGATGCTGGAGAGCACCGTTCCCTGGGTCTGTTCTATCGGCCTGATTTGATCTACGCGCGCGTCCGGCAGCACTTCATGAATCTGAAAGGCGATGGAATTGGCGTAAGGCGAGCACGACCAGCGTTCGAACATGGCAGGTGACATGCTCTTGGGATCGCGGCGGGCAAAATCGTCTTCGGCTTTCGTCAGCGCGCTTATCACAACCCGGCGAACCTGGTCGGGCCGTCCCAGAATCCGCTGCACCAGATGCAAGGGAGCAACCACAGCTTCGTCTTCCACGCCTCCGGTGGTCACAATGCCGCTGATCTTCAGCTCCTGGTTGCCGGTTGTAAGCGTGTCCCCGATCTTCAATTGCGCCCTCGTAGCCAGGCTGTGGCCGATCAGGGCATTTGTGCTGTCATCCGTGGGCCAGGCGCCCTGAACCTGCCAGTATTGGTTCACGCTGCGAACGCCGGTGATGAAGCTCTCGTTGCCGCTCTTTACTTCCTGCGCAAAGTATGTGCCGATGAGTTGAGAGACCAAGGTAGCGCCTGATGCGGGCCGGGAATTCACTGTGAAGGTCTGCTGGTCTGACAGGAAGGGAGCAAATCCAACAATACTGTGGCCCCAAAAAATCTTTTTCATCTTCGGCAGGTCGGATTCATGGACGTAGGCGCCTTCGCTCGCCGGCTTCAGGTTCACGCTGCCAATATTCACATCCAGGCTGTCATCCATGGGCGTCAACAGCAGGTTGGCATTGCTGGAGCGCATCTCACGGTTCATCTTGTCGTGCACATCGGTCGCTACGGCAATCATGGCGGTGCTGATGCTCATGCCCAAAGCGATGGCCAGCAGCGCGAAGGCCTTACGCCGCCGCTGGCGCCGGAAGGATTCGAAGAGGAGGCGAAAAAACATTTTCAGTCACTTGGTAAACTGTCCAGACTGCTGGGCCAGGTCCGCCTTGGTAATTACCACGGCTTGCACGTTGCCCTTTTCATCTTTTTCCTCAACCGGTTCCAGTGGAATCGGATTGCAACCCCCCGGTTCGCCCACGCTCTCTGGGTTGATGGGAGCAGCGCAGTTCTTGCAGTAGATTCCGTTTCCGTTCTTATAAAATCCAGTGCCGCCACAGATCTGGCAGGCGTCAAAAACCGCTTTTACATGACCGGTGGGATTGCGGTAAAGAAGGAAGCGGACCTCAATACCGTTGATGGTCACGCCGTAACGGTGCAATTCGCCCGGCTGGAGAGTGGCAACCGGAATTCTTACCTGCCCGTTGCTGTCGAAGACCACTCCATCCGCGGGAGAAAGAGCTGCGGCCCGGGTGGTGTCAATAAAGTCCCCGGTTATGGCAACGATAAAAATAAATGTGGTAGCGCACAGGGTGATGGCCCACTGGCGTTCGCGCCGGGCAGTCCATTCCAGCTTGCGCTCTTCCGCCTTGCTGGCGGCAGCAACGGCCTCCGGCTTGCGCCGGCGATACTCCAGCAGCACCATCAACAGGATCAAAGCCAGAATAGTGACCGGGAAGAAGAACTCGTTTCGGACGATGGGGCCAATCAAAGCCATTTCCTGTTTGCTGGAGTGAAAGACACCGCTTTCCGCAAGCTCGTGATAACCGGAGATCACCAGCTCAAAGGCTACAAAGAACAGGATCACGCTGGTCACGCGGAAAAACTTTTGCAGGTTAATGCGCACGCTGCCCTTCACGAACATCACCCCAAAAATCACCGCCAGGGCCACTCCCAGCAACGTGCCGATGAAGCTCATCAGATCGCTGGAATCCAGCGAGACTCCCTTCAGGATCAAGACCGTCTCCACGCCCTCGCGGAAGACCATCAGGAAGATGAAAGCAAACAGGCCCCAGTGCGAGCCCGTTCCGGCCAGGGAACTGACTTTGGTCTCAATCTCTCCCTTCATCTTGCGGCCGGTTCGCATCATGAAGATGACCATGCTCGCCACAAAGAAGGCCGCCACCAGCATGACCCAGCCCTCGAACTTGTCTTCATTGAATTCGCGGAAACGGGAGAGCACGACAGCACCGGCCACGCTGCCGAGCAGGGCGGCCGCCAGTCCGGCGTAAACCGTTTTGCGCAGATCAGGCCGGCCAATCTTGGACAGATAAGCCAGGGTGATGCCGACAATCAGGGCGGCCTCAACTCCTTCGCGCAATGTAACAATAAGGGCCTGGAGCATAAAAGGGAACACGAATGAATTGATTTTGAAAATGAATTTCAATTTCAATTTCAATTAGGATTCTATCTGCCTGCTTCAACCCAGTCAACAAATTGAAAACCAGGATGCTGGCTATCAGACCAGCCCAACCCTGCTGCTCGCCTCGGCGTCTAAACAAACGGGCCCATGCTTCGCATCCGGATTCATAACTCTCCTCGGGAACTGGAACAGCTTCGACCGTTGTGGAAGTCCATTGATAAAAAAGGGCAGGGAACAGTCTTTCAGGGTTTTGAGTGGAACCTCTTGGCTGCGCAGAAGTTCAGCCACCGCGAGAGGCCCTTCGTGATTTCTGCCGTTTCCTCTTACGGAGTCGCTATTGTTCCTGCCGCCCTGCGCTATCGGGACAATTCTTTGCGCCTGTTAGGCGAAGAGTTGTTTGATTATCGCGGCTGCCTCCACGATGGGGACCAGGAGGTCCTGCGCCATGCCCTCGCGGCTTTGGCGCAAGCGGGGGGCCCGCTGGAAGTGGTGGCGGTACGCGAATGTGACCGTTGCGTGCTGCTGGAAGAGCTCGAACTCTCTCCCTTCACCGCCGCCCCCTCGGTCAGCAGAGCGGATACCACGCCGGAAAAATTTGCTGCCAACCACAACCGCCTGGGACGCAACCTGCGCCGCTTCCAGCGCCAGGGATTTGAATTGAAGATATACAACGGCGAACATTCAGATTTGCTGCGCTCCATTTATGGAAGAAAGGTAGCTCACGATCCCAAGAGCTTGTTCCATGATCCGCTGCGGGTGGAATTCATTGTCCAGGCGGCGCGACTGCAACCCAACTGCTGCGAAATCTTCACGCTGGAATCCGGTCCACAACTGGCAGCCGCCCTCGTGACCTTTCGTGATGGTTTGGTTCGCCGCTTCTATACCTGCTACTTTTGCGCCAACTTTGCCAAACTGTCTCCGGCCATAACACTGATCCATGAGGTCACGCGTCAGTCGCTGGCTGCCGGTCTGGACTGCGACTACATGACCGGCGAACAAGGATACAAGCTGCGCCTGGCTACCGGCTCGATGCCGCTTTATAGCCTCAGGGCCACATCCGAGCAGTTGGCCGCATTGATCGAGACTGAGGTGCGGTTGGCAGGATGAACGAATCGGGTTACCACCACCCTGAGTACTAAGTGCTCTCGCTAGAGTTGCTTCAAATACCTCTTCGCCTCCTGTAACTGAGGAAAGAGTTTTTCTTCTTCCTGAAACGCGGCCGGATGAACGCAGCGCCGGCTGCCGCGCAACTTGACCGGATGCCGCAGGTGCAGCATCTCGTGATACACCAGATATTCCACGGCGCAGCGGGGCGCCTCGGGCCGGTCAAACACGCGGCTGACGACGATGGTGTTGTGCGCCGGATCGTAATGGCCCAGATGGTAATGGGAATGGCTGCTGCTCCACGTCATCTGCGGACGCGCCATGAGGCCATGAAAGAACCGGAGATTTAAGTCGTCAAAGATCTGTTCCAGATGGTAATGGAGGCCCTTGGGCCCGAGCAGGCGCTTGCGGCCACGCATCTGCCGGATCAGCCGGGTCTGGGCGGCAACGCTGGCGCTCCCGGTAAATTTACGGAAGCGCGCCGAATGCTGGCCGTCAATCTCTTTGCGGTAGAGCTTGGCGATGAGGATGTGGAAGATGGCATGGAGCACCGGCTCCGGCGCCCCTTCCAGCAGGTCAGAGAGGCGCACCAGAATGCGCCCTTCGCGCAGCCGGATGGTGTTATTCAGATTGGCAAAGGGGAAGAACTGCACTTTAAATTCGGGAATAGGCGCGCGCGGGCGCAACTCGCGGTAGGCTTCTTCAAAAAGTGTGTGAATCTTGGGGTCCACTATTTTTCAGATGATGTCTTCTTAGTTTACCTCGAAGCGAATGGCCGCGAAGGACGCGAATCAGAATCACGAGGACGGTTTCAATTCTGGCAATTCCGTCACTTCTTCTTCGGCGACTCGGCGTCAGTGTCTTTCTGGTTGAGATACTCGCGGGCCATATCGGCGCTGGATTTGAGCGCGTCCTGGGCATCGGCCAGAACAAATTGATAATCGACTGCCTCTTTCTTCACCTGGGGGTCGGAATCTTCGGCTGACTTCAGGGTACGCAGCTTCAGCCCGAACTTTTCGCTGGCTTCAATCACCTCTTTGAGTCCCTTGTGAAAGTCCTTGCGGTCGTCCTTGGTCAGTGGCCGTCCCTCGTAGGTGTCCAGGTTGTCATTGATCTCGTCGAGAATGGCAGTAAAGTCTTCCAGCAGGTCGTGGACTTTCTTGCCGCGGCCGTCCGCTGCTTTGGGATCGGAGCGCAATTGTTCTATGGCCAGAAGGCGGACTTCGGCAAAGTTAATGTAAAGCTTTAGTCTTTTCTGGGGTTCCATGGCCACTTCGCGCAACTGGTCTGACTCTGCGTCCGTGAGAGGATCGCGCTTTCGTGCCACGGCCGCCATGGTCAGCAGCAGAACCACGAGAAGAATTTTTTTCGCCTGCTTCATGTTTTACCCTTCTTCTTGGAACCAAACATCGTATCCAGCAGGTCCTGGCGAAACTGTTCAATCTTTTTCTCAACGTCATCCAGGGGCGGGCGGTCTTCCAAAGCCAGGCTGCGTTTCAGGCTCTCCAGTCGCCGTTGCGTTTCCCGGAGCCGGATCTCTGTTTCCTTCAATTTGTCGTGGCTTTTGATGGCGGCATCCCGCGCCTTCTGGGCGTATTTCAAAATGTCCTGCACTGAAGCCTGGCCCTGGTCAGGATTTCCGTTGGTGAATTGCTGATCGGCAACGCCAACAAGCAGTTCCGCCAACTCCGAACACAGCCGGGCTTGATGTCCGGCTTCAGCCTTGTCCGCCTCCTCTTTGAGGCCATCAATGCTTCTTTGCGCAGCCAGTGGCAGGGCGCTTACCGCCAGAAGAACGAGGATGGAAGCAAGTTTTTGCATCGAAAATCTGGACTTTGGTTTTGATTTTAAATTACCCAATTACCCAATTCTCCGCCTACTGGTTTTCAGTGTTCAATGGCCTTCAACCGATGCCGCGCCTTAAACTCATCATCAGGCAATTTTCCACCATCGTTGGCCAGAAATAATTTGTAATTTTCTGCGGCCTGCTTGAATGCTCCCAGGCTGTCGAAGGAGACTGCCCGAATCCAGTAGGTGCTGGCGCTTTCCGGCAAGCGTCTTGCGCGAGCGTCCAGGACGCGGAGCGCCAATTCATAATGGCCGTTCTGCTGCGCGGCAAATGCCAGTTCCCAGTACGCATCGTCCAGGCGAGGATTGATGTTCAGTCCCTGAATGAGTTCGGCCTCAGCCTCCGCGTATTTGTGCTGGTGCAGGAACGCGCTGCCCAGATTGCAATGGAGTTCACCCTCTTTGGGGTTCTTTTGCACCAGGTCTTGCAGGAGCTTTGCGGCAGCGTCGTACTGCTTGCCCTCCAGATAGAGCGAAGCCAATTCCTGCCGGGCCGCGGGATCGGTAGAGGAATGATTGACCGCTTCCAGCGCCGCGATTGCCTCCTGGGTCTTGCCTTCCGCAGCTAAGATGCGCCCAAGCTGCACCTGGACAGCCGCATTCTGCGGGTTTGCAGCAAGATACTTTCGCAGCCGCCCTTCTGCATCGGGCAGGCGTTTTTCCTTGATGTAGAGGCCCACCAGCCGTTCCATTCCGCGGCTGTCGCCAAACTCCGCCGCCGCAAGATATTGCTTCTCCGCGCCCTCCATATCGCCCTGTCCCTCCATCATTCTTCCGGCGCCCACAGCGGCTTCAATGTTTGAAGGATTTAACTCCAGAGCCTTCTGGTAATCTGCCAAAGCCTCATTAGGATCGCTCTCTTCCATCACCTGCGCCAGGGAAAACCAGGCATTGCTGACTTGATGCCCCGGCTGGCTCGCAGGCTTGAGTTCCGTAGCCGCGCGCAAGGCAGTCGCTGCGCCGTTCCGGTCTCCTGCCTTAGCCAGTGCCAGGCCCAGATTCAAATTGGCCTCAAACCATGTGGGGCTCAACTCCACCGCTTTCTTGTAAGCAGCGGTCGCATCTGAATTTTTTCCCAAATGACTTTCCGTGAACCCCAGATCAAACCAGACTTGCGGATTTTCACCCTGGTTTGTGGTCAAAGTACGGAACTGCGTTTCAGCTTCGGCGTAGTGCTGGCTTTGCAGAAGCGATTCAGCTTGTTGCAGTTCATCGGAAGTCTGGGGCCGCGCTGGCGCCGGCGAGCGCTGGCGCTGGAAGAAATTGCTAAGCTGGAAAGTCGGGTTGGTGGTGACCCTGGCCTGTCCTTGAGGTGAGCTTGCGTGGCCGAAGGAAACCGATGCCCCGATTTCCTGGGTGGGCTGGACTGCCCAGAGTACCAGTGCCGCTGCCATAGCGATCATGCTATCTGTCACCATTCGAGCCCTGGCTCAATTGTAAAATGTGGGACAGCCATTTTCCGGTATAAGATTTCTTGGTTTCCGCCACCGTTTCCGGCGGGCCTGCCACCACCACTTGTCCGCCGCGATCACCGCCCTCCGGCCCCAGATCGATGATCCAGTCTGCGGTCTTAATCACATCCATATTATGCTCGATGACCAGGACGGAACCGCCGGCATCGATCAGCTTGCGGAAGGCGGCCAGCAGCTTGCTCACATCGTCGAAGTGCAGCCCCGTAGTTGGCTCGTCGAAGATATAGAGTGCGCCCTTTCCCGCGCGCGCCTTTTTTCGCGCTGCTTTTTCCTCCGGCGTTTCCGCTTCAAAATCCCGGGCACGCACCGCAGGAATCAGATGCGCTGCCAACTTCATGCGCTGCGCTTCGCCGCCGCTCAGGGTTGTGGCGGATTGGCCTAGGCGCAGGTATCCCAACCCTACCTCTTCCAGCACGCGCAGCTTGTCGGTAATTTTAGGCACGCCGGAAAAGAAATACATGGCCTCGCGCACCGTGAGGCTCAGCATTTCATGAATGTTCTTGCCTTTGTAGCGGACCTCCAGCACTCCCGGCTTGTAGCGCGTGCCTTTGCAGTCTTCGCAAATCAATTCCACGTCCGCCAGGAACTGCATTTCCACCGTGACAGTGCCATCGCCCTGGCAGGTTTCGCAGCGCCCACCGGGAATATTGAAGGAGAAATGGCCGGAGGTGTAGCCGCGTTTTTGCGCTTCAGCGGTGGAAGCGAAGACATCACGTATGGTGTCAAAGGCCTTGATGTAAGTGACCGGGTTGGATCGTGGGGTGCGCCCGATAGGCGATTGATCTACCAGCACAACGTCGGAAATGTACTGGCCTCCAGCGATCTTCTGGAAGCCATTGACTGCAGGCCCAGGGCCGCTGGTAATTCCTTTTTCCGCAGCCAGAGCCTGGTAGATCACGTCGTGTACCAGGGTGGACTTGCCCGAACCGGACACGCCGGTAACGGCTACCAGCATGCCCAGTGGAATCTCTACGGCAATGTTCTTCAGGTTGTGGGCCCGCGCGCCCTCCACCCGGATCACCGGCGTCCCCGGCTTCCGGCGGGTCTGCGGGATCTGGATGCGCAGCTCTTCACTGAGATAGCGGCCGGTGAGTGAAGCAGGAATTTTCTTGAGTTCTGCGTAGGTGGCCGAAGCGATAAGACGTCCGCCATTTTCCCCCGCACCCGGTCCCAGATCCAGGATGCGGTCGGAGGAGCGCATGACCTCCTGATCGTGTTCCACTACCAGGATCGTGTTTCCCAGGTTGCGCAGCTCGTGCAGGATATGAATAAGCCTGGAGGTATCGCGGCTGTGCAGGCCGATGGAGGGTTCATCCAGAACATAAAGCGCGCCCACCAGGCGCGAACCCAGAGAAGTTGCCAGTTGAATGCGCTGCGATTCGCCCCCGGACAGGGTGGACGCCAGGCGGTCCAGGGAAAGATATTCAAGGCCAACATCATTCAGGAACTTGAGGCGATGCTGGATCTGCTCCAGAATTTTGCCGGCAATTTCGCTCTCCTCCGGTGAGAGGGTCAGGCTGTCGAAAAAGCGGGCCGCCTGTTCCACCGTCAGGCAGGTCGCCTCGCAGATGTTTTTGCCTTCAAGTTTTACTTGAAGTGCATCGCGGCGCAGGCGCGCCCCGCCGCATTCGGGACATTGGGCGTAGCCGCGATACCGGCTCAGGAAGACGCGCACGTGCAGCTTGTATTTCTTGCGCTCCAGCCATGCGAAGAATCCCTGAATGCCGGGGAACTTGCCTTCTCCTTCCATTACCTGCTGCTGCTGGTCCCGATCCAGGTCGCACCAGGGAACGTCCAGGGGAATATCGTGCTGCCGGGCGAACTTCTTCAGGTCCTGCAACAGGCTGCGGTATTTAGGCTTGTTCCATGGCTCAACCGCGCCTTGATTCAGGCTTTTGGAGGGATCGGGAATCACCAGGTTCATATCAAAATCAATGGTGTTGCCGAATCCCTGACAGCGTGGGCAGGCCCCAAATGGATTGTTGAAAGAGAACAGCCGAGGCTCCGGCTCTTCATAACGGATATGACACCGCTTGCATTCAAAGCGAGTGGCAAAACGAATCTGCTCTGCCGCCTCGCCCTCCTTTGGCGCTGTCTGGAATACCACCTCACCGGCTTCGCGATACGCCAATTCAACCGCATCCACGATGCGGGAACGCTGGTCGCTGGCCACCACGATCCGGTCAACCAGGATGTAGACCGGCTGGTTGAAATCAATATCCAGCAGCGATTCCGGAGTGGAGAACTCAAAAACCTGGTTGTTTTGAAATAACCGGTTGAAGCCGCGCTTGCGCAGGTCAAACAGCCGGTCTTTCATGGGCGACTGCGAAAAGGGAATAGGCTTGCCTTTTTTTGATTTGCTCCGGCCTTTCTTCGGCTCCGCAGCCGCGCTGGCCTGCTGGACCGGGAAGAGTGCATTGAGCCGTGTGTCTTCACCCAGGGCCAGCACCGCTCTGGCAATCTCATCCACCGTGTCTTTCTTTACCTGTTGTCCGCATTGATGGCAGTAGGTGCGTCCCACGCGGGCATAGAGGAGGCGTAGGTAGTCGTAAATCTCCGTAGCCGTGGCCACGGTGGAACGCGGGTTGCGTGTCGAGTTCTTTTGCCGGATGGCGATGGCCGGAGCAATGCCCTCGATCAAGTCGACATCCGGCTTCTCGATCCGTTCCAGAAACTGCCGCGCATAGGCGGAGAGCGACTCCACGTAACGCCGCTGGCCTTCAGCATAGATGGTGTCAAAGGCCAGGGAAGATTTGCCCGACCCTGAAACCCCGGTTACCACCGTGAGCGCATTATGCGGTATCTCAAAATCAATGTTCTTGAGATTGTGGACACGCGCGCCGCGCGCGATGATGAATTCATTGGCAGAAACAGGCATTGTAAGAAGTACAAATCAATAATTCGTACAGACGGTGCTCTGCACAGTGCTCTGCACCGTCTCGCAACCGCAGATTGCCATCCGTGCCGGCTGGTCCTTGATCGCACGACCTTCCCCACCAGTGGGGTCCGGCGCTGAAGTTGAATCTTTCTATTATAAATGCGGCGCGCGAGGCGTAGGAACCGCGCACCAGCGCATCTGCGCGCGCTGCAAAAAGAACAGTTGAACAAATTCTATTCGTCCCTGGGTTCTCCAAAGATTCCTGCGGGAAAAACCGCTCCACCACGTTACTAGCAGATGAGGGGGACAGGAAGCGGATTACGGCCGGAAGTGCCCAACCCGCCCAATGCTTTTCCTCCTATATGACCTAAAGGTCTTTGATCAAACTAATTCTTACCCGTGGAGGGATACTTACATGGCGCCAATTGACCCCAAGTTTGCTTTTCAGCTTCCTGATGTACTCCAGATGTTTCCCTGCGAATTCCAGATCCGGGACCGCCGTGGCTGCGCGAGCTGCTGAACGAGGAAGGCCTGGTTGCGGTTGCGACAGCTCAACTGCAGATGCAGAAAGAGGTTTTGACAGCACAGAGCAAGGCGCTTGACGCTCATATGGCTGCTCTGAACAAGCATCAAACGGGAGCTAAAGCGAAATAGTCCAACTTACGTTTGTCGCCGGCGGCCCCACCAGGGCCGCTGGTGATGTTCTTCCCGCTTCGACCGCCCAAATCTCAACCAGGAGAACTCCGCCATGGAACCATCGACCGGCCAAAAAGTTTCCCAGGGATCCGAACAAGTCCCGCCAGTGACGCGTGACGTATCGCGCCCCGTAATCCTGGTCGGCTTCCAGGAGCAGACCAATCTGGGTCTGGGATATTTGGCGTCTCTGCTGCGTAAGCATGGATACCATGTGGAGATTCTTGATTTCCAGCAGCCACGAGAAGAAATTCTTCAAGCAGCGCAAATGCTCAACCCGGTGGTGATCGGGTTTTCCTTGATCTTTCAGTTCTTCGTAGACCGTTTTCAGGAAATGGCTGCCTATCTGCGGGAGAATGGCGTCACCTGCCACTTCACCATGGGCGGTCACTTTCCTAGTTTGAGCTACGAGCAGGCGCTGAAACTGGTTCCTGCCGTGGACAGTGTGGTTCGTTTCGAAGGCGAACTCACATTGCTGGAAATGGTGGACCGCATAAGCCTGGGCCGGGAATGGCGTGGAATTGACGGAATCGCCTATCGGCAGGGAGAGCAGATAACCGCGAATTCGTTGCGTGCCCTCGTCCGTGACTTGGATGAGCTGCCTTATCCGGACCGCGCCTCCCGGCCCATGCGATTGCTGGGAAGACGTGTTGCTCCCATGCTGGCCAGCCGAGGCTGCATTCGTACCTGTTCTTTCTGCTCCATTCATGTCTTTTACCGCACCGCCCCTGGCAAAGTCGTGCGCACGCGCAACCCCGTGAAAGTTGTGGAAGAGATGCGCATGCTGCATGAGCAGGAAGGCATCACCATCTTTCTCTTTCAGGATGACGACTTTCCCATTTACGGTCCGGTCTGGCGGCGGTGGGCCAATGAGTTTGTTGATGCCCTGCATGCTGCCGGGCTGGTCGGTCGCATCATCTGGAAGATCAATTGCCGGGCGGATGCCGTAGAGCCGGAACTGATGGCCCGAATGCGGGATGCAGGACTTTACCTGGTCTATATGGGCTTGGAATCAGGAAGCGCACAAGGGCTCACAACGCTGCACAAGGGCATCAATGTAGATCAAAACCTCAGCGCCGTGAATACGCTCAAGGAACTGGATATGATGTTTGAATATGGATTCATGCTCTTCGATCCATCCTCCACCTTTGAGTCCGTGCGCGAAAACCTTGGGTTCCTGCGGACGATTGTCGGCGATGGCAGTTCCGCAGCCTCCTTCTGCCGCATGGTTCCCTACGACGGCACCCCCATCAAGGACGAACTGGCAAAGAATGGGCGGCTGAAAGGCGACGTTTTGCATCCTGACTACGATTTTCTCGACTCGCGCCTGGACTCCCTGTTCCACGAGTTGAATCGCATGGTGCACGTTTCCGGCTGGATTCACGGGATTGGCGCACTGACTCCTCAACTACAATATGCCAAGTCCGAGGTTGCTGCTCTGCGTTCGCTTTTCCCCCCCTTGCCGGGCATGGCTGAGTACCGCCAGAAGCTTCAGGAAATCACCCGCCAGGCAAATCATTTTCTCTTCAGCGTGGTTGAAGATGTGCTGGATTCTTACACCCTAGGGACGGTCGCCACATCCACTCCGGAGACAGTTCGTGATGCTTGCACAGCTTTTCAAAATGTGCTTCTGGAAGAACGAAACTCATTCGTGGCCCAGCGCCAGTCCATTTTGCTTAAGGCACTCAATCAAGAAATTGCGTCGGAGCCTGCTCTGGTCTAAGGCCAGGTAGATTTCATTGGTGTCCTTACGTTTTTCAGCATTTGACTGTTCCTGATTTGCTCCGTGCCTCCGCGGTGGGTGTTGCATTTGCTTTTGCATTTGGTTTACTTACCAACCTGCCAGGGGTCGAAAATCACATCTGTTCATTTCATTGCGTCCACCGGCATAAAAGTAACCTTAGGCCCGCAACTCTGTTCTCGGATTCCGAGATCGTTCGCCTGTTTCTTCATGCGGTGTCTCTCGATAGGTGTCTCTTGATACGGAAGGACTAAAGCAAAAAGAATGCATATATATCTTAATACGATGTTATAACTGAATAGTAAACATAAAAAGCATTTTAATAGGTGCTGTAGACCGATTCGCCTGGCCATTGCCGATGATGCTGTAACCCTTCAGCGCAGGATTGTTAGCTAAACGGCAGAAAGGCTGCAGCAATCATGAAAAATGTTCGAAAACCAGCAGTTCAGTTCCCGGGGCCCCGATTACCATGGTTGTTCGCCACAGCTTCCTTCGTCTCTGCTCCTTGTTCTTCGTCACAGCGTTTTTAGCCACGGCTTGCCAGGGGCAAGCTTCCTCCCAGGGTCAATGGTCATCCGTGCAGGCTTGGCCTACGCGGGCGATCCACACCACCATGCTGCCGGACGGCCGAGTGTTCTTCATCTCCTACTACGGAGAATCCTTTGACCCGAATATCTGGGACCCGGTCAGCAACACGTTCTCTCCGACGACTGCGTCAGCCTACGCGCTCTTTTGTGCCGGGCACACTTCTATGGCCGACGGCCGGGTGTTTATTGCCGGCGGTCACATAGCTGACTACACGGGGTACGCTCACGCGGAAATCTACGATCCCTTCAAGAACACCATGACCCAAGTGCCGGACATGAATGAGGGTCGCTGGTATCCCACAACCACGGTCTTGGCCAATGGCGACATACTCGTGGTTTCCGGCGATGTGAATTCCAACACGGTTGTAAATCCTTTGCCCCAGGTCTATCAGGTGGCGAGCAATACCTGGCGCAGTCTGACCTCGGCCCAACTCATGCAGGCCCTCTATCCGGTGATGTTTGTCGCACCCAATGGAAAGGTGATTTATGCGGGACCGGAGCCTCTAACGCACTACCTGGACACCACCGGAACTGGCGCATGGACGAACATAGGCAACAGGCAGTTCAGCGGTTGGCGAGACTACGGCCCGGGCGTGATGTATGAGACAGGTAAGATTCTGGATGTCGGCGGGTCTGATCCGCCCACAGCCACCGCTGAGACCATTGACCTGACCGCCGCCACCCCGGCATGGACCCTGACCAGCAACATGCATTTTGCGCGGCGACAGCATAACGCTGTGGTTCTTCCGGATGGAAAAGTGTTCATCATAGGCGGAAGCAGCGGATCGGGCTTTGATGATTCCACCCATCCCGTCCTTCCTACGGAAATGTGGGACCCGGCCACAGGGCAGTTCACCCTGATGCCCAGCATTGCCGTCTATCGCGGCTATCACTCCACCGCCATATTGCTGCCCGATGGCCGTGTACTCTCTGCTGGTGGAAACGTCGGAGGAGCCAACGCTCAGATCTACTCTCCACCTTACCTGTTTGCCGGTGCGCGCCCTGCCATCTCTTCGGCCCCCACCAGCGTGGGATATGGACAGAATGTATTCATAGGCACCCCTGACTCCGCTTCCATCGCCAAGGTGGCTTGGCTTCGCGTGCCCTCCACGACTCATACCTTTGATGAGAGCGGACGCTACATGCACCTGAACTACGCACAGGCCGGTGGCGGATTGAGTGTCACCATGCCTGCGAATGGGAATCTTGCCCCGCCCGGTTATTACATGCTCTTTATTCTCAATAGCGCAGGAGTTCCTTCGATCGCTAAGATCATCAATCTTGCGCAAAATGGCGGCTCTACCGGCACTCTGACTGGAGTCGTAACCAACACTTCCGGTTCACCGCTGGCCAATGCATCCGTAGCCAGTGGCGGTGTTTCCGCCACTTCTGCGCCCGACGGTACCTATACCTTCAACAACGTAAATGCCGGTACAGCCACGGTGACAGCTTCTTTGTCGGGGTACAACAGTGCATCCGCCCAGGTTACCGTCACCGCAGGATCCAGCGACAACGTTCCTGCCCTTCAGCTTGCACCCATCAGCCCGGGCAACATTACCGGGAAAGTTGTGGACGGCGCCGGGAATCCGCTGCAAAGCGCCAACGTCACCGGCGCGGGCCTCAGCGCGTCCACGGACGCCAATGGAAATTACACTCTTAACAACGTTCCGGCAGGATCAGTCACTCTGGTTGCTTCAGCGGCCGGCGATTCACCCGCTTCAGAAACGGTGACCGTGACCGCCGGGAACACGGTGGCGGCGCCTGCCATAACGCTCACCTCCAACAGTGGCAATGTAACTGGGAAGGTATTGGACAGCTCCAGTAACCCGATCGCTGGAGCTACCGTCAGTTTTGGCGGCGGCACGGCAACTGCGGATTCGACCGGGACTTATAGCTTCACCAATGTCCCGGCGGGAACCATTCAACTGGTGGCTTCTGCCAGCGGCTTCCAGAGCGTGACCCAGAATGTCACCGTCATTGGCGGCAGCACCACCACAGCCAACTTCACCCTGGCCACGGCGAACAATTCGCCCGGCGCCGTTACCGGAACTGTGACCAACATCGCCACGCACGGCGTAATTTCCGGCGCCACAGTGAAGTGGAATACAACTACCGTGGCCAGCAATGGCAGCGGGGTCTACACCCTGGCCAACGTGGCGGGTGGAACACAGACTGTTACCGCCAGCGCCAACGGCTACTTGCCGCTCAGCAGTTCGGTCACCGTCTCTGGCGGGACATCAACCCTGAACTTTCAACTTTCCACGGCAGGCATTCTCAACGTGACTGTAGCCGATAGCAACGGCAAGCCGGTCAACGGCGCGCAAGTGAGCCTCAGCGGCGGCCAGATTGCTACCTCGCTCACCGGCGCAACCAATGCATCCGGTTTGTATTCCAGCAACTGGATTCCGATTGGGACCTATACCGTGACCAGCGGCCCTGTCGGCGAAAGCGCCACCGTCACTACGGGAAAAACAACCACCATCACATTGACGCAGCAGAGCGGCAGCCCGGGCGCGGGTACGATTACCGGTACTGTAACCAGCAGCTCTGGTACGGCATTGTCCGGCGCTACTGTTTTCAGCGGCAGCGTCACGGCTACCACCCAGGCCGATGGCAGTTACACACTGGCCAATGTCACTGCGGGAACAGAGACGGTGACTGCCGCATTGTCGGGATATCAGGCAGGCACGCAGAGCGTAACTGTGACTGCGAACGCTACCACCACCGCTAACTTCGCTCTGACTCCCAGTTCCGTGTCCGCCGGTACAATTACCGGAAGCATCACCAACATAGCGACGAGTGGAGTCCTGCCTGGGGCCACAGTGAAGTGGAACAGCATGGCAGTCTCCACGAACAGCAGTGGCGTGTACACCATTTCCAATGTCACCAGCGGCAGCCAGACGCTCACGGCCAGTGCGTCCGGATATCTGCCGCGCAACGGCACTGTGACCGTCACCGGCGGCGCTACCTCAACCTTGAATATTCCGTTATCTACTGCCGGCATCATCAGCGTGAAAGCTGTAAATGCTTCCGGCGCTGCTGATCCCGGCGCCACGGTCACCATCAATGGCGGTCAGATTTCCACCACCGTTACCGGTGCCACCAGCGCCTCCGGTGTTTACAGCAGCAACTGGATTCCCATAGGCGCTTATACCGTCACGATCTCTGAGAGTGGCCACACAACCCAAAGCAAGACTGCTACGGTCTCCAGCGGCCAGACCACGGCGGTGAACTTTACTTTCTGAGAGGTGGCCATTTGACGACCAACATGAATCGCAAAATCGTTTTCCTGATAACGGCGGCGCTGTTGCTTGTACCCTTCGCCCTCGGGCAGAGCTACACGCTGACTGACCTGGGAACGTTGCGGCCTGGCAGCGCTCGCGTTCACGATATCAATTCTCAGGGGCAGGTGGTGGGCGCCTCCGGGCATCCTCACGGTTCGGATACCCATGCCTTTCTCTGGACGAAAAAGGGTGGCATGCGTGATCTGGGCTTCCTGCCCGGCGGCAATTACAGCATCGCCTTGGCCATCAACGATGCCGGCCAGGTCGTCGGCGCCTCCAATTCAAAGGATGGCATGCACGGATTTCTGTGGACAAGCGCCACTGGCTTGACTCAGTTGCCCACGCTTTCCGGCGCCGATGCCAGCAGCGCCTACGCAATCAACCAGTCTGGCCTGATTGCTGGTTCTTCAGGAGGCCATGCGGCTCTCTGGAACGGAGGCTCCGTCAAGGACCTGGGCACGCTCGGCGGAGCGTGGAGTGAAGCCCATGCCATCAATAACTCGGGGCAGGTTGTGGGCGTTGCTGATGCTCCAGCCGGTCCCCACGCTTTTCTCTGGACTGACGGCGCTGCCATGAAGGATCTGGGCGCGCTCTCCGGAGATTCCAGCAGCCGCGCCAATCACATCAGTGATCACGGTGACGTAGTCGGCGCGTCGGAAGGGGTTGAAGGTGTCCGGGCGTTTATCTGGACCAGCAGCGGCGCCATGCAGCCGCTGATCTCGCTTCAGGGAGGCACTTACAGCGAAGCCTTCGGAATCAATAATCTGGGCCAGGTTGTAGGTCAGTCTGGCAGTTCGTTGGGCACAAGAGCAGTTCTCTGGAGCGGCGGCTCAGTTACCGATTTGAACGATCTCATCCCTGGCTTGCCTGCCGGTACCATCCTGACCGGGGCCTTTTCCATCAACGATCAGGGACTGATCGTAGCTTTCGGCGTGATCAACCCCAGGCTGAATAAGAACAGAGCAGCCAATATGGACGATCATCTGCATTCCGGCCCAACCCGCGTCTTCCTGCTCACGCCGGAAGCCGGTTCCACAGCGCCCTGAATTTAGTCCAGGCTGCATCCGTGATGGATTCAGCCCTGCATTCAGGCTGCAATCTTGGATTGCCAATAAGGCTCAGTTTACAATCGAAGCCATGAAGACCTTTCGTTCATTGCGCTGGCTTTTCTTTCTTGCTGTTGCAACCGCCGCCGGTTTTCTCATTTCTTCGTTGCATGCTGCATCACCGGAAAAACAGGCGGTCTTGGCGCCTGTGATGGCAATGTTTGATGGCATGGCGAAACGCGACGCAGATGCGATTAAGAAACCGTTGCTGGCCGGCGGCGCCATGGTGCTGATGCGGGACGGCAAGCCGACTCAGATGACGTTTGAAGCTTTTGCCGACCGGGTGGGAAAACCTGGGACCGTGCACATTGAGGAGCGAATTCATGGTCCGCTCGTGCGCATCGATCACGATCTGGCCGTGGTGTGGGCTCCCTTCGAGTTCCTGGTGGATGGCAAGGTAGACCACTGCGGGACCGACTTGTTCAATCTTGTGCGCATCGAGGGTAAATGGCTGATTGCCAGTGTCGCCGATACCGGGCGGAAGGACTGTTCCGTCAAGTAGGCTGGCCAAAGTTCAGCCTGTCTTAGCGGAAAGCCATGCCGCCGCAGTCAAACACGCTGTAATCACGATTGAGAAAACGATAGGGAGGATAAAGAGGTATCTCCAACTCACAACCGTGATGGCGGCAAAGGAGAGAGCCAGGGCCCACGCCGTCACGCGCATGCCCGCCAAAGTCTCTCCCGGAAGGCCGCCTAGCTGCCACGCTAAGACCGCCGCGAATAGATAAAATACGCCCACCGCGAATCCGGCCGCGACAAAAAGGTCCCAGTAGGTCCGGCTGAATCCCTGCACCTCAAAGTGAATGGACCGCATTGAGCCAAGCAGCGTATCAACTCCCCATGTGGGATCGGACTGGCGAAAACCCAGTGTATGTCCGATAGCAAAGAGCAGCAGAAGGGCCGCCGCGATTCGATAAAACCAAGAAGCCTTCATGTCTTGCCCTCCAAAGATAACTGACAGCAGATAACTGACAGCAACGTACCACAGTGCCCGCCCGGCATGTGCAACTTAAGCCTCAGACCCAGGGGTTCTGAAAGAGGGCCAAGGCGGGGCGGCGCGCGCCCGCAAAAAATTTTTGAAGGTGGGGTGCTGGTTTGGATGGTCGAGGGGGCAGAAAGCGGCATAATGCCCCTTAGCAGCGCGGGGCCGGTCGGCAGCCTTGGTACTCGGGAACACCTTAAATCGCCATTAGATCAAAAGTAGCGAGTGGCAGGACAGGATTGCAGAACCATCGTAGAGCGATATATAGGTTTATTATTAAATAAGCAGTTTTCGTAGAAGCCATCCATTGCTTTCTCCTTCGTGGGATGGCTGAGGAACCGACTTGGCGAACGCCACAATAACCATCCACGATCGGCTGAACAAACAATCATCGTTGGGCCCATGGAACCGTTGGACCTTACTACTGGAACAGCGAGAAGACCAGGTCTTCCTGGCTTTGACGCTGGTCATTGGCGCCCTCGTCGGACTTGCCGTGGTTGCGTTTATCGTGCTTACCGAGCGATTGGGAATGCGCCTTTACCCGGTTGGCAGTGCCGCATGGCGACGCGCGTTGGTCCCCGTGGCAGGCTCCTTGGCGATGGGTTACCTGCTCTACCGTTATTTTCCGAATGCTCGGGGCAGCGGCGTGCCGCAGACCAAGGCAGCTCTTTATGCTCGGGAAGGCAACATATCCCTGCGCACAGTCTTAGGCAAGTTCGGCTGTACAGCGGCTACTTTGGCCAGCGGCATTCCACTCGGACGCGAAGGGCCTGCGGTTCAGGTGGGAGCTGGGATTGCGTCGATTCTGGGTCGCTGGCTAAGATTACGCCAGGAAAAAGTAAAAGCGCTCCTGCCTGTTGGAGCAGCTGCGGCCATCGCTGCAGCATTCAACACTCCGATGGCGGCGGTGGTATTTTCGTTGGAAGAGGTCATCGGTGACCTGCATGCACCGGTTCTTGGATCTGTCGTGCTTGCTTCCGCAACCTCTTGGGCTATGTTGCGGCTCCTGCTCGGCAATAATCCCTTGTTCCACGTGCCGCAATATGAGTTGGTTCATCCTTTGGAATTCGCAATCTACGCGGTGTTGGGCGTCGCTGGCGGTTTCCTTTCCGCGGCATTTTCAAAACTTTTGTTGGGAATGCGCAAACGGTTCCTGCTCTTGCCACGAAAAACTCTTTGGTGGCATCCGTTGACGGGCGGTTTCATGGTAGGACTGATGGGGTTGCTGGTGCCTCAGGTTCTCGGCGTTGGATACAGCTATGTCGGCGATGCTCTCAACGGCGCAATGGCGCTCCAACTCATGGTTTTGTTGGTGGTGCTCAAGCTCTTTGCCGTGACGACCAGCTACGCCTCCGGCAATGCCGGTGGAATTTTCGGCCCGAGCCTGTTCCTTGGGGCGATGCTGGGCGGCACGATTGGTAATCTGGCTCATCAATTTTTTCCCGCCCACACGGCGACTGCCGGCGCTTACGCGCTGGTTGGCATGGGGGCGCTATTCGCCGGTATCGTTCGCGCCCCCATGACATCTGTGTTGATGATCTTTGAAATGACGCGCGATTACTCGGTTATCGTCCCCTTGATGATCGCTAATTTGCTGAGCCTGTTCATCTCCGCACGATTTCAGAGGCAACCCATTTATGAGGCGCTTGCGCACCAGGATGGCATCCATTTGCCCAACTTAAAGACCCGCGAAGGCCCAGGCCGAATCAGGGTACAGCAAGTGATGCGAAGCGCCACTGAACTCCTGCCGGCACAGATGAATATTCACCAAGCGCTCGAACTTATGAATTCCAGACAATTCCGCGCCCTGCCGGTGACCGATGAGGGAAGTATCGTTGGTGTTTTGAGCCGGGCCACCCTGGAAAGCGCTGTTCGCCACGGAGAGGGAGACAAGAAGCTAATGGATTTAGTGAATGCGCTGGACTTCCCACATGTTCATAGTGACCACGCGGTGCATCTCGCTCTGGAGCGTATGAGTGCAGCGCACCTTGATATGCTGCCTGTTGTGAATCGGGCAGACGCTCACCAGCTTGAGGGCATCGTGACTCTGAGAGATGTGCTGGATTCCTACGGCGTCGATCAGTAGATCAACAGGAAGAGCAAGGGCCGGGCGGCGAGCGCCCCGCGAAACAAATTTTTAGGATGGGGTAGGTTTGGCGGCGTTGTGGGGACGGCAAAGCACAAAAAGGGCATCAATGCTCTTCTGAACGGCGCGGGCCGGAGGCAGGCCATAGGGCAAGAAATGGCCCGACGCGTTATAGTTCGAAACTAAGACGCATTTTTGTGAAAATTACAAGTTCAAATCCTCGCGTTCCGGCTAACGTGATTCGTGAAAAATGTGGAGCCAGGCACAGCCTTCTCGCTCCTGGCTCCAGTTTTTAGGTGAGATGCTTTCGATTAGTGGTCGTGGTCGCCGTGATCACGATCATCATCGTCGTCGCCATCGCGGCGACTGCTGGGCGGTTGCGTGGCGATGGAAATGGGGAATCGCTCGACGGTGATCGAGTCATCGATGGTGTTGGTGCGCGTATCGATTACGGCGACCGTGCTATTGGCCGTCAGGCTGAGGACGCTATTCACGGCCAGCATCTTGTGGCCCTTTCTGCTGGCAGCGATCGCGGTGAAAGTCATGCCTGGGGCGGAGATGGTGGTGTCGACCGAGTTGTCCCTGGTATCGATCACCGTGACCGTGCTGTTGGCCGGGTTCGTCAGCGTGAAGTCAGCCGCGTACAGATGGCGTCCGTCGGGAGTAAGCGCCAGGCCGGTGACAAAGACGTTGTTGGGCAGCGGCACGGTGGTCACGACGCTGCTCGTGTCCGTGTCGACCACGAGAACGCCGCTCTGTCCTCCGATGAGGCCCGATACATCGGATGCATACAGCCGGTCGCCGTTGCGGCTCAGGGCCAGATCAAACACGAGGTGCCCGGGAGCGATAGTCGTGGTCGCTGCGTCACCGTCCGCATCCACCACCAGGATCCCCGATTGACTCAGGACTGGCGCTTCAGTAGCCAGGTAGATGTTGTCGCCATTGGGAGAAACCGCCACCGCCAGAAGAAACGTCCCCCCGAACGAAGTTGACGAAACAACGGTGCTGGTCTCGGTGTTGATGGTGTACAGGGTGCTATTGTTACCGCCGCCGGAGGTGATCACATAGGCTCGCTCGCCATGACGGCTGAAGGCCACGTTTGGCCCGGCCCCTTCGTTACCGATAAAGCCTATGGCCCCGGGAAGCGAAATGCTGGTGGCAATGGTGTTGGTTGCGGTGTCCACAACCTTGATCGAGTTGTCTTCACTGCAAACGTACAGCAGTTTGCCATTGGGCGAAACCGTGGCGCAGAAGGGATGGTTGAACCCTCCGGGGATGGTGTCAATGACAGTGTTAGTCTTGGTATCGATGACGCTTAGCGTACCGTTGTTGTTTGGGACGTAGGCGTTATTGTTGGCTTTGGAGTGGTCGTCGTCGGCGAAGGCGGCGGGAGACATAAACACGGCGGCGGCCACTGCCAGCGCGGTTATAAGGGTAAAGGCTGCGCTCCGCTGGGAGCGAAAGAAATGCCGGAAATACTTACTCATAGTCCTTCCTCTCAATAGCTGTCGGAATTTGAATGATGCTTGGGCCCTCCCAGAATGCAAAAGCTGGCTGTGGGACCGTCACTTTCGCGAACGACTCGCTACACTTTTCGCAGCGAAAGCGTTCCGTGGAGGAGGAACTTTTCTGGGAAAAGAAGGTGGTTTCAAAACGAAACTAGCATCGCCGCGAAGAGCGGTCAAGCGCAGATTTTGGCGCTAAGGGCCTGATTCCGATTATGGGAAAATATTAATTTGCGGCAATGTTCATCAGGCGGACTTAGTGCCGTAGATTCAACATGATTCGCGAAGCCTTCTCATGAAACCTGCCCCGCTCTTAATGTTACCTTCGTGCTGGGAACCCATTCGTGAGGTTATCGGATCTCTCACCCTTCCGGGATTCGAGATAAACTCTAAAAAGATCTTAATGGCGGGATTGAGAGGATTTGAAAGGAAAACTGGTCCCTAAAAAAGAGGTCCCGGTTTTTGATGACAAGGAATCTTTCATCCTGGAAATTGATGCCGCCACCATCTCTATGAGCACAGACTCCCTCTCTCACGTTCTCAACGACCACGTCTTTGCCGGGAAGGACGCGCCATGGAAGGACTTGAGAGTTGCCACTGACGGAAACCAACTCAAGATCAAAGGCAAGTTGGCGCACAAAGGAGGCGTCTCATTCGAAGTTGTGGGAGACGTGCAGGTCACGCCTGAGGGCAAAATCCGTCTTCATGCCCGGCGCATAAAGGCCGCGCATCTTCCGGTGAAAGGGTTTATGGATCTGCTCGGCGTGAAATTGACGGACCTGATCAACACCAAAAAGGTCCAGGGTATCTCTACGGAAAAAGATGACATCATAATCGACCCTGACCAGATTCTTCCGCCGCCGCAAATCCGCGGCAAACTCACCGGCATTACCATTGAAAACGGCGAAATCACCCAGGTGTTTGGAGCGGGCACAGCCCCTGCTCGGTTTGCCGGCGCGCGCAATTTCATGGCGTATCGCGGAGCGGTCCTTCGCTTCGGCAAGCTCACCATGAATGACACTGACCTTGTCTTGATTGACGAAGATGCCAAAGACCCGTTCGACTTCTACCTGGACCATTACCGCGAGCAGTTTGTGGCCGGCTATACCAAAACCACTTTTCAGTTCGGTTTACGTGTCTACATGGTGGATTTCAATAAACTGCATCAGGCGAAATCGAAGCCCCGCAGTGATGACGCCACCGTAGGCCGATAAGGCCAGAGCGTTTTCAGGGATGTCGTAGACCACCGCGACACGGGACTTGTAACAGGGCACGACTTTAGCGTTGGCCGCGGAAGGAGCGAAGCGACTGAGGGGCTGCGAAGTCGTGCCGAACCAGCCGCAGTTTACAGATTTCGAAAAATCGCAAATCGCAAATCAAATTTTTCCCGATTGGTAGTAAACTCGATGCCCATGAAACGTATCCTGGTATTCTTCTTCGTTCTTTTTGTGGGCCTCGCCATGTCCGCGCAGGACTGGGCCAAACAATCACTGGAAAAATCTACCCGTCACCAGGAGTGGGTGACGCTGAAACACGATAACCGCACCGTTCAGGCTTTTGTTGTCTATCCGGAAGTCAAGGGAAAAGCAACCGCAGTTGTGGTAATCCATGAAATTTTCGGCCTCAGCGACTGGGCCCGTAGCGTTGCTGACCAGTTGGCGGCCAAAGGTTATATCGCCATTGCTCCCGATCTTCTTTCCGGATTCGGCCCCAACGGCGCTGGCACCAGTGGATTTTCCAGCACCCAGGATACTACGAAGGCCGTTTCCGGTCTCGATCCGGACACCGTGACCGCCGACTTGAACGCCGCAGCCGATTATGTGAAAAAGCTTCCTGCCGCCAACGGCAAGGTTGTGGTTGCCGGATTCTGTTGGGGTGGCACACAATCCTTCCGCTTTGCCGCCAATCGTCATGACCTGAGCGCCGCCTTTGTTTTCTACGGTACGGGACCTAAGGACGTCAGCAGCATCAATGCGCCGGTCTATGGTTTCTACGCCGGAGATGACGCCCGCGTCGGCGCCTCCATCCCTGATACCAAGACCGCAATGCAGCAGGCCGGCAAAAAATATGACCCCATCACCTACGATGGCGCCAGGCACGGCTTCATGCGCGCTGGAGAAGATCCGGGCAACACCGTCGATGCCAACAAAAAGGCCCGCGACGAAGCCTGGCAGCGCTGGCTCTCCTTGCTGAAATCAATGTAGGAGGGGAGCGATCAGCACTTAGCATCCAGGCTCTTTCTCTGCTGTGAAGCCATTTGAATTCATTCTCGGCGCTCTGGCAGTCTGGCGGATCACGCATTTGCTGGCTGCTGAGGATGGTCCTTTCGATCTGATCGTTTGGATTCGCCGTCAGGCCGGGTCGGGCTTTTTGGGAAAATTGCTCGATTGCTTCTATTGCCTCAGCGTCTGGATAGCAGTGCCGTTTGCGTTTCTCCTGGCGAAGCCATGGAAACAACGGGTCCTGTTGTGGCTGGCGCTGTCGGCCGCCGCCATCCTGGTCAATCGAATTGTGGACCGGATCGCCCCGGAACAACCGGTCTTTTTTGAAGGGCCGGAAGAAAAGGCCAGGGAAGAAGTATGAGTTGTTGCGGAAAATCCAGGGCGCAGGCCGGCCAACCTACTGGCCGGACCGTTGCCATGAGAGTTCAGCCGAAACTGTCGGTTGCCACAACCGCGCCGCCCTTTGGAACTGTGGCCTTCGA
>DATDGL010000189.1:0-34131 GCA_036522115.1 Candidatus Angelobacter sp.
CCCTGCGCTACGCTTCGGCTCAGAGGCTGTGACTTTTTTAAAAAATCGCGAATTTTTGCCCTGCAAGTGCTTTGTTTTCAGCATGGCTTTTTCGCGAAAAACCAAAAAGTCACAGCCTCTCAGAATGACAAGGAGAAGCTGTATGGTCACCATAAAGCCAAAGTAGCCCACTACCGAGCTTTCCTGTTCGGCTCTAGCCGTTTTGGCAAATCATGTGCTGTTTCAAACGCAAGGTCCCTCCGCTCTCCACTACGTGGAGAAGCATCGGGATGACGAAAGGTGGGAACAGTTGCGTTTGTTCTGGGCACAGTATTATCTAAACCGATCTATATTAGCCGCTGAATTCATTCATGTTTAAAAAGGTACTCATAGCAAACCGGGGCGAGATTGCGGTGCGGATTATCCGCGCCTGCCGAGAGATGGGCATCGCATCAGTGGCCGTGTTCTCTGATGTTGACCGGGGCGCGCTGCACGTGAGCAAGGCGGATGAAGCTTATGCGATTGGTCCGGCGCCCGCCTCCGAATCCTACTTAAATACCGAGAAGATCATCTCTACAGCGGCGCGTTGCGGCGCGGACGCCATCCATCCCGGCTATGGCTTTCTTTCCGAGAACCCGGCCTTTGCCCGCGCTTGTGATGAAGCCGGTATAAAGTTCATTGGCCCGCCTCCTTCTGCCATGGAGATGATGGGATCCAAGACCCGCGCCCGCCAGGCAGTCCAGGCTGCCGGCCTGCCAGCGGTTCCCGGATCGGACCGGGGGCTATCTGTGGAAGAGGCCGTCAGCCTGGCGGGGGAGATTGGGTTCCCGGTGATGATCAAAGCTGCAGCCGGAGGTGGCGGCAAAGGGATGCGGCAGGTGAGGACGCCCGCCGATTTGCGTCCGGCTTACGCCACGGCCAGGAGCGAAGCAGAGCGCGCATTCAAGAATGGCGAGATTTACCTGGAAAAGTTCATTGAGAACCCGCGCCACATTGAGATCCAGGTGCTGGGCGACGAACATGGCAACCTGATTTACCTAGGCGAGCGCGAATGCTCAGTACAGCGACGCCATCAGAAGGTGATTGAAGAGGCGCCTTCCGCCATTGTGGATGAGGATCTGCGGCGGCGTATGGGACAGGTGGCGGTGCAGGTGGCCAGGGCAGCGGGCTATACCAATGCCGGAACGGTCGAATTCCTGGTCGATTCCGGGCGAAACTTTTACTTCCTGGAAATGAACACCAGACTGCAAGTGGAACATCCGGTGACGGAAATGGTGACCGGATTGGACCTGGTCCACCTGCAATTGCAAATCGCCTCCGGCAAAAAGCTGCCTTTGCGACAGGCAGATATCAACATTCGCGGGCATGCGATTGAGTGCCGAATTTATGCCGAGGATCCGGACAACAACTTTTTCCCCTCTCCGGGAAAGATCAGCAGGCTGTTACAACCATCCGGACCGGGTATACGTGAAGATACAGGCGTTTACGAGGGCTGGACGGTGCCGCTGGACTACGATCCTATGCTTTCCAAGCTGATCGCCTATGCGCCTGACCGGACAGCGGCCATCGCCCGTATGAGGCGCGCGCTGGATGAATACTTCATCAGCGGCATCAAGACCAACCTGTCTTTGTTCCGGCGTCTGCTGGAACACCCGGATTTTGCCGCGGCCCGGATCGACACCGGCTTCCTGGAGCGTATGCTGGCGTTCAAAGCCGATGCGAATACCTCGCCGGAGGGTTTAGTAAAGATTGCTGCTATTTCAGCCGCCCTCTTTGCCGCGCGCGCACCGGCGAATCCTGATCAAAACGGCAAGGCGAAAGCCAACGGCGAAAAACCGAACAGTTCCAACTGGACAAGAACCGCACGCATAGAGGCACTGCGCAGCCAATGATCTACGAGGTCATCATTGCCGGCAAGACATACAAGGTTGAACTTTCCCCTGCGGGACCGACATGGCGCTGCAAACTGGACGGCTGTGTGATTCCTCTGGACGTGGCTTCCAGCCAAAATGGCGTGCTGTCAATCCTTGTCGACGGAAAATCCTACGAGGTCAGGCAGGAAACCACTCCCACAGAAACCAACATTGTGGTTGGCCGGGAACGGTTTGGGGCGGTGGTGTGCGATTCGCGCTCCCTGCGCTCGCGAAGAAGCTCTGGCGGCGCTGAATCAGGCCTGAAGAAAGTTATTGCTTCCATGCCCGGCAAGGTCCTGCGGATACTGGCTCCAGCGGGTACAGCCGTGGAGGCGGAGCAGAGCGTGCTGGTGATAGAAGCCATGAAGATGCAGAACGAGATGAAGTCCCCGAAAAAAGGAACGGTAAAGAAGATCAGCGCGGTTGAAGGATCCACGGTGGAAGCGGGGCAGGTGCTGGCGGAAATCGAATGAGCGAGACTGCGCCTCGACTGTTACGGGACTTATTTCTGTCCGGCGTCTCTCAGGATTTGTTCGGCGTAGTAGTTGTGGACCTCGGCGCCGTCTCGCACCATCTCGTCGTAAGCCGTGCGCAAAATCTGTTCCCGCTGATTCCTTAGCTGGGTGCGGATGAATTGCTGCACGTTAGGATCACTGAGGCCGCGCTGACCGGCAGGCTCTTTTCCCAGCAATTTGACAATTCGATACCCAAGCACCTTTTGGGTAGCGGGATTTACGAGCTTGATAGGTTCGCTGTACTGATTGGGTTTGAGCTTGAGTATGGCTTCGCGTGTAGCCGGATCGCGGTCTTTGAGCGCGGACTCAGGCAGAGGCTGAAGTTCACCGCCATTGCGCCCGGTATCCAGATCCTCGGAATATTTCTGGGCCAGCACGGCAAAATCCTCGCCGCTCTCCAGGCGATTGTGGACCATCTTGATCTTGTCGGAAGCCTGGGTCTCATTTTCCGCCTTGCCGGGAATCTGGTTGGAGGGCACATTGGGCAGCGCGCTCACATAGATATGGGCCAGAAGGTACTGGGGTTCGATGACGTTGAACTGGGCTTTATTCTGGTTATAGAAGCTCTGGATATCTGAATCACTGATGGTAATCTTGCTGCCAATCTCCTTATTGAGCAGCTTGTCAATGGTCAAGCGACGCCGAATCTCCTGGCGGTATTCATCTTCGGTGTAACCCATATCCTGGAGCTTTTTGGCAAATTCCTCTTTGGTGTAAGGCGCCTTATCCTGGCTGACATGGCTCTCCACTTCTTCGTCCGTAGCCAGCACACCCAGCCTCTCCGCCTTTTGCAGGTAGAGCTGCAGGTTAATCGCCTGCTGCAAAAGCTGAAGGCGCATGGCACGCTCCTGCTCAAGTAATGGTTTCTGCGGAGTTCCGGCAGTCTGACGCTGGTAGGCCTTGTCTATTTCCGAACGCGTGATCTTATAGCCGTTGACTTTCGCCAACACGTCCTGATCAGAGTCCTGGTGGCTGCACCCAGCGGCGAAAAGGACCAGAGCGACTCCCATCCACAGAAAGTTGCGACAACGCGTTCGCGCCTGATTCAACAAACACGCCTCCGGGAAGCGAAAATTGGGTGCGCCTAAGATAAATGAAGCCTGTGCCATGGGCTAGTTTTTTGCACTGGCGGAAGGGGTTTTTTCTCCCGCGTCAGCGATCGCGTGATCGATGATGGAGTGCATTACGTCGTCAGGGACAATACCGGAGACTCTTTCTCCATTGATGAACAGCGTGGGAGTCGCGTCCACCCCCAGTTTGTCGCCTTCGGCCATCGACGCCCGCACCGCGCTCTCATCAGCCTTTTTCACGCAGGCGCCTAGTTTCGGTGCGTCCAGGTGATGCTTCTCTCCCTGCTCCATGGCCAATTTATCCAGATTGTCGATGGCCTCCTGTGGAGAGTGTCCGGCTATACCTGTGCGGTTCGCGTGGACGTAATCGGCGAACTCCCAGTAGGCGTCACCGTTCTGATCGGCCAGGCAGTTGGCGTCTATGGAGGCGCGCATGGCCCACGGATGCATATCCACAAGAGGATAGTCTTTGTAGATGATCTTTACTTTACCGCCGTATTCTTTCAACAGACCGGGAAAGAGAATAGCGTGCATTTTGGCACAGAAGGGACACTGAAAGTCATCGTAGTTGACGATGACCACCTTGGCGTCCTGATTGCCGCGCGCCGGCCTGCCCTTTAAGTCGATTTTCGACATCAGGTCCTGCGAAATATCGATTGTTTCCAGGCGGGCCAGGGTCTTGCGATCCTTGGAGATCAGGAAATCGAATGTAGTCTTCTTCGTGTCGTGGGTAAAGGTGACAATCACCTTCTCGTAGCCGGCCACATCGCTTGCCTGGGGAGCGGAAATTGCAATGTCGACCTGCGGAGCCACAGAGTACCGGGCTCGGATCTCGGTTTGGATCCTATGCAGGACCTCAGGACTTAAGGTGCCCGATGCATTGGCGCTTTGAGCTTTGCAGCCGCCAGCCACCAAAACTAAAAACAGGAAAACATTCAAACTAGCCAGACTTTTTCGCGCCAAGGGAACCACCTTCAACACAGAGGAATGACATCTGATTATCTCATGAGCGAACCGCCGAAATCGCAGTGGTTTTCAGGACAGCTTTACGAGACCGTCCGGGTCAAGAGCGGCATTCATAGAGCCGGAACGGAACCCCTCGGCGTCGACAGTGACGTAAAGGAAACCGAGGGCTTTGAAGATCCGGGTGAATTCGGCAAACATCTCCAGGGTAAGCGCCATGGGCAGTTCCTCAGGGTCAATTTCAATGCGCACGATCTCTCCATGATGGCGCACGCGGCACTGGCGAAAGCCCAGTGACCGTAAAGAATCCTCGCCGCGCTCTACCGCGAGCAGAGCTTCGCGGGTGACTGGGCGTCCGTAGGCGATGCGGGAGGAAAGACAGGCGGAGGCAGGTTTATTCCAGACACGCAGTCCAGCCTGCTGCGCGAGTTCCCGAACCTCAGCCTTGGAGAGACCGGCTTGCAACAACGGCGCCGCTACATTATGGCGAATGGCTGCTTTTTGTCCGGGACGAAAGTCGCCCTGATCGTCCAGATTGACTCCGTAAGCGACGGAAGCGAAGCCATGTTCGCGCGCAAATTGCTCCATGAGATTGAAGAGCTCGTCTTTGCAGTGAAAACAGCGCAGGCCATCATTGCGAACGTATTCGGGACGGTCCATCTCCAGCGTGTGGATAATCTGGTGGGGAATCTGCTGTTCCTGGGCAAAGGCAATTGCGTGTTGAAGTTGAACTCGAGCCAGGCTGGGAGAATCTGCGATTACCGCCAGCATGCCGCTGCCCATCACCTGGCGCGCAGCGTAGGCCAGGTAAGCTGAATCCACGCCTCCGGAATACGCAACCAGCGTCCGGCCGGAACTGGAGAGTATTTGCTCCAGATGCCTTTGCTTGACCGATAAGTTCACCATGTAATTTTACAGACTTTGTCCACTAACCAGCCAAGGCTTCGCCCTCGATATTTCCTTTCGTATGCTAAAAGAGTCTTTGCTGGCGTCTCAGATTGCCGAAGCTGCCGATGTTGGCCAGGGTAAAGGCAAAACGATAGGAATTTTCGTTGCGTACCGAGCCCAAGGCGAATCGCCGGTACTCGAAGCTTACGCCACAGCAGTCCCAGTTGTAGGCGGTCTGGGCGGCAGAGTACTGCACAAAATTGAAAGTTGAATCAAAGCCAACGTTGACGGCTGCGCTCAAGCCTCGCTTGCTGGGGCTTCCGTATCCAGCCAGCAGGCGGAACTGGTTGAACTGGTCAGGGCCTGGAATGGGATTGGAAACAAATATCTCCCCTGGAACACGCAGAAAGGCATGACTGCCGCCAAGGAAAAAGTCACCGATGTGGAATGTACCGAAGACGGTGCTTGCATTGATGCGTCCAGTCGTGGTGTCGTAGTCCAGTTCCCACTGCAGGTCGCTGTTGCTAGTGGTGCGCATGCGCAGCCGGGAAACAATGGGAGAAAACCTGCGCGGCTGAGTGAGGAAGGCGATACCGGCGAAATCGGCGGTGGTAGTAAGCACATTCCGCCTGCCATCCACGATGGCTCCGCCAAAATTCGGATCAAAGAAGTACTTCTGTTTCAGTTCCCAAGTCACAAACTCGTTTGCGCCCGCAGGCGTGCAGCCGGCAGACTTGGGAGAGATGGGGGCTGAGGCGGTTTCTTTGCTGTTGTTCTCCTGTTTTTCCTCACCACAATGCTGATGCACGTGCTTCAAATACAGGCGCTGTGCCAGGCCGTACTCAATCTCGTTGGTATCGCTGAGGATGTCACGATAGTCAAAGCGGATGATTGAAGGAAAATTCTCAACACCGCTGGTAAGACGATAAATGAGATAGGGTTCAATCGTGTGCTTGATCTTCCTGCCCGCCACAGGCCGCTCGAAGACGCGAGCAAGCGCAGGCGGACGAATCTCGACTGCCGTCTCAACGGAGCGGCGATTCACTACGTCCTGGATAGCCAATCCGACGCTGGCGCTGGGCAGGCGGCTCTCAGTGTAAAAAGTGTTGTGCAACGCAATCTCCGGGCGCAACGTCCAGCCAGCAAACAACAATGGCAAAGAGACATCCGGTTCCACATCGAAGCGGCCTACAAGGTTTGGAGTGTCAAACCCCGGTTCTGTCCGGCGGAGCCCCTCGGCTGCCGTATTGAACGACCAGTAAAGAGGAGAACTCCCCAGTCTCTGGTCAACGCTGGAGATTTCAATTCCCGGCGCGTGGAAGATGGTAACCAAGTCGCCGTGAGCGGTGCTTTGAAAATTCTGGTAACGAGAGGCGAAGGCATTCACGGAAAAGCCGGAATTGGTTTTGGAGAGAAAGCCGATGGATTTGACCTCGGAGTCCACAGCCTGGGAAAAATTCTCGGTGAACGCCAGCCGGAATACAAAAGAACTGAGGTAATTGAGAGAGGCCACGCCGCGAAAATCATGGGGCAGAATGGCTTCGCCGCTGAGCTTGACATCTTCGCCGCCCTGGTCGACTTTGGGCGTGCCAATCCCGCGGTCGAGCACACCAAAGTAGTCCACATTCAAGTAGGAGCCGTCACTGGGGCGTGCGCGGAAAGAATCATGCATGGCCCAACCGCGACGGGAAAAATACTCTGCGCCCACAGTGGCATCCATGCTGCGGTCGATCGCCCAATAGAATGAATCTCCCAGAATGGTTCCTTTGGAGGATGAAGTGCCAAAGATGGGCAGCAGAAAACCGCTTTGCCGTCCCGTTCTTTCCACCGGGGGTGCGACAAAAGGAAGATAAATAACCGGAACACCCTTAAGCCGGAAGATGGTGTTATGGATGTGGGCTGATTCGCCCACGACTACGATGATCCTGGAGGCGCTGAACGTCCACTTGGGGTGGGGCAGCTCGCAGGAGGTCACCGTGCCGTGGTGGATCACGTACACGTCCTCGCCGTTCTTTTCCACCAGCTTGCCCGAGAAAGCGAGGGGGCTGGATGAGGTGAGAGTAACGTTCCGTCCTTTGAAGCGGGTGCCAGTGGTTCCGGAGACATCATAGAACTTGCCCGTTTGACTGCCGAGGTTGTAAGCGCCGTGACTGGCGGTCATGTGAATGTCATGGGGACCGCCATCGAGAGAAAGGTTGCTTTCAGCCGTGACGTCACCGGAAGCGCGGTCATAGGTGAGGGAATCCGCGCGCAGAGTATATCCGCGGAATTGGATCTCCACATCTCCGCGCAACGTGAACACATCGCCTTGTTTTTCCTGTTGCCTGGCACTCATGCTGACCGGCTCACCCTCTGTGGCCGAAAGTTTCACTTTGCCGCCGGTTTGAGCGGGTAGTTGGGCCGACTGCCTGGCGGGCTGTTCGGGGTGCGCCTGGCTGATAACTAGAGGCACGCCTCGAAACAGATGACAAACCACCACGGCTGTGATAACAAACTGAAGTGGGGGACGCATCGCTTAAAAAAGGGTGAACGGGCAAGGTAACATGTCAGCTTTCGCAAAGGCAAAGACCTGGCGCCCGGGATGCACGTTCCCGCATCTGGCGAACTCACAACTCTAACCAATGGCCTGCCCGGTTTGCGGTAAATCCTCGCCCTGCGCGCACCAACCAACGGGCGCAGCCGTACTCGTGGGTCCGGAGGCTTACCACGCGGTCGAGCAAGGATCCACCCGACCCGTAGTGTCCGGCGCGAACTTGAAACTGGAAAATCCGCAAGCCAGCGCCTGGCGTGACGAAGTGATTTCACGGGTGCAGCAGCACCGCGCCCGGCGACGCAGGCGCTACGATTCCGACGGGACCCTGGAGCTGAATTTTCAGCCGGGACTTGATTCCTCAGCGGCGGCGCCGGGGGAAACTGAATTAGCGCCGCCAAGGCCAACGGCAAAATCAGAGCCCAAGATTATCGAGTTTCCCAAGCCAGTCCTGCCGGCGTTTTTTTCGCGTGAGCGCATGCAAGAACCTGAGGATCTGGAACTAGCCGGCCCAGTCCTGGACGGCCCCCGAATCCTGGATGCGCCGGAACCCCCAGCGGAACAGATGGACCTGCTTCCTGCCTTCGCGGATATTCAACTGGAAGCAGAAGCAAGCAGGCCGGGCGTGTACGTTGATCTTCCGCCACAACCGGCCCCGCTTTCGCATCGCATTTTTGCTGGTCTCATCGATTTAATTATCGTGCTGATGGCGGTTGCCGGCTTTGCCATGGCCTTCCTTGCCGTTGCCAGTCGCCTGCCGCAACCACGCCTGCTCCTTCTGTGCGGCCTGATGGTTGGTGGAAGCTTGTGGCTGCTTTATCAATACCTGTTTTTGGTTTACGGGTTGGCCACGGTGGGAATGCAGCTGGCGCAGCTTGAACTATGTACGTTCAGCGGTGATCCGGTGTCCTTGCCCTTGCGGCGCTGGCGTGCCCTGGCCAGTGTGCTCTCCGCTTTTGCGCTAGGGCTGGGATTTGCATGGGCGTTTGTGGATGAAGACACTCTGGGTTGGCATGATCGCATGACGCAAACGCATGTACGAAGGGAAGCTGCGGTTGGTGAGCAAGATGCGGCGCGCTAAACTTTGGAGCCTTTCACCCACCGTAACAACGGGCAGCAGCTTTTCTGCATCCCACAAGCAATGTCAAACTCTGATCTGACAAGCGTTCTTTTTCTTCTTTTACTCCTCGTAGGTTTTGCTCAGCTGTTGGGATACATTTTCGTCAAACTCCGCCAGCCAAAAGTGATTGGCGAAATTTTGGCAGGAATCGTTCTTGGGCCGGCAGTGCTGGGACGGCTTCAAATTGGATCGTTGTCCCTTCCGGAATTGTCAAAGCATCACGCGTCCATTTTAAGCTTTGTGTACTGGATGGGTCTGCTGCTACTCATGTTCATGTCCGGGGCTGAGACCAAGCAGTTGTTCAGTCGTGAAGAGCGGCGGGAGGTGAGTTGGCTGACGATTGTCGGAACTGGAATCCCCTTCATGATGGGCCTGGTGTTCGGCCCCATGATGGTTGGCCCCGCCATCGCAGGCCCGAAGGGAAACAAGCTGTCTCTCGTCATCATTCTGGCGGTCGGGGTGGCTGTCACCTCTGTTCCTGTGATTTCCAAGATCTTTGCCGATCTGAGGATTCTGCACACACGATTCGCCCGCCTTGTACTAGGGGTTGCGGTTCTGGAAGACATTGTGCTGTGGGCGGCTTTGGCCATAGCCACGGCGCTGGCTGGGACGGCAGTGTTACACCCTGGTCAGATGGCTTACCACCTGCTTGCTACAGTTGGCTTCTTCGCACTCGGCCTAACGCTCCTGCCTAGAGCCGTGAAGAGATTTAATAAATCGAAGTTTAACGTTCTGGCCAAACATTCACCAGTGGGTTACGCGCTGGCCGTAATGCTTGCCTACTGCGTCGTTGCAGGCGCACTGGGGGTGAATCTTGTATTTGCAGCGTTCCTCGCTGCTTTCGCGGTAGTCCACAAGAAGCGCCGGTTATTTGCTGAGGCGCTGGACGCGATCGGGAAGGTATCGTTTGCGTTTTTTATCCCCGTCTATTTCGCCATCGTTGGCCTAAAACTCGATTTGGTAAAGGCGTTCTCGTGGCAACTGTTGCTCCTCTTCCTTGTTGGTACGTGCATCGTCAAAATCCTGTCTGTTTCACTTGCGGGCCGCCTCGCTGGCTTCAAGGGGCTTGACCTGGTCAATCTCGCGCTCACCACAAATGCGCGTGGAGGCCCCGGCATTGTGTTGGCGAGCGTCGCCTTCGATGCCGGGATCATCAATGCCAAGTTCTACACGGCTCTGGTGCTGGTCGCTGTGATAACCTCGCAGTTCGCAGGGGCGTGGCTGGAATATGTGCTCCGTCGAGGGTGGCCACTCCTCAGCACGGACAAGACGGACAAGATGGAATCGGAAATCACTGTACGAGGCGATGACACAGTTGCCGCTTGATTGACGTCAGATATGTGTAGATGTCAGTTATGTTGTCATGCCCCACGGAAGCCTCTCTCGGATGGGATTTTCCAAGTGTGCTTGGCCACATAAAACCGGCCTTCTGCACGATTGTTTACGAGTCATCTGTTCCGATCTGCGATGTGGAAAACTTAAGTTGCAAAGGGGAACCCGGCGGGAACAAACAGTTAAGGGAAGCTTGAACTTGAGGTTGTCTAAATTAGGGGCGGCCTTTGAGCTCTGCATCGCCCGTTAACCATCCGAGGTCGAACCTTATCTGCGCCAGTCAGTAACCCCGGTTAAGGTGCGTTTCAACACTTTCTTACAGTGACCGGATCTGACATCGACGAGGTATGAGTTTGTATTGCCGCCCTCATCGATAATGGTGCAGATCCACAGTCGATCTCCTCCGGGGGACCAGACAATCTGGCGCCATGGTGACTCTCTTAGGAATGGCAAGAATCGAAGCGCCGCAGGCATCGTTGTTATAACGCGACGATTTGCGCCGTCGGCACCGATCAACCAAACCTTGTCTTCATCAATGTAAGCAATGTCGTCATCAGTAGGCGAGACCGCAGCGAACACGCCAGTCGCCAAGAGCCGGCTGTGTCCCTGGGAAAAAAGCAGTGTCTGCCAACGTGTGGTACAGCCGTCGATCTTTTGGACTGGTACGCAGATTGAAGTGTTGAGCACAAGTTCAGGCCTGTGATGCAGCCATTGGATTCTAAGTAACTCCCCCATTTCGCCTGGCCATTTGCCGATCTGTAGACTCCCCAAATCGCGCTTGGTCCCATTGGCCACCGAAACCGCGAAGATGTTCTGTGCCTGGCCTTGCATTACGTCGATCGAGAACTGGCCATAGGCGATCTCAGTATCGTCCCAGGACCATGACAGCGACCAAGGGCGGTTTTGAATTACAGCCAAGCTTCTCTCATTGCCACTTCTAAGATCATGCAGCACAATTTGGCACCCGCCAGAGTCACCTGCGGCAGTGCTGTAAGCGATACGGTACCCGTCATGAGAGACCGCCGATGCACCCTGTGAGCAGCGGTCAGAACCAGGACCATCCTTTAAGAAAATCATCGGAGCTTCGCCATCACGGATGTAGCCGTGAACCCGGGACGAAGTGTAAGCGTCGAAGAAGATAGTGGAGTGGTCGCCGCGTGTGATTTTGCCCAGATTGGCAATTTCAGGGTTGCCCGGCAAAGATTGTTGCTCGGGTAACTGTCCACGGGCTCCGGACAAGAGTAATGATGCTGTTAGAACGAACCAAAAAGCTCGAGTCATAGAGGTCTCTACCAACGATCATTCTCAACATATCCGTTCCCATTCGGGTCGAGAAGCGACAAAGCGCGGCAACCCGAGCTTGCCGCAGAATGCCAGAAGTGCTTCTTGGAAAAAACCAATTCTTGGCGACAAAAACGAATCTCTTTCTTGTGTTCTCACGGGTTTCGGTGTTGGAATTCGGAGCGCAAAACTTGGCGATCCAGTTGTTGGCTGCTCGCGCGATCTGGACACCCGTAATGGGCATTCGTTGCCGTACGTTCACCCGCTCCGCGATAGCAAGCAAAAGCCTGTTGACGTGCCGAAGTGCGTAGTAACCATGACCGCGTTCGCTCAAGTCACAAAGAAAAACCCGCCGCTCTCCGGCAAAGCGGCCAGTCTTGTAAATCCATACAGAATTACTGCGTTTGACTAGCCGGTCAAACATTTGGCTGACTCCTTGGAGTGAATTTGAAATCAGCCAAGTATGCAATTTATGTGGTCATCGGCAGACAGAGCGACACAAAGGAAAGGTGGTTCGTGGAGCACGACAACATAACCGACATCTTCACATATATGACTTTATGTGTTGCACCACATAATTTCATATAGCCGGCTCCCGGCTCCCGGCTCCTGTCTCCGCCTTCTCATATCCACCGGCAATTGAGTATCACGCCCCAAGTTAATACCACCGTTTGTTACTATCAAACAGGTGGCTTCAGAGAAGAGAATTCGCGTACGTTTTGCGCCGTCGCCCACGGGACAACTTCACGTGGGCAACGCGCGCACCGCCTTGTTCAACTGGCTTTTTGCCCGGCAGCGCGGTGGCGTGAATGTCTTGCGCATTGAGGACACTGACGTGGAACGCAGCGAGACGCGCTACGAAACCCAACTACTGGAAGACTTGAAGTGGCTGGGACTGGATTGGGACGAAGGGCCGGATGTGGGCGGTCCGTATGCTCCCTATCGGCAATCTGACCGGATGCAGATTTACCACGCGACCGCTGACCGGTTGGTGAGTGAGCAGAAGGCTTACTACTGTTTCTGCACGCCGGAGGAATTGGAACGCGATCGCGAACTGGCGCTCAAGGAGGGCCGGCAGCCCGTCTATTCAGGCAAATGCCGCGGATTGTCTCCGGCTGAGGTCCAAACCCGGCGTGCAGGCGGAGAGCCGGCTGCCATCCGTTTGAGAATTCCAGAGCACCCGATCAGGTTCCACGACATGGTGCGCGGCGATGTCGAATTTGCCAGCGAATCAGTCAGTGATCCCATCATCATGCGCTCCAATGGCATGCCGGTCTACAACTACGTCGTAGTAATTGACGATGCCGAGATGAAAATCACCCATGTGATTCGCGGCGACGATCATCTCTCCAATACCCCCAAGCAGGTGGCGCTCTACGAGGCGCTGGGCCTGCCGGCGCCTGAGTTCGCTCACCTCTCCACGATTCTTGGGCCGGACCGTGAGCGATTGTCGAAGCGACATGGCGCGACCTCCATCGCCAACTTCCGCGACATGGGAGTCCTGCCGGAAGCGCTGATGAACTATCTGGCTTTACTGGGCTGGGCCCCGACTGGCGGCACGCGGGAAACCTTTACCCCCAAAGAACTGGTGAAAGAGTTTTCCTTGAAGCGGGTCACGCCTTCACCTGCCATCTTTGATATGGAGAAGCTCTACTGGCTGAATCGCCATTATCTCAAGCAGAGCCCGCCGGAGCGCACCTTCAAATTGGCGCTGCCGTTTTTTCAACGCGCAGGATTCATCCCGGAAAATCCGAGTCATGAGATTTCCCGGTGGTTCTACGGCGTGCTGGCGTTGCTGGCGCCTTACGTAGATAAGCTGGAACAACTGCCGGAAAAGGCGTCGATTCTTTTTCAGCACAGCGCCACCGCCGCGATCGCGGCCCCCGATAATGCTGAAGCCCTGGGTGGAGCAACGACATCCACTGTGATTCAAGCGTTTGCCGATCGCATCAGCAACGACGGGGCCTTCTCACCTGAGCATTTCAAGACGATCATGAACGAAGTAAAAGAGGCGACCGGAGCCAAAGGTAAAGACCTGTTTCACCCGGTGCGCATCATGCTGATTGGATCGCATTCAGGGCCGGAGTTTGACAAGCTGCTGCCGTTGCTGGAACTGGGCAGCACGCTGCCTCTCCCGGTCCACGTTAAGAGCGTGCGCGAGCGGGTGGCGGAGTTCACGGCGCACTGGGGACGCTGATGGGCGACCAGACCGCCATCAGCGTAAATTATATTTTCCCCCACAATTACGAGGTTGAGGCGCTGGAGTCGTATTCTCTGTTGCACCCCTCGGAGAAGCTGCATCAATATCCCGCACTCCTGGAAGAGGGTGACCGCATTGGATTCTACCTGCGTGTGACAAGGAAGAACTCTGAAGCCTGGGTCGGCTTTTTTGCTCAGGGTTTCGATTCTCGGGAGGTTGCGCGCGGCGTCTTTTCCTGCCCTGATCCCGACTGGCTGTGCGCGGCGGCAAGTGGGTACGCCTACCTGGTTGATACCTCTGACCCGCAACGCTGGATACAAGTTGTGCAGCGTCCGGTGGTGGAAATTAGAGCTGTTTTCGAATTGAAGCTGCTGCTGTTTGCAGGATTTACCAGCATCACGACCCTGGGCGAATCACAGCGGCTGTGGACCACGGAACGACTTTCCTGGGAAGGCATTTCGATTTCCGATATTCGCGGCTCCTGCCTGCATGGAATGGGCTGGGATGCTATCGCTGACAAAGAAGTACCTTTTGAGCTCGACCTGCTTACAGGCAAGAGCAAAGGCGGAGTCCGGCCGTGAGCCTGGCCTAGCGTCAGAGCTGACTTCAATCCAGAGAGATGAAAGAGATGAAAACCAGTGAGTATAATCGGATATGGCGACAAATCCGCGTCCGGACGCTGCGCATCGGATGTTGGCTGGGAAATTTGAGCAGTTGCTGGCCAAGGTAGGCGCAAACCGTCCGCACGACGACCGGGAAATCATCCGCAAGGCCTACGAATTTTCCCTGAAGCACCATGAGGGCCAGACCCGGGCCTCCGGTGAGCCATACCTGATCCATCCCCTGGAAGTTTCCCTGGTGCTGGCCGACATGAAACTGGACTCCAGCGCCATTGCCGCCGGCCTACTGCACGACGCCATTGAAGATACCCCGGTCACTCACGAAGACATTCAGCGCGAGTTCGGCGACCATGTGCTGCAAATCGTTGAGGGCGTCACCAAGATAGAAAAAATTGATTTTGCCAGCCGCGAGGAACGTCAGGCGGAGAATGTGCGCAAGATGGTCCTGGCCATGGTGAATGACATTCGCGTGGTTCTAATCAAGCTGGCCGACCGCTTGCACAACATGCGCACTCTCAAGCACCTCCCTGAGGAGCGCCGGTTGGCAGTAGCGCGCGAAACATTGGAAATCTACGCGCCCATCGCCCACCGTTTGGGTATGGGAAAGGTGCGTGGTGAACTGGAAGACCTTTCCTTTCGCTATGTTGACCCCATCGGCTACGAACAGGTGCGGACGGCGGTGGAGGCGCGACGCAAATCGGGAGAGAAATTTCTTAACGGCATTGTCAAAATCCTTCAGCAAAAGCTCAAGGAAAACGGGGTTGAGGCGCGGGTGGAGAGCCGGATCAAACGGCTGTTTAGCATCCATCAGAAGCTGATCCGGCAGCGAATTACGGTGGACCAAGTGTATGACATGCTGGCCGTGCGCATCATCACGAAGTCTGTGAAGGATTGCTATACCGTTTTGGGATTCATTCATCAGATGTGGCGTCCGGTACCGGGACGCATCAAGGACTTCATCGCCATGCCCCGGCCTAACTTGTATCAATCCCTTCACACCACGGTGATTACAGAGGACGGCCACCAATTCGAACTGCAAATCCGCACGGAAGAGATGCACAAGATGGCGGAAGAAGGAATTGCCGCCCATTGGAAATACAAAGATGGCAGTCCGGTCAGCGCGGAAGATGAGCAGCGGCTGAACTGGCTGCGCCAGGTCATGGAGTGGCAGCAGGACGTAAAAGATCCCAGCGAATTCCTCTCTACCTTCAAAGTGGACTTGTATCCGGAAGAGGTCTACACCTTCACGCCGAAGGGCAAGGTGGTCATTCTGCCGCGCGATGCCTCCGCCATTGATTTTGCCTACGCGATCCACACCGAGGTGGGGCACACGTGCGTGGGCGCCCGGGTGAATGGCAGGATAGTCCCGCTACGCTACAGGCTGCACAACGGCGATGTAGTGGAGATCATGACTCAGTCGGGCCACAATCCCAGCCGGGATTGGCTGAGTTTCACCAAGTCCTCGCGCGCCCGAAACAAGATCAAGCACTGGCTGAACATCCATCAGCGGGAGCGGGCGATTGAGATTGGGAAGAAGCTGCTGGAGAGGCAGGCACGCAAGTATCGCCTGGCGATGAAGAACATTGATGAGAAGGAGCTGAGCAAGATCGCGCAAGAGTATGGAGTGAATTCAGGGCAGGACTTGATGGCCGGGATCGGCTACGGCAAGTTTTCTGCGCGGCAGATTCTGGCGAAGCTTTCACCGGGAATCAATGATCAAGCAACAACCGAAGAGCCGTCCAAACCAGCCAGCACGCTGGGTTCGGTGATCCGGCGGGTTTTCGGCCAGAGCGGTGAAACCGGCGCCATCAAAGTCAAGGGCTATAACGATCTGTTGGTCTATCGCGCACGATGTTGTAATCCCATTCGTGGCGAAGCCATAGTTGGTTACGTGACTCGGGGCAAGGGCGTAGCTGTTCACGCCGTAAGCTGCCCCAACGTGACAAATTTGATGTATGAGGCTGACAGGCGCATTGCCGTCGAATGGGCCAGGCTGGCGACGATTGGAAAGGCAGACACCAAAGCCACCTATCCGGTCAAGCTGACGGTTTTTTGCGATGACCGCGCCGGGATGCTGAAGCAGCTCACTGCCGTGATCAGCGACGACAATACCAACATTCGCAACATTGAGGCCCGGACCGCGGATAGCCAGGCGACGATCGACGTGGTGATTGATATTCAAGATCTGAAGCATCTGGAGCGCATTATGGCGGGCCTGCGGAAGATTCCCGGGATACGGGATGTGCAGCGGCTGAACCAAGTCTAAACTAATCGTCTTTATCGAGTCCGCCCTCGGTGATGCTTTGGCCGCAAGACTCCAGCAGCAGGCGACAGAGGTCGAAAATAACCTGGTCTGGTATTCTTCCAAGCTGCACTCACTTTATGCGGAGGCAACTGAATGAGCGGGCAAACGCGAGAAGCAGTCTCCACTCCCAATGCGCCAAAAGCAATCGGACCCTATTCACAGGCCATCAAGGCCAATGGTTTTGTATTTGTCTCGGGACAAGTGGCCTTTGATCCAGCCACAGGAAACCTGATCGCCGGGGGGATCGAGCAGCAGACGGAGCAGGTGATGAAAAACTTGTCTGCCATTCTCGAAGCTGCGGGTACGGGATGGGACAAGGTGGTTAAGACCTCGGTGTTCCTCAAGAACATGTCGGAATTCGCCCAGATGAATGAGATCTACGGGAAATTCTTCAAGCATGCTCCGCCCGCGCGCTCTACAGTTGAGGTGGCGCGGCTGCCCAGGGATGTCTCTGTAGAGATCGATGTGATCGCGCTGGGGTAAGGAGCAACCAATAGGCAGGCATTCAGGGCGGATTTGGATGACTTATAAACTCTCAATGTTCTTGGGGACCAATCCCGTTCAAGCCTGAAGGAAGCACACTCGATTGGTCCAATCCCAATCCCCGGCTTCCTTGCATAGTTCGTTGAGTGCTCGAACAAGAGAGCTGATGTTGCCGGATGCTATTGTCTTCTCGTCAATGAAAACAACACCCGCATGGCTGCGCCCTTCTTCAGCCCATGTCTTTAGGAGTGTTGGAATAGTCCTGCAGTCGTAGGTCACCAGAGTCAAGCGCTGCAGGGCCGCTGCCTGTAGACATAAAGCATCTGGTTGTCCCAGAAAACCGCCTTGCTCCCATTCACTCATATACCGGACCAAAACGTCGGGGCGGCGCCGGCGCAAGCCTCGGGCGACCTTCGGCGAGACGTGCTCATCAAGAAGCAGCCTGAGCATGGATCTCAGCGCTTCTTGGCCTTCCCGACAACGAACTCCTCAGCTTGGGGAAGCATGCGCTTCAGGTGTGCAAAATCCATCGCATGGTTCTCTGCGAGCGCTTCGTTGATCTCTCCAGGAAATGCAGCCGCGTAATTGAAAGCAGCCTGCACTTTAGCTTCCGGCCACTCCAAATGCCGCGCTACAGATGCCGCATCCCGGTCGTAGCCCAGGGCAAGCGTCATTACCTCCCAAACGGCCAGTGAACTTCCCTGGATATATGCCTGCCGGCCCACGGGCGAATCACGGAAGTCAATGAAAGCAAACTCAGATCGCCGTAACCCTTCCTCTACCAAGCGTGCGCTAGCGTCGCTGGGAGTCCAACCATGCCGGTGGGCCATGCGTCGCAAGCGTTTGCCGCTTGCTGCCGGAAGACGCATGCTGACAACAACAGAATCGCTTCTTCTCATGCCTGTATTATTGTAACTGTTGTAACTAATGTAATTCAAACAGGCAGGCAAGACTTCTTTAAAAACGAAGTTACCCCGTGAAGGGAACACGGACGGAACCACATTTTAGAGCTTTGTCAGGGTCTTCGTTATGTTGTGCCAGCGGCTAGGAAGCCTTTATCACTTTCCCCGACTTCAGGCAGTTGGTGCAGACGCGCATGCGCTTAGTTGCGCCCTTCACCTTGGCGCGTACTGGGCGTAGATTGACGTTCCAGCGCCGTCTGCTGACGTTGTGGGCGTGACTGATGGTGTTTCCAAATCGCGGCCCCTTACCGCAAATTTCGCATACTTGTGCCATTTTCAGGTAACTCCAGAAAATCAACTCAGAAATCAGAGCGATGGGATTAAATATTGATTTTACAGGAGCTTAGCTACGTTCGGCAAATTTGCGGCCGCCCATCGGAAACCAGAACAGGCTGCTCTTATCTGTCCTCACTCCCGCCAAATCGTTTGTTAACCAGACAAGTCGGGGCGGGAAGCTACAAGAGCCGGGGCCAAGAGCCGACAGCCGCTTTCGTGCGATACTGAAAAATATGGTTCTTGTAGATCCCAAGTCCATCAAAGTTCACATCACAACCGGCAATGGCGTGGACATTGAATGGAAGGATGGCCACCAGACCCACTACTCGTTTCAGTGGCTGCGCGATGCTTGCCCCTGCGCCACCTGTGAGGAGGAGCGCAAGAAAGAGAACCGCAAACCGGGAGAGTCACCGCCCAAACCCACGACTTTGCTGCCTATGTACAAAGCGCCGGTCAAACCCGCTTCCGCGCATCCCGTGGGCAAATACGCAATCAATTTTAAGTGGAATGATGGGCATGAGAGCGGCATCTATTCCTGGGACTATTTGCGCATGATGTGTCAGTGTGCAGAATGTCAGGCAACGGTTGCGCCGGAAAAGATCCAATAAGAAGATTTGTGAATTTTCGAGACAAACTCAACCCCCAGCAGTGTGAGGCGGTGGAAGCCGTCAACGGACCGCTGTTGATACTTGCCGGAGCGGGTAGCGGGAAGACCCGCGTGATCACCTACCGCATCGTGCATTTGATTGAGGACCTGAGAGTTCAGCCCGATTCCATTCTGGCAGTGACTTTCACCAATAAAGCGGCGGCAGAGATGGCGGGGCGGGTTGACAAGCTGTTGGGGGCCCGAACTCTGGCTAAACCGCTGATCTCTACCTTCCATTCTTTCTGCGTGCGGGTGCTGCGACGGGACATTCAGGCCCTCAACGTTGTTCCGGGCCTGGGTTACAAGAAGGATTTTGCCATTTATGACGAATCCGATCAGCAGAACGTAGTGAAGGCCGTCATGCGCCGCCTGGGCCTGGATGACAAGCAGATGAAACCCAGCGCCGTGCTGGGACGCATCTCCTGGGCCAAGAACCACATGCTGGATCCCCAGGAGATGTATCTTCAATCGGGAGATCCGGCCACGCAAAAAGTGGCCCATATGTTCGCGGAGTACAACAAGGAGTTGCGCAAGGCCAACGCGCTTGATTTTGATGATCTTCTGCTGGAGACAGTCCGGCTGCTTAAGTCTTCGTCTGAGGTACGGGAACGTTATCAGAGCCGTTATCAGTATCTCTTGATTGACGAGTACCAGGACACGAATCGGCCCCAATATGAATTGATCAAACTGCTGGCCGGATCCGGCCACAATGTTTGCGTCGTGGGCGATGAAGACCAGTCTATTTATTCCTGGCGCGGCGCGGATATCCGCAACATTCTGGAATTCGAGCAGGACTTTCCCGAAGCCCGAGTGATCCGACTGGAGCAAAACTATCGCTCCACCCAGTACATCCTTGAGGCGGCATCGGGGGTAGTGAGCAACAACGTCAAGCGCAAGGGCAAGACGCTGTGGACGGCGCGTGAGGGTGGTTCGAAAATCGGCTATTACGAAGCTCCGGATGGCGAGAACGAGTCTTTATTTACGGCTGACTACGTCTCGCGTTATTTGAAAAAGGCGGAAGAGGAGGGCGGAAGCGATATTCGGGCAGCGGTGCTCTATCGCACCAACTCCCAGTCCCGGCTGATTGAAGAAGCCATGCGCCGCTACCAGCTCAAGTACCAGGTAGTGGGCGGCTTTTCGTTCTACGAGAGAGCGGAGATCAAGGACATGATCAGCTATCTCAAGCTGATCAACAACCTTGATGACTCCATCGCGCTGCTGCGCGTGATTAATACACCTGCCAGAGGCATTGGCAAGACCACCGTAGAGACGCTGGAGCGGCTCTCCCTGGAAACCGGAATCTCGCTCTGGACAGCCATAAGCGAAGCCATTGAACGTGATTTGCTTCCTAACCGTGCCGTTGCAGCATTGGAGAATTTCAAGGAGCTTATGGAAGATGCACGGGCCATGTTGATGGGCAGCTTTGCTGATCGGGTACAGGAGACTGCTGTTTCTGACCAATCTCCTGCCGCACAGCCGTCCTCGGCTGTGGAGGACGAGAACATCAGCTTCGATTTTGGCGGAAATGCCGAGACGCCGCCTGAGCCGCCATCGCCACAAGAAGGCTTTCGCTCACCCGGAGGTCCGGCGTCCATTCCCGAGGTGCTCAAATTTCTGCTCGATCGGACCGGTTACACGAAAGAACTGGAAGAAGAAAAAACACCCGATTCCATGGCCCGCATTGAGAACCTGCGCGAACTGGTAAACGCGGCCATGGACTCCCGCGACCGTGGGGAGACCCTCACCGAATTTTTGGACCATGCTGCCCTAGTCAGTGACGTGGATGCCTATGATCCACGCGGTCAAATCACGCTGATGACCTTGCATTCCGCCAAAGGGCTCGAATTCAATCTGGTCTTTCTGGTAGGTATGGAAGAAGGGCTATTTCCCCATTCGCGCACCTTCAACGATGCCAGCCAGATGGAAGAAGAGCGCAGGCTTTGCTACGTGGGCATGACCCGTGCCATGGACCGTCTGGTGATCACGCGCGCGGTGTATCGCCGTCGCTACGGGACGGACATGCCGGAGACCAGTGTCCCCTCGCGTTTTTTGGGAGAGGTCCCCAAACAATTGATGGAGGACGTTGGCTCGCCGCGATCAAGCGCCATTTTCTCAGGCAGAGCAGATGCATACACGGAAAAGCACTTCAGTTATGAGGACGAAGACCAGAGCGTCAGCACGCGTGGTTACGCTCCACCCCGTCAGGCAAAGAAAAAGAGCGGCTATTCGGGCCCAAAGTACAATTCCATTGACAACATTGCCGAGTTTTTTGCTTCTCGCGGTAAAAAGTTCACTCGGCCGCAGGTCACAATAGAAGAGCCCCAGGGCATTCGGGCGTTCCGGCCAGGGCAGCGCGTGAAACACCCCAAATATGGTGAAGGCACTGTTTATCGGCGCGAAGGCGAAGGAGAAAACGCCAAGATTACTGTACAATTTCCACGATTCGGGTTGAAAAAGCTGGTGGAGAAGTACGCGCAACTGGAGAAGGCATAATACCAACAGCGCAACCACAAAGGTCACGACGAAAACAGGGCGGAAAATCGAGCCAAGGCAAGCAGCCTCACTGATTTTTTTCGTGTTCTTTGTGGTTGATTTCTTTAAATTCATTTCAGGATCAGGTGAATGGCAAATACAAAAGCACTGAGTAAGGAAGAACGCAAGAAAGCCAAGCGTAGCGCCCGCAAGAAACAGGCTCCCAAGAAGCCCCGCGATTATGCTCGCGGCTCCAAAAAGCGGAAAGTAAAGAAGATGGCCCGCGGACAGGCCAAGCGTTAGAAGGGCCACGTATAAGGGCCGGGCTGCCAAATTGGTTAAAGCGGTCCGGTCCACAGTTCCTATAAGGAGCCTTTTTTTGGCCAATCAATTTTTCGCCAAGAAGTCTATTGATAAGCTCATCAGCGACTCCGAACGACCGGAGCATCAGTTGAGAAAAACGCTGGGCCCATGGTCACTTACGGCACTGGGTATCGGGGCGATCATCGGATCGGGCATTTTTGCCCTGACCGGAACCGCTGCGGCAGGAGAGCACGGCGATCCTTCTTTTTATAAAGTGCAGGTGCTGGACCTTATCATGCACCTGATCCATGGCGGAGGCTTGCATGATTTGGTGAACTACGGGCGTCCAGCCGCCGGTCCTGCTATCGCGATTTCATTTCTTCTGGTTGCTGTCGCTTGCGCATTTGCCGGGCTCTGCTATGCAGAGCTGGCTTCCATGATTCCCATTGCCGGCAGCGCCTATACGTATTCCTATGCAACCCTGGGCGAGCTTATTGCCTGGATCATTGGCTGGGACCTGATTCTTGAGTATGCCGTAAGCAATGTTGCCGTAGCTGTGAGTTTTGGAGGGTATCTCAAAGCCCAGCTCGCGTCATTTCACATCAATATTCCGGACAAATGGTCCACGCCGGTCTTTACACCGGATGGATGGAGCCACTCCTATTTCAACTTTCCCGCGTTCCTGATTGTTTTTATCCTGACCGTCCTGCTGGTGCGGGGTGTGCGGGAATCTGCCCGCGCCAATAACGTGATGGTGCTAGTCAAAATTGGCGCCATTCTGCTTTTCCTGGTTGTAGGCGGCATTCTGGTGGAACCGGCAAACTGGCATCCATTTGCTCCAAGCGGCTTTCCCGGAATCATGGCTGGGGGAGCGATCATTTTCTTTACCTATATTGGCTTTGATTCCGTGTCTACTGCCGCGGAAGAGGCCCGCGATCCGCAGAAGAGCATTCCATTCGGGATCATTGCGTCCCTGATAGTTTGCACCATTCTCTATATCGGAGTTGCTCTGGTGCTGCTGGGCATGATGCCATATCACACATTTGGCGCCGCGGGAGAAGCCAGCGATGCTCCGGTGATTTATGCGCTCAAGCAACTTGGGGCCAATCCCAAGTTCCAGGCAATTATCATCATTGGCGCCCTCATGGGCATGATCTCTTCGCTCCTGGTTTTTCAGTATGGACAGACCCGCATCTGGTTTGCCATGTCACGGGATGGCTTGTTGCCTCGATTCTTTTCCGCTCTTCACCCAAAGTTTAAAACTCCACACTGGTCTACCTGGATAGCAGGGTTCCTGGTTGGCCTTCCTGCTGGTTTTGTGGACATCGGGCAAGCTGCGGATCTTTCCAACATTGGAACGTTGTTCGCGTTTGTTCTTGTATCCCTGGGCGTCATCTTTCTGCGCAGGAGCCAGCCAGACCGTCCCAGGGCTTTTCGCGTGCCCATGGTCCCGCTTTTTCCAATCATTTCGGTTTTGCTCTGCGTTGGGCTGATGACCGGTTTGCTGGTTATCACCTGGATACGCTTTTTTGTTTGGTTGGCGATTGGCCTCGTAGTCTATTTTCTATACAGCCGACATCACAGCGAATTTGCAGGTACCGCGCCAGCGGCAGACATCCGGGCATGAATTCCAAGTCGTTCATTGCGGCCCTGCCCAAGGCGGAGCTCCATCTCCATCTGGAAGGTGCGGTTGACCCACGAACGCTGGCCGAACTCAGCGAGCGTTACAGCACGCCTTTAGTGACCACCAATGACCGCTATAACACTGCCGGCAGCGGCGATGTTCTGACTGAGCAAGACGTTCTGCGTTTATATTCCTACAAGGATTTCGATGGTTTTTTGATGGCGTTTAAGGCGGTTACCGAGCGCCTGCGTGCTCCCGAGGACTACGAACTGGTCACCTACCGGCTCATGCAGAAGCTGGCCCATCAGAACGTGCTGCACGCCGAGGTCTATGTGAGCGTGGGTGTGGTCCACTGGCGCGGACAAGAGTTCGAACCTCTGTTTGAAGGGCTGGAGAGCGGGCGGCGGCGGGGAGAACGCGATTTTGGCGTTTCCCTGCTCTGGATCTTCGACGCGGTTCGCCACTTTGGCGTGGATGCAGCGCAGAAGGTCTTTGATCTTGCAGCCCGGCTGCAACACCGCAACGTAGCGGGAATTGGCATTGGTGGTATCGAGCAACAAGCTTCGGCAGAGAGCTTCAAAACTGTTTACCAGCAGGCGGCTGCTGCAGGGCTACGGTTGACCGCCCATGCTGGTGAAACCATGGGGCCGGAATCGGTTTGGGCGGCATTGAACATCGGAGTGGAACGAATTGGTCACGGTTTGTCCGTTCCCCGCGATCCCGAACTGATTGAAGTGCTGGCCCGGAAACAAGTTCCGTTGGAGATATGCATCTCCAGCAATTTGCGTACGGGAGTGTGCGCCAAGCTTTCAGATCATCCCGTGCGTACTCTGTTTGACTATGGCGTAATGATCACTCTGAATACCGACGACCCGGAGATGTTTCAGACCTCTCTGATCCAGGAATATGAGTTGGCGGGGAAGGAGTTTGGATTTTCTGAGGACCATCTGCGGGAACTCGCGCGCAATTCCTTTGAAGCATCATTCCTGCCGCCGGAAAAGAAACTGGACTTTTTCCAACGTGTAGATGCCCTGGTTTTCTGAAAGCGGGATCCTGAACTCCACGTGCATTCCTGCCCGGGCCGCCCGGCGAAATACACAGCGTTGATCGGCCAAACTCCCACCAATACTCAGCACTTTTGTAACCACTTCTGATCTTGAAGTTCTGGACCTTTCGCTGACCTGTTTACGTCTTTAGTAATAAGGCAATTTAGGTTCTGTCGGAACGGTTTATATCCGGCTTTCGGATGATTGCGACAATCAAGGTTCGCACTCCGCCCGCATTCGTTGGTGGATCCAATCTTTCCTGAAGTACCAATTTGCTCAAAAACCCAAGTTAAGGAGTAGTGTCATGAAGACGATTCTAAAGATCGCTGTAGTGTCTTTGTTGTTAGTTGCAGGTAGTTCAACGCCAGTGGTTGCGGATGGAGGACCAACGCCGCTTTGTTATCCGCATCCATGTTCAACCCGCTAGGCAATAAGCAAATCGTTTGAGAGACAGTCCCCTTCGGGCCGCTGCGCGAGGCCGTGTGGAAAAGGGCAGGTCTGTCTTCGTCAGTTAGCGGTGAAGGAGTCTTCAAAACGAACTTGACTCCTTCACCCCGTGTACAGCCCATTCTCGGGTTTGGACTTCAAGATTCATTTGTGAACTGGGCCAGGCCAGTTTATGCTAGCCATTCTCGCATGGTGCTGACTGACAGATTGCTGCTCCTGTTCGCGTTGGTCCTCGACAGTTGCCTGGCAGTGATTCTTCTGCGGCAACGGCGTCATGAGGAGTTCCCCTTTTTTTTTATCTACGTGGCCTCCTGCATGGTGATCATGACAGTCCGTCTGTCTGTGATGGGTAATTACGCCGCCTACTTCAACGTTTTTTGGGCATCGGAACCGATTGAGGCCTTACTGATCCTGCTGGCGCTGCATGAGGCCTTCCGGAAAGTTTTTCTCCCTTTCTATCAATTTTGGTGGTTCTGGTTTGTGTTTCCGGGCGCGGTCGCGATCATCTCCGGTTTTGTGGTGTCAGCGGCTATTCAGCACCCACCAGCAGCTCCGTCCCTGCGTATAGCCGTCATTCTGTCGTCCTCAAAAAGTATCCACTATGTCGAGGCCGGGCTCTTTGGCGTATTCTTTCTTCTCGTGTGGTTGCTGGGTCTTCGCTGGCAAAACTACCCTTTTGGCATCGTGATGGGCTTTGCCGCTGTTGCATTGGGGGCCGGGTATTCATTTGCGGCACGTTCCGCATTTGGGACAAAATTTAATACTCTTGCAAAGTATGGCCCGGCTATGGCATATATCTTGGCAGTGGCGATCTGGCTGATTGTGTTTCTTCTCCCATCCGCAGAGCAGATTCCCACAGAGGGGACCAATACGATACGCCCGGAGCAGGTACTGCGTGAAGTGAGGCAGTACACCCGGGTACTTAAAGGTTTCTTTGGAAAACATCAGTGATTCGTGAAGTCTTATCGTCGGCGATTTTTCTTCTTCCGCTCACGCTCGTGTTTCTCATGATTGTTCTCATGCGGATGCGTGCTTTCTCTGATCGCACCGTGCATGATGTGATCCCATACCTGAGAAACATCAATCTTGAAGAAGTGAAAACTCTGCTGGATCCGGCAACCGAAAGGTACCTGCGGCTCCATTCCTCACGTCAGGAATTCAAGCGATATCAATGGAAACGCTGCCATCTGGCGCTGCAATATGTGAGTGATTTGTCCCACAATGCCAAGGTCTTTCAGGAATGGGGCAAATACGAACGCAACCGGAGCCGGCAAACGCTGGACCAGGACATCCGGCGTGCCAGTCTGGACCTGACCATAGCTTGCGCTCAATGCCGTATTTGCGCGCTGGCGGTGCGCATGAGGATCCACTTCTGGATGGTTAAGATGGCAGTTTTCCCCTTCGGCAACCCGCCAAGTTTTGCATCTTTGCCGAGGATGGGAAGTGTGGAATTAGTTTCCTATTACCAGCAGATCAAGACCTCCGCTATCCAGCTCAGCCAGGGCTACGGCGAAAATTACCACCAGAAACTGGCACACATTCTCTAGTATTTGCCGGCTGCCGTGAATCGCGCAACAGCGGTGCATCGAACGGGTGCAGCTTACAACGGAAAGATCAGGCAGGTTGTCGTCCCGTGGGCGTACAACCGATTTTGGGCATCAAAGATGCGCCCCTCCGCAGTTCCTACGCGTTTTCCAACAGAGATGACCTTGCCCTCCGCCGTCAGTGGCCCACTGTCCTCACGGATGGGTCGGATAAAGCTGATCTTGATTTCCAATGTCGTATACCCCACGCCAGCCGGCAGGGTAGTGTGAACCGCGCATCCCATGCAGGAGTCCAGGAGGGTGGCGGCATATCCGCCATGCACAGAACCAATGGGGTTGTAGTAATCCAATGACGGCTGGCCGGTGAAGACAGCTCGTCCGGAATCGATTTCCGTCAGGCGAAAATTAAGCACCTTGCTGATGGGCGGCACGGGAAACATGCCATCCAGGATTCCTTTGATGATCTGGTAACCGGTAAGGGTCTTGGCCTCACCAGGGGAAACTGTACCGGCGTCGCTCGCTGTGGTACGAGACTGGGATTCCATGCGCCCTTTCTCCTTGAAATTCATCTGCCCGTACGGAACTTAGGTTGAGCCGGCGCAGATGCTGAACACCGCAATTATTCTTGATTCGATGTATTACGTGACCTGATGGATTTTATTAAATGATTCGAACTCAGCTCGACTGCGCAGCGAGAGAATCCCCGGCTTCAATCTGCACCAGGTCGCCCTTGCCTCTGGGAACACATTCGCAGCTCGGACCCACAATCGTGTGCGACCGGTCTTTCTGCGGAGCGCGCCAAAAATCCATGAACGAAGTCTGGTGCACGCAGGAAACGGTGCAATGAGGGGCGCACGATTTCTCCGTACGAAACTCGCGGCGAATATCTTTTTTTGTGTATTGCGCCAGTGGGATGCCGGGAAAGCCACGCTGCTGTGAACAATAATGCACCAACCCATGCTCGCAGATGTAGAGAAAGCGCGAACCGGCGCGGCAGCGCCACTGATTGGGCCGGCCCAGGGCAATGTTCTCCTGGAAGCCGTTCAGCCTGGCATAACTGAGCTTGCCCAGTTTCCTGATCTGATGAAACACAGCCTGGGCCTCGGCAGATAACGGCTTCAGTTGTCCGCTGTCGTCGTGAATGATGCCCACGGTGGAGCTGAACCCCAGATCCAGCGCGCGCCTGGCGACGATCAGCGCATCTTCCTGCCTCCTGACTCCAGCGCCAATCACAGAATTGATGTTCACATGAAAGTCTGCGTGCTCTTGCAGCCACCGCAGCTTTTTGTCCAGAACCTTGAGGGACTTATTGGAAACATCATCCGGCATCACGTTATCGATGGAGATTTGCAGGTGGTCCAGGCGGGCCCGGTTCAGGCGCTGAATGCGGTCCGGCGTGAGCAGGTAACCGTTGGTGATCAGACCGGCAATCATGCCATGAGAGCGGATATGCAGAATCAGCTCATCCAGATCAGGATGGAGCAAGGGTTCGCCCCCGCTGATCACGATCAATGTGGCGCCCAACTCCGCCAGTTTGTCCACGCGGCGGCGCATCTCCTCGGACGGCACCGGACCAGAAAAGTCGTCGTACTCGCTGCAATAAGTGCAAGACAAATTACACCGCCGCATGGGAATGATCTGTGCCTGAACCGGATGGCTGGTCGAAAACAGTCCTTTGGCAATCATCCGCAGTTCGCGGAATTTGCGTTTAGTAGCGAGAAATCGCCGCCGGAATTGAGTTGTTGCAGATGGCATTCGCAACGATGTAGTTATTAGAACATAAACAACTCACCTGGATGCAGGTGGAGCATCCAATGGACAATATTTCGAGTCGAACCGGCGCAAAACACACATAGGCCGTAGATAAGACCGATGTCTAAAAAGCCGTTCCCACTGCGGCAAGTCCCAGCACCAGCAAACCATACAGTACATACATGGTTGTCAAAGCCGCCCCCCGACTCACACGCCCTTTGGCCGAATTGGCAGCGACTCCCAGCCCAATTAATGTAATGACCCAAATGCTGAAAAGGTCCAAACCAGCGGTCAATCCGTACAAGAACCTGTGTTCTCCCAACTCCATAAAATACGCGGGATTTGTAGCAATAGGGTTGAACTGGTTAAAACTGTCAGGATCCGCGTTCAGAATTAGCGATACGATCATTAAGATCGTGGACAGAACAACCGGCAAGAACGAGTAGAAAGCAATTGAGAGGTAGCGTTGAAACGGTATCTCAGCCGCAAAACCAAAGTTGAACACACCCATGAAAATCGCTGCTATCAGAAGGGCCCCGAGTATGTACCCAATGGGAGCTGCAAAAAAGAATATCCGGGTGACTTTGGCTTGCACGGCGATTGTAGCTTCACGTTGACTCGGGGAGAGTTGCTCCATTTGCCGTTGCGCCCTGCTGGATAGTTCAATCCTTTGTTGAACAAGGTGAACAGGATCCAGCTTCCGAAATTTGACGAAGCCAAGTGCCAGCGAAGAGATGGAGAGTAGCAGCCAGGGTACCCACCAACTGGCATTTCGCCGAATGTCGGCGAATATTTTTGAGGGCTCGGTAAAGGTGTTCATGACCCGCTGGGATTCTGAGAGGCCTGCGGGCACAGGCTCGGGAGGCATTGGAGGTATGGCCGTGCTCATATTGATCCTTGGTTTGACAGTTCTTTAACTGGATTTGAAGGGATTGTAGCTTCACTCGCCGTCGGGGCCAATCACTTTTTGGTGAAATGCTGCCAACCCTGTGGTTTGAGCTGCTTGATCCGGCCACCGTGGTCACGAATGTGTACGGCGAAGCGGCCCGCTGATCCAGGCTGGATTCTCCCAATCATGGTTACGACAACACCGTCAATTTTCGCCGGCAACTTCGCCGTTGCAGGGACTGTAAAGAGCAATTCGTAGTCTTCCCCGCCGTGTAGCGCCGAATCTAAAGTTGCTCCCCGGGCGATCGGGATTGCACTCTCATCAATCACGGCGGATACTCCGCTTTCCTGGCAGAGATGCGCCAAATCAACTGACAGGCCGTCGCTCACGTCAATCATGGCATTGGCAAATTTTCTCCGTCGCAGCCAATGGCCAATTTCCACTCGTGGAGCAGGATAAAAATGCCTTCGCTCAGTACCGGGTGAAATTGCTTTTTTGCTGTACAGCGACTTCACGACCGCAGCCGAACCGCCCAGATCCCCTGTGATGTAGACGCAGTCTCCGGGACAGGCGCCGGAACGCAATACCGCCTCGTTGGCCGGAACCGCACCCAGAACCACAATGTCGGCTACGACCCTTTCCGCACCCGAGGTATCTCCTCCAGCTAGAGAAACGTTAAATTGGCGAGCAAGATGAAGGAGGCCGCGCACAAATTCATCTGCCCATTTTTTGGGCATTCGCGCAGGGAGGCCAAGGGAGAGAAAGCAGGCTACCGGCTCGCCACCCATAGCTGCAATGTCGCTGAGTCCGCGGGCCAGGCAGCGATGTCCCACACTGTGCGCGGGATGCCATTCCCGGCGAAAATGCACACCCTCGATGCAGAGGTCCGTGGTTACCAGCAACTGCGAGTTGGCGGGCAATCGCAGCACCGCGCAATCGTCACCAATGCCCCGGACGATCTCCCGGCGCGTATCCCTCCCCACAAGTTTGCCTACACGCGCGATGAATTGTCTCTCCGGTATCAAGCACCTTAAATCTTAAACATACCGCGCCGGTAACCGAAAGTTCATTGCTGCAATTGACCTGTTTTCAGGGCGATGCTTGAGAACCTTCGTCATCAGGTCGCACCCATTCGAGCATTGACAGCCTGGGAATCAGCCTGTTAACTTTACGGCGTCAACCTAATCTTGCCTCAGATCTGCAAGTAGTCAGCCCTGGGTTTGGCAGGGCAGGAATTTTACACGGCCCTCGTAAGCGGTTAGAACCGGCAAATCCTGGTTTCGAAGCAAACGTCACTCGTCGCAAGTTGTAAGGAAAATTCAAAAGGGAGCATCTCTCTTGAGGAAACGCTTTTACATCATGCTGGTGGCGCGGAACTCTGAAGGCGAGCTGCTAAAAATCCCCATCCCCTTGCATTACCTGTACGTTTTCATAGCCGGAGCTCTCATTGGCATGCTCACCATCACCGGGATGGCGGGTTCCTATGTCCGCATGCTGCTCAAAGCTGAGCGGTTCAACCAACTCCGCGACGAAAAAGATGCGCTCAAATCGCGTTACAGCCGGCTTGAACAAATTGCGCAGGAAAACCAACTGCAGGCCGAATCGCTAAGCTCTCTGGCAGGTGAAGTTTCCACACTGTATGGCCTCAAGCCCGATCCGGTGTTCCAGCGAGATGATCCAGCATCAGCCTCCATCGAACAGTTTTATGCTTTAAAAAATACCGCCATGAGCGGCGTTGCTTCAATCGGGATCGGCATGGACATTACAGACGCTACGACGCGCGATTGGGTGCGCATGGCTTCGGCTCCCATACTATGGCCGGTCGAGGGGCGCATCACCAGCGGGTTTGGCGAACGCATGGATCCTTTTGATCGAGAAGGGGCATTTCACCGCGGGGTGGACATCTCAAGTCAGATTGGGACGCCGGTAATTGCTCCGGCCGATGGCGTGGTGCAATTTGCCGATCTTATGAACGGCTACGGCCGGGCGATTGTTGTGGACCATGGCCAAGGCATTACCACCCTTTACGGCCATTTGTCTGGTTTTGGCGTCGCCAACGGTCAGATTATCCATCGTGGCGATACGCTAGGTTACGTAGGACAAAGTGGACGCAGTACCGGTCCACATCTGCACTACGAAGTGCGCATCTTCAACACGGCAGTCAATCCCTCCAAGTATCTGCGCTTCACGCTTACTCAGCAGATTGTCTCAGGGGCAATGTAACTGCTGATTACCGGTTCATTTCTGAGGCCATCTTCGTTACAAATTCCTGGGGAATGACGACCGAGACCACTGTCCGGTTGCCGTTCTGTTCAACTTGAAGGCTGTCAAACATCGCCTTGACGTCTTTGTCCTGGCCTGCTGGACCGAGCGTTTGAGTGGCACTGTGACCGAGCGCTAGAAGACTGTTGGCGGCTTCAGTGACCTTCTTTGCATTGCCTTCGTCTGCGCTGAAGATTTCGAGCTTCAGCCGGATTGATCCGGTGTAGCGGACCGAAAACACTGACACCGTGTTCTGAAGAAAATCAGCGGACATGCCTTCAGGAAGCCTGGCGTTTCCAAGGTTTGACGGTGCGCGCAAGATCACCCATGCCAGACTGGTGAAGGGCACGTTTCTGTAATAGCTTTCTGCCAGAGCAGGCCCTTTGGGGGTTAAATGAAAACCAGCTGATTTATCGATGATCGCGTGCATGGTCTCAGAAGTCTGGCCCGTTGTGACTGCGACAGTGGAGGCATCGACTATACAGGCCCGCACAATATGGCCCGAATTCATGAAAGAAAAGATGGTTTTGCTCTCGTAGTTTTCAGTATCCCGGCCGGGAAGCTTGTGGAGATAATTATTCAAGCGGGTCTGGTCGAAATGGCCGGTAAAGACTGCCGCGGAGTCAGCGGCACTCGGGTCTTCCAGATTGGTCAGGGACACAGCAACCGTGTCGAGGTCGTGCTCAAAGTGAAATCCCGTCTGCTCCACAAAATTCTGGTATTCCGGGTCCCGTTGCGGTGGGATTTTGCCTAAGTCAAAAAAATGCACCGGGGACAAATTGACGTAGACCACGAAATTGCCGTCAGGCAGCAGTAATACTGCCCGAGGTGGTTGAGCAACACGCTGGTAGACCACAAAACCGATGGCGGCGGTGATAACCAGCACGAGAAACAGAAGCAGGAGTTTGCGGTGACGTCCCATAAGGTAATTAGTATAGATTAAGGCGACCAACCGTCTGAAACCGGCAGAAACTGGTACAATAGCAGGGGAGTGATGCTCTTGGGTGTGTTCCTCCTAAACAGTTCATAGTGTTGCTGTTGCAAGCGGAATTCCGCTTGTGTTAATTTATTGACTTTGGCCCCCGTATGTCGGGAAGTAGTTTTGCTGGCGTAGCTCAGTCGGTAGAGCATCTGATTTGTAATCAGAGGGTCAGGGGTTCAAATCCCTTCGCCAGCTCCAGATAAAAAGGGGTTCTCGAGGCGTGTAGCTGGCGCGCCTTGGGAGTGGCAGACACTACGCACGAAGATTTTCCACCGGAACTCGAATCCACGAAGGCTTCTCCGTAAGTTAGTTGGTGTTGGTGCGGAAGTATGTTCTTGCGCGTTGCTGTTTGGTCGTTAAAGCATCCCCCCGTAGCGCCGGCTGAAGAAAGGCTCGCGAGCGGTTTGTAACTCGGCGAGGAATCAAGTTTCCTAAATGCACAGGTGGCCGAGTGGTTAATGGCAGCAGACTGTAAATCTGCCGCTCCTAGCGAGCTACGGAGGTTCGAATCCTCCCCTGTGCACCAGGTTTTTTGAAATGGCCGCAAGAGCAGTCACGAGAAATCGCAAGCGATTAGGCTTGGCAGGGGCAGCGTATGTGCTTCTGGGGCTTCTGATCTGGACCACCATGAGTGATGTTCCAATCAGGATAGCTGGCGGACAGATCAGCATTCGAGGGCTGACTCTCGCACTTGTGGCTTTCTTCGCTGCGCGAACTTTGTTATATCGTAAATCTGATCCGGAAAGTGGGCAGAACGGAGAATAGGGGTTTCGAGTTGATGTTGAGGCGTTTTAGCGGGCGTGAGCCCGCTGCCGAAATCCTGAGCGAAGCGAAGGATCTGTTCCATCTGATGCGCGGGTGTTTTTGCGACGGATTTTGGAAGTTTCGAGCTGATGTAGCTCAGTTGGTAGAGCACTCCCTTGGTAAGGGAGAGGTCACCGGTTCAATCCCGGTCATCAGCTCCAGAGATTTGGTTTTGGGGATTTTGAAGGCGGGAATTCCACAGTAATCGTGGACAAAAATTACTCATGTAGCGATTTACTTGATTGGATTTGGCGGGAGTAACTCAGTGGTAGAGTCACAGCCTTCCAAGCTGTTGGTCGCGGGTTCGATTCCCGTCTCCCGCTCCAGATTTAGATAGCAGACGCGGAAAAAGAATCCGTTGAAAAGCAGATTCGGGGACTTGAAGAAGAACCAATGGCGTTTCAGCAAGCCCAGATTCCGGTCCAAAAGACGGAAGAGTTTGACGAACTGAGATCGGCGATTGAGCGTGTCTTTGCTGCCGGCACAATCGAATCGTTGTTGAAGAAGCTTCAGAGTAGCAACGTTCGCATCCGGCAGTTTGAAAGAGCGCTGGACAAGAAAGTCCTTGAGGCTGTGGATCCAGTGCTGGCGCAGTCACGACGGACGGCAAAGCAGCTTTACGGCGCCCTGGCGCTTTCCGACCAGGCCCTGATACGCGAGTTTTATCTGGAGCGGGTGGAGAAAGTGGATCCGGAGGTTCGAGGAAGATTCCAGAAGGTTTATCGGTATTACTGATTATCGCGCAGGTGGAGCTTGGCAGCTCGGCGCGTTTTTTGAGGAGAAAGAAATGGCGAAGGAAAAATTTGATCGCAGCAAACCGCACGTGAACGTGGGGACCATTGGTCACATCGATCATGGCAAGACGACGCTGACGGCGGGCATTACCAAGGTGCTGAGCAAGCACAACCCCAAGATCAAGTTCC
>DATDGL010000190.1:0-34738 GCA_036522115.1 Candidatus Angelobacter sp.
AAGGCCAAATCCACAACCACCAAGGAGGAAACCGCGGAAGAATAAACCACTCACTGCTCTCAGCGACCGTGCATTGTTAGCCACAAAGGGGGGGCAATTTTAAGTGATCGCTAGGGGGTCAATTCTAAGTGAGCGTTGACAATCTTGAAGGGCGACTGCGGCAGAGGAGTCACACTCCCGGAATTCTTATCGAATGAGAAGCCGGCAAGCAATCCATCATTTACCGATGATTGAATATATAAACTTTCCTTCATCGGTAAATCTCACTTCAATGGGCATATGCCCGACTGCCAGCGGAGGTCCCGCCGGCGTGAGCGAACCTGTGGCCGCGTCCAGATGGTAAATCGTGATCTCGCCCGGCAGGTTGTCAACACTTTCAAATGAAGTGATCGCGGCAAACTTGCCCGAAGGATCTATCGCAACACCGGATGGTTCATGGTCATATTTCAAAGTAGATTGCAGGACCAGTTCTCCCGACAAGGAAGTGAGGAAGACCCTCACTTCACCGTGGGTGAAACCAGTGTGAAAGTCGTACTCAGTGCCGGTTGTAATGACGAACGCCCCATCGGAGGAGACTGGCGCTGTAACAGATTTCACGAGGTCAAAGAATTACCTGTATGCCCCGCCTCACGTGAAATCGTATTTCAGGCTGAAACCAACAAGTGCCGGACCATTCTGACGAACACTGCCTTAGCGAATTCGAGCACGAGTGAATTTCGGGAATCCAGGGCCATATTCATTTCACTGCCCAGGATTTTTGAGTGTAGATAGAAATGAGGCTGCCGAATCCTCAGCGAGCAACGAGTATGCTCGCTGCGCGTTCGTGGGAAGCGCCATCCTATGGCTGATCGCGTTCTGGCGACTGGAGCCGCCCACCGCTTATGAGCCGCCGACATGGGCAAGTAGCCGCGAACTAGCGCGGTGAATGAGAGAACGCGTGGAAATCCTGAAACGGCTTTTGAAAAGTTTCGGCATCGCACCAGGCTATCCCGGTTTCCCGGCGTGGCGATTATTTCCTTCGCTGAAGGTGGCGACGGTTCGGCGCGACTTCGCATCTGACGTCCCCGCCTGTGGGGAACCACTCCGACTGACTCGTTTTAGGAAATAGAGCAGCTCTTCTTTCATTTTAGGGCGCTTTGCTCCAAAACCGGGAGCTGCGCGTGGGCCTTCGGCAGAGTGGAAAAGAGATTACTTTGGTTTTGTTTTCCCAGGGTTGGCACCTTGCTGCGCTGCGGTACACCCTGGGCTACCTTACGGCACCCCTCCAGGGTTCAAGTTCTCAGAAGCATACTATCTTAAAGCCGAAATCCGATATCGGTGGCGACTCATGGGTTTTCCCAAATCACCAACGTAATTGCGGACAGCCTCGACCGCCAGAAGAAAGCAAACCGCTAATTCAACCCCCACGCGGTCCGCCAGGACACTGGTTCGTGCTGTGCTCTGGGCGAGAGTTGCAAACGGAAATGCAAGCGCAGCGGAGCAGGACATGAGCGAGATTCTGCAACAATGGCTGCTTCCTCTTGAGTGAGGATAGGTCTTCTATGGACAGAGTGGACGTAATGGACAGATGTGGCTTTCGACCCTGGTAATTTGTTAATTCAAATTGGGGCAGATGCCATCCGTAACCTCCACCTTGTGCCTGCCTTACGGTAAGATTCCGCCCATGTCCAATCCTGGGCCCCTGTTTCGGCCGTTTGAAAAGCTGGTAAAGATCAGCATTGCCGGGCGGGAATTTGAAGTCCCGGAGGGCAACATGCTCCTTCGCGCCTTGCAGTATCTTTCGCCGGAAAACGTAGCATATGGCCGATTCTGCTGGAATGAAGAGTGTCAATACTGCCGCGTCCATTTTGATTTAGGTCCGGAGACGCCCGAACGTGTGGCCCTTTCCTGCAAACTCATGGTGCAGGAAGGAATGCGGGTCACAGAGATGGCCCAAGAGATTCGCTACTGCTTGAGGGAACTGGGAATGAATTCGAAGAAGGAAGAACCGTGATTTGAATCAGCGATGGCGAGGGGAGGGCCGCCGCGCGCCGCTGGCGACCCCGAGTTTGTTGAGGCGATCTCTAGCCTGCACAGCTTCAGGACTCTTAGGATAGCGGGCAATCAAACTGCGCAATTCCTGCACACCCGCGTCTTTTTGTCCTAATTCCAGGTAGGCAAAACCTTTCTTGAGCTGGGCTGCGGCATTCTTGTTTCCGCCGGGATATTGGTCCAGAACCTTGTTGTAGTCCTGGATGGCAGCTTGAAAATTGCCGCGCCGATAGTCAATCTCGCCCAGATAGAATTGCGCATTCCCCGCCAGATCGTTGTTGCCGTAAACCTGTAAAAACTGCGTGAACTCCTGTGCTGCCAAGTCATTTTTATTGGCATTGAAGTCGCTGAGGCCATTGTTATAGAGAACGTCCGCCGACGGGGCTGCGCTGGTGTTGGGATTGGGCTGGCCCCCTCCTGGTGGCGGATTTCCTCCGCCCGGCGGCGTGGTGATGTTCTGCTGCGCCGCCTGGATATCATCGAGCTGCTTGCCGAACTTTGCCAGCCGCGCCTTGAGTTCGTCCACGGCATCGTGAAGAGCCTGCACCTGGCCGGATACCTGGTCCACCTTGCTGCCTGAATCCGTGCTCTGCTGTTGCAGCGTTTTTTGCAGGTTCTCGACCGTCGCGCTCATGCGGTTCACGTTGTCCGTCTGTTGCGTAATCAGGTCTTTCATGACGCCCATGCGCTCATCAAACGATTGCTGCATGCGCACCATGTTGTCCTGAAGCATCTGGACGGTGGTTTGGAGCTGAATGAGTTGCTCTTTTGTGCCTGCTGACAGCGGCTGGACAGAGAGGACGGCCAACCCTGTGAGAGCGAGCAAGACGTGGGAAATGTGCCTTTTCATATTTTAGTAATTAGTACTTATTAGTAGAGTAGAACTTAGCTCAAAGACCTGAAGCCTACACATTCGGCTGCTCTCGTGTTAGATGCAAAAGGAACCAGCCTCGGCCATTGACTTTGGCGGAAACCCGTTCCCGCTTCGCCGAATCAGTTATTTAGAGGCAAAGTTAAACTAACTCCCCTGGCGCCCTTACTTCAGCAACACGAAATGATCGTGGCGGTTCTTCTGCCAACAATCTTCGGTGGATTCCGTACAAACGGGTTTTTCCTTGCCGAAGCTGATGCTCTGGAGCCGGTCTCCACCCACGCCGCCCTGAGACAACGCCTGCCTGGCCGCACTGGCCCGCTCTTCGCCTAAAGACAAATTGTATTCGGTGGAGCCGCGCTCGTCACAATTGCCTTCAATGCGGACGCGCCAGTTGGAATGCTGACTGATGACTTGTGCCGCCCTGGCCAGCGATTGCTGAGCGTCCGGGCGCAAATCAGCTCTGTCGTAGTCGAAATAGATGTCCTGCACACTGGCGTTGAAGATTTCTTCGTCCGTCTGTGTCGTCGTGGTAGTTGTCGTGGTCGTCTGCTCAGCAACTGTGACACGTGCTGTGGCGTCCTGGGTTCCACCGGGGCCGGTTGCAATCAGATGGTAATCCGTAGACCGGGTAGGCGAGACGCTCTGTGAACCACTGGCATCCACCTTGGCCCCTTGTAAGGTCACATTGTCCGCGTTTTCCGTGCTCCACGTCAAAGTGGAGGATTGTCCGCGCTGAATCGAGGTGGGACTGGCGGACAGATTGGCTGTTACAGGCTTAGGTTGTGGGGGCGGAGTCTGCGTCTGTGTTTTTACAGGCTTTGGACCGCAGCCACTGACCAACATGGCCAGCAAGAGCGCGGCCAAAAGCAGGATTCTTTTCTCGCTTTGATTCACTGCACGTCCTCCATTTACAGCCAAGGCTACAAGCCCTAATCCTATCTGGTTTCGGGCTTCGCAAACTCATGCTGATAGAGTTTGTGAAACTTATTTATAACTCATTTATAGCTCCAATTGGGCATGGAATTCTTGCCATCCCGAGTGAGCTGTTGCTGGTGAGTTCCGTCCGCCAGCATCGTCCAAATCTGGTCTGATCCGGCGCGGGTTGACTGGAAAACGATATGGCGCCCGTCCGGGGACCAGGAGGGAAAATCATTGCGTCCGGCATCGTGAGTCAGTTGTACAAACCGATGTGACGCTACATCCATAATGTAAATGTCCTGGCCGCCGGGTGCGCCGGGTCCATAGTGGCGAATCCAGGCGAAGGCCAATGCCAACCCGTTGGGAGACCATGATGGTGAAACGGCGTAGCCTTCGTTGGTGATTTGCTGGACGTTGCTTCCGTCTGCGTCCATCATGAAAATCTGCGGTAATCCCTTGCGTCCGCTGACCCATGCAATCTGCGCATTGGTCTTGGGATTGAATACAGGGGAGACATCGGAGCCCTTGGAGGCGGTCAGGCGTTTCGGCCCGGCGCCGGTGGCATCGGCCATGTAGATTTCAGGGTCGCCGGTTCGCATGGAAGAGGACCAGGCAATCTTTGATCCGTCAGAGGACCACGCTGGGGAAAAGTTATCGCCGCCGAAGCGAGGAAGTGAAACCAGCCGGCCCAGATCCAGCGAATAGAGAAGGATCTGCCAGGAGTCGCCGGTAAGCCCGCTGAAAGCCACCCGTGATCCATCCGGAGAGACGCGGGGGGAAAGCGCGATCGAGTTGAGGCGGGTCAACTGTTGCTGGCCGGCGCCGTCATAGTCCATGGCCCAAACTTCTTTGTGGCCGCTGCGGGAGCTGACGTAAAAAATCCTGCTCTCAGCGACTCCCTGAATGCCACCGCCCAGGCGAAAGATAATCTCATCGGCAAAGCGGTGTGCAATCAGGCGCGAATTTTCGGCCGTAGCAGCTTCCTGATATTGCTTGCCCAATATCTGAGGCGTGGTGGTGTTCTTGGCGTCAAAAAGCCAGCCCTGGACTTGCAGCTTTCCGCTGGATACGCCGAGATTGCCGAAGGCGAGGAATGATGCGTTGGGCGGAGGGCCGCTCCAGGCATTCAATTTGACTTCGACGGGAGATCCGGGCGTCTGGAGCGGGTAGAAGCTCTTGGAAACCATTTCAAAAATGCCTGAATTGTCCAGGTCGCTCCAGAGCGTTTGGTTAAATACGGTATTCAGAGGAGCCGTCTGTGGATCATTCGTGGCTGGCTTAAAATCGGGGCTGGCCAGCCGGATGGGAGTGCCTTTGTTGATGATCAATTGCACCCAGTCCTGTGCGGACACGCTGTGCAGGGAAAGCAAGACAAAGGCCAACAGCAAAAATACAGGGAGCAGGGAACAGGGAACAGGGAACAGAAACCGATTCCTGGATTCTGATTCTTGATCTGGGGATGAAATAGAAGGCCGGAATCCGATGACCCGATTTTTTTTCATGAGTTCCTTTTACCTCGGAGGTTCAAAAATTAATTCCACATGCAGATTGCTGCCAGAATAACCTTGCGGCAGCGGACCGAAAGTATCAATACGCTGTAGCGCCCGGTAGGCTGACTGGTCCAGTGCAGGAATGCTACTGGACACTTCTACACGAATGTTACTCGGAGTTCCGTCTTTGCTGATGTCAAAAGAAATGTGTGCGCGATGTCCCTGGGCCCCGGGACCAATTTCACCAGGGTGCCAGGCTTCGTAAATTTTCCGTTGAATTTGGTCTACGTAAAAGGCAAAACGAGTGCCGAAGTCGCCTTCAAAAGTGAACCCGCCCCGGATGTTGCCTATGGTGAATGAACCATAGGAGACATTGATTTGGCCGCCCTGCCCATAAGGAACGGCGTTGTTCTGAGGCGGGGTGATCGGGTGGCGCACATCAGGCGCCTGCGTGACTGCTGCCTTCTGCTGCTTACGCTGAACATTCTTATCCGGAATTGGAATAGCATCGGGCTCTTGTTGGACTTTCTGTGGAACGGATTGGGTCAAGCCTTTGGAGTCATTAGCAAGAATGTTTTCCGTGGGTTCCTGGTGCCTGGGTAGAGGCACCACGCTGACAATGTTAGCCTGGACTGCGCTGCCTGAAGTAGGTCCGCCCCAAGCCTGTCCCCGAGACAGGTTGAGCCCCCCAATCAAAATGGCGGCCAGCACCAGGGCCAGATGCAGTCCTACGGAGAGGAGGATGGCCCCACTCAATTTGTCCCGTTCTTCAAATATGACCGTTTGCATGAAGACCAGCAATTAGCCCCAAATACTGTTCACTTAGGACATTGGAACCTTTTGAGTTAACGGCTGAACGCAAGGTCCCTCCGATTTACCCCCGCTAACGCGTGGGTAAACCCTCGGGATGACGAACTTTTTTTCGCGTCCTCGTTAAGTGAACAGTATTGCAATTAGCCCTCAGCCCGCAAACACTGCGTACCAATAGGCATGAAGCAATCCTGGGACAATGAAGTTTGTATCCTCAATATCCCCGATTATCCCCAATCTCAAATCTTTCTCCCGCATGACTCTACGTAGAACGTTTGTTCCCCTCATTTCTTGCTCTGGTCGAGCGGCTGAGTCACGATGCTCACGTTAGTGATTCCTGAAGCTTTTACCGCATCCATGACCGTGGCAAAGAGACCGAAGGGCACGTTTTCGTCGGCGCGCACGTAGATGGCCTGGCCTTCCGGGTCACGGATTTTTTCTCTCAACTTCTGTCCGATGTTGTTGATATTGACCACATCATTGCCCAGATAAATATCCTGCTTGCCGGTAATGGTCACCACGACCCGCTCCTCGGCGATTTCCTTCACAGTCTTCGTCTTAGGGACGGAAACCTCAATGCCCGACTGAAGCACTGGCGCCGTCACCATGAAGATGATCAGCAGTACAAGCACGACGTCAACAAACGGAGTTACGTTGATCTCAGAGAGCGAGGTCTGCGTGCGGCCGCCGGGACTGGTAAAGGCCATCAGTGCACCTCGCCGGAAACGGCCAGGGAGCGCTCAAGAGCATTGAGCAACTCCAGAGAGAAATCATCCATGCGCGCGCCAAACTCGCGCAGGTAATGAGTGAACTGGTTGTAGGCGATCACAGCCGGAATGGCGGCAAAGAGACCGGCCGCAGTGGTGATCAAGGCTTCCGAGACGCCTGGGGCCACGGCGCGCAAAGTTGCGGCGCCGGCGTTTCCTAATCCGTGAAATGCGTCAATGATCCCCCAGACTGTGCCCAGCAGCCCGATGAAGGGAGCGACTGCCCCAGTGGTAGCCAGCCACGGCATCCGGCGCTCCAGGCGCGTGAGTTCCTCAGAAGAAGCGATCTGGGTTGCGCGCTGCACGGCGGTAATGCTCTGCGCCCGGCGGAACTCCTGGTAGCCGTTCTCAAAAACCGGAACCAGCGGGCTGGGCTTGAACTGCTCGGAGACTGCCGCCACATCCTGCAACCGTTGCGCCTTGCGAAAAGCGCGGACAAAGCGGCCACTTTGCGTGCGCGCCCGGCGCAAGGACGCCCACTTGGAGAGAATGATGGCCCAGGAAACCACGCTGAAAACCAGCAGGATGACGAGGATGACCTTGGCCACTAGCCCCGTTTCCTGCACCATGTTGACGATCTCGCCGCCTATAAAAGAGCCAACAATTTTTATCATTACAACTCAAGAATACAACTCAAGACAGGGAACAGGGAATAGGTTACAGGGAACAGTGGGGGTCGAGGCTACTCAGGGCCTTCTGCCAATCGTAATCTGAGCACAGTTAGCATTTTGCTGATTTCCGTTATGAGGGACTCAGTTCTTTGTTCTGTTCCCTGTTCCCTGTAACCTGTAACCTGTTCCCTAATGTGCTACACTTCGCTCAATTCTCATCGAGGAACCCGCTGCGGTGCTGCTGGAATTGCGAGTCGAAAACTACGCCGTGATTGACAGTCTGGCGGTGGAGTTCGCTCCCGGACTCAACCTGCTCACTGGCGAAACCGGCGCCGGAAAATCCATTCTCATTGATGCCTTGGCCCTGTTGCTGGGCGACAAGTCTTCCAGCGACGTCATCCGTCATGGCGCGGAGAAAGCCGTGGTGAGCGGCGTTTTTGAAGGGGAGAGAAAGGCCGCGGAATGGATTCTGGAGCAAAACGGCATTGAGGCTGAAGCAGGACAGATCATCATCAAGCGTGAAATCGCGGCCGGAGGCAGGAGCAGAGTCTTCGTCAACAATCAGCCCGCAACGGTGGCCCTGCTGAAGGAACTTGCTCCGGAACTGGCTTCCATTCATGCGCAAAATGAAAATATTCTGGCCTTTGATGCTGCCGCGCGTCTCCTGCTGCTGGACGCTTATGCCGGAAATCAGCTTGCAGAATTGAACCGGGCATACGAGGCATGGGCGCTGGCACGCCGCCACTTAAGCAATCTCGAACGCGATGAGCAGGAGTCCCTGCGAATGGTGGATCTGTGGAGTTTTCAGAAAAAGGAGATAGAGTCGGCGCATCTCCAGGCAGGAGAAGACCAAAAGCTGGAGACGGAAAAGCGGGTCCTGGCCAATGCAGAGAAACTACAGGGCGCAGCCATGGCTGCCTACGATTTGCTCTATGATTCCGAATCTTCCGCAGTGGCCCACGTGGCGCTTGCCAGAAAACATCTGGAAGAGCTGGCGCGGTTTGATCCGAAATTTCAGGAAGCGCTTTCATCTCTGGAAGGGGCGAAGGCCGGAATTGAAGACGTGAGCGATACGGTGCGTGACTACGCGGAAGCGATTGACGCTTCGCCAGAGCGGCTGGCCCAGGTGGAAGACCGGCTGGCCCAGTTCGACCGCCTCAAGCGCAAATACGGACCCACCGTGGATGCGGTGATTGCCTGCGGCGAAGAGGCAGCGCGCAAGTTGAATGAGGTGGAAAACCGCGAAGAGATCATACAAGACCTCAAAGCCAAGCTTGCGGCGGCGGCGGAAAATTACTTGTCCACTGCGCGAAACACCTCGAAACGGCGCTATGCGGCCGCACGGGAGCTGCAAAAGCTGGTTGAGGCAGAGGTCAACCAACTGGCGATGAAATCGCAGTTCAGAATCGAGGTCTCCGGTTCGGATGAAGCTGAAAACTGGACTCCTACAGGATTTGACAACGTTTCTTACCTGATTGCCACAAATCCCGGCGAACCGTTGAAGCCGGTCGAGCAGATTGCTTCCGGCGGCGAACTTTCCCGAGTGATGCTGGCGCTTAAGGCGACTATCGAAGCGTCGAAGCGAACGAAGTCTGACTTGCAGAAGACGCTGGTTTTTGATGAGATCGATAGCGGCATTGGCGGACGTGCTGCTGAAGCCGTGGGGAAGAAGCTGAAATCTCTGGCCCGTACCAGCCAGGTTTTGTGTGTTACCCATCTGCCGCAGATCGCCTCATTTGCTGACCACCACTATCTGATCGAAAAGAAGGCTGCGGCCGGACGTACGCGGACATCAGTTCGGCTGCTCGACTCGACGGAACGGACGGAAGAGATTGCCCGGATGTTAAGCGGCGCCAAGCTGACTGAGACTTCACGCCAGCACGCGGAGCAGTTGTTGAAGGCAAACGGGTAAGAAGCAAGTGGCAAATAGCAATTAGCTCCAATACTGTTCACTTAGGAGATTTCGGAACCTTTTGAGTTAACGGCTGAACGCAAGGTCCCTCCGATTTACCCCTCGCTAACGCGTGGGTAAACCTTCGGGATGACGATTTTTTTTCGTGTCCTCGTTAAGTGATACAGTGTTGCAATTAGCTCAGAGTGGCTTAGATATTTCGAGAATCTGGGAATTTACAATGGCAAAGAGAAAACCGGCATCTCGGAAATTACCCCCCATCCATCCGGGAGAGATTCTGCGTGAGGACTACATGAAGCTATTGGACCTTACGATGAACCAGTTGGCGCTTGCTCTTCGGGTCCCCGCCACTCGAATCGCGGAAATTGTTCATGAGCGCCGGGCTATCACCGCAGATACAGCAATCCGCCTGGGGCGGTATTTCAAGACAACTCCTCGCTTCTGGCTCAACCTCCAGGCGGCTTACGATCTGGAAGTAGTTGAGGACCAAGTCCTGGCTCAGATCAACAGCGAGATCCAACCACTGGACACTGCTTCGATCTAGCCCCCGGCCGCCGTCTCATTCTGACAGATTGATGCTAAATCTTGCACTTTCAGTGGTTTGGGGTCACCCAAAAGGGCCCTAGGGGGTTAAACTTGGTTTAATACAGGCAGCAAAAGGTATAATCGAACCCATAAATGCGAGCGCCGGAAATTAAGACCTTATTACTCCTCAAGCCTCGGGGATTCTGCGCCGGTGTCGTCCGGGCCATTGACATCGTCCGGATTGCCCTGGATGCCTTTGGTCCGCCCATCTATGTGCGCAAGGAGATTGTGCACAACAGCTACGTGGTGGAGGATTTGAAGGCCAAGGGCGCCATTTTTGTCGACGAAGTGGACGAAGTCCCTGACGGCCAGCGCCTGATTTACAGCGCGCACGGTGTTTCACCTACAGTGCGCGAAGCCAGCAAGCTGCGCAATCTGCGGGTGATTGATGCTACTTGTCCGCTGGTTACCAAGGTCCACGTCGAAGCCGTCAAGTACGCCAAGGGCAACTACAGCATTATTTTGATCGGCCATCGCGATCACGACGAAGTGATTGGCACGCTGGGCGAAGCCCCGCACGTTACGCAGGTGGTCGGCAGTGTCGAAGAGGTAGAAAGACTGATCGTGCCTGATCCCACGCGCATCGCCTATATCACGCAGACCACGCTCAGCCTGGATGAGACCAAGGAAATCATTGACGCTTTGCGCAGAAAATTTCCTCTCATCGAAGGGCCGCATGCACAGGACATTTGTTATGCCACCCAGAACCGCCAAACCGCGGTCAAGGACGTTGCGCATCAATCTGACCTGCTGCTGGTGGTAGGCTCAGAAAACAGTTCTAACTCCAACCGCCTGGTGGAAGTCTCCACCAATCTGGGAACGCCCTCCTACCTGATTGATACCGCCGATGACATTCGGCCGGAGTGGCTGCTTGACGTGCGTACGCTGGCCCTCACCGCCGGCGCTTCCGCGCCTGAAGTGCTGGTGGAACAGGCAATCGAGTTCCTCAAGGCCAGGGGATTCACTGATATTCAAGAAGTGGAGGTCATGCCGGAGAATGTACGGTTTGGCCTGCCGCCGGAAATCGTAGAAGCAATTCAAGCAGCTCCTGCTGCTGCGGAGTAACCCCGATGAGCAAGACAGGTCAACCCGCGCGGATGCTTTTTGGAAAAATTGATGACATGCTGGGCCGTGTCGGCAGTGGAATCGAGGCCGCGCGCCGTAGCCTGTTTTCCATGCAACACGAACATGGTTACTGGTGCGGCGAGTTGGAAGCCGATACAACGCTCGAGTCCGACTACATCGCCATTCACACGCTTCTGGGCACCGGCAATCGACGCCGCATGGAAATGGGGGTGCCGGAAATTATTCGTCATCAGAATCAGGACGGAGGCTGGCCCATCTACCAGGACGGCCCCTCCAACATCAGCGCTTCAGTGAAAGCTTACTTTGCGCTGAAGCTGATGGGCTACAAGGCCGACCATCCGGTACTGGAGCGGGCCCGCAACAGGATCCTGGCGATGGGCGGGGTCACCGAATGCAACACTTTCACCAAGATTTATCTTTGCTTTCTGGGTCAGTATGACTGGGAGGCCGTGCCTGCCGTTCCGCCGGAGATCGTGCTGTTCCCAAACTGGTTCTGGTTCAACATCTACGAAATTTCGTCGTGGTCACGCGCCATTCTGGTGCCGCTGTCCGTTGCCTACGCCAAGAAGCCGTTCAAGAAGATTCCGGCAGAGATGGGCGTCGATGAGTTGTTCATCGGTGGACGCCACGGAAAGCACCTGCACCTTAAGTGGGATGACAAGAAGATTTCCTGGCGCAATTTTTTCCTGGTGTTGAACCGCATCGTGCATTTTTGCGAACGTTTCAACATCCGTCCGCTGCGCAAGCGGGCCTTGAAGCGCGCCGAGCAATGGATGCTGGATCGCTTTGAGAAATCAGATGGCCTGGGCGCGATTTATCCCGGCATCCTCAACTCGATCATCGCGCTGCGCTGCCTGGGTTACTCGACGGACGATCCCCAACTCATCCGCGCTCTGGATGAATTTGAGAAGCTTGGGACCGAAGAGCCTGGCATTCCCGATCATTCCGGGCCCACCTTCCGAATGGCGCCCTGCTGTTCCCCGGTGTGGGACACGGCTTACGCCATGTTTGCGCTGGGCGAGAGCGGGGTTTCCAAAGAAGATCCGCGCATGGTCAAGGCCGCTGATTGGATCCTGAGCAAGGAAGTACGCCACAAAGGCGATTGGTCTGTGAAGGTCCCCAAGGTGACGCCGGGAGGCTGGTATTTCGAATTTAACAACGAGTTTTATCCGGACGTGGACGATTCAGCCATGGTGTTGCTGGGACTGAACAAGGTCGATAACCCGCGCGAACGCTACCAGCACGAAGTCTCGCAGCGTGCATTGGCCTGGATTATGGCCATGCAGTGCAAGAGTGGCGGATGGGCATCCTTTGACAAAGACAATACCCGCATGGCGTTCCAGTACGTGCCCTTTGCTGACCACAACGCCATGCTTGATCCGCCGACTGTCGACATTACCGGTCGGGTGCTGGAGATGCTGGCCACGTATGGCTACACCAAGGATGAACCGGCCATAAAGAAAGCAATCGAGTTCATCTTGAGCGAGCAGCAAGCGGATGGCTCCTGGTTTGGTCGTTGGGGGGTGAACTACATTTACGGGACCATGCAGGTGTTGCGTGGTTTGCAGGCCATGGGAGTCGATCATCACGAGCCTTACATCCAGCAGGCAGCCGAGTGGCTGCGTATGGTCCAGAATGCAGACGGAGGCTGGGGCGAAACCTGTGGCTCGTATGATGATCCCAGCACGCGCGGCATAGGCCCCAGTACGCCATCACAAACGGCCTGGGCAATCATGGGACTCCTGGCAGCCGGAGACACGCGCAGCGACTCGGTGCAGCGCGGAATCCTGTACTTGCTCGAAACCCAGAAGCCGGACGGTTCCTGGGACGAACAGCAGTACACAGGCACAGGCTTCCCCAGAGTCTTTTATCTGGCTTATCACCTGTACCGGGATTATTTCCCGTTAATTGCCCTCTCTGCCTACTCACGGGAGTTTTCCGCGCTGTTCAGGGAAGGCGGCGTAGGGTACGCGCGGGGCTGAAAGAACAGTATTCAAGCCGTAATGTGGGTGATTACGAGAATCCTGTTCTCGTTGCACCTGCAAGCAGCGTGGTTCTCGCGGAGAATTTGGTAACAAGGGCGAGGCTCTTGGCTAGTTAGTATTCGAGACGAAGAGGAGTGCATTTGGCAGTTCCAATCTCACAGATGTGGACGGTAGCCAGTTACGTCCTGAAGCAAAGGATGACCGGGCGCAAGCGCTACCCGCTCGTTCTCATGCTGGAGCCATTGTTCCGCTGCAACCTGGCCTGTGCCGGATGCGGCAAGATCCAGTATCCCGCCCACATTCTCAAAAAGCAGCTTACGCCGGAAGAGTGCTTCCACGCGGTAGAGGAGTGCGGCGCGCCCATGGTGAGCATTCCGGGAGGCGAACCGCTCATGCATCCTCAGATCAGTGAGATCGTGGCCGGGTTGGTGGAGCGCCGTAAATACATTTACCTCTGCACCAACGCGCTGCTGCTCAAGGAAAAAATTGATCTTTTTCGCCCCAGTAAATATTTAACGTTCTCCGTCCACATGGATGGCCAGCGTGAGCACCACGATTTCTCAGTGTGCCGCGAAGGCGGATACGATCTTGCTGTGGAAGGTGTCCGCGAGGCCTTGAAGCGTGGCTTCCGCGTTACCACCAACACCACCTTGTTTGACGGAGCTGATCCCAACAGCGTTCGCGCTTTCTTTGACGAGATGATGGAACTGGGCGTGGAAGGAATGATGCTCTCGCCTGGATACTCTTATGACAAGGCCCCGGACCAGCAACACTTCCTGGGACGAGCGCGAACACGCCGGCTTTTCCGGGCCATTCTCTCCAATCGCAATTCCCAGTGGCGTTTCAATATGTCTCCGCTGTTCCTTGAGTTCCTGATGGGCAAGCGCGACTATTCCTGCACGCCCTGGGGCATGCCTACGTACAACATTTTTGGCTGGCAGAAGCCCTGCTATCTGCTTCAAGATGGCTACGCGGAGAGCTTCGACGAACTCATGACCGCCACGGAATGGCATCAATACGGCACAGAGTCGGGCAATCCCAAGTGCGCCAACTGCATGGTGCATAGCGGTTATGAAGCCTCTGCGGTGAATGATAATTTCGGGTCGCTGCGGGGATTCCTGGCCACAGCGCGGGCCACGCTCTTTCCTTCATACAAAGATGAAGGCGCGTTGCGCCTTCTGGACGAACCGGTCCGGCCCGTACACAACTATAACCCGCTGGTGCAGATCGAGCAGGATGCAGACCAACTCGAGGAAACCAGGGCATGAGCAACTCCGATTCGGCAACCGTCAACAATCCTGATCTTCTGGAAGTTGCTCCGGGCACAAGACACGAAAAGCTCGAAGGTTGGATCCCGGAACTGGCGACCGACGACGAAGTCTGTGCTGCCCTGGAAAAGGCTTTTGATTATCGGGGCGATGTCACCATTACCCGCAAAGATGGGACCAGGATTGAAGGCTACATCTTCGATCGGCGTACAGGGAAGACTCTGGCTGATTCGGTGGTGCGCCTCTATCCCAGGGATTCCACCCGGAAGATGTCAATCTCCTACGCCGATATTGCGGCGCTAGCCTTCTCCGGACGCGATACCGCAGCGGGAAAGAGCTTTGAGGCGTGGGTCCGCAAGTATTGGCAGAAAAAGATGTCGGGCGAAAAGAACATCGAGCTGAAGCCGGAAACACTGGATTAAAGCAGGCTGTTTGAGAATGCGGGCAACGAGCTTGCCCGCATTTTGTATTTATGAAAATTCTTGTCACAGGGGCCACCGGATTCGTAGGCAGCCACATCGCGCAGCTTCTGTGTGCACAGGGTGCTGACGTCCGCGTGCTCGTGCGCTCTACCAGCCGCACCGAAAACATTGCCGACTTAAAAGCTGATCGGGTCACCGGTGACCTGCACGATCCGGCTTCACTGAGAAGGGCCGTGCAGGGCTGTGAGGTTGTATTCCACGTCGCGGCGGATTATCGGCTCTGGGTACGTGATCCGGACCAGATGCATCGCTCCAATGTGGAAGGCACGCAGGCCATCATTCGCGCTGCCCAGGAAAATCAGGTCCGGCGCGTGATCTATACCAGCTCAGTCGCCACCATGGGTTTCACCACAACCGGGCATGTGGCCGATGAAAGGTCTCCCGTCACGCTGGCAGACATGGTGGGCCCATATAAGCGGTCAAAATTCATGGCCGAACAGATCGCTCTGGAAGCCGGCCGAGGCGGCGCCAACGTGGTTGTGGTCAACCCTACAACTCCCATCGGAGATCAAGACATCAAACCCACACCGACTGGGCGCATAATTGTGGATTTCCTCAAGCGCAAATTCCCGGCCTATGTGGATACGGGCCTGAATATGGTGGACGTGAAAGATGTTGCGCGCGGCCATCTGCTGGCCATGGAAAAGGCCGTACCCGGAGAACGTTACATACTCGGTGGAGAGAATCTCACATTGAAGCAGGTACTCGATCGCCTCTCCGCGCTCACCGGCCTGCCATCTCCGCGAGTCAAGGCGCCGCATGCAGTGGCGCTGGGATTTGCGGTGCTCGACCAGTTTTTCACCGGGGTCATCATGCGCAAAGAACCAAGGGCAACCGTTGATGCCGTTCGCATGGGCCGCAAAAAGATGTTTGCTTCCTCCGCCAAAGCGGAACGTGAACTTGGCTATAAGGCCGGTTCTGTGGATGATGCACTGCGCCGCGCCATCCACTGGTTTCAGGCCCATGGCTATGTGAAGGTTGCCGGAAGAGTGGCAACGGTGCGCGCATGAGCAGCATCGCCATCATTGCTGCTCTTGACCGGGAACTGGCTCCTCTTGTGCGTACATGGAAAGTGGTTTCTTTTACGCACGATGGGCGGAATTTTAAGGCTCATGAAGATGTTGGAAGGGTTGCTATAGCCGCCGGCATCGGCAGCCTTGCAGCGCAAGCGGCGACGCGGGCAATTGTGGCCCATTACAAGCCGCAAGCGCTGATCTCAGCGGGTCTGGCAGGCGCGTTGATTCGCAGTTTAAAGGTGGGAAACGTCATTACTCCCAACGTGGTTGTGGATGCGGCAACGGGGAAGGAATATCGCTGCCAGACCGGCGGTGGCATCCTGGTAACCGCGGGCGAAGTTGCCACGAGCGCATCAAAACCAAGGCTTGTGGAAGAATTTCACGCGCTGGCCGTGGACATGGAGGCCTCTGGGGTGGCCGAGGTGGCTGAGCAGGCCGGGATCAGTTTTCGCTGTGTGAAGGCCATCTCAGACGAGGCTGCTTTTGTCCTGCCGCCGTTGAGTAAGTTTGTGGATGGTGAGGGCAGCTTTCAGAATGGCAGGTTCGCAGTCTGGGCCATTGTCCGGCCGCAGTGGTGGGCAGGTATTCTGGCGCTGATGCGCAACAGCAGGCGCGCAGCAGAGGCGTTGTGCAACTGGTTGAGGCAAAACGCGGTTGCGAGTAACAACCCCGGAACGAAGCTGGAATCAGAACGTTCCCTGGGCGTCAAGGAGGCTGGCCGAAACAGCGTGCCGGCAGAGGGAACCATGGCTGCAACCACCCAGGGGAGAGACTCCGGTTCATCCGCTTTATGAATAGTAAAATAGGAGTATAAGTAGAGCAGAATCTTATAGATGCCATCCGTCACGAGAGCCGAAGCTGAAACCGAGCAGCGAGTCGTACCCCGGACGATGAAAGCCGCTGTTTACCACGGGAAGCAGGATGTCCGTCTGGAGTCTGTCCCTGTGCCTGCCATTGGCCCGGGCGAGGTCCTGATTCGAGTACACACCTGCGGCATCTGCGGCACAGACCTGAAGAAGATCTCTACCGGGTCCCATTCCACTCCGCGCATCTTTGGACACGAAACCGCAGGTCAGATTGTGGCCGTGGGGCAGGGTGTCTCCGGGTTTCAGCAGGGTGACCGCGTGATGGTGTTTCATCACATTCCCTGTGGCCGATGCTATTACTGCCGTCACAAGGTATTTGCTCAATGTCCGGTTTACAAAAAAGTGGGCGTCACAGCGGGTTTTGAACCAAGTGGCGGAGGCTTCGCAGAATATGTGCGAGTGATGGACTGGATTGTGGGACAGGGGCTGGTCAGGCTACCGGACCATGTTTCTTATGAGCAGGCCTCGTTCGTCGAACCGGTGAATACCTGCATGAAAGGCATTGAGTCCCTTGGGCTCCAGCCGGACGAGACTGTGCTGGTGATCGGTCAAGGCCCCATTGGTATCATGCTGGCGCTGTTGGCCAAGCGGTGGGGTGCGGCTGTGGTAACTTCCGATTTGTATCCTCAACGGCTTACAATAGCTAGAGACTATGGATTAAGGCATCCGGTGTACGCATCTTCTGAGGACCCCTCAGAAAAGGTAAGGGAGCTTACAGAAGGCCGCGGAGCAGACGTTGTAATTCTAGCTGTGGGGGGGGACAGGCTGATTCGACCTGCAATCGAAGCAGCGCGTCCCGGTGGGCGAGTGATGCTGTTTGCCCAGACCCAGCGCAGTGAAGCCATGATTGATCCGGCTGCAATCTGTGTAGATGAAAAGATATTGCTCGGCTCCTACAGCGCTTCGGTGGCGCTCCAGGAGGATAGTGTCCGTCTGGTTTTCAGCGGAGAAATTGATTTTGCAAGACTGATTACGCACAGGTTCCCCCTGGAGGACGCCGTTGAAGCTCTTAAGCTGGCGGCAAATCCCGGACCGGACTCAATGAAAATTGTGGTCCAACCTGGTATGCAGTGGGAGAAGAATTAGTGAAAAAACAGATGACAGCGGCAGTCCTCTACGGCAAAGAGGATGTGAAGATCGAACGAGTGCCGATTCCGCCATTGGAAGCTGGTGAAGTCCTGGTGAAGGTGAATGTCGCTCTCACCTGTGGAACGGACTTGAAGGTTTTTCAGCGCGGCTATCATGCGCGCATGATTGTGCCGCCTGCCCTGTTTGGTCATGAGCTCTCAGGAGTCATTGAAGAGGTTGGCCCAGGAGTGCGTGATTTTCGCCGGGGAATGCGGGTGGTCGCCCTGAATTCGGCTCCCTGCAGCGCCTGCTTCTATTGCATGAAGCACCAGGAGAACTTGTGCGAAGACCTGCTCTTTAACAATGGGGCGTATGCCGAGTACATCAAGATTCCCCGGCGCATCGTTGAATCCAATATGCTTGCCCTGCCGGATGATATGAGCTTTGAATCGGCCGCCATGACCGAGCCGCTGGCTTGTGCTCTGCGTGGATTGCAGGAGACCGGCGCGGACATCGGCGATACCGTCACCATCATCGGAGCCGGACCTTTGGGGCTCATGCTGATCCAGGTGGCGAAATTGATGGGCTGCGATGTGGTGGCGGTGGTGAAACGCGATGAACAAGCGAACGATGCCAAACGCTTTGGCGCCGATGACGTGGTCCATATCAACAAAACGAAATCGGCCATTGATGCTGTCATTCATTTAACGGAAGGGCGTGGCTCCGATGTGGTGATCGAAGCAGTGGGCCGTCCGCAAGCATGGCAGTGGGCGGTGGAGATGGGCCGGCGCGGCGGCGTGGTCAACTTTTTTGGTGGCTGTGCCACCGGCACCAAGGTGGAACTGGATACGAACCGGCTGCATTACTCTGAACTCACCCTGAAGTCAACGTTCCATCACACGCCGGAGAGTGTGCGCAAAGCTTTTACCTTGATTGCAGAGAAAAAGATCAAGAGCACCGACTATGTAACCGGAGAGGCGCCGCTCTCCAAACTCAAGCAGGTCCTGCAACAGATGCTGGAACGTGGCAACCAGATCAAGACCGCAATCATTCCCGGCCATTGATTCATGTCAGTATCATCCACAAACAGCTTGGCGGGCTGGAATGCCTTGCCGGATTCCTACCGTATTCCGGATTCTCCTCCTCCACTCAAAGAAGCCCAGGCCTACTGTGAGCGCATGGCCCGGACCCATTACGAAAATTTCTCTGTCGCCACCTGGTTCCTTCCCACGAAGCTGCGCCAGCACTTCTACAATGTTTACGCGTACTGCCGCATTTCCGATGATCTGAGCGATGAAGTCGGCAATCCCCAGCAATCCCTGCACCTGCTCGATCAGTGGGAGGCAGAGCTGAATGCCTGCTATCACGGCTCTCCGCGTCATCCGGTGTTTGTGGCCCTGGCCGAAACTGTGCGCCAGTTTGCGGTTCCCAAGCATGAATTTTCGGATCTGCTGATTGCCTTTCGCCAGGACCAGAGTGTTACCCGCTTCGAAACCTTTGACGATATTCTTGGGTACTGCCGCTATTCGGCCAATCCCGTGGGCCATCTGGTGCTCTATCTTTGCGGCTATAGCGATGCGGAGCGGCAACAGCTATCTGATTCCACCTGCACCGCCCTGCAACTGGCGAATTTCTGGCAGGACGTGGCGGTGGATTACAGCAAGGGGCGCATCTACCTGCCGCTGGAAGACTTGCGCCGTTGCGGTGTGGGCGAAGACGATATTGCCTGCAGGCGCCCGACTCCTCAATTCATCGGTCTGATGAAGTTCGAAGTCGAACGCGCCCGCGATTGGTTTGCCCGCGGCCTGCCCCTGATAAAGAAAGTCAACAAAGAGCTGGCCATCGATCTTGAGCTCTTCAGTCGTGGTGGCCAGGAGATCCTCAATGCCATCGAGCGCCGAAAATTCGATGTGCTGAGCAGCAGGCCCGTGATCTCAAAGTCGCGGAAGCTGTGGTTGGTGCTACGCGCAGCGGCAGGCAAGCTGCTGTGAACCAGCAGATCACCCATGCCTATGCGGTGTGCAGGGGCGTTGCCAGGCGCTCCGCCAAGAATTTCTATTACGGTTTTCGCGTCCTGCCCTCAGAAAAACGGAATGCCCTCTGCGCGGTCTATGCTTTCATGCGGCATGCCGATGACATCTCAGATGGCCCTGGCCTGGATTTCGTTCAGAAAAGACAGAAGCTGAACGACTGGCTTGAGGCCGCTAAAGAAGTTTTTTCCGGCAAACCGACTGACGATCCAGTCTTGATGGCGCTGGCAGATACGCAAAACCGATTTAGAATCCCCGTTCAACTTTTCGAAAAGCTGGTGTATGGAACCAGTCTCGACCTGGAAATTCCGCAGTCTCCCGGTGCGCCCGCAGTTGTCTGCCCCAGCTTTGAGGAATTGCGCCACTACTGTTACTTTGTGGCGTCCGTTGTGGGATTGGTCTGCATCCGGATTTTCGGCTATCAGGATTCCAAGGCCGAGTTGCTGGCGGAAGATTGCGGCCTCGCCTTTCAGCTCACCAACATCATCCGCGACGTGAAGGAAGACGCAGGTATGGGCCGGATTTATCTTCCCCAGGAAGATCTCGTCCGCTTTGGCCTTTCACCGGGCCAGTTAGCGCCGGAAAAGCTGGGTAGCAGCAGTTCCATGGAACTCAAGCCGGTATTGGAGTTCGAGGCGGAGCGTGCAAAACGCTATTACGACTCGGCGAAGTGGTTGATGGAACTCATTGAGGAGGACAGCCGTCCCGCGCTCTGGGTGCTGGTGGAGATCTACCGCCGCCTGCTCAACAAGATTGTCGAGCGCAATTATGATGTCTTTACCGAGCGGGTCCAACTCAGTTTATGGGAGAAGCTTAGAGTGCTTTCCCGTGGATTCCTGCTCCGCATCGCATGAAGGCGGAATCTCAACGAAACAACGTCGCAATCATTGGCGGCGGCTTGGCCGGACTCGCCACCGGCTGTGCGCTCTCGGATGCTGGATTCCGCGTCACTCTGCTCGAACGCCGCCCCTATGTGGGCGGGCGCGCCTCTTCTTACGAGCATCCAGGAACCGGCGAGGTGGTAGATAATTGCCAGCATGTGCTGCTCGGCTGCTGCACCAACCTGGTCCATTTCTACCAGCAACTGGGAGTCAGCAACAAAATTCAGTGGTTTGATGAACTCACCTTCATCGAACCCGGCGGCCGCGCCAGCCGGATTTCTCCTACGTTCCTGCCGGCGCCGTTCCACGCCATGCCATCTTTTTTTGCTGCCTCATCGCTTTTGTTTTCAGACAAGCTGGCCATAGCGCGTGCGCTCAGGGCAATGATGACGAAATCCAGTGTGCCTGATGATCCGCGGCAGACCTTTCTTGAATGGCTGCGACGGCACAAGCAAACCACGCGAGCTATTGAGCGCTTCTGGAAGGTCGTGCTGGTGAGCGCATTGAATGAAGACCTGGACCGGATCTCAGTGCGCTATGCAATCCAGGTATTTCGCGAGTCCTTTCTGAAGTCCGCTGCTGCGGGCAGAATGGGAGTGCCGCGCGTGCCACTGTCTGAACTCTACAGCAGCGCCTCCGATTACATTCGGAGCCGTGGTGGAGATCTCCTGTTGCGCTGTTCCGTGAACGCCATCAGCCCTTTGGAAAACTCCGTAAGGATTGCCTGCAGCGGAGGAGAGCGGGAATTTGACTGCGCGGTTCTGGCAGTTCCTTTTCAGGCTGTGCCGGCGCTCCTGCCGGGAGGCGCAGCCGCTGAGTCCCTGAAGCAGAACTTGAGTAAATTCGAAGCCTCGCCCATCACCGGCATTCACCTGTGGTTTGACCGCGAGATCACCCCGTTGGCCCACGCTGTCCTTCTGGACCGCACCATTCAGTGGATGTTCCAGAAGAGCAAATTTCACGATCGCGAGGGCAGCTACATCGAGTTGGTCGTCAGCGCATCGAAAAGCCTGGTAGAGAAATCGCGGCAGGAAATTCTGGACCTGGCGCTGGCTGAACTGGCTGAATTCTTTCCTCAGGCCGAGGGAGCAAAAGTTATCAAAGCGGCGGTGATCAAGGAAGTTTATGCGACGTATTCTATCCTGCCGGGGCTGGACCGCTATCGCCCGCATGCCACAACCGTGTGGCCACGCCTGTTTCTCGCCGGCGACTGGACTGCCACCAACTGGCCGGCGACCATGGAAGGAGCCGTCCGAAGTGGCTATCTGGCAGCCGAGGCACTCACTCAAGCTGCCGGAGACGCAAAGAAGTTTTTGGCGCCCGACATGCCGGCGAAGGGATTAATGAGATTCTTTGGATAGATTTCTCCGAACTACTGGCTATGTTTTCGTTGATCAGTGGAAATCAGTTCAATCAGTGTGATCAGTGGTAAGGTGTTCATGCATCTACCTCCCGAATTGGCCGAAGCTATTCAGCAGGAAACTGAGAACGTGGACCGGGCAGCGCTGGCCCAGGCTGCGGCCGACCTTACGCAGCACTACAGGGCCGGACATTTCTCTGCTCTGGCCATCAAGACCGGCGCGCATCGCGCAGCCTATCTGGCCGTGCGTTTTCCTGCTACGTACGCGGCCAGTTGGCACGCATTTTCTGAGGCTCGGCGTCTTGCGCCGGAAGCCGAAATCAAGAGCATTCTTGATCTGGGCGCCGGTCCAGGAACGGCGGTTTGCGCCGCGTCAGAGGTTTTTCCATTGCCCACCCGGGCAACCATGGTGGAGGCCGATCCGGCATTGATCGCGCTGGGTAAGCGCATTACGGCTCAGAGTCCGCACCCTGCGGTTCGCAATGCGAATTGGCTCAAACAAGATATCAAGCGAGGTTTGTTCTGGGAACCCCACGATTTGGTTGTAGCTTCCTATATGCTCGACGAGCTGCCGCTGCTGGATGCTCGACGAACTGTCTTGGCAGCCTGGCAGTACACAAAACAATTCCTGATGATCGTTGAGCCGGGTACCATGCGCGGATTTACGTTCGTTGACCTCATGCGCTCGATGTTGATTGGCGCAGGGGCGCAGATTCTTGCGCCCTGTCCGCATAGCGCTCAATGCCCCATGGCTTTGGCAGGCGATTGGTGCCACTTCGCCGCGCGCGTGGAGCGGACCCCGATACATCGCCTGCTCAAAGGCGGGACACTGGGCCACGAAGATGAGAAGTTTTCGTACGTGGTGTTCAGTCGAACGCCATTGGCAACGGCTGCAGCGCGCATTGTGCGCCATCCGCAAAAGCATTCAGGCCATGTGCAGCTTTCTCTGTGCACGCCTCACGGCTTGCGCATTCAGACCATCGGCAAATCACAAAAAGGGTGCTACAAGCTTGCCCGTGCCGCAGCATGGGGCGACCCCTGGAAAGATGATCCAGACAGTCATCCCTGACAGCAACCGGGAGCACAGCACGCATCTCGCCCTTCAGGAACTCAACATTGCGCACTCCGGCCTTGCGCTGATTTTCCTGCGCCATGGCCAGCACGTCATCAGTCATGTCCAGGCCGTACGCTTTGCCCGATCGGTCCTACGCGTCTGGCAAAGAGCAACACATCAATCCCGCCGACAGAACCGAGATCGAGGCTGTTTCTCCAGGATTGTGGATTAGATTTCTTTGCGCCCGCCGCGTCCTTTGCGATGAAATTCTTACTGGTCCAGAACTTCTCTCAACTTGCTGGCGAGAACTTTGATGGTGAAGGGCTTGAATAGAATGACAGTACCTGGTTCCAGCGCTCCATGCGGCGCCACGACCCCTGAAGCATACCCGGAAATGTAAATCACTTTGATATCCGGCCGATCTGCCTGAAGCTTAAGTGCCATCTCCGGGCCCTTCATCTGCGGCAACATCACATCTGTCAGCAGAAGATGAATCTCTCCTTTGTAGGTACTCGACACGGTCAGGGCTTCTTCGCCGCTTCCGGCCGTAAGCACGCGATAGCCAAGTTGTTCCAGGGACTCGGAAAAAACATTGCGTAAATACTCCATGTCGTCCACAAATAAAATAGTTTCTGCCCCCTTTTTGTATTCCGGAAAAGGTTCGCTTTTGCTGTTTGGCGGAGTAGGGGAACCTGGATTTGATTTTCCGGAAAGAAGCTCTTTCACAAAACCATCATGAGCAGAAGACTTACTAAAGGTGGATGGTGAACGACCCATGCATGTCATAGGATATCCGGAGTTGTTGCGTGGCCTTTATTCCCGTATCCCTAAAAACCATTCTAGTACTTATAGAAGCCTTTGCCACTTTTTCTTCCATACCATCCTGCGTCCACCATTTTGATCAACAGCGGACAAGGACGATACTTGGGATCGCCTAGTCCATGGTGAAGCACTCGCATGATATCCAGGCACACATCAAGGCCGATAAAGTCGGCAAGCGCCAACGGTCCCAGTTGATGCGCCATGCCCAACTTGAAGACTTCATCCACAGCTTCGGCTGAAGCCACTCCTTCCATGACGGCATAGATAGCTTCATTAATCAGGGGCATCAGGACACGGTTTGAAACAAAGCCGGGAGCGTCATTTACCTCCACCGGGGTCTTTTCCAGTTTTTCCGCCAGAGATTTCGTGGTCGCACAGGTTGCATCGGAAGTTGCCAACCCGCGAATTACCTCTACCAGGCTCATCAGGGGCACAGGATTGAAAAAGTGCATGCCAATAACCTGTGCGGGGCGCTTGGTGTTCGCCGCGATTTTGGTGATGGAAATGGACGAGGTATTCGAAGCGAGAATTACTTCCGGACGGCAGATCTGGTCCAGTTCGCGAAAGATCTCCTGCTTGACCTCGTAGCGCTCAAAAACTGCTTCCACCACAAAGTCACACGCGGCCACGGCTTTGCGGTCAAGCGTTCCTTGAATCCGTATTAATGCAGACTCGCGGTCCTGAGCGCTGATCCTGCCTTTGGCTACTTCGCGCTCCAGGTTTTTGCTGACGGCCAACATCCCGCGATCGAGTGCAGTCTGGGTTGTCTCTACCAGCACAACCTGGAAGCCATACCTGGCGAACACATGGGCGATGCCATTGCCCATGGTTCCAGCACCGATTACCCCAACAGTGTTGATTTCCATGAAGTCATTGAAAGGAGTCGACTCAACGATGAAAGTCGACCTAAAAAATTAGAATTCATCTCGTGGAAGACTCTCCGCCCATCGGCGGCTACTGAAAAGCCAGCATCGCTTCTTCAAAGTATCTAATTCTCAGATCCGGAAGGTCTTGCATCAGGCTCAGTGTTTCCTGTCGATAAGTATTGGCCTGTTGAAAATCACCCATCTCCTGGTAGGAGGCGTGCAGATATAGAAGTGACTCAATTCTTTTCCAGTCAAACCGGTTATCCAGAGAAATGAACTCTTCAAATCGGCCAATCGCTCGCCTGTGGTGCCCCAGCTTGAAATGGCCCTCGGCGATGAGATAAAGCGCGAATCTGTAAGTCGGGTTGTCTCGACTCAGATCCAGATCAAGTGCCTCTTCCAAATGAGAAACCATGGAAGTTACATCTCCTCTGTCTCGGTAGGCTATGGCCACGCGCACCAACAACTCCAAGCGATCCTTTGTCGAGGCGAAAAGCGGAGCCTGAGTGACCAGTTCTGAGTAAACCGTAATCGCCTCAGAGACGCGTGATTCTGCATATAATCGATCTCCTTCTCGCATGGCTTTCGAAAAACGAGGTAGCGTGGGCCAATCACGCAAAATAACCATGGCAAATTGGTAGACGACAAGAAAACTTACAACGACCAAACTCACATCTCGTGTTGCAGCATATTCAGACCGCCCCAGTACAAAGCCATCTAGGGCACCGCAAACGACGGCTAAAGCTAGCGCTGTTGCAAACAATTGCCATCTCAGCTTCGTCTGCACGAAGTAGAGGTCATACATCATCTTTAGCATTCTTCCATCCCTTAGCTAAAAGAAGCGCTGACTTAACGACGAGATCCCAGACAAATAGCAGATTTAAGCCCCAGTACGCCCAAAAATGCACAAACTCAAAGAGCGCTAACCGATCCGGAGGGTATCCCATCCAACGGAATAGCCGCAATGCCAAATAGCAGATCATTAGTCCTATAAGGCAGGAACAATAAATGGCGACGTCAACTGCAATTGCTACAGTGGCCTGTCGACTGCCCATCCAGACCTGAGCTCTCCAAGACAAGGCAGAATCCTCGATTTTTTGCACCTCAGTCGCTGTTCCTTGGGCCATCGTGTGACAGTCATCCAATGAATTTCGAACTACTTCAACTTTGATTGGGACCCCACGGCACAGATCCCAGAGATTATACAACTGCTGAGATTGCCGACTGGCTTATCTGGTGAGTGAATTGAAGGTGAATTGAAAATGAGGGTATTTTGAGTTTGCTTTTCTTCGGGTCTTCTGTGTCTCCATGGTTGGTCTTGTTTCATTCCTGAAATGAAAAAGCTGCCTTGACTCCAGCAACCTCAACAATATCGCCTTCATTGAGCTCTTTCTGGCCTGCAACTTCTTCGCCGTTAATTTTCAGGTTGATCTTCTTGTCAGATGCCGCAATAAAGTATTTGTTATCGCGCTTGCTGATGAGAGCAGCGGTCTTGGGCGCAAAAAATCGCTTGAGCCGGACGGTGGCCATATTGGATTTTCCGATCATGGTCATCTTCCCCGTTAACACGTACTGCGGCTGGTCGGTCCTGCCTTCCAGCACATTCAGGATGCCAAAGCGTTCCTTGGCCAGCGTAGCGCTGGGCGCAGGTTTAGACAGCCCCAGCACGCTTGACCCCGCGCTGGTAGCGGCGCTGGCGGCTATCTGGTCCTGGGCCTCTTTCGTGTCAAGAACCACGGTAGAATCGAGCTTGGGAGTGTCCGGGCCAGGTTTCTGGCCGGTTTGTGTGGCTGTGGTCTTCTGCCCATCATCCTTAAACTGCACCATGTGCTTCCCGATAGTGATTACATCCCCACTCTTCAACGCCGCTTTGCCGATGCGCTGATTGTTCACATAAGTTCCATTCAACGACCCAAGGTCCTCAACTACATAGTGGTCCTGTTCCCAATAGATCTTTGCGTGGTGCGCGGACACCGCGAGATTGTCTATCGGGAGCATGTTTCCGGGCAGGCGGCCGATGGTGAACGTATCTTGGGGCAGGCTGACTTCTTTCAATATGTTCTTCTCAAACTTCAAAATGATTTTTGCCATTTCCGGCCTCCGAATACGGGGTAGGAATACGGGGTCCCAGACGCGCACCGCTTTGCGGGATCCACAGCGACCACCAGGCTTGCGCTTGCCAATGTGCTGCTAACGCGTGACGGGTTGGTCGAGAACCATCTATGGAAAATATTCTTATACCATGGCCGCTCCACCACCCTCAGGAGAAGGCTGGTAACGTTGTCGTCGCCGCCGCGGTCCTTCGCGGTTTGAATCAAGGCATTGCATGCCTGGTCCAGCGTGGCTGCACTGGAAACCGATTGCAGGATCTCCGGGTCGCGCAGGTACTTGGTCAGGCCGTCAGAGCACAGAAGCAAGATGTCTCCCGAGAGCACCACCAGATCCTCCACATCCGGATCAACATTTTCTTCGGAACCGAGCGCTTTTAAAATGATGTTCTGCATTTCCGAGCGCTCAGCTTGTTCCAGTGTGAGATAGCCCCGCCGCACCTGTTCCATAACCAGGGAATGGTCCTGCGTGAGCTGCTGGATAACGCCCTGCCGGATCAGGTAAATGCGGCTGTCGCCAACATTGGCAATGGAAAGCGCATTGCCTTTCACCAGCGCCGCCACCACAGTTGAGCCCATGCCGGCGTTGCTCGTCTGCTGCTTGCCGGTTTCATAAATCGTGCGATTTGCCAGGCGAATAGCGCTGGCCAGGGCCAGACCGTCACGGGAAAGCCCATCCAGGGGAGCGCCTACTTGCTGGTACTCGCCGGCTTCAGCCGCATGGTGAAAGTACGTGAGCAGGACGTCCACGCCTAGCTTGCTGGCCACCTCCCCGGCCGCCTGCCCTCCCATCCCATCGCAAACCACGAAGATGCCGTAACGCAAGTCGTATCCGAAGTTGTCTTCGTTGTTGGTGCGCACGCACCCGACATCGCTTTTTCCGGCAACTTCAACGGCGAGCGTCATCTTGTTTTGTCGCTTCGCTCCAAACCACTGTGCATATTATGCTTGCTCAACAGAATCTATCATTGAACCGAAGAACAGGGAACAGGGAAGGGCTGATGTAACAGGTTACCAGAGGATAGGAGACCGACGAGAACTACTAACCGTAATTGCTGCCAGGTAGGACAGAGGCTACTGCTTCTTCTTGTTCGCTTCTTTCAGTTTGTCTGCCAGGTTCGAGGCGATTTGCGGCGGCACTTTACTGGGCAAGGCGTCGATCTCTCCTTGCATAAGGACGATGCTGGACACGCGGTCCGTGATGAAATAGGGAAAGTTGTTAGATAAAAGGAACGCGTTTGATGTGGAGGATCAGGTCTGCATCCTGCTTAGCCTGCACAACGTGCAACCGATACTCCTCCAACTCTTTCTGGCGGAGAAGATACTTCTCCATGTCTGCTCTCTTGACAAAAACCGTGTCGGACTCCACGTAGATAGTTCTCGATCGGGCCAGGAGTTCATTGTTGGACAAGTCGGACGCAGGGACTACATTCTGATTCAGGCCACCGGAAGTCACTGCCCCCAAAGCAGGATCGGAATCGGGTTTTTTCTGGCCCTGATCCGGTTTGGACGGCGGAGCCGGTGTTCCCTGGGCCAGCGCCGAACAGCCAGCCAGAAGCAGCAGAAGGATAAGTATCAAATTCCGGAGCATCTATCTCTCTCCACGCGCAGCAATTATGGCAGAGTTTACGATGTGCCTGCTACAAAGATCGTATTCGAAAGAATAATCAGTTCTGCTGTCTTTTCCCAAGGCCCGAGCCCACTTGCAGCCCAAAAAGCAGGAGAACAATGCCAAAGACGAACTCGGCTGAGAAGAAAGTCCAATTCACAGATGTTTCAGACAGCAAGAAAGAGTCCGGCTTTACCTTTCCAAGAAACCAGTTGATTAACGTGATCACACCGGCAGACAATGGGTCGCGAGCGCCGGCCACGACTTCTTGAAGTCCGCTAAATATCAGGAGGCCGGCCAATGCTGAGCGAATGCTGATTTGAAAGTGTCGCGAGCGCTGTGCCGTCTCCTTCATGATGCCTCCCTCGACTCGTCTGGCGAAGTGGCAACGCTTTCGGTCGGAGCCTCAACAACTGCGGCTGCCGGAAATTGCTTCTTCGGGTAGAGCCATACAAACAAGAGCATGGCGAATAGCAGGTAGAGAACGGCAGAAATGACTCCAAGAATCAGTTGCGGCCAGTTGAATATGCTGGGAGCCGAGGCGAAGATGCTGCTCGATCTGCCTCGATTTTGAATGAGCATGATAATCGGCTGCAGAACCACAGCGATAATGCCACCCAGGGCCTGGGCCAGCAAAAAACCGATGGCTATGGCCCCGATATATTCATTCCGCAGGATTTCCCTGATTCTGTTCATGGCCGGACGGAATTGTACACAATCTAAGTATTAATCACTGCTTTCCTTTTATCTCTTTCAGCTTTTCAGCCAGTCGGGCAGCAATCTTTCCCGGTACTGTGCCGAAGAGGGAATTGACCGTTCCTCCCATGACCACGATTCCGCTAATGCGGTCCGTGATGGTAAAAGGGAAATTGTTCTGAAAAGGAGCACGCCTTACCTTCAGGACCAGGTCTGCATTTTCTGGCGTCTGCACCACGTGAAGGCCCCAGTCTCCCAGTTCTTTGCGATCAAGCAATCCTCTTTCGAGCTGTTCTTTTTTTACAAAGAAACTGTCAGTGATTACGTAGATCGTCTTTCCCCGTATAAGCAACTCGTTGTTGGATAGGACTGTTGCCGGGGCCACACGCTGGTTCAGTCCTTCGGCTGCAATGGCAGCCAGAGCTGGATCAGGACCTGGACTTACATGCGGCGGCGGGGACGCAGGCTCGCTCCTTTTCCTGGCGGGCACGGGTTGACCCATGGGTGTCGCGGTTTCCAGTTGATTGATTATCTCTTTCCTGGATGGGGACGTTGCCGGGCTTTGGGTGAACGCCGTCGCGCTCAGCAAAAGCAGCATGAGCAGAATGGATTGGCGAAACATGTTGTCTCTCCTTGATTCAATTACCATTTTCATCGTGCTCCGCGGCGGCGGTTAGCGACAAAAAGCGGCATAGCAGGGCATTCAATCTCAGTGAAAAATCAGTCCGATCAAGGTGATCCATGGCAAGCTCTTTGCTGCGTGCTGACCGCTTGTGAGGTGAGATATAGTGAATGACGGAAATGGCCAGCAATAGCAAAAGCAAACAGCTTCACGCTCGCGCCTCGCGCGTGATTCCCGGTGGTGTGAACTCGCCGGTGCGCGCGTTCAAGTCAGTGGCCTGTGATCCGCCTTACATTGTGCGCGGCAGCGGCGCCCGCATCTGGGACGCCGATGGCAATGAATACATTGATTACGTAGGCTCGTGGGGCCCATTGATTCTCGGGCACGCGCATCCGGAAGTGGTGGAGGCGGTGGAAAGAGCCAATCGCAATGGAGCCAGCTTTGGCGCGTGCACGCCGATTGAGGCCGAGCTGGCGGAAGCCGTGATTAACGCGTTTCCATCCATTGCCAAGGTCAGATTTGTCAGTTCCGGGACTGAGGCCACCATGTCCGCCATCCGGCTGGCGCGGGCTTTTACCGGGCGCAAGTACATCGTGAAATTTGAAGGCTGCTATCACGGGCATGCCGATTCGCTGCTGGTAAAGGCCGGATCAGGAGTGGCCACGCTGGGCATTCCCGGGTCGGCGGGCGTGCTGGAAGAGCTGGCCCAATTCACCCTGGCGCAGCCGTTCAATAGCCGTGATGCCATCGTTGGGACGTTCCGGAAATTCAAAGACCAGATTGCCTGCGTGATCGTGGAGCCGGTGGTGGGCAACATGGGATGTGTTCCGCCTGGCGATGGCTACCTGCAATTCCTGCGCGATGTGACCGCTGCAAATGACACAGTGCTGATTTTTGATGAAGTCATGACCGGGTTCCGCCTGGCCTTTGGGGGAGCGCAGGAGATTTACAGCATTCAACCCGATCTGACCACGCTGGGAAAAATCATTGGAGGCGGCCTGCCAGTGGGAGCCTATGGCGGACGGGCTGAAATCATGGAGATGATTGCGCCTCTGGGGCCGGTCTACCAGGCGGGAACGCTCTCCGGCAATCCGCTGGCGATGGCAGCCGGCCTCGCGACCTTGCGGCATCTGAAACAGCATCCGGAAATCTACCAGCAACTCGAACATCGGTCCGCAATGCTGATGACGGGTGTTCTGGACGCGGCCAGGCGAAAGGGTGTTGCTTTGACTGCGAACCGCGCAGGTTCCATGCTGACCTGGTTCTTTCAGGCTGGAGAAGTCCATGACTGGGATTCAGCGGCGAGGTCGGACACGCTTGCATTCGCCCGGTTTTATCGTGGCATGCTGGACCGCGGCATCTATCTGCCGCCTTCGCAATATGAGGCAATGTTCCTGAGCGCCGCTCATACGGAAGAGGACGTGAGGCGGACAATCACGACGGCAGAAGGGGCGCTCTGAAATTTCGTTTTCGGCTTTTCAGTTATAATCCAGAGAGCACCCGCTCGCGGAGAGGTGGCCGAGTGGCTGAAGGCGGCGGTTTGCTAAACCGTTATAGGGGCTAACACCTCTATCGGGGGTTCGAATCCCTCTCTCTCCGCCATGTACCATTATTTTCTTGCATTTACAAGCCTTCCTGTCTATGATCCTGTCTGTAGGTAACTAGCGTCGAAACTCAACAGACAGGAGATTTCCCCCAAGTGCCCAGACACGAAAAGAAAACTGGTTATTCCTGCCGCGTCAATATTCTCAAGTACGTCAAGGTCGCCGATAAGTGGCGCTTTGCCCCGGCGCAGCTGGTCAACAACAAACTCAAGTTCGATTGGGTGTTGATTGACGGCGAGCCGCAGCGTCATGCCGAAGGAACGTATTACATCGAGTGGTACGAGGACGGCCAGCGCCGCCGGCAGAGCGTCAAGGAATCCGCCGAAGTGCTGGAGCAGGCGCGGCGCAAAGCCATTGCTCTCGATGCCGGTAAAACTGGCCTGGAGATCGCCGACGAGGACGGCGATCAGCCGGAGCGGGTTCGCCTGGTGGATGCTGTGGCATCGTATCTCAAGGAAATCGAGCCGCCGCAGCGTGAGCCCAAGACCTATACGGCGTATAAGTACTGCCTTGAGCTGTTCCGAGCCAATTGCCCCAGGACTTACATTCCGGATGTCACGCGGGATGATGTGCTGGCGTTCATTCGCAAGCTGTACGACATGGGCTGCGGGGCACGCACGGCCTACAATCGGGCGGCCATCGTCGCCCAGTTGCTTAAAGCGAATGGGATTAAAGGACTGCTGCACAAGCGCGATTGGCCGAAATATGTTGATCCGATTCGGCCGGTCTATGAGCCGGAAGAGTTGAAGGCACTTTTTGCAGCTTGCAAGCCGGAAGAGCGGACGCTGTATTTGTTCTATCTGCTGACCGGGATGAGGGACAAAGAGGTCCGGTACTGCGAGTGGCGTGATGTGGATTTCACTAGTCACGTGGTGCGCGTTACGGCCAAGGTGCAATGGGGTTTCAAACCCAAGAACAAGGAAGAACGTGAGATTCCGGTTCCTGCGTCACTGCTGGCGGAGTTGAAGGCTCACCTTGAGCGGCAAGGCGGCAACAAGAACCCGCGCAATCTCGTCTTCCCCACGGCAAGCGGAGCGCCGGACAAAAAGCATGAATGGAAGCTGAAGCGGATCGCATACAAGGCCAAGTTGAACTGCGGCCGGTGCACATCACGGCACGGCAACAAGTGTGCCGATGGCGAGTTTTGCTCCAATTGGTTCCTGCACAAATTCCGGCACACGTTTGCAACGCGCAATTTGCAAGAGCATGTCTGCGATATTCGCACGCTGCAACTGTGGCTTGGTCACAGTGATCTGGCCTCCACAATGGTTTATCTGAAAGCCGTGCGGAACAAGGACGTGGCGGCGCGAGTCAACGGAAGCGAATTGGCAGCGTATGCAACCGGGACAGCAGGTCTGGCGCAAGCTCACGCTGTTCAATAAAGATAGATGTGATTAGCCTTACCGATCATGCCATCAGTCGTATGGGCGGGCTGAATCCAAGGCTTTTTGTATGCTGAAGCTGAGCAATCACAATCGGTAGCGATGACGGAAAGATTGAACGGCTGGGTGGAACAGACGCTCTTGGAGAAGATGCTACAATCCTCGGCAGAGTCAACGATCTTGATGAGTACTTTAGATCATATCGTCAAATACTGGGGCATTTTTTCGCATGTCACTATTCATGCATTCGTTGCTTACTTCGGTTGTTATCTAATTTACATTTCTCGATTTTTGTACGAGGACGAAGAGAAGAAATTGCGCAGCAGGGTCAGCGACACCCTTGACGAGATGTGGACCGAAGTCGATGATTTGAGCAAATCCTCGAAACGATTTCACACCAAATTGTTGAATGATTTTGCTAAGCCAAACACAAATGATCGGCGAGAGCTGATGAGGGAGAGATATGGCTCGGCGTGGGTATTCGCTGACGATGTCTTCCGAATACTTGTTAGGCAAACACTGTTCGCTTTTATCATTTATTTGTTTATTCGTCATTCGCAAATGTGGATCGACGCACGGATAAAATTTTATCAATTGATACTTATCGCATCGATAACGTCCCAGATTGTTTGGCCCTTGAATGCGATGCTACTATTTTTAAAAAAGCGACTGCATCCACTTTATCTAGCAGCAGTTGGCTTGCCAATGATGGCCATCTTTTACGGTCTCATCTCTTTGTTGTTAATCATTGCTCCATTAACGGGTCGCTACTGGGCGCTATCTCGAATTGCAGCAATGACGATGCTTCCGTATATCTTGGCGACTTTGTGGACTTCGTTCTGGCTATCTCTTTTGCTAATGAATCATCTGTTATGGCCAATTGTAGGTCGTGTGCTTTATGCGATTCGTCCGGTCGCCGACAAACCCGTCTTGCTAGCCTCATTGGGTGCCGCCTTGGTCGTTTGGGCGTTTTCGCCAGTGGCACATTTCTCGACTTTTGTTGAAAAATTCCCGAAATAGAACACTAATCCAATAATTGCTGGAACACACGTTCTTCGGAGACCGGCAGCTATGCTTCCAGTGAAAAAATGGAGGGGCGTAGCCGCGTTCTGGGCCACACCCCGTAGGGCTTTACTTCTTGCGCTCCAGGTACTTGATTCTGGTCGCAACTACTTCAACCTTGTACTGCGCCTCATCGCCTTCCCCGATTCGGCTGCTGTGCAGGTAGCCATAGACCCTGATAAACCGGCCTTTGGTGCATTTCTCGACTACTTCCTTGGCCAGTTCCCGGAAAGCGACCACGGAGTGCCATTCGACATATTCCTTTTCGCCAAACTTGCTTTTGGTGGCCATGCGGAATGAGGCAGCGCTGTCATTGGCGCCGAAGAAAGCCGCATCTGCGCCCAGGTTGCCGGTCAGGATCACCAGATTGTTGCTGAAGGACTTCGGCTGCTGCTTGTTGTTTGCGCTCTTGCTGGATGCGGTGCGGGTTGAATTCGTGTTCGTTCTCATGATGATTTCTCCTGTCCCTCGTTCGAGGATTGATTTTTTTCGTTCACCTTGGCGCTAGCCGAAAAAAACAACCGCAGAAGGCAAGGGCAGTGGCCAAGGGCGGGAGCGCGGCAGGGCGGAGGAGGAAAGCAAACTGACTGACAACATGCTTTACCGTTGGCGGGAGGGATGCATTCCCCGGAGACCTGGGAGTCCGCCGCGGCGGACGGAGCGTGAGCGGCATTGGCGGGAGAAATGAGAACGGCGAATCAACAGAAACACATTGGGAGAGCGCAGAACGTAGCAGAGGCAAGCGGAACACAGCTTGGTTAGCGGTGGCCTTAATTAATGCTTCGTAGTTGTGACGCTTTGAGCACGCTTAGGAGCGCGTTTGCTGGCTGGCTACTCGGCTTGTTCGGTGAGGGTCAATGTTGCAAACCTGGG
>DATDGL010000191.1:0-47992 GCA_036522115.1 Candidatus Angelobacter sp.
GCGAGATGAAAGTGATACGTTCATAGAGATGCCGGCTAATGGAGCAAACCCTAGCGTACTCATACGCCGGACTGAGCCGCGACCGCAAGGGAGCGGTATTTGAGATATCTCATTACGTTCGCCTGCTACGGCGGACGTCTGCACGGTGACGAATCGGGTTCGGTGGATCGATATCACAATCTGGTGGGGAGCCGCCTGGTACAACCGGATCCAGAACGCGTGCTGGAGGAGCGCCGAAGAATGCTTCAGGAAGCCTACGTGCTCGACGAACAGAGCCGGGCGGTCGTAGTGGCGGCCCTGCGGAACCATTGCGCTCACCGCGGTTGGCACCTGATGGCCGCGCACGTGAGGTCCAACCACGTGCACGCTGTTGTCGAAGCGGAAGGCCGGCCCGAGAGAATACTGAACGAGTTCAAGGCGTACGCCAGCCGCGAGCTAAATCGCCTGGGGCGCGACGGACCGGATCGAAGGCGCTGGGCGCGGCATGGGAGCACGCGATGGCTATGGAAGGACGAAGACGTGCGGAACGCGATTCAGTACGTAGTCCAGGAGCAGGGTGAACCCATGGCTCTGTTCATCGCGGAAGGACCAGGGCTTTGAGGCGTCCATCCGCTCCCTTGCGGTCGCGGCTCGGTATCGACCGTTAGCTCGTCCACTTTACGTCGCGTACCCACCGATTTCTGAGTGGCTGACGACACGCCCGCTACGCGGTCGCCCTCCTCGATCCTCGTCCAGTCAAACACGGCTCCGCACTTTGTCTAACTTTCCGGCAAGCTTTCCAGATTGCTCCGAATGATCCTCGTCGTCGGATGATCCGGCCCAAAACGGCTCAGATAGGCTCGATGCGCCTCCCGCAGCAGATCGCGAGCCTCCTCCAACTGCCCCAGATCCTGCAGCACCGTCGCCAGATTCGATTGCCTGATGGCGATGGAGGGGTGTCCGGGCGCGAACGTCTTCTCATCGGAGGCCAGCGCCTTATTTAACGTGCGCCAGGCGTCCGAGTACCGGCCCAATGCCTGGTAATGAGTTCCCAGCCGAGCCGCGAGTTCTGAGAAGTCCTCCGGACGAATGAGACTCCGCCCAAGAAGGGACTCCGCATGAGGCACGAGCAGGTTCAGTTTGCCAATCGTAGCGGCATCCGGAGTCAGGGAAGCCTGGTCCATTTCTTTTTGAATCGCAGCCAGGCATTGGTCGAATGGAGATGCGGAGTCGGCCAAGTTGCGATGCCGCGCAAACGCCAGAACCAATCGGTGGGCAATGGGATTCCCGCTTGTATCCAGCTCGGCCAGAGAGAGCCTGCTGAGTTCGTCCAAAGCCCTGCCCAGCGGATCATGAACACCAGAATCGGCTGGCAGGTCCAGCACCGACCGGAGCAAGGACCGAGGGACCGCCGCTGGCGCAAGCTCGCCCATGGCACGGAGTATGCTCCTGGCGAGTTCCGGGGCGGCATCCCAGCTCAATTGAAAGGTCCGTACAACGTCCGTTTCGTGGCGGGTGGGGAGATGATCCCGGTATTCCGATGCGAATTCGGCCAGCAATTCGACGTCGGTGTTGGCGCTCATCTCTTCCAGCAGCGAGGAGATCATCAGATCCTTGCGGTAGTTGAGGTACCCTTTGGCCAACTCCAGCGCAAGCGGCAGCCCACCAAGGCGAACGACCAGCGCGGTTGCGTCGTTGCCGAAGCGCCTTGCTCCCGAGTTGAGGAGCCGGACACCTTCTTCGGTTGACAGGATGTTCAGCCGAACCAAAGGATAGTCGAGGTCTTGCCGCCGGGTGGTGATGAGTGTGTACACTCGTCCACCAACCGGCAGGTACGGTTGAAGAGGCAGGTTCTCGGGAAAATTGTCGAGGATGATGAGCGACGGTCCGGGGAGCCGGCCCAGTCCATGCCAGACCTGCTCCAATTGCCTAGCGTCATCTGCCTTCGTATTCAATTCGATGCCGGCAGCCTCAGCGACCTGCGAGATGAGCGTGGACAAGCCGCGGTCGGCATCGACCCAATAGACGCCACCTGTGTAAACAGATCCAAAGCGGTACGCATATTCAATGGCGAGTTGCGTCTTGCCAAGACCGCCGGTGCCGACAACAACGGCTTCGCCCGCGAGGATGGTTGTGCCGTCGCGGAAGAGACAATCATGGAGGTTCCAAAATGAGTCCACCCGCCCGACGAACTTCTCGCCAAGCGAACGGTACGGCATGCGATGTCTCTCCGGCAGAGGCCCGGCCGGCGGAAGCTTTGTTCTGTCAGTGAGGGCGGCACTATCGCGGAGTGTGCCGCCGAGCTCATGGCAAATCCGGGGGTAGTTTGTTTCAAAGTTCTCAATGGTGGAGACATCGATCGCCTGGACCTGGCGGAGGAAGCGTGGAAAGGTTGGGAGGTCCCGGCAGGGGCGAAGCATCAGCGGCCGCACCTTGTGTTTGAGTGCTCCAGGGTCGTCAGCGATACTGCTGGTCCGTTCTACTTCCACCCACTCGGAGTTGCAGAAATCAGGCGACAGGACGAAGACGACAAACTCGCACTCGTCCAGCGCACGTTCGAGAGCCCTGACCCAGTTTTGTCCCCATCCGATCGACTCAATGTCAAAAAAACACGACACGCCGTCGCGGGTCAGGCGCCGGTACAGTTCCCTCACGAAATCCTTGTCCTTACCGCTGTGACTGAGGAAGACACGATAGGCCAGACCCATCATGGCACAATACTACCGCAAGCTTTACAGGAATTCGAGACGCAGTTCTGAATGGGATTTGGCGACCGGTCCTTGCAATGGATCCAAATCTCTTTCGGAAAGAGCATGTGCTACCCCGTGCTAAGGATCGAGATTCAGAGGAGGAACAGGCGACGAAATGGCAGCAGGACTAAGTAGATCGATATCGCTTCGAGGTAAATTCAAAAAAGCTATTTTCGCTTGTTGCTGCGGTCATCCTTGTCGCTGCCGCCGCCGAGCACCGTGCCCACGGTAGAGACGATGACGGATTCGACCGTTCTGCCAACCGAAGCCGAATCGCGTTTGGGACCAGCCAGCGTTGGGAGAGGGCCGTTGGAGACCGGAGAGTCATCCAGGGCATGTTCTCCGGAACCGGAAGACGTTTCCGGCACATAAGCTGAAGGCCCGGAAGCGGATGGCAAACGGTAAGCAGGAGACTCGGCTATAAGCTGCTGTGCTTCAGTCTGAGTGCGCGGCCGTCTCACTTTATGCGCCGGGACTGAGGCCGCCAGCGAGTTCGGCAGGGTTGCGACTGACGCGCTTTGCGGATGATCCGAGGGTACGAACGCTATCGCCACAGCGATTGCCGAACAGAGGAATCCATAAGCGCCCAGCAGCGCCGTCCCAGCCAGCGCGCGGGAAATTCTTCTTGCGCGCGAGCTTTTTTCCGGCCCATCCAGAATCGCCTCGACGCGATGCCGGAGCAGCGATGGCGCCGCGGCAAAATCGATGCCTGCAACCGGATATTTACGGGGCAGACAGAGGCGGGCAATCCGCGTCAAGGTCTGAGCATAGTCAGCGCGGTGTTCGGGCCTGGCCGAAACCACAGCGAGATCGCAGGCCATCTCGCGCTGGATACGCATCTGTTTTCTTGCCTGCCAGACTGCCGGATGAAAAAACAACAGGCCACAAATGGCGTCGCTGATGCCCGACCACAGATAATCACGGCGGACAACGTGGGCCAGTTCATGAGAAAGAATGTCCTCCAGGGAACCGCTTTCTCCCAGTTGCTCGCAAATCTGAGGCAGCACGATGCGAGGACGCCACCAGTAGACCGTTGCGGGCGAGATCACTTCCGGAAGAACTCGCAGCTCACAATGCCGTACTCCGAAATGCCGGCACATTTCGGAAAACAGATATTGCAATCCAGCGGAGGGCGCGATTCCCTGCCTCAACAAGAGGCGAAGCCTGAAACGCTTGCACATTCCGATGGCGGCCAGCAGCAGCACTCCCAAAATGTAAGCGCTGCCCAGAACGCGTCCTAAAATCAAAGTTGCCTCTTGAAATCTCGGCGGAACCAGAAATGCGTGAGGGAGCTGCGAGACCGGGCGCAGGACCGCGCCGCCAGCAGTGGCGAGGGAAAGCGACGAAGCCGAAAAAGCGCTCACCGCGTAAAGCCAATATATGAGCGAACCGAACAGGAGTCCGAGCCAGAGGGTGAACTTTTGCCTCGGCGTATTGAGCAGCGCGGCCAGAATCCAGCACAAGAGGCAGGCCACAGCAACTTTCAGGAAATAGCTGATCCAGAGGCTGGCAAAGCCAAGGTAGAGGTCGGGGGACATAGGGCTATTCTACGACCCTTTGCCATCATTGTAATTCTTCTGCCGGCGATATTTGCGGATCAGGGATTCAAGCTCTTCCAGCTCTTCTTCCGCCACGGGCCTGGACTCCAGCAGGTTCACCAGCAACTCCGCAGGCGATCCGCCAAAGTTTTGCTCCAGCAACCGTTGTACGGAGACCTGGCCCACCTGCTCGCGGCTCACACAAGGCTCGAAGAGAAATCCGCGACCGCGGACCAGATGACGCACCAATCCTTTTTGTTCCATGATCCGCAGCAAGGTCTGGGTGGTCTTGTAGTTGGGGCGACAGGAAAAAGCGTGATGCCTGGTGACATCCTCAACCGTGCCTTGCCCCAAATCCCAGAGGGCATTCAAAATTCGCAATTCTGATCGTGTGGGAAGCACCTTGGCACGCCGGGTATTCATGGGCTTGTAAATCTAACTCTTAAAGGCTTAAGTCAAAGTACTGCTTTTGCGCTTCCAATGTCAATACTACTGGCTCTTGGCTCTTGGCTTTTGGCTTTCCAAACCTTCGTGTCTTTGTGGTTTATTACTGCTTGGCAAAGTCAATGTAGCCGCGGTGGACATCGGCGCTGATGAGTTTGGCGCGAATTTTATCGCCCACGTCCAGCCCTTGCTGGCCGCGCACCACCAGTCCTTCTACATGGGGCGTGAGCACGCGGACAAAGATGCCATGAGGCGTGACTCCGGTCACGATGGCGTCGAACACCTCGCCGATGCGACGCGTCATGGCCACGGCGGCGAGCACTTTGGAAACCTGGCGCTCGACTTTGCGGGCCGCATTCTCTTTGAGCGTGCAATTGCCGGCGATGGCCGTAAGTTCATCCTCGGAATATGGAGATTTTCCATTGGCCAGCATGACTTTGATGAGCCGTTGGGTGAGCAGGTCGGCAAAGCGGCGGTTGGGCGCGGTGGAGTGAGTGTAGTTCTGCACGGCGAGGCCAAAGTGTCCCGGCCCGGAATCGCCGGGGCGCTGAAGAACGTATTCTCCCGGACCCATCAGCTTCACCACGGCCAGTGACAGATCGGCAAAATGGTCGGGATCGGCGGCCTTGCGTTTGGTGAGAAAGTCATTCAAAGCTTTGGAGTCCGGCTGGGCTGGAAGCTGCTCGCCCTGCCTGGCGGCCAGCTCCACGATGCGCTCCCAGCGCTCAGGGGTCTTGACCACGCGGCGAATGGAAGCCACATTTTTCTGGTCCAGAGTCCGGGCGACAGTCTCATTCGCAGCAATCATGAAATCTTCAATCAATTCCGTGGCCCGGTTCTTTTCCTGTTTTTCAATCTCCACGACTTCCTGGTTGAGCATGACGGGATGGGCCTCAGCGTTTTCGATGTTGAGCGCGCCGTGGCGAAAGCGCGCGTTCCTGAGGTCCTGGGCAATCTCATCCTGCAGTTTGAGCTGGGCCTGCAGCTCAGAGGAGGCAGCGACTTTGGGCGGCGCGGCAGACCTCCCTTCCAGCCATGGCCCAACACCGTTGTAGGCGAGCTGCGCCTGATTGTGGACCAGCGCACGATACAGATCACCGGAGATGATCTGGCCATCGCCATCCACCACAAACTCAATGACGATGCAAAGCTCGTTATCTCTTTCCAGCAGAGAGGTCGCGTCGGTGGAGAGTTCTTCCGGCAACATGTGAAAGTTACGCGCACCGGTATACACGGTTGTGGTCTCGCGGGCAGCATGAGCATCAATGGGGGAATCTTTGGCAACAAAAGAATCCACATCGGCAATCCCCACCAGCACGCGCGCCTGGCCGTTGGGCAGCCTTTCCGCGAATTCGATCTGGTCAAGATCCTTTGAGGCGTCATTGTCAATGGACGACCAAAGAAGGTTGCGCAAGTCGCGTACTTGAGCGCCCCCGCTTGCCTGCGGCGGATGTGCCTTCAGGCCAGAAAGCTGTTGCTGAACGAGCGGCGGAAAATCAGGTTGAAAGCCGTTGGCCAGCATCGCTTGCCGGGCCAGAGCCTGGAGATCCAGGTGCGAAGGAGTGTTATTCATGGGGAAAGAAGTAATTAGGACTTAGTATTTAGCAAAACCTAGTAAAACTAAGGCAAAACCAAGTGCAACACTATCACAGGAAGGACTGAAGAGATTCCTGCACGTCAAGCGCCTTTATTTTGACAAGATTCTTTGTAACATTCCTTACCTTTTTTGCACTAATCATCAGGGAACGTGCGCGATGGAGTTCTGCCCGGTTTTTAGAGACCCTTCTGCCACGTCCCAAACACGCCACCAGAAGGACAGTACGGGGCCATAGAAGCGCTATTTAGGGTTACTGTATGGAAACTTACGATATCCGCAACGAGAACGAATTACATGGCCGAATCATAACTTTGACCCAACAGACCCTGCTTTCTCTGCTTCGTACCTATGATTACGATTCAAAGCTCTTCGACAGCAGCGTACAAACCAGGGGTTCGACAAAAGGAACACAGCGTGATACTGCGCTGGTTCTGATGGCGCTGGAGAGAGCCGTCGAAGGCATGAGCCGTGATAAGCCGTGGGGAAAACCTGTTAAGGGCGGCGAAAAAAAGGCACGCAAAGATTTTAAGCAGGATCTTGAGAAAAAACTAGGCAAGTTCAAAGAGGGCAAGCCGGAACCTATTTCCTACAATGCGTATCGAGCGATCGTCTTTGAGCCCACGCTGAACAAAATCGCACGTGGAAAACCAAGGAAGATTCTTGGGAGCAAGACGAGGGCAGGCCGCACGCCAGTTCCTTTTGTTGACCGCGAGGCATTTACCTGCTCCTGCATATTGAGCCTGTTGAATATGTATCCCTGCGAGGAGACGCATGGGCACGTGTACATGGACGCACTCGACATGGTGCTGGAAGAGCTGGTCCGGCTTTATCCTCCACACTACGTTTTTGGCAGCGCGTCCCTGACTGGGACTGAGCCGCATGCCTTTGTTGCCTACGTGTGCCTGCGTTGTCTCAAGGAGTTGGGGGAGACGGTTCAACATCGAGCAAATGAGCATGAGAAGGTTTCTGCCCTGCTTGGGCACATCAATGACTGGCTCGAGAAGAGCGGCCCTATTTTCAAGAAATATAAAGATCCAGAATGGTTTGTGAATTTCGTGAAGGCTGAGGCCGAGCAGTTGAAAAACCCAGTCGGGTTAAGTGCGGTGATTGGGTCGCTGAAGAACAAGGTCCTGCCGGGTCTAAAGAAAAATGAGCAAAAGCCCCGGAAGAAGCAGGCGGCAGAGATTGCGAACCAGATCAGGAAAGCATTCGGAAGCCGTAAAGCTAAAGGCACTGTGATCCGTTGGTCAGAAGATTTTGCTGAGCTTGTGTGCCAGAAGCTGAAGGAGCTCGATGCCCAGATCGAGGAAGGCGATGAACAACTTCAAGAAGAATGGGTCCAAATCAACGCGGCGAAGAAAGTAAGCCGCAGACCACCCGGCACAAATTCCATCGAACTGGCAAAGATGCAGATGAAAAATGCGGGCCCTCTCTGGAGGCGCGCAGTCTTCCAGTCAATGATCTATGATCTCGAGACTCCGCGAAACATTTATGAGAAGCTCGATGCAAACCCGACGCTGCTGGAAATCACAGACGCCATTCGCAAGGCCGGAAAGCGCTGGACGATAAGCGCTCAGCGTACTAGGGAATATTTGGCTCTGTTCGCAAAGTGGGCTCACCAGGAATTAAACCGCCAGATCACTCTGTACAACCTCAGCGGAAAAACGAACTTCGATCCCGTACAACTGGCATTCGCGTTGCGTATTTACCACGACATTGAAGTGGGAGCGAATAAAGACCTGATCGCTCAAGGTCTTGAGATTGTCATGGAGGCGCAGCACGAGGATGGCACATGGCCGACAGGAGCGCCATTTGTGGTTGAACCGACTCTGGCCGCGGTCCACGTGGCGAATATTGAAATCATTAATGCCCTCATGCCCCTGATTGACAAGGATGACAGTGCCGTCAAAAAAGAAGCCGGAGACAAAGGCGAAACCACCGTTGAACGATATTACTTGTATGCACATCGAGTGTTCAATTGGCTGGAAAAGAATCACCACGGAGCCTCGTCTGACAAACGAAAAGACATTGCAGGCTGGTCCACAGATCGGCTCCTGGAAACGGAGCGGGTGGACATGTGGGCAACTGCTGCCGGCCTGCAATTTCTGGTTGCTTACGGGAGGCTTCGCCAGCACTTGCTGAAGTTGAAGATGGCGGAAACATTCGATTTCTCCCGGCCCGTTTTAAAGTGGTCTTCGATCGTGGATGCCGAGCTCGAGCTGGACTACAAGGACAGAACAACAAGTAAGATTTACGAAAACTATATTCAGCCATTCAAGGAAACCGGACGTAGCGACTACTCTGCGATGGTGTTGCACGGACCTCCAGGTACGGCAAAGTCGACTCTCGCCCAGGCAATAGCGGCAGAACTGAATTGGAGCCTGGTGACAATCACACCCAGCGATTTTGTAAAGGAAGGCATCGAGCAAAGCGAAAATAAAGCGCGGAAGTTATTCAAAGAACTCCTCCTCCTCCGTGAAACTGTGGTTCTGTTTGATGAACTTGATGAAATGCTACGTGACCGTCAGGACCAGGAGTCACAAACAGGCATTGGTATGCTGCGTTTCCTGATTCCCGGCATGCTTCCAAAACTGCAGATGCTGAAGCAGTTTGGAGAAAAAAACCGTCTCATTTTCATCATAGCCACCAACTACAAAGACCGCCTCGACAGCGCCGTGATTCGCACCGGACGAGTGGACGATGCTTTTGCGGTGGTTCCTCCGGATCAACCGTCCCGCTATTGCCTGATTTGGAACTTTTTGCAAAATGCGAATTGTAAAGACTCCTATAAGAAGCTACTTACACCCCTTCTGGCAGCAAAAACTCAGGGGTGGGTCTACAAGGAAATCGAGCATTTGGTTGGACTAGTTCGTAAAGAGATACCGGAGGAATCGATACTTCCACGCCAAGACGACGAAGATAAAGAAGAAAAATCAAAGAAGCTTTTAGAACTGAGCGATCTTTCACCGAAAGACCCGCCCAATGCGACCTTGAAGGCGTATAGGAGCTATAGCATACTTGGCCAGCAGGCTGCGCTGGATCCGCTGGAATTCTATCGCGGACGCTACAAGGCATCAAAGGAGATATTGAGCGTTCTGGGCGCTTACGGCGTAACTACCAGGAGCAGGAACATAAAGCAGCGACAGCGTTTGGTCGACTGGGTTACCGGGATACCGAGTGAACATCAAGGAAGGTTAACCCCAGGCCAAGCTGTGCCTTGGTGAAGCGTGCCGCCCTGCACCTGTATGTCGAATGGGTGCAGAGGAATAATCTCAGGCAAACTGCGGTTACCATGGTGGCGTGTTTCTTGCCTTTCTTCACGCAGAAGGTATAGTCCTTGCGAGCAACAAAGCTCTCTAGCCATTTCTAGTCTCGGCATGACACCTATGCCGATTTCAAATGAAAGAAAGACGCAGGGTCCCTCCGGGTCTCCGCTGCGCGGACACCCATCGGGATGACGACAGTGTGGAATATGATGACGACAGTGTGGGACAGGCGTTGTCTTTTTCGGCACGGTATGACCTATGTCGAATGCGCCAAAATATGCAGAGACCCTTCGTCCCGACTCACTCATCAATAGTATGGGAGCAAATATTTACAAGGTATTGACAGTCTTGTGACAACTCCAATCCTGCACACGTCTTAGGATGCTTGCGATGGCATGAGCGGATTGGACCTATTCCAGTTCAATTCCGCCGGCCCTCAGACTGGCGTACCGCCGGCTGGACAGTAGAACAATCAAGAGGCAGCCAACCATTGGCAAGATCCTCCTGGCTTCCTCTTGCCATTGCTCCCGTTTCCCGCTGATCCGGAGCCGGTCCGTGCCGGGAAGCAGAAGCCCCGATCTCTCCCTTTCAGACTCCCTCTGAGCCTACGGAGATTTGGCTTGAGCTTTCCGGATCAATTGTGGAGAACGCCCTTCCGGGGGCGTTCTCCACGCGAATCCCTCCCCCCTGGATGAATTCGCTCCTTGTGCCTGCCGGTTTGAAACGAGCCGGCAGGCGCATTTTTTTGCTTTTTATCCGGAAATGTTTACAGGCTGTTGACAATCCTGTGACAAATCCAGATCTGCACCCGCCTAAGATGATTTCCCGAAATGACGTTTCATCCCCGCATGCAGTCGAAAGATCCCGGAAGGATCATGCGAAGATGGCTTTTTGCGTCTATCAAGCAAGACTGAATACTCGAATCCCTCCCCCCTAGCTCGCTCCTGGAGCCTGCCGGATTTAACAATCCGGCAGGCCTATTTTTTTGGCAGCCAGCGGAGGTGCAAGAGCCACGTTCCTGGAGGACATGTACCAGGAAAATTTGTCATGGAATTGTCAACAATTCGTCATTTTTCCAAGACTCAAATTCCCGCCGCCGAAGATTGCTGCCCTGAGAAAATCACAGCTATAATCAAATCCTTAACCCGGGCCTTTCTCCTGTGCAAATGCAAACGACTGAGAGAGCCAATCGGATGTGGCGCGGGCTATGAAGTGCCCAGACCCAGGCAAAAATGGAAAAAATCCTGGTGGTTGAAGATGATCGCGCTGTACAAAAGGCCCTGAAGCGCCTTTTTGTGTCGAACGGATACGATGTTGAGATCGCACACAATGGAAGTGAAGGGCTTGGATCATTTGCCGCCGCAGCTCCTTCAGCCGTGGTGCTCGACCTCAGGTTGCCGGGGCTGCAAGGCCAGGAGGTCTGCCGCGAGATCAAGAGCCGGTCACCGAACCTGCCGGTGGTGGTCTTAAGCGCCTCCACAGATGTAGTGGACAAGGTGCTGTTGCTGGAGATTGGCGCGGATGACTATGTGACCAAGCCTTTCAGCCCCAAAGAGCTGCTGGCCCGGGTGAAGGCGTCCATGCGGCGCGCGAGCCGGCCCTTTACCGTTCCTGAAATCTATGTGCTGGACGATATATCCATCAACCTGACAAAGATGGAATTGGCGCAGGGGGGCAAGCCAATCGCCCTGACCACCCAGGAATTCAAGGTACTGCGGTTCTTCATTCAGAACAAGGACCGGGTCATCTCCCGCGAGGAATTACTCAACGAAGTCTGGGGCTACCGAAATTATCCGTCCACGCGAACCGTAGACAATCACATTCTCAGGCTCAGACAGAAGCTGGAAAAAGATCCCTCACACCCGCTCCACTTCAAGACCGTGCACGGTTCGGGCTACAAGTTCGTGCATTAAGCCATGACCAAGATTCGCTTGCAAACCAGGTTCCTGGCGCCCCTACTGGCAGGAGTGCTGGCCGTCACCCTGGCCACGCTGCTCGAGGTGCGTCACGTGGTGGGGAACCAGATTCGCGCCGAGATTTCCAGCGACCTGCAAACATCAGTGTTAACTTTCCGGGCGTTTCAAACGGAGCGCGAGGCAACGCTCAGCCATACCGCGGAATTGATGGCGGACCTTCCTACGGTCAAAGCCCTGATGACCACCGACCATACCGCCACCATTCAGGATGCCTCGAACAGGACATGGCATCTCAGCGGCAGCGATCTCCTGGTGCTCGGCTCACCGGACGCAGAGATCATGGCGGTACACGCAAATGCCAATGCGGTCCAGGCCGCCAGCGTAAAAGAGGCCGTGGCTCAATCTATTCATGAAGGGGCAAACACAGCATGGTGGTCTTTGAACGGCCATCTTTATGAAGTCTTTCTCCAGCCCATTTACTTTGGGCGCTCGGGAGAAAACCGGCTGCTGGGGATTCTGGCCCTTGGGTACGAGATCGACCAGAACCTGGCCACCCAGGTGAGCCGCATCACGGGAAGCGCGGTTACTTTCCAGTACGGCCCTTCGGTTGTGGCAAGCACCCTGGATTCAACGACGCGAGATGAATTCGCCCGCCATGAAAGCGATTTCAATGACCAGATAACTTACGATCCGCAGGGCGTGCAACTGGGCGAGGAGCGCTACATGGGGGCATCAGTAAAGTTGACCTCCGGAGACGCACCCAATGTGCGACTCACCGTCCTCAAGTCTTACGACCAAGCGGCCGCGCGTTTTCGCAGTTTGTACCGTATTCTGGCCGGGATGGGAGTGCTGTCTTTGCTGGGAACCACGCTTCTGGCCTTCGCCATCTTTCGGCGCTATACGCGCCCCCTGGAAAAACTGGTTGCCGGCGTGCGGGCGCTGGGCAACGGAGATTTTGCTTATCCGCTGGAGGCGCATGGAAATGATGAACTGGCTGAAGCAACAGCTTCGTTCATTCGCATGCGAGACGACCTGCAGCAGGCCCAGCGAAAATTGCTGGAGTCGGAACGGCTGGCCACCATTGGACGCATGGCCAGCTCCATTTCTCATGATCTGCGCCATCAACTGACCTCGGTTGTCGCCAACTCGGAATTTCTGTCTGAACCCGACCTCGACCGGGAGCAATCAGAAGAGCTCTACCAGGAGATCCGCGACGCAGTGGGCCGCATGACCGATCTGATCGATTCATTGTTGGAATTCTCCAAAGGCCGTGACACCCTATCGCTCTCTTACGTGAGCGTGGAAGACACCGTGCAGCACGCAATCCGTACGGTGCTGAAACATCCCAGCGTGGAGGAGGTCGCCATCAACCTTTCCTGCCGGGGCTGCCGGGAGGGCTGGTTTGATTCGAAAAAGCTGGAACGCGTTTTTTACAACCTGATTTTGAACGCATGCCAGGCTGTGACCCCGGTCCACGGAAGAATCAATGTGGGAATCCAAGAGCTGCCTGAAGCGGTGGAGGTACGGATTTCCGACAATGGAACAGGTATTCCGGAGCACTTGCACGAGAAGATATTCGAGCCGTTTGTGAGCCATGCCAAAGAACATGGGACTGGACTCGGACTGACCATTGTGCAAATGCTCCTGGAACAGCATGGTGGAACAATCAAGCTGGAGAGCTCGTCGCCGGAAGGCACAACGTTTCAGGTAATTCTCCCCCTCGATTCCACTGTGGAAGCGGAGACGCCGGATGACGTATCCATCGGCTCCAGCACTGCACGACTTCTATAACTGGGGGATTCACCATGCCGTTTAAAGATTCTGCCTCAAAGTTCGCCTGGCTCCTGATCCCGCTAGCGGCCTGGGCATTGGGCGCGACCGCAGGCGCGCAGGACAGCGCTGCCGGCCAGCAGTCTGAAACAACTGAGCTGCGTGATTCCATTCACCAGATGCAGATCCAGATTCAGCAAATGCAGGGGCTCATGCGCGAGATGAAGGAAGAGGCGGACCGCTACCGCTCTGAGACCCAGCAACTGGAGCATGAGCTCGAGCTGACCCGGCAGAGATTGGATTTCCTGCAGCCGCCTGTGGCTGCCAGCCCATCCCCGGCAACGGAAGCGTATCCCGGCCAGGAGAGCCGTTCAGAGAGGAGCGCGGCCGGCACACAAGCCGAACAGCGCATTACCAGGCTGGAAGAGAATGAGGAGTTGATCAACGGCAAACTCGACGAACAGTATCAAACCAAAGTAGAGAGCGCATCGAAACACCGGGTGAAATTATCGGGAATTCTGCTGATGAACATATTCAGCAATCAAGGCTTCGTCGATCATCTGGAAGTTCCCGGCGTGGCTTTGCCTTCCACTCCATCTGCCACCGGGGGCAATACCGGCGGCAGCTTTGGCGCAACGTTCCGTCAATCCGAGTTTGGACTGGAAGTCTATGGGCCTACCTTGGCGGGAGCAAAGACGCAGGGAAGTTTCGTCGCAGATTTTTTTGGAGAATTCCCGGAGACCGTAAACGGCTCCGACGCCGGCGCGCTGCGCCTGCGGACAGGCACCCTTCGCCTGGATTGGGCGCATACATCTGTCATCACCGGCATGGATAGCCTGTTTTTTTCGCCGCTTTACCCGACTTCATTTGCCTCAGTGGGCATTCCTGCCTTTTCCTATTCCGGCAACCTCTGGGGCTGGACACCACAGCTCCGCGTGGAGCATCGTTTCATCTCTTCAGAAAACAACACCGTTACCCTATCCGGAGGCATACTCGATCCGCTTACGGGCGAGGCCCCGCCCAACGAGTTCTTGCGCTTTCCCGGAGCCGGCGAAAGTTCACGCCAGCCTGCCTATGCCGGGCGCGTGGAGTGGCGCCGCCGCGTCTTCGGACAGCCACTGGTGCTTGGAGTTGGCAGCTACTATAACCGGGAGAACTGGGGATTCAACCGCAACCTGGCAGGATGGGCGGCGACCAACGATTGGAGCATCCCTTTTGGAGCGCATTTCAATCTGAGTGGCGAGTTCTACTATGGCAACGCGATCGGCGGCCTGGGCGCGGGTATAGGCCGCAGCGTTGTGTTCAACGGGCTTCTCTCCGACCCCACGGCGACCGTCCATGGGCTGGACACAATTGGAGGCTGGAGCCAGTTGAAATTCAAGCCCGGCGCAAGGCTCGAGTTTAATGTCGCAGCCGGTCAGGATAGCGTGGAGGCCGCCGATGTCCGTGGCTTTAACCTGGCGCCAGGTTATTTCGCGGCCAACCTGATCCGGAACCGCAGTGAATTCGCCAATTTGATCTACCGGCCTCGTTCCAACCTGCTGTTTTCCGCCGAGTTCCGGACCCTGCGAACGTACGCGGTGGACAGCGGCAGCGATCGCGCCAACCAGCTCAACCTGGTTATGGGGGTGCTCTTCTGAGAGTTTGCGTCAACCCATATTTTCGCCTCGCTGGAACCATCACGCTGGCATTGCTGGCGCCGGTAACGTGCGCATGGTCCGCTTACGGCCAGACGTCCACAGTGACTGCCTCAGTGCAAGTGAGCCATCCCCAATCCCACAAGGCGGAATCGGGCAATGCCGGCGTTGTGGTTTGGCTTTCGCCCCAGGGCGAAAAAAGCGCGCAGCCGGCGCCGGTTGCAGAAGCTACCAACAAGCGCTTTACCCTTCTGCAAAAAAACAAGAACTTTACTCCTCATTTGCTGGTGATTCCCGCAGGCTCCCAGGTGGAGTTTCCCAACAAAGATCCGTTCTTTCACAACGTGTTTTCCCTGTTTGAAGGGAAGCGCTTTGACCTGGGACTGTACGAATCCGGAAGCACAAGGTCATTGCGCTTTGATCGTGCCGGGATTTCTTATCTGTTCTGCAACATTCATTCAGAAATGAGCGCCGTGATCATCGCTTTGGACACGCCCTACTACACCATCTCCGATCGCGAAGGGAACGTTACCATTCCCGGCGTGCCCGCCGGACGCTATGTGCTGCGCGTTTGGAAAGAAGGGCTTTCGGCAGCGACCCTGAAAAGTTTCTCAAAAGCCGTTGTGGTATCCGGCAATGACACATCTCTGGGAAAAATGGCGGTGCCCGGCAGCCCCGCTTTCCCTGTAGCTCACAAGAACAAATACGGGCGTGACTACGAGGACCCCACGCCGCCAGGACAGATCTACGAACACTAGATCGTGGCGTCTGCGATTACCAGACTACTTGCTCCTGTTCTAATAGAAGCGGCTTGGATCCGCTGGAGAATTCGGCAAATCGGGTAAGTTGGCAAGTTAAGAAATTAAAAAAGCACAAGCGATTTTACTTTGTCGTGACGTGGAAATTTCCTTCCGGTCTCTCTGCAGCCAGGTGGACGACGCGGCGCGATTCGCGGGGCGGCCGCTGCGCTTCATACACCAGAAAATCCTTCAACACTTTGCAGGCATCGCGGTAGCCCTGGACGATGACCGGGCTGATGATCTCGGCATCAAAATCCAGGGCCGAGGCGGGCAACGGTCTTTCCGGCGCAATGCTAAAGGCTTTTACATAACTATAACGCTGGCTGCCGATCTCCAGCGCAAGCTGTTCCGGTTTTACGCCCAGATCGTTGGCGTAGACCGAGCAGAGCCGGTTCAGGTTGTTCAGCATGGCCATATCCGACTTCAAATTCTTGCTGATCAGGATGTCTACTGCATGAATGCCGACATCCAGAAAAGTTTTGACGGCGGCGGTGGCGCTGCCATGCCCCAATGGCTCCAGCATGACCAGGAACAATACATCTGCGCCCATACGCAGCGCCGGACGAATGGGCTGATTGGCGACCACGCCCCCATCGGTCCAAAGGCGGCCTTCCATGGGCACAGCCTCATAGGCAAAGGTATAGGCGGAGGAGGCCACCATGGCCAACACCAGGTCGCGGGGACACTCAACGTCCTGCAGCACGAATTCCTGCTGCACGTCAGGATCGCGAAGGAGTTCTTCCGGTGAAACGTTGGAGAAATAGCGTTCCGAACCTCCCTGCAAATCAGTGGCAGTCATGAGCACATGAATAGCAGAGCGCCTGAGGCCGTCTTCAGGAAGCCGCGCCCGCAGGAACCGCAAACGATCAAAGTTGGCAAACAAGCCGGTACGCAGGGGCAGGCGCAGGAAACGATGGCTAAGCGTGTTCAGCGGCCCGCGCAGCAGCCGCCATAACAGCCCGGACACAACCAGCACAGCAATGGCCAGCGGACCCGCCGTGACCTCCAGGTAGTTGAATCCACGAAAGGGGAGATGGACGTGAGTGGAATTCAGGACGAGAACGATAAAGCCCCAGACCAGAAGGTTGGCGCCCAGTGAGAGCCAGGCCTTCTTTCGATCCGGCGCCCAGGGGCGTCCGCGGAGCAGGTTGAGCGCCACGTAACCGGCATAGGGCAACATGTCTGCAAATAGAAGAACGGCGATGCCCGCCGCGGCCAGCGACAGCCAGGTGACGGCAGGATGGTGGGAATGAAAGTAGATTCCGTGGTCGATCAGCCATTGCCATAAAAAATTGCCCAGGCCAGCCGAAGCTGCAATCAGCCCGCCCAGCAAAAAAATGTAACGCGACCAGTCAATGCCCAAGGTGAGCGGCGTCAACTCCATCCAGGAGCGCACCAACACCTCAGCGTTACCCACGAAGCCCTGAGAATGAGCAGCATAGGAAGCAGCATTGATGCTGCCCACGGAGGCGGCGGTAACGATGTGCGTGGGGATTTGCGCATCGTGGAAAGCCATAAGCACACCCGCCTCATACGCGCCGCGCGCGCCGCCGCCGGAAAGCACAACGCCAATGCGCGACGTAAACCGTATCGGTTTGCCGGATGCAACTTCCCGGCGAAACTGCGCGCGCAGGACCTCCAGCTCCTCCAAGGCAGCAGCGGTGCGCTTTTTGGCTTTAGGCATGGGGCAATAGTGAGTAGTCAGTATTTTGGCAATGCACGGAGCTGGTCCTTGTACACGACTCCGCCCTTCATCACAAATCCAATATTCTCCAGCGCGCGAACGTCCTGCAAGGGATCAGCGGAGACGGCAATGATGTCAGCGTATTTCCCTGCCTCAATGCTGCCCACATCCTTGGCCCGTCCGATCAGGTCAGCAGCGTTGGAGGTGGCCGCGCGGATGGCTTGCGCCGGAGTCATGCCGAATTTGACCATGTAGAAGAACTGCCTGGCGTTGTCGCCGTGAGGATAGACGCCGGCATCGGTGCCGAAGGCCATCTTAGCGCCGCCCTGCACCGCCTTCTGAAAGTTTTCCCGCTGCAGCCGGCCCACCATCTTTTCTTTATCAACATTTTCCTGCGGCAATCCAAACTCAATGGCTTTGCCCAGGATGTAATCGTCGTTGTAGATGTCCATGACCAAATAGGTTCCGTGCTCTTTGGCCAGACGGATGCCCTCTTCGTCAATCAGGCTGGCATGCTCAATGGAATCGATTCCGGCAAGAATAGCGTTCTTGATGCCCTGCGTGCCGTGAGCATGAGCAGCGATCTTGCGTCCGGCCATGTGCGCCTCCTCGGCCGCGGCCTTCAATTCTTCAAAGGTGAATTGTGGCGCTCCCGGACTATCGCCCTTGGAGAGCACGCCTCCGGTGGCAAGAATCTTGATCACGTCCACTCCATACTTCACCTGGGCCCGCACCACATGACGGACCTGGTCAACGCCATCGGCGATCTGGAAATCTCGTTCTTCAGGAAACATGGTGACACGGGTTTGGGGCGAAAAGTTGTTAAGGTCCCCGTGTCCTCCGGTAATCGAGATGGCCGGCCCGCTGGCGACAATCCGCGGCCCCGGAACCAGTCCTTCGTTGATGGAATTGCGCAGGTCTACGGCGAGAAATGGAAGCGAACCAACATCGCGCACGCTGGTAAACCCAGCTTCCAAGGTCTTGCGTGCATGTACGACGGCGGCAAAGGCGCTTTGAAAAGGAGTGTCCTTGAAATTGTAAATCTCATCGTAGCGGTCGGCGCGGGATCCAAGGTGGGTGTGGCAGTCAATGAGACCTGGCAGGACGGTGGCGCGTGAAAGGTCAATCACGGTGGCACCGGAGGGAATGGACGTGGAGCCGGCGGGACCCACACTTTGAATGCGGTCGTCCTGCACCACAATTACCACGTTCTCACGAACCTTGTCACCATTGCCGTCAAACAACCGCCCGGCGCGGATGTACGTGATCCTGGGGGCAGGTTTGGCGGTCTCCACCCTGGCAGGCTGCTGAGCGAAGGCGACAGCCGCCGAGATTGCAGCAAGCACATATAAAAGAAGGCGCTTCATAGTGGTGGCTCCGTAAGTGACGGAGAAGTATATCAATCGGGGCATCGGGGCACCGGGTCATCCGGTTACCGGATGGCAAACCCAGCCCCCCTGACGCGGACCAACTCATCGGGAGATTTATGTAAAGAAAGATAAAGACCGTCATTCGCGTGTAAGAGAATGTTTCTTTGGCTGAATGCTGACTGCTGAATGGTTCTTCCAGGGAGTTATAATCATCTTATCTACTAGCAGTGCGCCAAACCGCGCGCGGAGGTGATAACCGTGCTCCGTAAAATATTCGCTCTAAGCTTGGCCCTCATATTGTCTGCGCAGATGACTCCAGCATGGTCCCCGGCAGCGTCCGACGACAAGGACAAGCAGGACCAAAGCAAGGACTCCAAAGACGATGACTCCTTTTACCATGGCACTGGAATCAATGACATCAATGCCATTGGCACGCGGAATGTAGGCTGCAATCGCGGCATGTTTAACTGGTACAGCCTGGACAGCCAAGTGAAAATGGGAAGACAGTTTGCCCAGCAGGTGGAGAATTCCTCTCATCTCATTACCGACCCGGTGGTGAACGAGTATGTAAACCGCGTTGGCCAGAATCTGGCGCGCAATTCTGACTCGCATCTGCCTTTTACCATCAAGATCCTGGATATTGAAGAGCCGAACGCCTTTGCGCTGCCCGGCGGCTACATGTATGTGCATGCAGGCACCATCCTGCTGGCGGAAGATGAATCCGAACTGGCAGGCGTGATGGCCCATGAAATCGGACATGTGGCTGCGTGTCACGCAGCGCGCCAGGCCACGCGCGGCACCTTCGCCAGCCTGGCCATGATTCCTTTGATCGTAATGAGCGGAGGACTAGCCGGAATTGGAATCAATGAAGCCGCCAATATCGCTTTCCCAGCCACGTTTTCCAAATTCAGCCGCAATTTTGAGGCGCAGGCTGACTACCTGGGAATTCAATACGCCTATAAGGCCGGCTACGATCCAAGCGGCATGATCAACTTTTTCGAGAGGCTGGAGGCGCTGGAGAAAAGACGGCCCGGCTTCAAACAAAAGCTTTTGTATCAGGACCACCCGCAAACGCCCGACCGCATTGAGAAGTCACAGCATGAGATTGCCACCATCCTGCCGTCCAGGGAACAGTACATGGTGGATACTTCCGACTTCCAGATGGTCAAAAAGCGCCTGGCGCTGATCATGAAACACCGGCAGTTGAATGATAAAGATAAAGAAGGAAATCCAGACCTGCGCCGCACAGTGGATGACAGTAATCCGAACAACCCTCAACAGCCAAAAGATAGTGACGGGGATGACCGGCCCGTGATTAAACGGAAGCCGGGAAACCAGTAGTTGGTGCATGGCAACCCCGGTGTTGCGTAGCGAATCTCACCACAAAACCGAGGTGAATTGAATGAAGCTGAAATATTTACTGGGATTCGTGCTGAGTCTCTTACTCTCTTTCGGCGCGATGGCCCAGTCTGACAATGGCGGCATTAAGCAAGATACAAAAGACGCTGCACATGCCACCGGTCGAGCGGCCAAGAAAACCGGCCATAAAATCAAGCACGGGACCAAGAGGATCGTACACAAGGGAGCGCACGAAACTCGCAAAGGCGCAGACAAAGTAGAAGACAAGACGCAGACGCCACCCCAAAACCACTAATTCGTATCGGAAGTATGTACTTTACGCAAGTCCTAAGTTTTCTCCCAGATCGTGCTTTTTATCAACAAGGTGCGCAGGGAGAAGCTGAATAGGGACAATGGCGTCACATATCCTGCATAAAACAGCGACGTGTATGGGTTTCCCGTGGTCGCCTTGTGGGCAGAACTCGTAATCGGCTCTCTCCCGAACCAAACTAAGCCGCACTTGGGGGCATTGAAAAAACCCGCTCTGCTTAGCCGCATCAGTTAGATGTTCTGGTGAAAATGAATCATCTGACATAAGAATCCGGGTCCTTTTACTCTGGCTGGCCTTGCGCTGGCTTCTTTTTGCAGAGACTTCTTAACCGCGTCTTGCCAGTTTCCTTCGATCTTGAGCACGTCTGGCTTAGGGCCGGGAGTTGCCCTTTGCTTTGGTTTTCGCCTTGCGTGGTGTGCGTTTACCGCAATGTCTTTACTGCATGGTTCCGAAAGTCTCTGGCATGTCTCCTGTCTCGTCCGCCTTAACTGGGATTCCAAATGCGATTAGCCCAAAAGTGTTAGGTGCGGGCTTTGTAAATATTTGTTTCTTTCTCGCATAGTTCCCAAGAGAACCGGACAGCGACACCCGATTTTTCTTGTCGTTAGGTTTTCCAATCGCCTTAAGGATGTCTCCCACATGCATGGGTTTACCAGCAGCCTGCAATGCTTGGCGGGCCTTGGCCAACCCACTGCCTTCGCGCAATTCTTGCCCTGTATCGCCGTTTTCCTTCGGCAGTGCCTTCATGGAATCTTGAACAGCCTGCAAATAAGCTTTCGCTTGTGCGAGCTGCAATTCTAATTCTCGGATTTCTTGCTGCTTCTTATCGTAGAGTTTTTGAAGGTTTTCACGCGCTCCCATTTCCCCACCTCTTCGCCCATATCATAGCAGATGGAAAACATGGAAAAGCAAGGAAAATATTGCGACTGTTTGACTTTGTTTCTGGTATACTTTTCTGGTTTTTATCGGGCTGGCCAGCGCAAACGTTTGCACTGGCTTTCTAGTGTCGTCAGGAGGTTGGTGGTATGGACTCGCATGTTTCCCAATTAACCTACGTCAGGGATGCCCTTGAGCGAAAGAAGCGTATTCATGAGAACGGTAACCCCTTTTGGATAGGGCGAGAGATCATGGAGATTCTGGATTACAAGGATTGGCGGGTTTTCAGGGCATTGGTTGAGCGGGCAAAAGAGGCATGCGAAAAGTCAGGAAATTTTTCGGGAGATCATTTCGTGGTTCACCGCGAGATGATCGAGGTCGGGAAAGGCGCACAGCGAGCACGAGAGAATCTTAAGCTGAGTAAGTATGCCTGCTATCTCATAGCAATGAATGGAGATTCTGCCAAGCCGCAGATCGCCACGGCGCAAACCTACTTTGCGGTCCAAACTCACAAGCAGGAAACTGAAGAGGCATTAACAGACTTAGAGCGCCGCCTTCTTGTTCGTGATCGCCTCAGAAATGCGAATAGGAGATTGAGCGGAGCAGCCAAGGCTGCTGGCGTTAGGAGCGAAATGTTTGGCGTTTTCCATGATTCAGGCTTCAAAACTCTATACGGAGGCTACGGTCAAGCCGAGATGAAAAAACTGAAGCACATCCCGGAGAACGAGCAGCTTTTGGACTGCATGGGACGCACGGAACTGACTTACAACGAATTTCGTGCCGTGCTGACGGAAGACAAACTGGCCAAAGACAAGGTCCGCGAAGAACGTCGCGCAATTGAAACACACCAGAAGGTTGGAACTGCTGTACGAGAAACGATAAAGAGCGTTGGCGGAACGATGCCGGAAAACTTGCCCGCAGAGGCGTCAATAAAGAAACTGGCGCCCCGCAAGCGTAAGAAACTTGTGCCTCCCGATGAAGGGCCAAACTTGCTGACCGGACTAAACTCTTAATCAGTTTTCTTGAAACTTGAGGAGTCCAATTTTAGACTTTCTATTACCCCTTGCGTAAAGTACATACTTCCGATTCGTATCTGGTGAATCATTAACAGACGCCAAGCGCCGAACCTATGGGTCCGGCGCGCTGTTTCTGCAGAGCGTCTTTCCCGCCATGACTCCCGTCATTTTGCCGGCTTCCTATTCAAGCTGGCGGTTGACCAGCACGGAAGCAGACCAGAGACACGCAAACGCTCTTTTTCATCAATGAACTTCTGTTTGAAATAGGGTCCCCTCGCTTGGCTTCGGGACAAACTCCAAAATCAACAGCACTATCCTTTGACGGCCCCCACTGTAAACCCGGCAATGAACCGGTCCAGGAATAAGTTATAAAGGAAGGCAATCGGGATGCTGGCGACCAGGCAGGCGGCCATCAAAGCTCCCCAGTAATAAACGTCGCCGCGAACCAGGACTATAGGCACACCCACGCCGACCATCTGCTGCGATTCCGAAGAGATAAAAGTCAGAGCATAGACAAATTCCTGGGTCACCAGCGTAAAGGTGAAAATGACCACCGTAAGAATGCCGGACAAGGATATGGGAACCACCATTTTCACAAACGCGCCGAAGCGCGTGAGCCCATCCACCATGGCCGCATCTTCCAATTCTTTGGGAATGGATTTGAAGAACCCCATGAGCAGCCACACGGAAAATGGGACGGTGACGCTGGGGTAGACCAAAACCAGCGACCAGATGCTGTCCTGCAGGCCGAGGACAGCGACGACCCGCGCCAGCGGGATAAACAGCAAGGTAGGAGGCACCAGGTAAGTGAGAAATATGCCGATGCCCAGCCGCTCTCCCCAGCGTCCCGTAAGGCGGGCCAGAGCATATGCAGCCGGCAGCGCCAGCGCCAGCGTTATCGCGACCACGATAATGCCCACCAGCGTAGTATTCCCCAGCCATCGCACGAAGCCGGTCTGATTCAATGCATACTGAAACAGCGCAACTGCGCTGACTACCAGGTCAACCCCCAGCGCGGAGAGCAACAAAACCCGCGACGAAAAACGGGGGGTGAAGAGATAGAAGAGCAATAAGACTGAAATGCCGAGATGGAAAATGGTGTACAGGTCCGGATGATAAGCAGACTGCCAGAGGGCAAAGAAACTGCCTACCAGCGCGCCGGCCAGCAAAAGGAGCAATAACCATTTCCTGGGCTGAAACTTCCAGAGTGCCCATAAAAACAAAGCTGAGACGAAAACTTCAACGCTCAGCAGAAACAAACGGACATCGTTATCGGCAAACAGGAAGCGCAAATGATCCAGAGTGGGCGGAAGATTAAACAGGAACGGATTGTTCTCCGTGGCATAGAGATCAATGTTCTGTTTGAAAGCAGCAATTCCCATCCACAGGAATGGAAAAGCCAGCAAGGTGGTGAAGATGGTCAGGACCAGCATCTGCGCCGCCTTAGGCCAGGCGCTAGATCCGCCAAACGCCTGCTTCACCGCCGGCCTCTGGAGATACCACAGGACCACCATTGCGACCAACACTTGAACCACCAACTCAATCGCAAGCCGTGGGTGATGTTGACGCAGAGCGTACAGGAAAAGAGCCGTCAGATTGCTCAGGATGTCCGCCACGATCAGGAAGAAGAGGAGGATGCGGGCGCCGTCCTTGAGCTTCCACAGGGCAAGGGCGATCGAAGCCAGTATCAATACCGCAAGCAGCCGGCCCAGTCCCGCCATTCCGCTTATGCGAAGCAGCATGGTGCGCACCAGCAGGGCCAGGGATGCCAGCATCAGCAGCGCGCTGATCAGCAGAATGCCAAGAGGTCTCCTGGGGTGCTGCGCGTCCATCACGCCACCTCCGTGCGGCGCGCGATTCTAAGCATGAAATAAGCAATCATTACCAGCACCGGCACCAGAAAAACAGAGATGGCCGCACCCGCGGCCAGGTCACTGGCCTGAATTCCCTGGCTAAACGCCAACATGGGCAAGGTCTGCGTGGAATCGAACGGCCCGCCATTGGTAAGGATGTACACCACGGCCATGTCAGTAAAAGTAAAAATGGTCCCGAACAACACCACCACGCTGAGGATGGGCCGCATCATGGGCAGATTGATCTGGAACAAGGTCCTCCAGAAGCCGGCGCCGTCGATGGCTGCAGCCTCCGGAATCTCTTTGGGAATGGCGGTGCGTCCCGCCAGCAGAATAACGGTGGCGAATGGAATCAGCCGCCAACAGTGGACAAGAATCACAGATGCCATAGCCAGCTTGGGCTCTCCCAACCACATGGGCGTGTCATAAGGATTTACAAATCCCAGCCACACCAGCACCCACGTGATCACGCTATAGATGGAATCCAGGATCCACTTCCAGCCGATGGTGCCGAGCGATACCGGCGCAACCCAGGGCAACAGAATGAGAAAACGCACGAAGCCGCGCCCGCGAAAGGGCTTCTCCAGCGCGATGGATAGAATGTTGGCGCAGACCATCACGATGATTTGCGCAACGACAGTAAAGATAATGGAGTTCCAAACCGCTGTGCGAAAACTGGGGCTCTGCAAGATGCTGCGAAAGTTCTCAAGTCCCACAAAATGCAGTTGCGTGCCACCGGCGATTCGCACATCGCTAAAGGCATAAAAGATTGCCATGCAAAAAGGCAAGGCAATGAGCAACAGGATATAAAGCGCTGCCGGCGTGAACATGGCCGCGCCCAGCCACGGGCTCTGGGCTGCGCCGGCAGATTTAATTCTGGCGGGCTTTACTGCCACGAGAGGACCCTCGAAGCTACCCGCTTTTCCGTGGCGCGGTCAAAAAATTTCAGCTCCCGCTCAGCCACGGCGAAATCGTAAAACTGGCCAATCTCCAGGGATTGTGCCGACCCTAATCGCGCCACGGCCTTTTTGCCATCCATGCGCCCGCCGCTGATAAAACCGGAGACAATCCATTCCGAACCCAGATACTCCACATTCTCCACCCGGAAGCGGAATGCTACCTTTTCGGCTTCACTCACCTGGGCTGCCGGACGGAACTGTTCCGGACGAAAACCCACAATGACATCTTCGTTTTCCACCAGGTTCATGGGTGGAGAGCCCAGAAAAGTGGCGACAAAGGTGTCTGCGGGCTGGTCGTAAACCTCTTTCGGACTGCCAATCTGGCGGACGTATCCCTGGTGCAGGACCACCACGCGATCGCCCATGGCCATTGCTTCCACCTGGTCGTGAGTCACGTAGATGGTGGTTGTTCCGATGCGCCGGTGGAAACTCTCCAGTTCAGTACGGGCGGAGGCGCGCAATTTGGCATCCAGGTTGGAAAGAGGCTCGTCCAGCAGAAATACCGAGGGCTCGCGCACAATCGCGCGCGCCAGGGCCACACGCTGCCGTTCGCCGCCGGAGAGTTCGCGCGGCTTGCGCTTTAGCAGCCCGCCAATTCCCAACAGCGAGGCGGCCCACTCGACTTTCTCTTTCTGTTTTTTCCTTGTCTCCTGCCGCTTTTTCGAAATCGCGGCTACAAGAATCGATACTAAAATCCGCACAAGACCCGACAGCAGCGCAAACGGCGCGAGAAACTTAAAACTCAGTGTCTCGCCCGTAACGATCTTGAACCCCAGCACCACGATGGCTGAGGCAGCCAGGGACATGACCCAGTCTCTTGCGCTCGAATCAGAGGTTTCTTGCGCCTTGAGCGGAAAAGCGATGTTGTTGAAGACCGTGAGGTGCGGATAAAGGGCGTAGCTCTGGAACACCATGGCGATGCGGCGTTCCCGCGGACTCAGGCCGTTCACTACCCGTCCGCCAATGAGGATTTCGCCGGCCGTTGGATGTTCCAGGCCGGCGATCATGCGCAGCAGAGTGGTTTTCCCCGAGCCCGAAGGTCCAAGGAAGACCAGAAACTCGCCTTCGCGAGTTTCCAGATTTACGTCGTTGACTGCTCCCAGTTCTCCTTCTTTAAATACCTTGGTCAGGTTTCGCGTCTCAACGACGGCCATATTCCCCCGTGTTATTTAAATCTTTCAAAGATGCGTTTGTACTCCTGTTCGGCCGCCGAGGCTGCGTTTTCCGGAGTTTCATCTCCGCGCGCCACCTTGGCGAACATGGTCGGGATTACGTAGGTATTGAATGCCTGGTCAATCGCAGCCGTGGCGTATCCCGGATAGCCCACATTGGTGGCCCAATCCAGCACATTGCCCAGAACTTTGTATTTGTCCGCCGGATGTGCGCGAGAATCGTTGGATATTTCCGCTTGCAAATTCGGCACTGTGCTGGGGAAGCAGGGGAAGTTGTAAAACTGTCCGGCCACAAAGCTGTCGTGGAAAGAATCCATGTAGTCGACCAGGAACTGCTGCGCGCCTTCCTTGTTCTCGGCGAAGTTCCAGATGAAGTAGCAATTCATCACGTGCTCGGCGGCAATCCGGCGTACCGGGCCTTTGAGCGCGGGACTGATCATGATCTTTTCGTCAATGGGCAGATGCTCTCTTTCCGACTGGCGAGTAATGGAAATGGCATTGGCCACGTAAGATACCCGGCCCGCCAACATGGCTTGATTGTTGGAGGGAGGAGTCCAGCTAAATACTTCAGGCGTCTCTGATTCCTGATACAGCGCCTTCATGAATTTGAGGGCTTCAATGGTGTTCTTGGAGTTGATGGTCACGTTGCCGGATTCGTCCTGCTCGGCGCCGCCAAAGGACCACAACAGGGCGCGCATGGCCATGCTGGAATCCAGTTCCTGAGAAAGCCCCAGCCCGCAGGGATGCCCGGTCTTGTCCCTGATCTTCTTCGCCCCGTCGCGCAACTGGTCCCATGTGTCCGGCCCGCTCGGATAGCCCGCCTCAGCCCACCAGTCTTTGTGCCAGTTGCCGGGGTCCGGTGTGTAAGCGTCAGAGAAGGCGAAGTATCTTTTGGTTTTGGGGTTGTAGGTGGACCTGTGGGCCAGAGGAATCTTATTGCCGTGCTTCCTCTCCACTTCCTGATACACGTGAGACATGTCCAGTGTCTGGCCCTCATACTTGGCCGGCGGCGAAAGCAGCATAACAAGATCGTGGCCCTTCTGCGCCTGCGCCTCAGCCGCGGCCCGCGCCGGGAGATCAACCAGGTTGATGTTGTCCACAATCACGTTGGTATTGTTCTTCTGGCCCCATTGCTTGGTGTAGGTCTTGTTGAACCAGTCGTCCCAAGCCGGAACAAAGTGGCTCCACTGGAGAATCTTGAGTGTCTTCTGCTGTGCTGCAGCCCGCTCAGGGAATAAAAATGCGGGCCCCATTCCGGCGGCAATGGTTCCAGCGCCTGCGTACTTGATGAAGTCTCGCCGCGATACGCCTCTCCCCTTCTTTTTATCCATGATCTATCCTCCTCACTGCGTCTATTGATTCCAGCTTACAAAGGACTGCCATATGCGAGCCTGGCTCTGACACACGCTAAAAGGTTGGTCCTGCGTGCGGCCACATTATAGCTCTTGCCCTTGGCCATTTGAGCTAACAGCCAAGGGCCAATCCAGCCAAGCCTTGGCGGCTGTTCCCTGTGGCTTAATCTGTTCCCGGTAACCTGTTCTGTGGCTCTCCGCTAAGTCATTTAGAATCAAACTGCCTAACCCCACTGCCACAATGGATGGGACGCACAGATTTTCCGATCACCGGACCACCCGATTGCCAGCGCAACCTCTAATCTCACGCCGAGAGTCACAGATTGTTCAATCCGGTCCCAACCGAGGCGGGACTAGGTTTTGGCCGCTTCGATCCGTCCCAGCAGACTGACCGTCTCCGGCATATTGCCTTCGGACAAATAGCCGAAGACCGGCTTGCCGTCCACCAGGACTGTCATGTCGCCACGCTTCCCGGTTCTAATTTTTGGCTTGATTCCAAACTTCTCCTGCACCGCTTTTTGCAAGCTCACGGCTGCACGGCGCAGATTGAGTCAAAAAGAAACAGCGGTAGATTTCGATGTTCATGCTTCTGATTATAATCACCGGCCGGTTTGACTGATCCAGCAGGATTGCAGGCGTCTGATGTATGGTCGTTGCAGGGCCGTTGAACAGCACACTTCACAAATTGCGACTTTGGAGATGGTGCTCTCATCAGAAAGAACGTCTTGTCATTCAACCCCTGAATGGAGTCTATGAATGCGCACACTGGTAGTAGGCGCCGGTGCGATTGGCGGATATTTTGGCGGAAGGTTGCTGGAGGCGCGCCTGGACGTCACATTCCTGGTTCGTCCTCGCCGGGCCGCTGAACTATCACGCTCCGGTTTGATCATTCGCAGCCGGTCCGGTGATGTCACGATTCCGCAGGCGCCCATGGTTCTGGCCGAAAATCTGCGTGAAAGCTTCGACCTGGTCCTGCTCAGCAGCAAAGCGTTTGACCTGGAAAGCGCCATGGTGTCTTTCGCGCCGGCAGTCGGGCCGAGCACGGTAATCCTGCCGCTGCTGAATGGCATGCGGCACCTGGATGTTCTGGAGGCGCGTTTTGGCGCTGCTCGCGTTCTCGGCGGCCAGTGCCTGATCGCTGCCACCGTCAATGAAAAAGGCGAGATCATTCACTTGAATGAAAACCACGATCTCTCGTTCGGCGAGCGCGATGGATCCATGTCCGAGCGCGTGCGCACTATCGCCGGCCTGATGCAGACAGCTCGCTTTAACGTGCGCGCAAGCGCCGAGATTATTCACGAAATGTGGGCGAAATGGGTCTTCATCGCTGCCGCGGCCGGCGCTACCTGCCTGATGCGCGCCAGCGTGGGTGATATCGTCGCCTCTCCCGGCGGGACCGAATTTATGCTCGCTCTTTTGCAAGAGTGCCGCTCCGTCGCGGCGTCCCACAACTACCCGCCGCGCGAAGCCTCCGTGCAGCGCAGCCGCGACATGCTCACGGCGAAAGGTTCCGGCCTGACCGCTTCCATGCTTCGCGATATCGAACGCAACGCAGCGATTGAAGCCGACCACATCATTGGAGACATGATCCAGCGCGGGCCGGGAGCTGATCTTCCGTTGCTCAAAATTGCCTACGCTCACTTGAAAGCTTATGAAAACCGGCGGCAACGCATCCTCTCCGCCGCCCAGGCAGATGCAGCTCCGCATCAGCGTTGAATCAGCTCAGGATTTGTGTTGTTATAAGAACATCCATGGTGTGCACGGCCTGTGTGCGTGCCGTAACCTCAACCCTCAACCTGCATTTCTAAAGGAGAAATCACCATGAGCAAAGTTCCATTCATTCCCAAAGGGTCCAACACCATCACACCTTACCTGATTATCAAGGGCGCTGATAAAGCCATCGAATACTACAAGAAGGTCTTCGGCGCCACTGAAGTTTTTCGCATGGCCGGGCTCGACGGTAAAGTCGGCCATGCCGAGCTACAAATTGGCGACTCACGCCTTATGTTGGGCGAAGAAAATCCCAAGATGGGCGAGGGGCACGTCAGTGCCGCCAGCATCGGCGCCAGTCCGATCAGCCTATACTTGTACTTTCCCGATGTGGACAACGTAGTGCAGCGGGCCGTCACCGCAGGCGGCAAGATTCTCAAACCGGTCGAGAACCAATTCTATGGAGATCGTACCGGCTTTATCCAGGACCCGTTCGGACATCTTTGGGGTATTGCAACCCACGTTGAAGATGTATCGCCCCAGGAGATGCAAGACCGGGCCAAAAAGGTTATGCAAGCTGCATAGCCCCTTCGCGAAAGAGCGGCGGAAGACCGCCGCTCTTTTCTAACAACCTTAGGGCAAACTACGGAAAAAATCTTTTATTCGTTGTACACATCTTGCAACAGCAATTCATTAACTTTGCTTTTTACTGAGCCCTTGTGGGTCTTGACCGTATGAGGCTCTTCAAGATACTTCCGCACATTGCCATACTTGTCCGTTAAGAACTTTATCTTATCTAACCCTCCCAAATACTCCACAAACTTGTCATAGACCTGCTTCTGATTCTCTGTCGCGGTTTTGCTTAAATTCTGCCCATGCACTCTACGCAGGAGACGGAACTTTTCCTTGATAGCGTTCAAACGCTCAGAACTGCCGTAGATGTATACAAAGTAGCCAATTAGATCGAACCGGTAATCGGTGCTATCTTCACCGGGCTTCGGCATGGGATACGATTTGACTTGAATTTTACGTCCCGTGATTCTTTCTTGCAGAAGCTCCTGAACCTTTTGCACGTAAGTCGTTTCGTATGAAAGTTCAGTTTGATTCGGAGCGCATCCCAAAATCTCAAGGACAGTGTGGCCGGAGTTCTTAAGGCCCTTGGTGATTAATTCCCCGACAAGCTCTGAGGGAGTTAAATCGCCAAAAGTATCTTGGCCGGCGTGTCCCCACAGTGTGATGTTTGCATCGTTATTCGCCGTCAAATCAGGATAGCCAGAAAAAAGTCCCCACGCTTCAGTCGAGAAGTACCAGCCAGTCTCAGCTAACTTTTTAATCTGGGCCTTTTGGTCTTGTCCCATTGCCAGCGCCAGTCTTTGAATCGTAGTACCACCTCGATTCGAAAAAACTCTTTGGCTCTGAGGCACTTGTGATACCGGCCTGTAGGCTTGGCTCATCCTTTGCACCGTCTGCCGGACTCCCGATGAACGGATGATGGATGGTGGTGAAACCCTGGCGCCACCAGCCATCTTCGGCAGTGTAGGGTGGGGTAATGCAGAACTGCCGCGTTGGGTTGGAACGGAACTATTTGGATTGTAAACAGGGGGCGCCGGTCTCGGGGCCGGCCGCCGCTGGATTGCATCTGTTCGGCCGGCGGGGAACCCTGAAGTCCTCACGGCTTGATTGGACGACCGTCCTTTCGGCTGAACGGCGCCGGATGACCTCATCTCTCCTTGCGCGGCTCCTTTGGAAATATATGGATTGTAAACAGGGGGCGCCTGCTTCGGGGCCGGCTGCTGGATTGCATTTGTTCGGCCGGCGGGGAACCCTGAAGTCCTCACGGCTTGATTGGACGACCGCCCTTTCGGCTGAACGGCGCCGGATGACCTCATCTCTCCTTGCGCGGCTCCTTTGGAAATATGCGGATTGTAAACAGAGGGCGCCAACCCTGGTTTAGCTTCAACCGAAGTTGCGTTTTCGCGGTTTGCAGCCACGGGAACCGCGAAAGAACCCACGGATTTGCGATCGGCCTTTTGAGCGCTTCGGTTTTGGACGGTTGGCTGTATCGGTCCTTTATTCATCATTCGCTGGGAACTGCAAGATTTCGCATTCGGAACGATCTGACCTGGCGATACTGCTGGAAGTTGTTGTCTGGCGTTTCGTGATATCTGCGTTTCAGATTTTACCGCTTGCGAATGCTTTCCGAATTGAGAGTTCACATTTGGAATCATAAATATAGATTGCTATTAATGATCGATTTCATAATGAAACACAGATTACTAAAGGACATACACGATTTCAACCTGCATTTATAGTTTCTGTGATGGTTAGTTTTCCGGCTTGCCTGCACAAGAAGCTAGTCGAGAGCAGTCTAGTTACCTATAAGAGCGCCTGGAAGGCGCAAAACGCATTCCGCTCTGCCACAGCAGAGCGGGATGCGCCGGTTAAGTCCTGACAGTTTGAGTTTAGGAATTGCCGTTGTCAGATCCGGGACCATTGGAGTGCAGCACCGCAAAAGTGCTGCCGCCGTTGCTCCAGATCAACAGCATCACGTCCTGTCCCTTGGGAATGCTGCTGAGTTCGCGTTTGGCGTCCGCCACACTCTGCACCGGGTGGCGGTTTACTTCCTGAATCACCGCTCCGCGAGACAGACCAGCATTGTCCGCCGGGCTTCCTGGTTCAACCTCAGTGACCACCACGCCATGCACGTTGCCGGGCGCCTGCAATTGGTCGCGGAGATCGGGAGTCATGTTGCTCAGGCCTAGTCCCCATCGAGCCTTGCCATGCTCTTCACCGGAGTTGGAGCCGCCCGTTTCTGTCTTGGCGTTCAACTCTTCCACCGTGACCGGCAGTGACATGGGCTTGCCATCGCGCAGAATCTGCAGGTTGACCTTGGCTCCGGGGCCCTGTTCTCCGATCAGCACCTGAAGGCTTCCGGCATCATTCACCTTCTGTCCGTTGACTTCCGTGATCACGTCGCCAACCTTGAGTCCGGCCCTGGCGCCAGGCGCATCCGGCTGCACCTCGGTAATGACCGCGCCGTTGGTATCACTAAGATGGAAGAACCTGGCATTGTCCGGCGTAACATCTGTGATGCCCACTCCCATGTAGGCATGTCTCACCTTGCCGTCTTTAATCAATGTCTCCACGGTGTGTTTCGCGATCTGTTCAGGGATCGCGAATCCCATTCCGGAGAACGATCCAGACGGAGAGATCAGGAAGGTGTTGATGCCAACCACTTCGCCCCGGGCATCCACCAGCGGTCCACCGGAGTTTCCGGGATTGATGGCCGCATCTGTCTGGATAAACTGGCCGGGCTTGTGGGGATCGTCCGAGTAGGGGTTTGCGCGGTTGATTGCGCTCACGATTCCACGGGTCACGGTGAAACGGAACCCATACGGATTGCCGAAAGCAAGCACCGTCTGTCCCGGGCGGAGAACTGTCGACTCTCCCCAGGGCAGGCTGGGAAGCCCGGAAGCGTCCACCTTGATGACTGCCAGATCGGTCAGCGGATCAGCGCCAATGAGTTTAGCCGGCAGCACCCGGCGATCATTCAACGTCACCCGGATATCAGTGGCGTCTTTGATCACGTGGTTGTTGGTGACGATGAAGCCATTCGGCGCGATGATAATTCCGCTCCCCAGACCGTGTTCAATCTGTGGTCCGCGCTGAATGGGCATTTGCTGGTCGCCAAAGAAATGCTTGAAGAATTCCGGCATCTCATCCGGCATGCTCACTTGCTTGCTGCGCGCAGCCACGGTCACGTTCACTACCGCAGGCGTTACGTGAGCAGCCAGGGTTTCCATGGCCTTGTCGAGAGACAGTAAAGCAGAGACACTATCTTCCGGCAACGGCGCTCCAGCCGGAGCCGCCTCTGCCGCTGTAGCGGCCGCCGGTTTATAAATCTCATAAGCGCCAAACGTTGCCACCATCGCAATCGCCAGCAACGGCGTGAGGAGACGACGAGTGAACGCCGATTTCCAATTTCCTTTCGTATTCATTTTTTCTTCTCCATTCATAACTAATTAATTAGTTCTATTGGTTGCAGCAGCAGCCAGTAGCCGCTGCCAAAAACTGATTTAAATGTTCTTTCGAGGAATTGCTTTCTTGGAATGATCAGGAGGCAGAATCACCCGCACCTGCCACATTTGGACCCGCCAAGTTCCCTGGTCTCCCGCCATGGTGACGGTAAATTGCTCGCTCTGCACTACGTAATCGCCCTCCACGTAGGCCTTCGCTTGCGGAGGCTGCGCTGGCGGCGCAGTTGCGGCCAGAGTCAGTTTCGGCGAATGCGAAACTGTCATCTGGGTCTTTCGCGGGACGGGTTTGCCTGGAGACGATGCAGAGCATGGCCTCGGATTTGTGTTCCCAAAACACCGAGTGTACGCAGCGCTCATGTTCGATGGAACAGGCGCCAAGCTCGCCTTCACTTCTTTGACTAAAGAAGAACCGGGGCGAGAGTAGCTGACCGCAGATACCGCAGGGATTGGATGTGGGGAATCGTCAGTAAAAGCAACCAGAGCGGGCGCTATCCATGCCGCAAACCCGCAAAGAGATGCGGCCACCAGGATCATGGGCAGGGCCGGCTTCCAGATTCGAGTGGTGCTCGGGCGATTCACATCCAGAATCTGCGCCACCCGCAACGTCACCTGGCGCATGCGGCTGACTGCCGCCTGAGCCAGTACGATCTGCCTTCTGACGAAGCTCTTTTCCGCAACCCGCTTGAGGCACTGGGCGTAATCCATGGGGTTGGCGGTCCGCGCCAGGACTTCGTCGTCACAAGCCATCTCGCGCTCCAGCGAGATTTGCTGCTCAACCCACCACGCAGATGGATGGAAAAACAGCAACGCCTTCATGAATTTCTGGGCCAGGTTCGTCCAGTCATCTCTTCTGCGAAGATGGCTCAACTCATGCACCAGAACCTGCTTCAACTCTTGGGGCGAGATCTCCTCCAAAAACCAGCGCGGCAGCACAATGGCAGGTTTCAGGAAGCCGATTGCCGTGGGCACCTGCACCCAATCGGAGAGACGTAGGGATACGGACCGCCGCACCTCTCGAACCAGTTGGGTGAGTTCAGGACTGAGAAATTTCGCATCAATCTCTTCAGAGTATTGACGAAGCCTGTTGATCTGCCATAGACCGGCAATAACCCGGATGAGGTTCATGGTCGCGATCAGCGCCCAGATGACAGAGATTGCAATCGCCCATGAAATTGGGAGCGTGATCAGGCCAAGGCTGGAGGAAGCTCCACTTGCGGAAGCTGCCATCCTCTGGGACCTTGCTGGTCCTCCGAGCAGCGGGAGGAAAAAGATGGCCAGCAGCGCGGAAAACCATAAGATAAAACGTGTCCCGGCATTCTGCCGTGGCAGAAGCCGGAGGAGGAGCCAGACGAATAGCGCGAGCGCCGTGCCTTCAAGCAGGCCGTAGATCATCCAGCCAATCATGCTCCGCGCTGTAACCTGCAACAGGTCCAACTTCAGCTCTCCTTTTTCTCCGGTTTGCCGTTTTCCAGCAATTCACTGAGCCGCTTCAGTTCCCCGGCGTCAATGCTCTGGTCCTCGAGCAAATTCAACACCAGGAGCTCGTGCGAGTTCTTGAAGAAGCGGCTCACCAGGTTCCTGACCTCAAAGCGAGTAGCTTCCTTCTGTCCCACCAGGGGCATATAAATATGGGAGCGCCCATCTTTTATGTGTTTCACGTAACCTTTCTTTTCCAGGATCCTTATGGTGGTCAGGACAGAGTTGTACGCCAGGGCAGGATTCCTGGGCAGCGCTTCCAGCACTTGATGCACCGTAGCCGGTCCTTTCTGCCACAGGACGTTCATCAGCCTCAGTTCGGCTTCAGTCAAGGTGGTAGACGCTCGGGGCGGCATACTTGTATTAGACGCAATCTGTGAAAAATAGTAACTAATTTTTTAGTTGAATTTCAAGCCAAGCACTACCTCTGGTCAGCAAACCCAATGAAATAAACAACTTATATGGATTGAGACTGATTTCAACCCAGATACAATCATACTCACGAGTCATCAGATCATCAGGTCAACACTCCATTAGTATGATTTTGTTTACTGGGCAGTTGCAGTAGTGGTATCTTGTCACCGCTTGTCCCGAAATCCACCAAAGGGCAGCCAATCACTTGGCAGCTTTCAGCTTTTACACAAGCGGGGTGAGCGCACGTCTTTCGGATGAATATTTTTCAGGAGGCAGAAATGGAGCGCATGAAGAAGGTTACTGTCAGCGGTGCGAGTATCGGGTGTCTTCTTCTTTTCCTGTTGGCGATAGCGGCATACGCTCAGGTTGACTACTCTACGGCTACGCTTAAGGGAACCGTGGTGGATCCTCAGGGTGCTGTGGTTTCAGGAGCCACTGTAACTGCCACCAATTCGGCAACCGGAATCAGCAGGACCACCCGCAGCGGCTCTGACGGCGGTTATCAATTGACCGCGTTGCCTCCCGGAACCTATCAGGTCAATTATGAGGCGCAGGGATTCAACAAAGTTGTGCTGAAGGGTATCGAGCTGACAGTTGGCCAGAGCGCGATTTACGATGCTCATCTGAAAGTGGGTACTCTGAGCGAGACGGTCGAGGTTGGCGCGGATACCGTTCCTCTGATCCAGCCGGACCAGTCACAACAGGCCAATACAATAGACCCGCGCCAGGTGGAAGATCTCCCGAATATCAGCCGGAGCTTCACCTACGACGTGTATACGATTCCCGGGGTTAGCAACTCTGAAGCCACGCGCAGCCAGAACCCTGGATTTACCGGATATCTGACTACGGGCTTCTCCATCGGCGGCAGCAATGGCCGGAACAACCTCTCCACCATCGACGGCGGAGAAAACGAGTATGGTACCGGGCAGTACAGGGTTACAAATCTGCCGGTAGATGGAATCCAAGAGTACCAGGTCAATCGCAACGCTTTTGCCGCCGAATTTGGATTCACCGATGGCAGCGCCATCAACATTGTTACCAAGACTGGAACCAATCGGTGGCACGGGGACGCATTCGGCTTCTTCCGCAATCAGAGCCTGGAAGCCACCAATTTTATCGACCAGGTCGCCGGTTTCGCTAAACCGTTCGATCAGCATCTCTATGTTGGCGGCTCGATTGGCGGCCCAATCGTCAAAAACAAACTCTTCTTCTTCACTACTTATGAATTTCAGCGGCTGGATACACCCAACTTCGGCAATGCCGGCATTCTCACCGCTCCCACGGTGTTGGGAATCAGTAATCCCTTGTTAGGGAATAACAATCCCATAGGAAACTGCACCAGCCAATTTACTCAGAAGATTCCGGACCAGGTCTGCTACGTCAATGCACTGAAGACGTCCGGCAATCCGTTCCTGGTTGGCTTTGCCAACGGCATCACCCCAGGACTCTCGCCATTGAATAATCCCGCGCTGGCCACCATCCTGAATCGCGACAATGGCATATTCAATAACCCAGACCGGCTGCACAATACAGTTATGCGTTTCGACTACCAGGGCAGCGACCGGGATACAATCACCTTCCGCGTCGGCTATGCTCACAACAACTTTACGTCGCCGCTGGATGGAATTACCAATGGAACACCGGACAGCTATGGTTTGTTCGTCCGCGACCTCAGCATTCTCAGCACCTGGACGCGCAGCATCAATCCCAATTTAGTCAACCAAGTTCTGGTCCAGGTGGTTCCTCGCAACCGCTCCAGCGCCATTCCTTTTCATGAAAATGGCGTAAATTTCAGCCTGGGCAATCTGGGGGCCCCAGGGCCGGGCGGCACCTCCACCTTCGGCGGGCCAGCTCTGCTTCCCTACCTGGCCCACCAGCAGCGTTATCAATTCGAAGACAACATCACCTGGACCAAGGGTGCACACACTCTCAAATTTGGCGCATCCTACCGGCCTGCCAACTACCATATAGAAAATGACCTGTGGTTCAATCCCGAATTTGATTTCAGAGACGGCGCGGTTCCGCTCATAGCGTTGGCCCCAGCGGCGGTGCAGGCCCAGTTGGTGGGCTTCAATCTGACCCACGGGCTTCCGGCAACCGGACCGCTGACAACCAATCTTACCGGCCCTCAATCTTTCGCTTTCGGCGTACCTGCGGATGTAATCGCTGGGTTCAACAATCCAGTGTGGACCGGATGGGGCCACTACTTTGGCAGCTACGTGCAGGATAGCTGGAAGCTGAACTCGCGCTTGACCATGAACGCCGGGGTGCGCATGGATTTTGACGGCGAGCCTTCGCCCCTGGGCACCAGCTTCTATGCTTCTCCGCGCGTGGGATTCGCCTGGGACCCCTGGGGTGACCACAAGACCGTGATTCGCGCTGGTGCGGGAATCTACGTTGCGCCCGTTGACGTGCTGATTCCATCCTATGGTTCTTTGCTGGATGGCACTGGCCGGTACATCAATGAGGTATTTCAGGTCCTCAGTCCTACAGATCCACGGGTGGCCGAGCTTTGGGGACTCGGGGTAGCCAAAGGAGAGCTGCCATTCGGTCATCTCACGCCTGCTGATTACGCCGCCGTAGGCATTAATATCACTTCCCCGGGTGCTTCAGTCGGTTACAGCGTCGCGCCCAATTACAGGAACCCTTACAGCATCCAGACCAGCTTGAGCGTGAGCCATGAAGTGGTCAAGGACCTTTCCGTGGAATTGGGGTATATCATGTACCACGGCGTCCACCTGCAAATGCCGGTGGAGACCGCCTACAACCAGATTCCTGTTGGATCGCCTCTGTGCCCAACGCCTGCCTGCACGGATGCGACTGGTGGACCGTTGTATGTATCAAATGGGCAGATTCAGCACACGGCCTATGCTTCCAATGGCAGCTCCATCTATCATGGCTTTACCGCTTCTCTGACCAAGCGGTTCAGCCACGGATTGCAGTTCCAGGCCAACTACACCTGGAGTAAAACCATCGACGATACTATCGACTTCTCCAGCTTCCAGAACTGGTTCCGGCCCAGCCGCCTGGACCTTTTCCGCTCCATTTCCGTGTTTGACATACCGCAGAACTTTGTCGCCAATGCCGTATACCAGCTTCCCTTCAAGGCCGGACAAGGAAAATTTCTGTCTAGCATTCTGTCTGACGTAACTCTGTCTCCGTTCCTTACCTTGCACAGCGGCTTGCCGTTTTCAGTGCGGACGCCAAGTCTTTCGACCTTGCCTATTGCTTTGGGTGGAAACGGTATTGCCGTAGACAGCAACTATGCCATGCCGTTCCTTTCCTCACGTGACAACAATCGCGGAGCGCCTTTTTACTCTCTGGATCTCAGCTTCCAAAAATCTTTCTACATCAACCGAGACCGGGGAGTACGGGTTAGCGTGATTGCGCAGGGAACAAACCTGTTGAATCACGTGAACTTCAATCATGTGAATGACGTGTTTGACCAAAACGGTCTGTCTCCGAATGTCACGTTGCCGAACGGCCAGATTCTCAATTTACTGAGCGGCCCGTACACCGGATTGAAGGGCGTAGTGCCGACAAACGCAAGCCAGCTTAACCAGCCACTGTTCTTCTCGTCGGCGGACTCTCCGCGGCAGATACAGTTCGGGTTGAAAATAGCGTTCTAAAAGACGGGCTACACCAATACTGAAAATGCTCTGGCTCGCGAATGAACGCGAATTGACCTCGAGCTAAAACGAAACAGAACACCCGGTTCGGAAGCCTGTCCGATCCGGATGTTCTCTTCAGCACTGATTGCGATTCACTGTAGCTTTTGAAAAATTAACGCCGAAGCCCCGTTTCCCGACTGCGAATTCACGAGTAGATTGTTGCCATCCAATCGAATTTCCCACTTCCTCACGTCGCCATTCCCGAAATCAACATCGAGATGGGAATTGTCGGTGAAGCGATAGGTTCCACTCAGGTTTTTCTGCGGATTGGCAGCGGAGGTCATAGAGATGGTGGAATCGGCGCCGATGGCCGTTCTCATGTCAGACGTCGGTCCACTCCACGTGCCGATAATTTGCGCTGCAGCCGGAAATACAACAGCCGGGCTGGTAGTGGTCGCAGGAACTGTGGAGGGCGTGGCGGTCGCCGCCGTTGGTGGCGCAGGTTCTGTGGCGGTTGCAGAACTGCCAGGTAAGGCAGTGCCGACCACCGTGATTTCCACTTGCGCGGAGCGGCTGGGATTCGCGTGGCTGGTGGCAATCACATGATAGATTCCGGTTGTCTGCGGTGCAACGTAACTCGCGCGGAAGAGCGGCTGGCCTGAAACCATCACGGCGCCTAAGCCCGTAACCTGGCCTCCCTTTTGGCCTTCTTGAATTGACCAATCGATATCACTGGAGTCGGAAACGTTGACGTCGAGGTCGGCCTTTCCTCCAGTAGCTACGTGAATTTTTGGCCTGATCGCAGTAACCGTTACATCTGGCCGGGTGAAATACTTCCATGCAAACCACCCACCCGTGCCGGCTGCCGCCAGCAGCACCACCACGAGAATCCATACCATACTTGAACTCCTGGGCGCCGGTTCGAAGATCCGGGTCGGGGCCGGCGGCTGGATCGGCTCAGGCTGTGGCGCGGGTGTGAATTTTGGCGCTTCCGTTTTGGCCGGAGCTTGAGCCTGACCTACAGGCGTTCCGCATGCCAGACAGAATTTCTGTTCTGCCTTAAGGGCGGCGCCACAAGCTGCGCACGCCTGCTGTTTTGGCTGCGATGACGGAGGCTTGGTCCAATCCAGGGAAGTTTGCTCAGCCGCCTGCGGTGAAGCTGCTGGAGGAGCGACTTGAGAGGCCGGTGCGACCGGTTCATCTTCCACAGGAGGAACTGCAGTCGATGCCACCGGGTTCTCTACTCGCGGCGTTGCCGCAACCACTGGCGCCGTGGCGCGCAACGGTTGGCCTACGGGCGCTCCGGCCGAAGCCTGCGCCGCCATGGCATCCGGGGGCGCCGCGGCGACCGGGGCCGCTGCTGCTGCCGCTGCAACGGGTGCGACCGAGGTATGGGTTTCACTGGGTTGAAAGAGTTGCACGCCGGCCATCAGCGAGCCGCCGCAGGCTAAACAGAATTTCCCTGTCCCTGGCTTGGTGGACCCGCACGAGGGGCATACAGGCCCTTGAGACTCCGCAACAACCTTCTTTTCCGGCTGCTGCACTGCGGACGCAGCCATCGCTGCCCCGCAGGCCAAACAGAATTTCCCCGTACCCGCCTTGCTCGACCCGCACGCCGGACACACAGGTCCTTGTGGCTCAGCGACAATCTTCTTTTCCGGCTGCTGCACTGCAGACGCAGCCATCGCTGCCCCGCAGGCCAAACAGAATTTCCCCGTGCCCGCTTTGCTCGACCCGCACGCCGGACACACAGGTCCTTGCGGTTCGGCAACTGCCTTGTTCTGGGGTTGCTGGACTGCAGGCGCCGTGATAGCTCCTCCACACGACAGGCAGAATTTATTTCCAGCCGTATTAACCGACCCACAAGAGGAGCAGACCGCCAACTGTTCTCCGGAAGATGGTGTAGCGCCAGCCTGCGGCTGAGGAGCGTACCCACCCATCGAACCCGATGCTGCAGCCGCAAGAGAACGTTGGCCACCGCCGGTCCCCTTAAATGCCAGAATGGCCGACAAGCCTGACAAGACCGCGCAAGCCCAAAACCCCATGCCAAACTGCCAATCGAGTTTTATGGCCGTGCCAAGAAAGTTCAGGTCATGTGGAAACTGCGCAGAAACCAAATCCACGACTTTACTGCGAAACAGGAACAGCAGAATGATGCCGCCAACAGAAGCCAGGCCTGAAAGCAATTCCGATGCTCTAGCTCCAGGAAACACGGTGATGGCCGCAATGATCACCGCGATAGCGGCAAACAAAAGAAAATTTATCCCCGCGTCTGGCGCCTCTCTCCCGCTTAATTTGATGGTTTCCCGCGTGGCGCTATCAGGGATGTTTCTCAGCATCGCTCCCACGATTCCGGGCTGCGAGCCCAGTATGTCTTTGGCAGTGCACGGGCGGAGGTAACACTGAATTACCTTGGCGCCCGATACACTCAATGACAACTCTTGCTTCGCGTTCCGCATAAAAGGATTGGTTCCCGAGACTGACACGGTGATGAAGGACAGAAAGAAAGCAAGCGCCGCTAGTACGGCAAGGGCCTTGTTGGCTATCGACATGAAATGCTCCTTAGAGGTCAGGCCTGGTTAAGAGTGACTCAGAAGCTACCTCGGAGCCCAGAGCGAAGTCAAGCGAAAGGAAACCCTTAATACTTTGGACTTACGGCAGCTTCCACCGGCGTTTGAGCCGCCGGTACTGCGCTGCCGGAGCTTGCACCAGCAGCGGGCCACGAGCGGGATCAAGCCATGCCAGCAAGGTTTCCAATCGCTCACGTGGCATGGCCGTACACCCGACAGTTCCCTGCCCCGGGCCACGCCATATATGAAGGAAGATGCACGAGCCTTCACCCGCCTTTGGCGGGTCTGCGTTGTGGTCAACCACGATTCCCCAGCGATACAACTCGTCCGGGCGACGCATGTGCTCCGAACTCTTCCAATCAGACGAAACGCTGGTCCCGTCCAGAACGCGGTTGTAGAACTTTGAGGCAGGATCATCTACACATTCAATGGATGGAGTCAGGCTGATGTAAGGCATTCTCCATCCGGATTGCTCCTGGCGGGCGTAGCCAAACGCGCGGCTGAGCCGGAAGATGCCTGCCGGGGCCTTACCGTCGCCTTCTTTTTTGATCGGCTCAGCTTGTTTGCGAAGGTCCCTTGCGTCAGCGGGATCAATGCCGGATCCCCATCCCAATCCATTCTTGCCCACGACAACCGTAATTGTCTCTCCAACCGGTCTCCACTTCCCTCCCGGATGGGTTCGCTCATAGCGCTGGAGCGTGCCCTCAATGGTATTCCAGTCCGACGTCGTGACCACCAGCAATTCGGTTGAAGAGTGAATCGCCCCGGGCTCGCGAGCATAACCGCACGGAGAGGAGATCAACAATAGAACGAGAAGAGATCGAAGTGGGAGGGAGTCTAATTTAGTCATTCCTTCACGTTGCATCGTTATACATATCGGCCGCGCCGAAGGTTTTTCCATCCGGCTGAAGCATGTAGCAAAACATGGTGGCCTGGCGGGTCTCAAAGATGTCTTCATACGTGGTTGTGCCGTACACCCACACCACCAGTTCACCTGCCAGGATCGACTCCAAACCCTTCTCGGTTATCCCTTCTGCATTCTTGCGTCCGGTGCCGATGGTCACAAACAGCGTCCCGCTGGGAGGAATGATGCCGCGGCTCTGCATCTTTTCCAGATTAGGCTCCGGAACCTGTCCTTTGGGCAGTGCGTCAATGCACGCCGCAATCTGGACATTTCTGGCCGGTGTTCGCCCAGTGTTCTTAATCCCGATCACGATGCTTAATGGCTTTCCCGCCTGCAACTCGCCTACACGAGTTTCAGTCACAAATACCCATGCCCTCTGCGCCAGTCGCATGGCGTCCTGGGCAAGGTGAATACTTTGCACAGACGTTCCTGTAATCTGCGCAAAATGCTCTGAACTGGTCTTGGCCGCACAGGCAGCCATATTTGCCGCCTTGGCTTGTTCCGCGGCAGTATTGGCCTGTTGAATGGCCTGTTCAATCAGCCGGTCCGTCTGTTCTGCCGCATCGCTCAAGGCAGACGATTGCTCGATCGCGCGTTTCAGCAGGGAGTCAGTCTGCTTGCGCGCCTCTTTCATCTCCCGAAGTTGCCGCCGCACCACTCCCAGCCCGCTCAGCCCAATCAGGGCCAGCAACCCGGTAATGAGGACGTAAGCCTGAAACCAGCGATCCAGCAGGTGAGACGTCACCTCACTTCCAGGAGGAGTCTTGTCTTCCGCTGTGGCGGTCGGCTGTAGCGCGCTGCGTTCAGGTGGAGCGGCATGCGCATGTTTCTTTTGCTGAGCCGCGCCTGCGGATGAATTGCCCTGGTCTTTGTTTCCGTCCTGACTGCTCGCGGGAGTGGCCTGATCTTGTTTTGCCGATGCTGCTCCGGTGGGAAGACTCGATGAACCCTGGCCTGTCACAGTCAAGCAGAGTGCCAATGTGAGCGCGGGAAGCATCGAGCGAATTGTAAAAGAAGTACTTGGTATTTAGTAGTTGGTATTTGGCAAAATCAATCACATCCTCAGAAGGCTGCTGTGAAAAAGTAGATTTCAATAACGAAACAGGTAACAGGGCACGACCTCAGCCTGTCCTGAGGTTGGCCGAAGGATGCCGAGCGGCCTTCAAGCCGCGTAAAAACGCTTTGAAAACAGGTCACTTCCTTTCTGCCGAAGGCGAGCGCGCGCAACTCCTGCTTTTGCAGTGGAGCGCTTATAAAAGAATTTTTCAGCAGGCTGCCAGAAGGCGTTTCGCATTGCCACCCAGGATTCGCGCCTTGTCTTCTTCAGAAACATTCAAACCGCGGATGCTCTCCAGCATTTTCTCAATGCTGCCAATCTGGTGGGGATAGTCGCTGCCCGCAAGAATATGGTCCGCCCCGGCAAATTGAATCGCCAGTTCGATGGCGCGGGAATCAAAGTTGACGGTGTCGAAGTAAAATTGCTTCAGATAATCCGTGGGCGGTTTGGATATGTTCTTTCGGCATTCCTCAAAAGCTTCGTAGCCCCGGTCCAGCCGCTCAGCCAGGTAAGGAATCGCGCCTCCCAGGTGCCCCAATACCCAGCGAATGCGTGGAAAGCGCTCTGCCACGCCACTGAATACCAGACCAGCCGCCGCCAGAGTGGTGTCAAATAGAAAACCCACCAGCGGCATGAGCCAATACTCCATCATGGCTTCCACGCCCACGGGGTTGGTGGGATGGATGTGGAACACGGCTCCCAGTTCGTTCGCCACCTCATAGAGCTTCCAGAAGCGCTGGTCCCACAGCGCCACGCCATTGATGTTGCTGAACACCATGGCGCCGCGAAAACGCAGTTGCTCCATGGCCCGGCGCAGCTCCTGAATGGATGCTGCGGGATCATTCAAGGGCAGCGTGGCCAGAGCGGCAAAACGTCCCTGCTTTTCCGCCACCACCTGGGCAAAGCAATCATTGACCAGGCTGGCCAGGCTGGCGGCCGTAGCCGGTGTTTCCACGTGGGTGCCGGGTGTGGTGAGAGTGATGATCTGGGTATCCACTCCGGCATCCCGCAGCACCTGCTCGCGAAAATCAATATCGCGGTGGCCGCGAACGGCAATGTTGTAGTCGCCGGGATAATGCAGCCAGGGATTGCCTTCGTCGTCGCGGGTGATGCGTACGGTGCTGGGTCCGCGCTCCAGCGCCTCCAGGTATTTGGGCGGGTAATAGTGATTGTGAAAGTCGATGATGGTCATTGGGTCGTTGGAAGTCCGGCTCCGGATTTGGCATCCGGCTTGCGCCGCGACCAGACAAAGTACACGGGAAGTCCCACAAGAAGCAAGGCTGATCCCAGTGCGCTGTCACCAGGATTGGCAACGCACTGGTTAACGACGATGGCTAGCGACACCACGATAAACAATGCTGGAACGAACGGGTAAGCGCGTTTCAAGACTACAGGCTTGTATTCCCGCCTCCGGTGCAACACAAACAGTCCGGCAGCCAGCAAGGCAAAGAAGAACCATTCTGAATAGACCACGCGGGTGTAGAGGGCGCGGTAGCTATCAGTGGCCACCAGCACACAGGACCATACGGCCTGCGCTGCCAGCGCGAGATGCGGAGTCTGTCGGTGCGGGTGTACAGCTCCCATCCAGCGAAAGGCCAATCCATCCAGCGCCATAGCGTAATAAACACGAGGGCCAGCCAGGATCACGCCATTCAGGGAGCCAAAGGCCGAGAGCACAACCAGCGCGGCTATGGCGCCTCCTGCTCCCGTACCCAGAACCCGCTGCGATGCATCCGCAGCCACATGGCTGGAGTGCGCTACTTCGCTCAGCGGCAATACATATTGATAAGCGGCATTCAACAGCATGTAGCAAATTGTGACGATCAAAGTGCCCAACAGCAGCGCACGCGGAATGGTGCGCTCGGGGTCTCGAGTCTCGCCGGCCGTGTAGGTCACCTGGTGCCATCCGCCGAAGGCAAACAGGCCGGCAGCAATGGCCAGGCCATAGGTGGCCAATGATGCCGGAGGCGCCGCAGCCTCCGCCGGCAAAGCCCGATGCCTTGGCCCACCGAACCAGAACAGAAGGCCAACCAGCAGCACCACAGCGGCAAGCTTTGCTGCAGTGACCGCAAGCTGCACCGCTCCTCCCAATTTGATTCCGAGATAATTAATTCCTGAAAGCAAGAGGATCGAGCCCATGGCCAACAGCCGGATCTCTCCGTTGCTCAGGGGAAGAAAATAAGCCACATAGCGGGCCAGAACTACTGCAATGGCGGCGATAATGCCGGAGTGCATGCTCCAGAACATGGCCCAGCCCCACAGAAAACCCATTGCGGGAGAAAAAATCTGTTTCAGAAAGACGTAAACTCCGCCGGTCTGCGGAAAGATTGTCGATAGTTCAGCGCAGACCAGAACGCCGCACACGGTCAGCGCGCCGGCAAGCAGCCAAGCCAGCATCACTCCGCGCGTGGTGGGTACCAGGTGGGTGATCTCTGAAGATTGAATGAAGACCGTCGCCCCTACGATGATGCCAACAACCATCGCCGTCGCATGGGGAAGTCTCATGGAACGGCACAGGGCGGGAGTCATGGCCGACCCAATCTATCACGCCGGCACGCCGGCTACACTGTCTGCTGCAACAGCTCCAAAGTAAGCTTGTTCAAGCGAACAGGATCAGCAATCTCCGATCCTTCGGCCAGCAACGCCAACTCAAACAGCAACTCCATCGAGTTTCCAATAGCCGGGTCGTCCCCATTCGCCTGGAACCGCTCGAAGAGCCGGCCAATGATGGGATGGTCGGGATTGAGTTCCATGATGCGGCGCTGCTTGGGACCGCCTCCCTTTCCCTTCTGCAATAACCGCTCCAGATGGGGGCTGTATTCGTGCTCTTCCGTCACCAGGCAGGCGGGAGAGCTGACCAGCCGCGCGGACAGGCGTATCTGCTTGACGTACTCATCGAGCTTCTTCTGGCATCCCTCCAGAAAAGCTTTGTACTCCTCTTCTTTCTTCTTGAGCTGTTCCTCGCTCTGTTTCTTCTCTTCTTCGGTACCGAGCTGGATCTTTCCTTTGGTCACCGACTTCAGGCGTTTCCCTTCAAATTCATACACAGACTGGACCAGCATCTCGTCCACCGGATCATTGAGGTAAAGCACCTCATATCCCTTTTGCTTTGGGACCTCCAGATGAGGAGAGTTTTCAATCACCTTGCGCGACTCTCCGGTCAGATACAGGATCTCAGTCTGCTCCGGCTTCATTCTCTCTACATAGGCCTTCAGCGTGGTGAATTCCTTGGGATCATTGGACGATTCAAACTGCAGCAGTGGAAGGAGCTTATCTTTGTTCTCATAATCGGAGCTCACGCCTTCTTTCAATGCCCTTCCGAACTGGCCCCATAGCTTGAGGTATTTTTCTGATTCCTTCTCTTTCATGTCGCTGAAAGCATCCAGCAATTTCCGCGTCAGCCATTTGCGAATCTGGGTGATATGGCGGTCCTGTTGCAGCCTCTGGCGGGAGATATTCAGTGGCAAGTCGGTGGAATCCACCACGCCCTTGATGAAGCGCAGGTAACGAGGCAGCAGGTCCTCGCATTTATCCATTACCATCACGCGCCGGGCATAGAGCCGCAAGCCGGACTCGGAGCCATGATAGAAGAGGTCGTACGGCGCCTGCGATGGAATGAACAGCAGCGCCTCATACTCAAACGTTCCCTCGGCCTTCATGGGCAAAACTTTGAGCGGCTCCGTCCAGTCGTTGGAAAGATGCTTGTAAAAATCGTTGTAATCGCTTTCGCTGACCTCGGACCGGTTGCGGGTCCAGAGCGGCTTCATGGAGTTCAGCGTTTTGGTTTCAATCTTGATCTCCTTCGCCGCATCCTCCGTCTCTCCCGGTTCCTGTGGCGGGCCTTCATAAATGATGGGATAGGCGATGAAGTCCGAATACTTGTGGACGATCATGGACAGCTTCCACCGGTCGGTGTAATCCTCAATCCCATTTTCAGCGTCCGGTTGCTTGAGGTGGAGCGTTATCTCCGTTCCGCAGCCCGCCTTTTCCGCCTCCGCCAGGGTATAGGTGCCGTCACCGCTGGATTCCCAGCGGGTCGCTGCTGTTTCGCCGGCACGGCGGGTGACAATCGTCACTTTGTCCGCCACCATGAAGGCAGAATAAAAACCCACTCCAAATTGTCCAATCAGCTCGGCCAAGGCCTCCGCAGATTGCGATTCCTGCATTCGCTTTCGCAGTTCCTGCGTCCCGGATCGTGCAATGGTGCCGATATGCTCAATCAGTTCCTGGCGGCTCATGCCGATGGCTGTATCGGCGATGGTCAAAGTGCGCGCAGCCAGGTCCGGCTTGAGGCGGACCTCGTATTTATGGTCGCCTGGAACCAGATCAGGATTGGTCAATGCCTCGAATCGCAGCCGGTCCAGAGCGTCAGAGGCATTGGAGATCAATTCCCGCAAGAATATCTCTCTTTGCGTATACAGCGAATGGATCATCAGGTGGAGAAGCTGCGTGGTTTCAGCCTGGAATTGAAATGATTCCAAAACGGGTGCGGTGGACATGATTCTCTCTCCTGAAATATCTGCCTTATCCGGGTACGGCCCGGCAGCTTGCCCCGAAGGAGCAAG